>NZ_JSZM01000012.1:0-655813 GCF_000801965.1 Lysinibacillus sp. A1
TGAGTAGCATAGAATGAAGACGGAATAAAAGTGTTAAATAATCCATTCAAAAATTATATCGTTAGGTTCTATCACAATTCGGTCTAATACTTTTTCAACTAAAGCCCTCTTTTCAATAAAATCCATTGTTTGAAATTTAGTGAGGTATTTTTTGATGTCTTTTATTTCAATGTTAATCGCTTCATTTTGGGCTTCTGAATTTTTCTTGAGTAATATATCCTCTTTTTCTTTCTTACGTTTCTCAAGCCTTGTATTTAGGGTTTCCTTATCTAATTCTCCATCTTCATACAAATCGAGTAGGCGCACGATTTTCTCGTCAATTTTTTTAAGTGCTAATTCATAATTAGTTTTTCTTTTACTACTAACTGTTTTAGTTTGCCGATTTTCTATTAAAATATCTAAATTCTTTAAGAAAAGATCTTCTAGTGTATCGTTTTTAACTATTTGATTCATACACTTTTGTTCATACTCGCTAGGGTAACGCCTTGCTCTACACAAATATGATCGTACATAATATTTACCCTTTATTTTATTTTCCAATCTATAACTATAAGTTTTAAAATTCTCACCACAACATCCGCAATAGACGAAGCCACTAAACAAACTCTCTTTAGCTTTCCCAGCATTAGCGCCCTTAGGGTGACGTGCTAGTAATGCTTGTACTCTATCAAATTGTTCACTTGAAATTATTGAATCATGTATTCCCTCGAAGTATTCATCTCTATATTTAACTTCTCCAAGGTATAAACGATTACTTAGAATTTGACGAATTGTTGTAAATCGTCTTCCAGAGTAACCCTCTTCTTTTAAAGCATGCTGAATTTTTGTTATAGAATGATATTGCTCATACAAATCAAAAATTCTACGCACTTTTTCAGATTGGATTTCATCTATAACAAGTATATTGTTTCCGTTTCCGTCTATACCCTTCTTATAACCAGTGGGCATATGATTACCACTTACTAAACGATAGCCTGCCTCAATACGTTTTTTTATACCACTCTGCATACGTTCTGTAATGGTAGCTCGTTCGAGTTCTGCAAAAACAGCTAATATTCCTATCATAGCCATTCCAAAAGCTGTTGTTGTATCTAATGTTTCTGAAACACTCACAAAAGCTACATTGTTCAATAAAAAGTGGTCTTGAATTAATGTCATTGTATCTCTTTGTGATCTTGAAAGTCTGTCTAATCGATAAACCATTACCACATCAAATTCACTTAATCGAGATAATAAATTTTGTAGTTCAGGTCTATCCATATTAGCTCCACTATATGCTGCATCACTGAAATATTCAGTGACTTCCCATCCTTTCGATTTACACATAGCCTCCATTCTTTCTAATTGAATATCAATACTATAATTGCCATCTTGTGTGTGAGTACTATATCTACTGTATAATGCGACCCTTTTTTTCTTTTCCATAAATTCTCCCTCATTTTTATATTTAAAAAAAGAGTAGCAAGTAAGCCACTCTTATGTCTATTTATAAAAAATTAAAGTGAAACCTTAAAACTAAATGCCTTCCCAATAATGCGTGCCGGATTATCTAGGTTAACTATGTATGGCTCATGTTTTGGATTGTCTGGCATTAACAATATTGTATCTCCCTGTTTTTTTACACGTTTAAGAGTTGCTTCAGTATCTCCATTTACTAATACAGCTGCTATTTCTCCATTCTCAACTTCACTTTGTTCTCTAATTAACACTAAAGCTCCATTTGGGATTGTAGGTTCCATTGAGTCACCTTTTGCTTTTAAAGCGAAAATTTCTCCAGCTGGTAATGAATCAATTGGTTCATAAACATGATCTTCAATATTTTGTTCAGCTAAAATAGGTTCTCCACATGCAATTTCTCCAAGTACAGGCACCTTAATGAATTGGGAACTGTAAGGCATGATATTAGTTGCGCGTTTTTCAGTTAAATCAGATCTTTTTATTCCAAAATAATCTGCCATTGATTGAATTTTATCAGGACGAGGATATGTTTCAGCTTTCATCCAATTAGAAACTGTAGTCTCTGGAAAATTCAAATCTCTAGCCATATCAGTTTGGTTGATACCATTTCTCTTTAAAAAATATTGTAAGTTATTAACTAGGGTCTTTTTCATATCGAGTAAATCATCTTTTACCATGTTTTATCTCCTCCGTTAAATATATTCTACCGAAAATCGGTAGTTAAGTAAATAGAAAAATACCTATAAAAAGTACTTTTTTTTATATTTATAATTGACAATACGGTTTAACGGTATTATATTGGAATCAAGCGAAGTGACAGGAGGTGACAAAATGATTCAGATTTCATTAGAAGCAGCTCGTGTTAACGCAGAGTTAAAACAGGAAGTTGCTGCGAAAAAGCTTGGTATTACTGCAAAAACCCTTAGCAATTACGAACGCGGTATTACAGCTATACCTGGTCATGTTTTGAAAAAAGCTTCTAAATTATACAAAGTTCCCGAAGATTTAATTAGACTTCCACAAGTAGATGACGGGGATTTTAATGACGAAGATTTTTTTTTAATCGCTAGTACCGTTTAACGGTATTGTGGATAAGTAACAATTTTTATGATTGGAGTGATAAATATATGTTGAAAATAGTCATTCCGTATTTGGAAATTGGCGGAGAAAGAATTCCAACACCTGTCGGCTTGTCAGAATTACTCGAGTCGACATGGTCTTTGGATGCTGACAGAGAAAGAGTCAACAAAACTGCTAGCCAATATGATTTTATTCATTACAAAAATGAAAAAGGTCGATGGGTTACAAGATGTAAAAAGAAAGTTGGTGAACAAATTGAAAACAACCCCACAACAATGGCTAGCGATGTCGGATGAGGTTAAGCAGATTGAATTGAACAAGCGAGCGAAAAGGAGGTCTTAAAGTGGTTAAGGAAATCCCTTTGCAAAACGGTATGGTTGCTTTAGTGGATGATGAGGATTTCGAAAGGGTCAGTCATTATGTCTGGACAGTAAATAATGATGGTCGTGGCGGAGGAATGAAAGTCAGAACGACTATTCAAGGTAAAACTAAATCTTTAAGTAAAGTTATCCTTTGTATCGAAGAACGTCGAATAAGAGTGTTGCATAAAAACAAAAATTCCTTGGACTATAGAAAGGAAAACTTAATTGTAGGTGACGCCAAATTGAATGTTCTTATGAAAAAGGGGAACGAAAATTCTTCATCAAAATACAAAGGTGTAAGTTGGGATAAAAAATTACAGAAGTGGACAGCACAAACTCGAGAGAATGGAAAGAAAAAGCATCTAGGTGTTTTCTTAGATGAGGATGAAGCAGCCAAAGCTTATAACGAAGCAGTACTAAAAATATTCGGAGAAAATTGCTATTTGAATGTCATTGGTGAAAATAACAACACTGAAACTATCCAAATAGAAAAAGTTCAACAAACAAGAAAGAAAAACAAGACTGGTTTCAAAGGTGTTTATTTTAGCGGGAATTTATTTCAATCATCAATAACAACTGGCAAAAAGAGTGAACTATATTTAGGCACTTTCAACACACTAGAACAAGCTGCAAAAGCTTATGACCAAAAAGCCTATGAACTATATGGTGATAAATCTATTTTAAACTTTCCTGAATTAAAAAGCGAATATGAACAAGCATTGGCAGATGATTCGGATGTCCAATGGAAACAAGATCATCACACATAGTAATAGCAAAGTCATGATTCGATATGATGAATTACCACGGATATTAAATGCTACAGAAATACAGCAATGGAATCATATTGTTGCGAAGATTGAACGATTTCAAAATAACGAGTTGGAGAGGGGAGTTCAATGAAAATTAAGCCTGTACCAATATCATTAATCGCAAAAGCAATGGCTATGGCTGTTGCATTATGTAAGAAGTAAATCTATCAAACTATTTGGAGGTTGGGAGAATGAAAGCAGAATTGATTGTGGAAGGCATGGTTAACTCAATTCAAAAACGAATTGCTGAATACGAAGAGATTTCAAATGATTTAGCACACGATTATATTCAATCAGATAGGCCATTCCCAACGGAGATTAAACAGCGTTATGACAATATTGGCTCTTTGGCAGAAGGATTACAAGAAGCTGTAGACATCATTAAACGAGGTGACTACATGAAAGAAGATGTTGATTTGTCAGGGATTGATGGTGTTGGTTGAAAGGCTAAAAATCGAATATCGAAAGTGGTGAATAAAGATGACCGAACGTAATTTCAAAGGTTTAATTGTACGTCATAGAAAATCAGCAGTGTTTTTTGAAAGGAAGACAGACCTAAATATTGAGGGTTATGTATTGCCTCATTGGAAGGATCAAACACCTGTGGTTCAACCAAGTGAGTCGAGTTGTAAGTACATTTTTAATCAAGATGAGTTTAAGGAATTATTAGTTTACATGGAGCAAATCGCAAATGAGGCTTGGAAGAACTTCACACCGAAAGAAGCAGATAGCATGGGTGCTGACTATGCAGATTATTACGATAGGGAGTTTGATACTGAAGGCTCTTTATGGCTAGGAAAATACTATATCAGTTTGGAAGGTCCATTTAATCAACCTAAAACAAACAATCCAATTGTTCGATTATATAAATTCAAGAAGCGTAAATTTGAATCATTTATTTATGACTTGCAAAAAACACTAGGAGGTAATTTTAAATGAAATCAACAGGTATGGTTAGAAAAATTGATGAGTTGGGTCGTGTGGTTATTCCAAAAGAGCTAAGAAGAACTTTAGGATTTGATAATCAAGATCCATTAGAAATCTTCATTGATGGTGACAAGGTAATTTTAAAGAAGTACAAGCCTAATATGGCATGCGCTGTTACTGGTGAAGTATCAGACGACAATCTTGTTCTACTAGGTGGCAAATTGGTTCTAAGTCTAAATGAAGCTAAAAAGCTTGTCACTGAGATTGAGTTAAAGTAGGTGATTCCATGCGTATAGGCAACACACAGGCTGATGTATACGACAGAGAATCAGAATACTGGCAAGACATCGAAGACGCGCAGAATGCCCAAATTAAGGCACAAAAAAACTCGTCAAAGGGTGCAACCAATGGCGAGCTAAATAAATTATATGACACTGGTAGTGTACCACAGGAGGATGCGAAATGACAAAGACGAAAAATGAGCGTATCACAACTTTAGAAAACGAAGTAGCTGAATTAAAGCTAATCGTCCATGGATTACGTGGCAAGAAATCAATTGAGCCTTCCACAACTACTGTGGAGGACATCATCGAATTTGAAGGGCAGCAATATCGCAAGGTTGATCGTGTAGCACGTGAAGGTGATGTGGTTATTTCTTCTGCTATGACATCGTTTTTAGTTGAAAAAGGAAAGCCATATAAAGTCTCTTGTTTTGGTAGAGATTTAGTGCTTAACAAAGGAACATCTAACATTGTGGCTTTGTATAACGTTGGACGTACACCCGAAACAGTAAATGTTTACGAATTAATCAAGCCTAAACCACTAACACCAAATCAACAACGTGCTGAGATTATCGAGAAGGCTAAGAAGTTTGTTGAAAAGGTGAGTTCTCGTCAATCTTGTTGGACTGTTAATGAAATGGGCAACGAAACTTACAGACAAAGATGCACAGTTAATAAATTTATTATTAACAATGAAAAACGAACAGTGGTTGTATTAGTAAAAGGTGAAGATTCGGGAAAGATTTTTGAAAAAGGTATCGCAAAATGCAATCCAAATGACGTATTCAACGAACACATTGGAAAAGCCATTGCACTAGGACGAGCGCTTGGTCTCGATGTGAGTGAGTTTGAACAGGCGGTGCAGCCAAATCGAAGAACTGACAGCATGATAATGGAATGGAGAGGAAAGAAACGCATAATTTCTCCCAATTACATTGAAGGTGAAACTTGCGATTTTGATTCGGAAATAGCAAGATACGGCTCAATCATCAACGACACTAACACTAAATATGGTGAGGAATCATGAGCATATACACACTAAAAGAACTCAATGAAATGATGTATAACCTTCAACAATTAATACTGGATGGTGCAGATGAAGAAGAATTAAAAGTCTATATGGACACTATCTCGCTTGAACGTGAAGCTAAGCTAGAAGGTTATGCGATGGTCATTAAGAATTTAGAGAATGAAAATGCAGGTATTAAAGCTGAGGAAGATCGCTTTGCTAAACGTAGGAAGTACAACGAAAATGCGATTGCTCGTATGAAAGAACGAATGGCCGAAACATTAGAAACTGTTGAACCGGATGCAAAAGGTGTGAAGCGATTGAAAACAGAAAAGTTCACATTCAGTTTCCGCAAATCATCCAAGGTTGAAGTTTCAAATATTGATAGCCTTCCACAGGAATATGTAAAGGTGGAACGTACTATCAGCCGCGCTGAATTAGCAAAAGCACTAAAAGCAGGAGAGCAAATCGAAGGTGCTCAATTAATTGAAAATCAATCGTTAAGTATTCGATAGGAGGTTTGCTGATATGCCTAAAATCACAATTGATCCTCGTTTAGAGAATGACAAGGAGTTAAAAAAAGTATTAGACAAAATTAGAAGTGGTGTAGCTGGCCCAACAACCTTAAAGGTTATGTATGTTGGTAAAAGATATGGCGGTTTTCATTACGGAAAAGTCATTGAAGCAACAGCGCGTCATGCTAAACGTTCAAACGCTGATTATCCATACCCAAAGTATTGCACTAATGGTTGGCAAATTGATGATGAAGATGGCGACTCCTACACTATCTCAAATGATGGAGAAACATTTGAACGAGATTGGGTAGTGGTGCCAGACAGTTATGAAATAGGAACAATTTTATTAAAAGACTAGGAGGAAAAACACTTGAAAAAATTACTCAATCAAAAAGAACAACACTATGCTGATACACGCGAAGAGGCAGAGGAAATTGTAATTGCTGCTAAAGAAAATGAAGCACTTATTATGAATAAAATCAGCGAGAAGTACAACAAGTACGGACAGTATTTCCTTGTTGATTTAACGTACCAATACGGCACTCCAAAAGAGGTCATGGAAGGTAAGCCAGATGATGATTCGCCAGATGGTCAATTAACAATTGATGAAGTGGATCCTGAAGAAGAATTGTCGGAATTCGAAGATCCATTTGCAAATGCAGAAGAAAATAAAGATGTCTCTGATGACCAATTGCCATATTAATAGAAAAGGAGTGTGGAGGGCATGACACAAGAATTTGATTTCAGTACACACAGCGCTGAAACACTTGAAAAGGAAGGGAAAACGTATTGTTTATATGCTAATCCAGGTATGGGCAAAACACATACTTTGCGATATTTACCAGGTAAAACATTGGTTCTCGATATAGATCGTACTTCACAAGTATTAAAAGGTGAGCCTAATATCGATGTCATTTATGTAGACAATCAAAATACTTGGGAATATTGGGGAGCATTATTACTTCACTTGAAAGACATTAAAGGTAAATACGATAACATCGCAGTCGATAATGTTTCAGAATTAGAACGCTGCTTATTATCAGACTTAGGGTTTATCGGAAAAAATCAAGGTGTACCATCACAAGGTGATTATCAGAAAATGCAATTCAAAGTCGTAAACTCATTCCGTTGGATGAAGAACTTAGCGGATCGGATTGTATTTAACGCTTGGGAAACAACGGATATGTATACAGCAGCAGAAGGCACACACTACAACCGTTCGTACCCACAAATTAACCAAAAAATTATTAATAATGTACTAGGTTTATGTGATGTCGTTGGTCGTTTAATGATTAATGCAGAAGGTGAACGAGGTTTTGTCTTAGAAGGAACGAATAGTATTTATGCCAAAAATCAGCTAGACATTCGCAAGGGATGTAAGCAAGAGGAAATTTTCCTTTCGCCTTCCACAAATAATGAAACAACAGGAGGAAATAAATAATGTCATTCTTTAAATTTGATGAATCTAACGCAAGTGTAGCATTTGAATTAGTAGCAGAGGGGAAATACGAGGCCGTTATTGTAAATGCCGAAGCAGGTACTACTCAAGCCGGGAAACCAAAGCTTTCAGTAGACTTTGAGATTCGTAGTGATGTTCCGCAGAATCACCAAGGAGCGAAAATCTTATATAACACATTTACATTCGAACATGAGGTATCAGTGAAAATTGTAAATAGTTTGATCAAAGCATGTGGATTCCCTAATGGACATCCTTTCAACTCAGCTGAAGACATGGCGAAACAATTAATCAATAAAAATTTGAAAATCACTGTCAAACATGAGGAATATGACAAGATGGTTGACGGCAAGAAAGAAAAACGTACAGCTGCTAAAGCGAAATATTATGATGCATCTGATGTAAATCCGCCAGCACAAACAGGAGCGCCAATCACTGCTGGTAGTGATGAACTTCCATTCTAAATAAAACTTAATAGAGAGGTCTGTTTTAGGCGGACTTCTCTTTTTTATACCCAAATTTAGATTTTTAGGAGTGAAATACTATGAAAAGGAATGATTCTTGGAGTGCTATAGCTAAAGAATTACTTAAATGCCCACATCCTAATTGTCAACATATAGGGAAAGTGATAACAAAAGTGCATTGTCGTATTCATCATAATATGGAGCGTGAAGAATTGAAAAAGAAATACGGTATGCCAATTAGGTTGATTACTAGAAGCGAAGAACAAGTAAAGGCAGAAGCAAGAAGGTGATTAAATGAAAACACCCATAAATTTTAACGAAATACCATCAGAGTTAAGGTCACTTTCCCAGTGGATATTGTGGAAGTCAGAAGAAAAAGGCGAACGTTATACAAAAATACCCTATCAAACTGATGGTAATGAGGCTAGAAGTAATGACCGCAGAACATGGTCCACTTTTGCAACAGCAGCCAAGTTTTATACTGAATCAAATGCAGATGGTATTGGATTTGTATTCTCGCGACAAGACAGTTATATCGGTATCGACATTGATAAATGTGTTACGTATGCAGCAGATGATGCCGAAAAGGTAAATCCAATCATTAACAACTTTGCTAAAGAGATCATTGATACGCTGGACAGCTATACAGAGTTTAGTGTAAGTGGTACAGGCATTCACATCATCATCAAAGGAAGCCTTCCACAGTCTGTAGTGGGTACAGGGCGTAAAAGTGCAAAACACGGTCTTGAAATTTATCAATACGGCCGTTACTTCACAATGACAGGAAATCGTGAAAATTCCAATGAGATTTATGAACGGTCTGAAGAAGTAGCTGAAATCTTAGAAAAGTATTTTGATGACAGTGATATAAAAGGTCGAGTGAACCTTGCAGAATATGAAAACGATGAAATTAAACTTTCAAACGAAGCGCTTTGGGAGAAGATGTTTCGCAGTAAAAATGGTGATGCAATCAAAGCCTTATACAACGGCAACCTAATAGATGATGATCCATCTTCAACAGATTTAGCACTAACTAATCACCTTGCCTTTTGGACAGGGAAATCAGCTACTCGAATGGATTCAATGTTCCGTGAAACTGCACTTATTCGTGATAAATGGGACAGAATTCATTTTAGCGACACAGGTGAAACGTACGGTGAACGTACCATTGCAGAAGCTATTTCTTCTACCACTACAACGGTGCTGGACCATCAAAATGACAACGAGTTTTCATTCAGCTTCCACAGTGATGCTGTGGTGGTAGAAGAAGTTGAAAAACCAGCTCGTAAATTTAAATTAACTGACTTAGGAAATGCAGAGCGAATAGCGTATGAATACGGCCATGTAATTCGTTATATTCCATCGGTTGGGTGGTATATCTGGAACGGCAAGTATTGGGAGTTTGACGAAAAAGGAAAGTTACATCGAATTGTAGCTAAGGTAGTTCGTAAGCTTGGAGAATCAGATGATGAAACCGAACAAAAATGGGCTAGGCATTGTGAGAAACATAATGTGCGAGAAAGTGCTATTAAGGATTTGAAGGTATTAGTTCCAGGAGACCGTAGCGATTTTGACCAACATAAATATTTACTAAATGTAGCAAATGGCGTTGTGGACCTGAAAACAGGAAAGTTGCAGCCGCATGACAGGGAATTAAAGCTTACTAAAATAACAAATATCTCTTTTGACGAAAATGCAAAATGTCCAAATTGGTTAGCTTTTTTGGATCAAATATTTATGGGAGATAAAGAACTATCAGAATACATGCAGCGATTAATCGGCTATAGCCTAACTGGTGATATTTCAGAGCAAATTATGATGTTCTTGGTTGGTGGAGGTAGTAATGGTAAATCAACTTTTATCAACACAATCAAAGATCTTGTAGGCGAATATGGCAAGCAAGCTAAAGCTGATACTTTTATCAAGAAAAAAGAAACAGGTGCCAATAACGATATTGCTAGGTTAGTAGGTTCACGTTTTGTATCAGCGATTGAATCAGAAGAAGGCGAAAAGCTATCAGAATCATTTGTTAAGCAAATTACAGGTGGGGAGCCAGTGTTAGCTCGCTTCTTACGACAGGAGTACTTTGAGTACATTCCAGAGTTTAAAGTGTTTTTCACGACTAACCATAAGCCAATCATTGGTGGCTTGGATGAAGGTATATGGCGCCGTGTAAAGTTGATTCCATTTGATTTAAACTTGCCAGCTCATAAGCGTGATAAAAAGCTTCCAGAAAAGTTGTCATTAGAAATGAGTGGAATACTCAACTGGGCAATTGAAGGCTGCTTAAAGTGGCAGAAGGACGGTTTAATCGAACCAGCAGTGGTAGCGAAAGCAACAGGTAATTATAAAGAAGACATGGATATACTGGGGCCATTTTTAGCTGAGTGTTGTTATGTAGACAAAACCAATGAAAACATCAAAATTGAAGCAAAAGAATTGTATACCGTTTATGACAGTTTTGGTTATAAATCAGGTGAACGCACAGTGAGTAATCGTAGTTTTTACCGAATGTTGGAAACAAAAGGGTTTAAAAAAGAACGTGGTGCAGGAAATAGAAATTTTTTCACTGGTATTACTTTACAGGAGCGAGCGCCACAAGGAGTTACTTTTGAAGAAAAAATAGTTACAAAAGAGGCTGAAAATACATCATTTAAGCTAGTTTAGTAACTTTGAGTTAACAAAGTAACTCTCATTAGTAACTCTCGGAAATCCAGTCATATCAATGCTTTAAGAGTGTTTTTATATTACTAAAGTTACTTTTGTTATTTTGTTTTTATATTAATAAAAAAATAAAAAATATAAATATAAGTATATATAAGAGCGTAATGCACTTTTCGAGTAACGATTTTAACTAAAATTGCTTAAACCTATAGGGCTGTAACGCTCAAGGGAGTTACTTAAAAGTAACTGAGTTATTTTATAGGGGTAAAAACATGGTTTTTGAAAAAATAAGTAACTACCAAATTGTAAGGAAGTGGTATTTTTGAAAACCCTTCATGTACTATCGATGATTTGGAAAAGTGGTGCTGAAATATATCGGGATGAATCGGATGGTAGATTGTCGCTTAAAAACGCGAAGTTGGTTCCAGAGGAAGTATTGAAGGCAGTTGATCCGATTTTCGGTGAAATAGAAAAATGGTTCCAATCATGGGAAGGTGCTAGTGGAATCGATAAGCATATCCGAATGATGGTCCATCAAGCCTGTGGATGGCAGCACAATCCAAAGTTGAATGAATGGATATGTGCAGACGTTGATGCATTGATGTTGTTTATGGAGTGGCAAGAAACATTAGCTAAAAACGGATGGAACGACATTTACTCAGACTATCGACAATTCGAAAATGAAGCATCAAATATCATGAAGAAAAAATTGTACGAGAGTGCAGTTTTATACGCTAATCAAAATAAGTGATTTACAGCCGTTTTAAGACGTTTTAGGAGACGGATGATAAATATATCTAGCTTTGAAATAGAACGTGTGTGCGGTGCGTTAAATAAGCGAAAATGAGGAGGTTAAGAGAGTGAAGGCAATTACAATAAAACAACCATGGGCAACATTAATTGCTTTAGGCGAAAAACAATTTGAAACACGTTCATGGCAAACGAAATATCGAGGTCCAATCGCCATTCATGCAGGGAAATCGGTTGATAAAGAGGCTTGTATCGCTTTTACAGATATTCTAAAAAAACATGGTATTGCGTCAATAAAGGAACTTCCAACAGGTGCTGTTATAGCAACAGCAAATTTGTTAGATTGCCATAAAGTGATTTTTGATTATGGAGACAACGCAATTATGCACACTAAATTAAAAATCAGTGGTAATGAATACGATTTTGGTGATTATGACGAAGGGCGTTATGCTTGGGAGCTGGACAGTGTACAAGTTTTAATAAATCCATTACCTGCTAAAGGTCAATTAAGTTTATGGGAATGGAATGGTGATTCACAATGATTCACTACGCTTACAGCGATACAGAACTAAACAAAATCATGAAAACACTAACAATCGTGGTTGATACTCGCGAACAAGTGAACGGCCATATCCTTGAATATTTACGCAGCAAGGATGTGCCAATCAAATTAAAGAAGTTAGACACTGGCGATTACACAGCAATGCTACCAAAAAATGAAGAGCTCGGCATTATGCGAGATATTTATTTAAACAGTGGAGTTGAAAGAAAAGCCAGTGTAGACGAGATTGTAGGAAACTTAGGTAAGGACGAGCGTACACGTTTTGAAAATGAATTAATTCGAGCGCAGAATATGCCATTCACCATCCTTCTTGAAGATCCGGAAGGCTATAAAAAAATACTAAACGGCACCTACAGAAGTAAATACGACCCACTTGCATTACTTGGTTCGTTAAATACTTTCAAGGCTCGTTATGGCTTCGAAATTGTCTACTTAGATAATAAGTTTAGTGGAAATTGGATATATCATCATTTCTATTACCAAATGAAGAACTATCTAAAGAGAGGGGCGTTCTAACCATCGTGAACATGCGCAATGGGATTCCTATTGTTCAGTCGGTGAAGAAGTCAAAACAGCCACAGGGTAGATTGTGGAAGGCCATACCTAATCCATTTACAAAGTATATCGAGTTGTTCATGACAGTGGATGGTTGTGAAGTCAGTATTATCATGCCTTACGATTTCGAATGGATTCAACAGTATTTAAACAAGGGTTGGATCGAGAGAGGAGTGTGGGTTATATGAAGAAGTCCGAAATACAGCAAAAGCGTAACGAGATATTAAAGAAAATCGATGCGTTGCAGTCAAAATGTAACTGTTTTTCAGCCGAAGAATCATCTACCTGTTCGAACTGTAAGGAAATAGCTGAGCATGGTCAGATGTTACTTCACTTGTCAAATAAACGCTTAACAGTTTCAGGCGCTGATGCTAAACCTAAAAAACGTAAACCAGATGTAGCACTTGTGATTACGAAATCCCAATACCATGAATATAAAAAGCAAATGAAAAAGGATAAAGAGATAGCCGCCATTTTTAATGTTAGTGCTTCTACATTGAGCAAATGGAAACGGAAGAACAAGATTGCGAGATAGAAAAAATATAAGGTAGGGGGTGAAGGATTGGAGTTAAATAAGATATATCAAGGGCATTGTCTTGATGTACTTAAAACACTACACAACGATAGTGTAAATACTGTAGTTACAAGTCCTCCTTATTGGGGGCTACGTGATTATGGGGTGGATGGTCAAATAGGACTTGAAAATTCAGTAGAGGAATATGTCTCAGCACTTGTAGAAGTGTTTCGGCAAATTAAACGGATCCTGAAAGATGATGGAACAGTTTGGTTGAACCTTGGTGATGCATATGCAGGAAGTGGCAAAGGTGCATGGGCTCAAAAGGACAAACAAAAACATGTCTATGTTCCCAACCCTAAAGGCAGCGAAACAAAAATCAACAATGTTCCTATTGGATTAAAGCCAAAAGATTTAATTGGACTACCTTGGCGTGTAGCATTCGCTTTACAAGCTGATGGATGGTATTTAAGACAGGATATTATTTGGAATAAGCCGAATCCGATGCCTGAAAGTGTAACTGATCGGCCAACTAAATCACATGAATATATTTTTCTATTAAGCAAGCAGCCTAAATACTATTACGATCATGAAGCAATAAAAGAACCAGCTGTATATGGAACACAAGATGTCAGGGGATCTCGAGGTGCATTGGGAGAACCGCAAAAAGCAAGACGTATTGATAAGCCTAGAGGCTCTTTTGATGGAAAGTATGGTAATGATGCTAGAGATAAGCGAAATAAACGATCAGTTTGGACAGTCACAACAAAGGCTTTAAGAGAGGCTCATTTCGCTACCTTTCCGGAAGATTTAATAGAACCATGTGTTTTAGCTGGTTGTCCTTTGGATGGGGTTGTAATGGATCCATTCTTTGGTTCAGGAACAACAGGATTGGTCGCATTAAAACATGGCCGTAATTTTATTGGAATAGAGCTTAATCCTGATTATATAAAAATAGCTGAAAAGCGATTAAGTAAAGTACAGCTGGAACTAATTCATGAATTAGGATGCTGAACATAAAAGAATAAACAAACAAGGTAGGTGCTGCACATGTATGAATGGTTGCGGGATTACCAAAGAATTGAAGACGATATTGCCTATCTTGAATTTAATCTCGAACAATCACAGAGGGAATTAAAGCGCTGGGTAGAAGGTGATCTGATGGGAGTTAAATTAACTGCTGAATCAGATGGTGCCAAGCTAGAAGAACGAATTGAGCGTATTAAAAATGAACTTCAAATAAAAGAAAAAGAACGAGAAAACTTCATAAAGCTAATTAGTAAATTTAAAGGATTGGACCATAAAATCCTAAGATTAAAGTATGTGGACGGCCTAACACTTGAAGACATCGCAGAGGAATTAAACTATAGTGCCAGCTACATATATAAGAAACATGCTGAAATAGCTAAAATGATTCGATTTGCACATGAGATAAAACTTTCACTTTACTGACACCAAGTTATCTGAATAGAACCTATTGAATATCTGTTATATGATGGTAATGTCAAAAAGCGCACGGAAATGCGTTAACAAAATAACAACTACAAAATAAACACGTTTGCTTGTACGTGTATGTCGGGAACAAGCATGAGAGGCTACTAAATTGGTAGTCTCTTTTTATATCAAAATTGTATTACATACTTTCGCTTCCATTTTAATTACAATTGTAGTTAGATGGGAGGTGATATAGTATGACAACAATTGATACACGACAAGCATATGTAATGAAAGATGCATTATTTTTTAAGGTTATTGAAGAAATATTAGTTGAAAACAATCTTATTAAAAGTGGCGAGATAGATGAGAGAATGCTGAAATTGCTTGATAAATTCGATTCAACAAGCGAAGCAGATAAGCAAGTTGTTAGAGAAGTAATTTTAGGTACACGTATTAAGTAATTTTTTCAAAGTCGCACTCATCATGAGTTGTGGCTTTTTATTATCTTTATATTTCTTATAATGACAATACATACCATCTATTTTAAGATATAGGTAGATGGGGGGTGTTTATATGTCTAATGAATTAAAAAAGGCTGTAGCAGCATATGAGATTGCGATTGAAGCTAACGCCGCTGTAATGGCTTTGTACAAGTTGGTTGGTGATAAAGTTGAAATTGATCACGAAGAATTTATGAGACTAAGAGAAGAAAATATTGCAATGTTAAAAACAAATTTAAAAATATAATTAAATGATAGTTGTAACAGTTAAAGCGCTCATATACTTGAGTGCTTTTTATTATGCCATGAAGTCCGATGGATGTATCTAATGGACTTTGCGAGTAGAACTATGAATTGTGGAGGGCAAATGAATGACAATCTTTATATCACTATTATCTGGTTCGTTAGGGTTATGCATTGGGATAATCAGCACCAATATATTTTACACAATGGGGTTACGTAAGGTTAGAAATGAATACAACTTTGTTAAGAAAGAGGGATGAACAATGATAGTTCTTATGTGTTATGAAGATAATAATCACTTATTTAAAGTGAAAAGTAATTGTGTTGATGGAATTAGTTGTCCTATTTGTAAAGGTCCTGTTAGGACCACTCAAGTAGATAAAAGAGACCTTGAAAAAATTCCGTTTCACGATGAATCAAAACAATATCAGCACAAAGCAGAGTGCTTATCATGTGGTCACAACGAAACGATATTCCATACTAAAAAGGAATACCAAGAAGTGAGTGTATGTCCTAAGTGTAAAGGTGCATTGGTAGACGTATGGAAGTTACGCAAGTATCAGAACAGCGAGAACATCCTAAATAAAAAGCCAAGTAAATCATTATCCATTTCAGTTGATATGGACACAGACAAAATGCAATTAAAGTTACGAGCAATCGCAAAGCATGTTGGAGCATTAGCTGATGAGTTGGATGCTATTGATAATGCAGATATTGAAAAGCAAAAAGAATTTACAGTATCGATTGGCACTTCAAATAATAAAAACGCTGAGGATATTGCAAATGGTTTGCAGCGTTTATCAACACGATTGCAAGGTATTGAATAATATGGAACCAATCATTGCTAAGTGCAACAAGTCATGCGGTCATAGGTTCTATGTCCAGCACTTCAAGCTAGACAAACTAAATAACAAAGTAGAGAAGACATACTTCAACTGCCCTAATTGTGGACGTGAGTATGTCTGTTTTTATACAGACGAATCAACACGTAAGCTACAGGCAAAGATGCGTAAGCTACACCGCAAGATGAAGTGGGCTGATGGCCATAAGCTAGACCAGCTAAAGCAGGACGAGGCACAGCTAAAGGACACCATAGCGCAGGCCATGGCTAGGGTGAAGCAAGAGGTAGAGCAGCATGAATAGTAAACCTCTACGACCATGCAACAAACCAGGCTGTCCTAACCTAACACGTAATGGATATTGCGAACAACATAAGACATCCAAGACAGACAACAATCGTTACTATGACAAGTACAATCGCAACAAGAAACATGATCAGTTTTATCATTCATCATCATGGATTAAATGCCGTGACTACATCAAGATTCGAGATAACGGTTTGTGCCAGTATTGCCTAAATGAAATGCGAATCACAGTCGGGGTTCTTGTCGACCACATCGTGCCACTAACTGCTGACTGGTCCAAGCGATTGAATGAAAACAATTTACAATTGCTTTGTCAATCTTGTCATAACAAGAAGACGACCGAGGATGTACAGAAGTACGGTAAGAAATAGGGTATCCCCCCTCCATTCAGTTCTCATAGGGCAGGGGCCCCTACACCGGCTGACCGATTTCCTCGCAGAAAAACCCGTTTTTGAATATTTTTTCTGGAAAGCTAAGGAAAATGAAAGTGAGGTGATAGTATGGCAGGTCGAAATAAGCAGCCATTGCAAGTGATTCTAGGGAATGGACGTTCTAAACATTTAACCAAGGATGATATAAAAAAGCGTCAAAAACATGAAGAAAAGATGCGTGGGCCCTCTGAAAACATTGAAATTCCATCGTATTTAACAGCAGCACAAAAGAAGGAATTTGCAGAGATTGCTGAAAAGTTAGTAGCCCTTGAAATTTTCAGCGAGCTTGATGTGGATTCTTTAGCGAGGTATCTGGACTCGAAACATCAGTACTTACAACTGGTTAAAGACATACGAAAAATCAAACCAACAGAGACAGTTGAGCAAGAAAACGGCAAGAAAATTACGATTGCTAATGAGGATTATCCAAAGTTGCAACGAACCAAAAATACATTGTTTAACGAATGTCGTTCTGCAGCTGCTGATCTTGGGCTTACTATTACATCTCGTTTGAAATTAGTCATTCCTTCCCCTTCAACTGTGGAAGGCAAAACCGAGGCCCAGAAGCGATTTGGTGATAGATTATGAATTGGGTTTTAGAACGGGTCTTTAACTACTGTGATGATATTCTAAGTGGGGAAATTAAGGCTAGTATTAAACACAAATGGGCGGTTCAACGCTTTATAAAAGATTATGAGGATTGTCAAAATGATGACTGTCCTTTTTATTTTGATGAAGAAGTGGCCGAGGATTTCTATTGGTGGGCCAATGAGTTTGAACACGTTGAAGGTGTATTAGCTGGTGAAAAGGTTCAACTTAATGACTTTCAACTCTTTATATCTGTAAATATCTTCTGTTTTAAAAAGAAGCGGAACGGAGCTCGTCGTTTCCGTAAGGTTTACATTCAGCTTGCTCGTAAAAATGCTAAGTCTCAGTTTCTAGCGATAGTTGGTTCATACATCGCTTTCCTTGGAGATGAGAAACAGCGTATGTATATTGCTGGATGGCAGAAAGATCAATCAGATGAGGTGTATATTGCTGTTAGAGATGGGATAAATTCCAGTGAGCTGTTGGACGGTAGGTGGAAAGAAGCGTATGGCAAAATTGAAGTCTTCAACAATGGATCCGTCATTGTTCCTTTATCACGCGAAACACGAAAAACAGGGGATGGTAAGAACCCATCAGTAGGAATTGTGGACGAGTACCACAACCACCTTACATCTGAAATTTACGATGTTTTATTATCAGGGATGGTTGCTCGTAAAGAACCACTAATGTTTGTTATCACCACAGCAGGATTTGATTTAAGTAGGCCGTGTTTTGTTGAATACGAATATGTTTCACGCATATTAAATCCTGATGATGATACAGAAAACGATGATTACTTCGGTATCATCTGTGAGCTGGATCCAGGGGATGACATAAAAGATGAGAGTAATTGGATTAAAGCAAACCCTATAGTAGCTACTTATGAAGAAGGTTTAGCATCCATTCGATCAGATTTAAAAACAGCGCTTGATGTTCCTGAAAAAATGAGGTCGTTCTTAACAAAGACTATGAATATATGGGTGGACATGAAAGAAGGGGGCTACATTCCTGCGAATAAGTGGAAGGCAGGTCAAATAGAAGCCTTTGAGGTGAGTGGCCGTGATGTTTATATAGGAGTCGATTTATCAAAGAAGATTGACTTAACTTCAGTAGGTTATGTTATCCCTACAGATTATGGCTACCATGTCGGACAACACTCATTTATGCCTGAAGATGCCCTAGCAGAGCGTAGAGCGAAGGATAAAGTGCCATATGATGTATGGATTGAAGAAGGATGGATGGATGTCACACCAGGCGCTGTAGTTGATTATAGCTTTGTAGAACAATGGATTTTGGATTTCATCAATAATAATGAATTGAATGTAATTCTATTTTGTTACGATCCATACGGAGCCACACAGTTTGCTCAAAATATGGCTAACTATGGGTTAACTATTGTGGAGGTCCGACAAGGATTTCCTACATTATCTGAGCCAACAAAAGAGTTCAGAGATTATGTATATCAGAACAATGAACAACAAAAAAGAATTACTCATGTTGGCGATAAAGTACTGGCTTGGGCTGTCGGGAACGCTATTGCTGAAATGGCAGCCAATGAAAGTATTAAACTATCAAAATCAAAGTCCAGAGAACGAATTGACCCTATTGCAGCAGTAATTACAGCATTTGTACAAGCAAGATTTTCAACAAATGAAAGTGGAGAAGGTAATATCAGCTTTATTTCAATTCATGATTTATAAGGGGGAGGTGAGAAATTGAGATTATGGCAACGTATCAAAACAACAGCATACATGGCATACGCAGGGGCTACTACAGGTTGGAAGGGATCCACATGGGATTTCTCCAATTGGTTTGGACGAACCTTTTGGGGTATCGATAACAGCCAATTAGCAACGAATGAAACAGTTTTCAGCGTTATTAGTCGGCTTGCTAATACAATTTCAGCATTACCTATTAAATTACATCAAAATTACGATGTGATTCAAAATGATATTTCAGATGTACTCATAAATGAACCAAACCAAAATATGAGTAGCTTTGATCTATTAAACGCTTTAGAAGTAAGTAGAAATGAAACAGGTAATGGGTACGCGATTATTTTACGTGATATACGACTACTACCAAATGAAATTGTTCCACTGGATCCATCATGTGTAACTGAATTTATCAATAAAGATGACGGATTGTTGTGGTACCAAGTCCAAGGAGAGCGGGGAACGATGTTTGTAGCAAATACAGACATGGTGCACGTTAAGCATATTCGAGGACCTGCTCGTATTAGAGGTTTATCGCCGTTGAAAGTATTGGCCAATACAATCAAGTACGATAAGGCAGTCCAAGAGTTTTCACTTTCTGAAATGGAGAAAAAGGAATCATTTATTTTGAAGTATGCGGCTAACCTGGATGAAGTCAAAAGAGCTGCAGTAATAGCTGATTTTAGACGTTTTTATCAAGAAAATGGTGGCATTTTAATGCAGGAGCCAGGTGTTGAAATCACCGAAATGAAAAAACAATATTTTGCATCGGATACATTGGCATCAGAGCGGATTACACGCTCAAGGGTAGCCAATGTTTTTAATGTACCTGTGTCCTTCCTTAATGATGTGGAAGGCGGAACAATGGCATCTAATGAACAGTTAATGATTCAATTCGTAAACATGACTTTGTTACCTATCGTAAGACAATACGAACATGAATTTAATCGGAAATTACTTACGAAAGCAGACCGAAAGCAAGGAATGTACTTTAAATTCAACCTTGGAGGTCTTTTGCGAGGCGACACTACAGCGCGAACGAATTTCTATCAAGCTATGTTACGTAGTGGAGCAATGAAGCCGGATGAGGTACGTATGCTAGAAGATTTGGCACCAATGGGCGGCAAGGCAAATGTGCTTTGGATTTCTGGAGACTTATATCCACAAGAAATGGACCCTACATTACGGAAGTCCTCTGCTGCTGCTTCAACTGTGGAAGGAGGTGGGAAAAGTGAATAAAAAACAACAACAAAAGTTTTTTCAAATGAAGGCGTCTACTGATGGGAAATCAGCTGACGTTTTTATTTATGGAGAAATAACTAAGTACGCATGGGAAGAGTATGGAGAGGTGTCTTCTATTACATTCAAGAACGAATTAGATTCGCTTGGCGATGGAATCGAAACTATTAATCTATACATTAATTCTCCTGGTGGCTCTGTATTTGAAGCGATGGCGATTATTGCAATGTTGCAACGACATCCGGCCGACATTATCTCTCATATCGATGGATTAGCTGCTTCTTGTGCGTCAGTATTACCAATGATATCTAAACGTATCGTTATGCCATCCAATGCACTAATGATGATTCATCATGCAATGAGTGGTGCTTGGGGTAATGCTAAACAACTTCGAAAAGCTGCGGATGATGTAGAGCGTATTAGCAAAGCAATGTGCCAACATTATTTGGATCGAGCAGGAGATAAAATGACTGAAGAACAGTTATACGAGATGCTTGAAGAAGATAAATGGCTTACAGCAGAGCAATGTTTGGAATTAGGTCTTTGTGATGAAATCGTTGAAGCCAATCAAGCAGTTGCTTATGCATTTGACGAAAAGTGGGCTAAACAATATCAAAATGTACCACAACAACTTTTACAACCACAACAATCTACACCAGTAATGAGTGTGGAGGAAAAAGCTTTACGCGAAAAGATCATTACGGATTCAAAGGCAAATTTAACTTACTTAAACACAATACTATAAAATTGGAGGTTTTCTATTATGAAAACACAAACAAAAAAGTTCTTAAAATCATTAGAGCAAAAAAATATGATGAAAATGCTTCTACCACTTAATATTCAATTTTTTGCTGGTAAGAAAACAATTTATGAATTAAAACAGGCAATGGCTACAATTGGCCAACAGTTAGCAAAAACAGAAGAAGACTTAGCCGCAAAAGCTATGGACCCAACTGCTTCACTTGATGATATTAAAGCAGCCCAAACTTCCAAAGCTGATTTACAGGCTCGTTTTGACGTAATTAAGCAACAACACGATCAATTAGAAGCTGAACAAGTGGCAAAGTTTGCTCAGCAAAAAGACTTAGGTGGTATCGAAGATCCAAAGCAAAAACGCGCTGAGGCATTCGCTTCATTGGTTCGTTCAACGGTCCGCAATCAACCAATTGATCATGAAGTGTATGCTGCATTGGGTGATAACACAAATCCAGCAACTGGTGGTGAAAAATTCTTACCTAAAACAGTTGCACAAGAAATCATTACTGAACCAATGGTTAAAAATCCAATGCGTGAGTTGATTACGGTTACGAACATTGTCAACCTAGAAATTCCTAAACTGGCGTACACGATCGATGATGATAATTTCATCGCAGATACTGAGACAGCTAAGGAATTAAAGCTAGAAGGTTCAACAGTGACATTTGGTCGCTTTAAGTCCAAAGTATTTGCAGGTGTCTCTGAAACAGTTCTTGCAGGAACACATACAAATTTAGTATCTCACGTAGAAAATTCACTACGTTCTGGCCTTGCTGCTAAAGAAAAGAAAGTACAGTTTGCTGCAACTCCAAAAGCTGGTGAAGAGCACATGAGCTTCTATTCAACACAAAACGGAATCAAAGAAGTAGAAGGTGCGAATCTTTACAAAGCAATTAAAGCGGCTATTGCAGATTTACATGAAGATTACCGAGAAAATGCAAAAATTGTTATGACTTTTGCCGACTACTCAGAAATTATTGAAACATTAGCGAACGGTAATGCAACGTTATACGCTGCGCAGCCAGAGCAAATTTTAGGAAAACCGGTTGTGTTTGTAGATGCGGCAACAAAACCAATTGTAGGCGACTTCTCATATGCTCACTTAAACTACGATTTAAATGTACTTTACGAAACAGATAAAGATGTTAAGACAGGCGTTAATGCGTTCGTTTTAACTGCTTGGTTTGATCACCGCATTAAATTAAAGTCCGCATTCCGTATCGCGAAAGTAACTCCTACTCCTTAATAAAAGGGTAGGGGTTTTAATTTATTGAAAGAAGGTGAACTGATTGTATAAAGTAATTAATCGTTTCAAAGAAACTAACCATGACGACCATATTTATGAGGTAGGCGACAACTATCCAGCCGATGGTAAAAAGCTTGTTAAAGCACGTGCAGAGGCTTTGACGGAAGTCCATGAAGAATACAGAGTAGCATTCCTAAAAGCCGTAGAAGAGCCTAAAAAAGCTCCTACAAAGCAAGCTTCAAAACAGCCTTCCACAGATGAAAAGAGTGATGCTTAATGCCATTACTGGTTGAGCTTAAAGAATATTTACGTATTGATGGGAATGACGAGGATCGTTCCCTTTCTACTATTCTGCAATCATCCATTTTTTATTTGGAGAATGCAGGGGTTAAACAGCCAGACGATTATTATTTGATTGTGGAGGGCAAAGACGTTTTTGCCTTACATCGTTTAGCTATTATGACGCTCGCTACACACTTTTATGAGAATCGTATAGCTATTACGCCTTCCACAATTAAAACAGCACAACAACCTATCCCATACGGCTTACAGTCGATAATTTTACAGCTAAAGTGGGTGAATCCTGATGAACTATCGCAACAACAATAACGCAGGTCGTATGAACAAGCGCGTTACTTTCTTAAATCCACCAGGCACAACTATCAACGGGTGGCCAAGTGAATATTGGACTAAACATGAAACCGTATGGGCGGAATTGAAGACTGCAAAAGGTTACAGATTATTTAGTTCTGATGCTACACAATGGCAAGGGAAATGTGTTATTGGGATACGTTACCGTAAGGATATTACAGAAAGCATGCGTGTTGAAATTGCTGGTAAAACATACGAAATGGATGCACCACCTGTGAATGACAATGGTGATAATCAGTGGCTCACTATCTTTTTAAAAGAGGTGGTTTAGATGAATTTTGAAATACAAGGTATGGACGCTTTAATGCAAAATCTAATGAATTTACCATTAGAAGAGGAAGAGGAAAACAAAGCATTAAATGCAGGGGCAAAAGTAGTCAAAGAAGCTGTTGAGAAAGAAGTGCCAGTAGGAAAATCTAAAAATAAGAAAAATAAATTGAAAAGTAACATTAAAATAAAAAGAGCAAAAGATGGTGAAGCCAAGGTGCACACAGGTAAAGCCTACCATGGCCATATCTTAGAAGGCGGGCGGAGTGCCGGAAGTAAATATGTTACGAAAAAGGGGAAACGTCAGAAAGTAACGTGGGGACCAATTGCACCAAATCCATTCTTTACACGAGGATTTGAATTTAGTAAACCAGGTGCATTAAACGCTATTGCTGATGAGATAAAGAAAGCGAAAAATCTATGATTGATATTTCTGCACATGTCACAAATACTTTGTCCCCACTAAAATTAGATATATTTTTCAACAGTGTTCCAACTGGCTCAACTATACCAAATCAATACATTACATTCTTAGAAATCAATGCAAAGCCAGCTTTAGAGGCGTCTGATCAAGAATATGAAACTGAACGACTAATTCAAATAAACGTTTGGTCAAAACCCAATTACTATCAACTTGTGGAGGACATCAAGCGTTTGATGGAATCAGCTGGCTATGAACGCACATTTGAATACGATGCACCAAAACAAGAAGGCGATTCCCACTTTAATAAAGTGTTGCGATTCGTCTTTTTTGATGAATATTAAATAATAGGAGGTCATGAAAATGGCAGCTACAACGGTAAATGAAAAACCACAAAAAATTAGTTTGAAACGGATCCATTATGCATTAATGACAGATGAACAAACAGAAACATGGGGAGATGTTAAAACATTAACAATGCCAATCTCTTTAACTCTCACACCTAACTTCTCAGAAGCTTCTTTAGATGCTGGGGACCGTGTGGTGGATCAAGAGGCACAAATGGATTCCATTACAATTGCAGGCGAGACTGCTGATTTACCAACAGAGGTTTTAGTTGATTGGTATGGCCACAAGAAATCTGCAGAAGGTGGTATTATCACCAATTCGAACGATTCACCAAATGCTATTGCAATTGGCTTTG
This sequence comes from Lysinibacillus sp. A1, assembly GCF_000801965.1. Taxonomy (NCBI): domain Bacteria; kingdom Bacillati; phylum Bacillota; class Bacilli; order Caryophanales; family Bacillaceae; genus Lysinibacillus; species Lysinibacillus sp. A1. The sequence goes on from NZ_JSZM01000012.1 coordinate 24,749, forward strand.
AATCAGGATCTAAACTTGTGTGGTTCTATAAAGCTAAATTAAAGCCTGGTGAAGAATCAAATGCTACACGTAAGAAAGGTGAAACAAATTATAAAACATATCCATTTAGTGGTGAAGCATTGCCATTAACAGATGGTAACATCAAACATACAGTAGATACTCGTGACACAGGGGTAACTGCTACTCCCGAAACATTCTTTGCTTCAGTTGCAAAACCGACTGAACCAACAGTACCAACACCTTAAACAGAAGTCCTTTTATAGGGCTTCTTTTCTTTTAATTAAAACTAAAAATAAGTGACTAACGAAAAGGATGGATGAAAAATGCAAATTATATTACGAATTGATAAAAAAGAAAAGACTTTTACAAACGACTTTGTAAAGGCGCGTGTTTTCCGTAACGCATTGAAAATGAATGAAAAAATGCGAAAAGAAGGCAATGAAATTACAGTAGAAACATTTGATGAAATGATCAATTTCGTAGTAAATGTTTTTGACAATCAATTCACTGTGGATGACGTATGGGACGGTTTAGAAGCAGGGCTATTACAAAGTGAAATCATGCGAGTATTCAACAGTGTACTTAATATTGGTGGTCTTGAAGCAACAACGACACCTGATGAGGGAAAGTAAGTGGCCCAACCGCCTATCAAAATATCAAAAAGTTTTATCGTGATTTATTAAAAGCTGGTTACAAACTTCATGAAATAGATGAAATGGATATTCATTTTTGGTTTGAACTATCAAATGAAGATGATGAAGAAATAGAAGAGGTCACAGCCGACGACATCAGTTGGTTGTGATTTTTATTTTTGCCAAGAAGGCGGTGAGAAAATATGGCAAACATAGGGAGTTTAGAAGTCAGTCTTAGTTTAAATGCCTCGAATTTTAACGGTACAGTAGCTCAAGTGAACCGAAACATGAAGGCAATGGGTAGTGAATTACAAGCAATCCGAGCCAGAGGGTCAGAGTATGAAAATTCACTAACTGGTATCTCTCAAAAACAAAATGTATTATCACGTTCATTCGAAGCAGCTTCAATCAAGTTGCAAGAACAGCGACGTAGATATGATGAGTTGGTAGCTAGCGGTACCGCATCGTCAGCTCAAATTGAACGACAGGCCAATGCAGTTAACCAAGCGCAAGCGCAGTACAATCGCCTTGAACGAGAATTAGCAGAGGTTACAGAGCAGTTAAGGATTCAATCATCACAATGGACGCAAACTGGCCAACGCATGCAAGAAGTAGGTAATAAAATATCTGCAGTAGGCGATGGAATGATGAATGTTGGTAAGAAATTATCCATGTATGTCACAGCACCTATTGCAGCTATGGGTGTTGGTGCCTTTAAAGCTGCTTCAGACTTCGAATCAGCATTCGCAGGTGTTCGTAAAACAGTTGATGCAACCGAATCAGAATTTCAATTCTTCTCAGATGAGATCCGAAACATGTCTAAAGAGATTCCTGCTGCTGCTACAGAGATTGCTAAAGTAGCTGAGGCTGCTGGGCAGTTAGGTATTAAAAACGATGCAATTATAGGCTTTACAAGAACCATGACAGACATGGGTGTTGCAACAAATATGTCTGCTGATGAAGCAGCGACTGCGCTTGCGCGGTTTGCAAACATCACGAAGATGTCTCAACAAGACTTTGACAAATTAGGTTCTACAGTTGTAGGACTTGGGAACAATTTTGCGACAACTGAATCTGAGATCATAGAAATGTCTTTACGTCTAGCGGGGGCCGGTGCACAAATTGGTATGTCCGAAGCTGACATTCTAGGTCTTGCTACGGCATTATCTTCAGTTGGTATTCAAGCTGAGATGGGTGGTTCAGCTTTATCTCGTGTAATGGTACGTATGCAGGTAGCAGCAACAACCGGGCTAGGCAAAACGGAAGAACTATCTAAAAAAACAGGTATGTCTTTACGAGAGCTACAAATGCTCGCAGCCAATAACAGCATGGATTTCACCTCTTTAGCTGACTCATTAGGTATGACCAACAAGGAAATGAAAAACATTGTTAATGCGGGGCTTGATTTAGAAAATTTCGCAAAAGTTGCTGGAATGACGAGCAAACAGTTTAAAGAGATGTTTGAGAAGGATGCCGTTGGTGCAATTGGTTCATTTGTAAATGGCTTAGGCAATGCAGAGCAAGCGGGCGAATCAGCCATCAACATGTTACAAGAGATGGGGATCACCGAGATTCTTCTACGTGACTCATTATTACGTGCAGGGAATGCAAATGAGCTTTTTGCTGAATCGATTGACGTTGCAAACCAAGCTTGGGAAGAAAATGTTGCGTTAACTAATGAAGCTGAACAACGCTATAAAACCACCGAATCACAACTTATCATTTTGAAAAATAAGATTACGGATATTGGTATTACACTCGGAAGCATTTTAATTCCAATGGTTTTAAAGGTTGTTGAAATGATTGAACCATGGATTGAAAAATTCGCAAATCTTAGCGAAGGTACTCAAAAAATGATCTTGGTTTTAGGTGGAATTGCCGCAGCTATTGGTCCAGTAATTCTTGTTATTGGTGCATTAGTTTCTAGTATAGGTTCTATTGTTTCAGCTTTCGGAGCAGTAGCTTTAGTTATCGGAGAAGCTGGTGGTTTAGCTGCATTTTTAGCCACGAAATTTGCTTTTTTAGGCACCATCTTTAGTGCACTTACTGGTCCAATCGGTCTCACAGTAATGGCATTAGTAACAGGTGCCATTTTGATTTATAAAAACTGGGAACCTATTAGTGAGTTTTTCGGTGTTTTATCAGAAAAAATGGTATCTGGATTTAATAATGTTTTATCAACTGTAACAGCATTTGGTTCAAAAATGAGTGAAGTGCCAAGTATGATGATGTCTGTTTGGTCTGGGGCTTTAAGCAAAGTAACTGGATTGCTAGATAACTTGAAAGAAAAGTTGTCAATTGTTACTGATGTATTAAATGTAAGTAATGCGATGGATGGACTAAAAATAGCACTAGAAGCAATTGTATCAACGGTGTTGATGTTATTAGGACCATGGGGTATGTTAGCAAATATTATTTTAAAGCTATTTAATCATACGACATTGCTACAAGATGTATTTTCGATGCTTAAAGGTGAGATGTCTCTTGATGAGGTGGCCAATAATTTTTCTAAATCTATAACTGGCATCGTAGAGAATATTTCAAACCTAATTTCTCGTTTTGTAGATATGCTACCTAGCATTATTGATGCAGTTGTAATGATAGTTCCTCGGATAATATTGTTAGCAGCTGATATTGTCACTAAATTAGCTAACAGCATAACGAAAAATCTACCATTGGTGGTAAAAGCAATTACTGGATTGATTGAAACCCTCACGACAACGATTGCCACTTTAATACCTCAACTTGTGGAGGTTGGAGTCTCGATATTAACAAACCTTATTAACGGCATTGTTACAGCATTGCCGATGATAATAAAAGTAGTGACTCAATTAATAGAGACAGTAGTGAGTACATTGACAAAAGTGTTGCCTTTACTGTTGAAAACTGGATTAACAATTGTAGAAACTTTGTTAAATGGTATTGTAACGGCATTGCCCTTAATCATTGAAAGTGCACTAAATATAATCTTATCTCTTGTGGAGGGCATAACAACAGCATTGCCTCAAATTATCACTATAGGTTTAACGGTCATTACCACACTGATTGAAAGTATTATTTCGGCTTTACCGACAATAATAGATGCCGCAATAACAATCCTCATTACTCTTGTCGGGGCATTGATTCTACTTCTGCCTAAAATAATAGAAGCTGGCATACAAATCATTGTTGCATTAGTTGATGGTTTGATAAAAGCCATTCCAGCCATCATTGAAGCCGCATTAACTTTAATTGTGTCTTTAGTTGAAGCATTAATTTTATTACTACCTCAACTGATTGATGCTGGTATAAAAATAGTGGAGGCACTTGTAGAAGGATTAATACAAGTTATACCGCAACTGATCGAGGCTGCTATTACATTGGTTGCTGCTTTAGTAAAAGCAATTATTGATTTACTACCTGAACTTCTAAGTGCTGGTGCTCAATTAATTGTAGCTTTAATAGAAGGTATACTATCGATTTTAGGACAACTATTAAAAGCAGGCGGTACATTAATTTATGAGTTATTGGGCACAATTCTAAGTTTTGTGGGTGACTTACTTGCTGCAGGTGCAACGTTAATAGGGAAATTAATATCTGGAATACTATCTTTACTTGGTGACATTATTGGTGCAGGTGCGAAACTTATTACTAGTCTCATTGAGAATATATTGAGTTTTACGAAAGACTTACTATCAGCGGGTAAAGATTTAGTTAAGTCTTTGATAGACGGTGTAGTTAATAAGACGACAGATATGATTGGTGTTGGTAAAGATCTAGTCAGTGGCCTAATAAGCGGTATAAATCAAATGGGTAAAGATGCAATAGAAGCAATTACAGGTGTTGTGGATGGTGTTATTAAAAAAGCAAAAGATTTATTAGGTATCAAATCGCCATCAAGAGTGTTTAAGCAAATCGGCTTGTGGACAGGCGAAGGTATGGCTATCGGTTTAAATGAATCAAGCCCTAAAGTCAATCAGGCCATGTCTAATATAGGAGACGGCATTCTTGCAGTTTCTAAAAATTATCAAAAAGAATACTCAAATCTTGTTGATGAGTTTAATAAGAAGAACGAGGATAAAAATGATAAGACTTTAGAAAAAATCTACAAGATCAGAAATAATGCTGCTAAAAAGAAACGCGCTTTAACTCAAAAAGAACTGCAAGATATTGCTATATTAGAAGCTTCATATAGGGACAAAAAGATTAAGGCTGACCAAGACTTCAATAAAAAATACAAAGCACTTGTTGAAAAGTCTGAGAAGGAATATCTAGAAGTCATCAAAAGCTATATTGCCGATAAAAAATCCTTAGATGAAATGTCCTTAATCGAAGAAGCAGCTATATGGGAACAATCAATAGAGTTGTTTGCAGAAGGCTCGAAAGAACGTATCTCAGCTCAGAAGGAATATCAAAAATCTGTTGAAGTGATTAATAAAGAACTTGTCGCAATTAATAAAGACTATCAGGGCCAAATGCAAAAGATCAATGATGATTTGATTAAGCAGGAAAATGACCTCACTAAAGCATATCAAGATGAATTCAATAAGCGTCAATCTTCCTTGATGTCATTCGCTGGACTGTTTGATGAGTTCAAAGTTGAAGTTAAAAATAGTGGTACTGAATTACTTAGCAATTTACAGTCACAAGTTGACGGTTTTAAACAGTGGCAAGATGAGTTTGCAAAGCTTGCATCAAGAAACATAGATGCTGATCTGTTGGCAGAATTAAGTGACTTAGGGGTTAAGGCTCTTCCAGAACTAATGGCCCTTAATCAACTGACAGATGAACAGTTAACGCAATACAGTGCGCTGTATCAAGAAAAAGCAGCATTAGCGAGAGAACAAACTGAAGCTGAATTAGCAGGTATGAAAGAAGATACTGACAAGCAGATTCTTGCTTTACGTGAAGCTGCTGTAAAACAGCTAAATATTTTAAAAGCTGAATGGGGCTACAAAATTAAAGAGCTCACAAGCACTACAGCAACCGAACTATCATCCCTACAACAAATTGGGGCAGATGCTGGACAAGGGCTTCTAAACGGTTTAGCAAGCATGGAAGGGCCGTTAATTTCTAAAGCCCAGCAAATAGCCAACTCTATTTCAAGCACTATTCAACAAGCATTAGACATCCACAGTCCTTCACGTGTGATGCGAGGCTTTGGTGTAAACATTGGCCAAGGATTAGTGTTAGGGATGGATGACATGGTGAACAAAGTTGCAGATGCTTCTAGACGATTAGCTTCATCTGTGGAGGACAATGCACCACTTTCTAGTGGTAATAGGGGCAATGTTGATAACTCAAAACACTTTAAACCATCCGTGGTCATCCACACTAATGATAGTGGAGCTCGCGAGATGGAGCGTACTTTACGTCGTATGCAGTTTGCATTTTAGGAGGTGACGACTTGTTAATTAAAGATATGACGATTACTAATAATCGTGGCGACTCGATAGTTTCCGGTCGTCACTTTTTTATTCGTGATGATTTTGCAATTAGTGGATTAGGTGCAAATGTGAATATGTCCGAGACTACTTCTGATGGAGCTCATTATCAATCGACCACTCTTTCTACACGTGATGTAGATGTACCTTTTTATATAAAAAAGACAAACGTAGAGCATTGGTGGATTGAGGAAAAGAGACAAGATATTTATCGCGTTTGTAATCCTAAATTTAATCCGATGAGAATTGATTTTTCAACAAATTCAGGAGATCAGTTTTATGTAAATGCCAATTTAAGTGCAGCCCCATTATTCAATCAAGGCAGAGCAAATGATAACAGTAGGTGGGTTACAGGATTACTCCAATTTATATCAAGTGATCCGTTTATTTATGAGGCAGCATCGCGAAAAGTAGATATAGCCCTTTGGGAGTCAAACTTAGAATTTCCTTTAGAAGTTGTAGAGGAAGGCATTGAAATCGGTTATCGTAATCCTTCTTTGATTGTAAACGTGGTAAATGAAGGTAGTGAATCATCTGGCATGTCTATACGATTTTTGGCATTGTCACAGGTTGTAAATCCCAAACTGCTTAATGTAACTACCTATGAAGCATTCAATCTAAAGTACACAATGCTTGCTGGTGATGTAATTGAGGTTTCCACTTACAAAGGAAAGCGTTCCATCACTTTGATTAGAAATAATGTAAAGACCAGTATCTTTAATGCTTTTGACTTCGGTACTTCCAAATTTCTTCAACTGGAACCCGGAGATAATTTACTCCGATATGATGCAACTAGTGGATTAGATTTTTTAGAAGTGTCCATTGAATTCACTCCGAAAAGGATAGGTGTATAGCAATGAAGGAACTGTATGTATTTAATTTAAACATTGAGCTTATCGGAGAAATTAGTGAATATAAGGAGCTTCAAATTGAACGTAATTATGATAAGGTAAGTCAGCTTATTTTACGCATTGCAAGCTCATCAGAAGCTATTGAATTGTTAAAGCATGACAACATTATAACAACACAGGATGATGTTAATTACGGCTTTATCATTGAGCACTTTGATTATACGGACGAGTCAGAAACAGAAATAGAAATTCATGCTTATTCACTTAATTACATGTTGTCTTGGAGATCGATTGATTTTCAACAGCGGTATGAGGGCAATGTGGAAGACCTAATCAAGTTTTTTATAAGAACCAATGCCATTTCTCCAAGTAATCCGAATAGAGTAATTCCAAATTTAAGACTGGCACCAAATAAAGGTATAAACATTAATGATGAATCGACAAAAACAGGTGGAGAAGTGATTGGCCATGTCCTTGAGATATGTAACAAACATGAGATGAGTATTGATATATTACTTAATCACCAGGATAAGAAATTTGATGTTGTTACTTGGCAAGGTGTTGACCGCAGCACTCAACAGGCTCTAAATCCGCATGTCATTTTTAGTAAAGAGTACGACAATATCATCAACCAAAAGTACATTCATAATAAAGTGGATTATAGATCGACAGCTATAGTGGCAGGCGAAGGTGAAGGTGTTGAACGAAAGCAAGTGGTTACTAATGACCACCTAAGTGGATTTAATCGACGTGAATTATATGTAGATGCGCGGGATTTGCAAAGCGAATATACAGATGACAACGACAACCAAAAAACGATGACTCCAGAAGAATATGATGAAGCTCTTCGAAAGCGAGGAGATGAAAAATTATCTGACTTCCAAATTATCGAAACATTTGAAAGCGAAGTAGATATGTATAGTCAATTTACGTACAACGTTGATTATAAGCTTGGTGATCGAGTAAGTGTACGAAATGATGAGATACAACGCATTTTGCATCCACGTGTTATTTCAGCCACTTTAACAAGTAATAAAGAAGGGATAACGCTTAGCATTAACTTTGGCAGTAATATCCCAACTATCTACGAAAAGATAAAAAAGAAGGTGAATAAGTAATGACGATATATAGTGGTATTTTCAACAGTGTCAACGGTGATCGGAAATACAATGCATGGTGGTTTGCCAAGTATTTTGCAACATTCATTGGTAATGGTGTATTCCCAAATCCATCCTCAAATCTTCAAGTAGCTGCATATCAGAATATGAAAGTAGTCGTTAAACCAGGAAGTGGCTGGATTGACGGCTATTTTATTTTTAGTGATGGAGATCATGTGGTGTCATTAGATGTTGCGGATGGTGTTTTAAAGCGTATTGACCGAGTTGTTATGCGCCTAAATCATTTAACTCGAAAGATAGAAATCGTAGTCAAAAAAGGTACATTTGCAAGTAATCCAGTTGCGCCAACACTGCAACGTGATGCGGACGCTTATGAGTTGGCCTTAGCTGATGTACTAATCAACAATGGGGTTACTCAAATTACACAGGCGAATATCACTGATCAAAGGTTAAATAGTGCTTTATGCGGTATCGTACATGGAACAGTAAATCAAGTTGATACCACTACAATTTTCAATCAATATCAAGCTTGGTTTAATGATGTAAAAGGTAGTGTTGCAGGAGAACTTGTCGCTTTTCAGGAGATACAAGAACAAGAATTTTTAACTTGGTTTGAATCCATTAAAGATATTCTAGAGGGTGATGTTGCTGCTAACTTAGCAGCTAGGATAGCCAATTTAGAGCAAGGGCTCGCTAACCATATAGCTGAAGTTTCACATATAAAGTGGATTGAAACCGTAGGAGGTACAGCAAATGCATTAATTGCTACTGATACCGAAATTACAAGTTATAAAAATGGCTTGGCTGTTTCATTCCCTGCTACCTCCAACAGTACAGCAGCCGTAACATTAAACATCAATGGATTAGGTGCTATCCCAATCAAAAAAGCTAATGGTACCGCATTTAGTAATGCAAAGGCTAACGGAGTATATACAGTTCGTTATCGTGCAGGGGCTTTTATCTTACAGGGTGAAGGAGGTGGAGGAAACGCACAACCTAACGAAGTGCTATCGGGGAAAACATTCACTAATGATAATGGTGAATCTACTGGAACGATGCAGAATAACTCAAATGCCATTATTACTCCACAAAGTACTGACATAACACTTACCGAGGGATATTACAAAAATGCCGTAGTAAAAGGTGTATTTACTGTCCCTGTCATAGCGGATTATGGATTCGAAGTTTTCAACCAAGGTTCTTATGTACAGACATCATCGTTAGCTTATACCCCTGTAATAAGAATGACGTGGCTAGCCGGAGATGGAACAATAAGACTCACTCATGGTATGTATGCTCAATATAACTATGCAATATATAGCCAAGTATATATCAATGGGGTAGCTGTCGGAATCGAACGACAGTCTAGTTCTACTGATATATATGAGTGGACACAAGATTTTAATGTTAAAAAAGGTGATGTAATTGAGATACGAGCAAGAGCGAATACCAATGCCATTGCTTATATTGTTAGAACAGCTATAAAAATCAGAAGTTTCTATTTAGTAAATCGCACAATGTAAAGGGGGAATAACATTGAAATACAGATTTCAATATCACACACCAGAAGAAAGAGAAAACCTTATTATAGGAAATAAAGACAAACGACTCGTTGGAGAAGAAAACATCACCGAAGGTAACTTCTTGATATTTGATGATATCGAAGAATTGATTGCTGTACCTCGACAACGAATCGAATCGTTAGAGACATCGCAAGCAGATCAAGATGAAATACTTATGCAATTAATGATAGGAGGTAATTAATTTGAGTGCTGTATACAATCTTTTTTTACGGAACTGGTGTAACTGTAGAGCAACAGAGGAACAAATTGATTTAGCAGTTACAAAGGAGTTATTAACCGAAGAAGAGGCTATCAAAATTAAAGCCACTGATCAAAATAACGAAAACAAGTAGACGCAGCATTAGCTAGCGTTATTTTTTATGTTTAAAAGAGGTGACTTAGTGCAAATATTAGTTGTTTTTCAAAAAGACACAAGACAAGTAATAGCTACATTTGAAATGAACACCTTTACTACAGAAGCGAATGTATTAGTAATTCCAGGAATAACATATCTAATTACCTTTAAAAGGGATATATTTTATACAGGTAAAGATAAAAAACTATATGTAAGAGAAGTTTAGATGTGCCTTCCACAGGATATTGTGGAGGGCTATTTTTATACAACAAGACCAAAGCAATGCACTGTGCCAAGCAGTGCTATTTTTATTTGTGAGGTGTTGACATGGATCAACGAATAGAAAGATTAGAAAGTGATATGACCGATGTGAAAACACGTCTTGCCGTAGCTGAATCAAATATCAAGGAAATTCGAGAGGATTTAGGCGGGATTAAAGACAATACAACATGGATATTAAGATTGTTAATTGGCGGTCTCGCAAGTGCAGTATTGGCTTTTATTATTAAAGGAGGACTGATGTAATATGAAAATCAACTGGAAAGTACGTCTTCAACATAAACAATTTTGGGTGTCATTAATCGCATTACTACTAGTGCTCGCTAATCAAACAGCGGGCATTTTTAATGTCGATATTACAATTTACAATGCACAAATCACAGCCATTTCAGAGACTGTATTAAGCATTTTAGGTTTACTTGGTATTATTATCGACCCGACTACCAAAGGTACCTCAGACAGCGAGCAAGCATTGAATTATCATAAGCCAAAGGGTGATGTGAAATGACAAGCATTACAACAACCTGCCGAGAGATTTCTGAACTATTACCAGCTGCACAAACAGCCTGTCGATTGCTATTCCAAGAGTGCTTTAAAGCTGGTATTAAGAACGTCTTTATTACTGAAACATATCGCTCACAGGAACGGCAGAAGTATCTTTATGCACAGGGGAGAACTCGACCAGGGCAAATTGTCACTTGGACACTAGACAGTAACCATAAGTCACGCTTAGCGTGGGATATTGCCGTTGGTCCTCCACAGGATTTATATGATGTAGCAACCCTAAGTCGAGTAGGCGCTATTGCACGTAAGCTAGGCATCACATGGGGTGGAGATTGGACAGGTAATATTGATCGTCCTCATTTCGAGGTTAAGCCAAATTGGATTATGCCGAAGGGGTACAAAATCGAAGGGCAAGTGATTATTCCAACCAATAGTAAATACCAGGTGCAATTAATTGTGGAAGGCAATACAACTAAACCAATCGCAAAGGATGATGATAAAATGTTGTTCACTAATGAAACAACTAAAGCTGCTGTACGTGACTACATTAAACAAGCAGTGGATAAAAAGAAAATTGATAAGTCGTGGCTTGATAAATTCGACCAAGGCACGATGACAAGTGGTGATTTTGAGGGATTAAAAATTATAATCTCCCAACGATAAAACAAATGCCTGTTACCTAAATTGGTAATGGGCTTTTTTTATTTCCACAAATTAATGCTTGTCAAAACAAAAACGTTTGTTCTAAAATAATACAAACAAATGTTCTTATCGGGAGGATGGAGTTGTATGTTGAATCCTGAACAACGGCGGCTATTTCATAAATTTTTAATTCTAGAAATGGCAGTTCAATCATTGCAACGTGATTTCTCAGTAATTGAAAATTTGAAGATGAGTAAAGTTTATTTACCAATCCTTGATAAGTTATTAAAAGACATATCCCATGATTATTACGATTCAAAAAGATTATTGGCGAAAGAGAAAATAAGGTTATTTAAAGTAGAAAAGATTGACGAATATTTTAGTGACGTTCATATAGCTACGGCAGGAAATGATGTAGTACTACGCTACGCTAATATGGCTCTTAAAACGCAAGTAGAAAAATTATTAATCAGTTACCAAAATAATGACCAGGCGCTCAATTGAATGTGAGTACCTGGTCAATTTTTTATTCATCATACGGTCTATATTTAGCATTCAAAACTTTTGCTGCTTCTTTTCTAGCTTCCACATCTTCACGTAAAAACATTCGATCGCGCGGTAACTCTTTGATAGGAGTTAGCTTTCCACGTTTTACAAGTGAATTTAAGGACTGTCTAGAAATTTGCAATTCCTCCAACACTTCTGATGATGTTAGGATCTCCGTTTGAACTAATTTTATAAATTCTTCTTTGCTATTGAAAGAGTAGTTTTTCGACATTGGATGATACCACCTAGTTAAATTATTTTTTCCTCATTGTAACAACTGTTGCGCCAATAATTAAGAGTGCTGCAACTGTGAGGATTAAAGTTAAAGTCGTCATGAAATCACTTCTCCTTTTTCATTTTGATTGTATACTATCTGCAAATCATTTATATTTAGTGTGAAGGCTAAGGGTGCTAGCCTTAACCTTCGTTTTTAAATTTTGTTTTGGACGCTACTTCTTTGAAGTGGTGTCTTTTTCTTTTTCATCAAGTGCTTTCGCTTTCTGGTTGTTTAACTTTGCTGTTTGGAAGTTAATGATTGCGATTGCTAAGTTGACAAATGCTGTGATTGCTACTACTCTTTCAAGTTCCATTATTGTTACCTCCTTTCTATACTCTTATTATACTATACCTACATACTCAAGTAAATAGATATTAAAGATTTATTTTCCTATTTCGTTAAAAATTTTCAATAAAAAAAGCCACTCATTTGAGTGACTAATTTTTGAAAATAATATTATTTTAATGCTTCGTCCATTGAATTTTTAAACTTCTCAAATTCGGCATCTTTCATATCGCCATTCATTTGTATTAAAAACAGACCATTTGCATGTGTGTGTGAGTAAAGTAAAGGAGACTCTTTACCTAATTCATCGTAATATGATTTTGCTTTTTCTAATCCCTTTTTATCTTTGAACATAAATAAACGACCACCCGCATCTTCTCCAAGTGACGGAACTAAAATACGTTTACCTTCTTTACGTGTGTCCCCGAATTCTTTATTTTCTAAATCAGAAACATCTCCTATGTCTAATCCATCATCTTTAAACGACTGTATAACATCGTTTGTTGTAACTGAAGCTTCTTTGCTGTTACTGCCGCATGCTGCCAAAGTAAGTACAGATAGCAGCACAATAAATGTTAATAACTTTTTCATAAATAATTCCTCCCTCTATATTTCCATTTTAGGAAATATGGTAGTGAAAGTACATACAAAAAAACAGACAACCTTATTTAGTTATCTGTTACTTAATCTCAAACATTTCATTCAAATCGGTAATTTCTAGAGCTTGTAGAACTTTGGTGATGTGTTCACGGTTAATTGAGGTTCTTCTATTAGTAGCGAGTTCACTAATTACTGTACGTGTTAATCCTGTCTTTTCTGCTAATTCCACTTGTGACATTCCTCGTTCATTTAACACTTCTTTTAATTTAACTTTCAGTTCCATGATTTCACCTCTTTAATTATATTCTCCTTAAATCCCATTATACACAAATCCATAAATTTAATAAATAATTTTTATTAAATACTTGAATTATTAAATTTAATAATTTATACTCAAATCAACAAATAATGAAATTTAATAATTTTATTTATGCATGGAAATGAGGTGAAAAACAAATGGCATTCGAATACCTAGCACAATACATAACATTCGATTCAGTAGCAGATATGGATAAGAGTGTGGAGGACCACATGGCTGTTCACTATTACGACTTAACGGAATCAGAACGAGCAATCGTATTTAAACTGGCATCACACAGCTTAGAACACACGGGTGTATGCCACTTAAAAGCGAGTACTATTGCTGCAGCATTAGAGATAAGCACGAAGACGGTTTATCGATCAATGAAGAAACTAACAGAGTTAGGCATCATCGAAAAAGTGCCAAGTACTAAATTAAACGGCATTAAAGGGGCTAGTATTTATCGCATTTTACCTTATGTCCCATCGAGCGTGTCCCAACGAGAGACAGTCGATGAAGCTAGTAATGACGAGGTTTGCCCTCCACAATTTCAGAATCAAGCATCTAAATCTTTTAATCTTTTAAGTTCTAAACAAGCAAATAATATTATGAGCCTTGGCAATGAATTAGCTTTGCAAGCTGAAAAGAAAAAGGAATACATGAACGGGTACCAAGTGATGCTATTCGACTTCATGTATAGCTTGCCACTAGCTGACAACTTGAAAGATGAGTTGCACAAAGTTGTATTAGCTGCACAGGTTCAAAATGCACCTGACTTTATAAAAGCTAAGAACGTGCTATTTAAAATTGCTATGGACATTAAAGAAGGTGTTTTGACAGTTACAAGTACATTAAGAGCTATATTTATAGGGGCATATGCGAAGGCTGTAGAGCGTTCTGGTATGAAGCCTAATAAATCATCATCTATAGAAGAAACTTCAAACAGGGGACGTCCTATCCCTTTCTATAACTGGTTAAACGAGCAGGATAGTCGTTCAGAAATATGTAATAGACCAAATTTAGAAAACTGGCTTGAATGGTAATCGCTATGAACTAGGGGAAAGGGGTTTAGTCTCGAGTTCGTTCATAGCGATTTCCCCCTTACATCTATTACTGTTTACTTATATTGTAAATTTTAAACCTCAAAAAGGATCACTCCTATAAAGAAGTGACCAAAAGATAAAAGGTGTGTAATTGAGCGAAAAATAGTAAGAGGAATCAACCTTAATACTATCTTATTCAATTCTTTAATCCCGATATAGGCTAATGATTTTATGGAAGGTCAGGTAAGTTTTGCGCTGATTACTATGCCCACTTGTATACCCAATGCTGTGCCTGATTGAATGCCACCCGAGTATTGAAGTGGGCATATATGAAATTCAGTTGTATCAATGGTTGGTACTGCATTTAAGAATGCCCGATACAAGCAACTCTTACTACGTAAGAGAACCGTGACGCTGACAAAAATGAAGAAAGGATGAAAGTGTGCTTTTTGAAATACTAACAACTTCGCTGATGGGGGGAATTGCGTTAAAAGCTTTCTCAAAGAGTAGGGGAATGTCCTCTAATGATAGTGGGAAGATCCAGAGGATAATGTCACTCGCTGGATTAAACGTTCGAGATGGCAAGGATACTTTGACAACTCAACTTGTAAAAAAGAAACAGTATGAATGGGGATGGGAATACAAATTCAGGATCCCCCTTGGACGTTCGTTCACTGATTATGAAGCCAAGCAGCATGTCTTTGAGGATGGGCTGAATAACCGTAGAAAGAATATTACCTTTAATGATTTACGACAACTGGATTTAAACAGAGACATTCTCCAGCAACTTCAACAATTGTGGAAGGCAAAGCTATCGGAACAAAAGGAAATTGAATTGTCTTATGATGGCCTATTAATCGTGAGAGTGTACGACAAACCATTAGCTAAAGAAGTGTCATTCACTACGGGAAAAGGTTGGAGAGTGCCTGTAGGCGTTACTAGGGCTATGAATGAGTTTAAGTATCATGACTTTGAAATGGTGCCACATGTAGTGTTAGGTGGTGCGACTCGATATGGGAAGAGTAACTTCATCAATTCTGCAATTTGCAGTCTTATTCATGCTGAACCAGAGCACACAAACCTATTTTTAATCGATCTAAAAGGTGGTGTGGAACTATGCGACTATGAAAATATTAAACAAACGATTTCGATTGCATACGAGCCGTATGAGGCCCTCCACACTTTACAGATGGCCTATGAAAAGATGCGTGATATACAACGTGATTTAAAAAGATTAGGTAAGAAGAACGTACAACAGGCAGGAATAAAAGAACGTTATTTCGTAGTCATTGACGAGGTAGGCGAATTGAATGCAGCAGAAGCAGTGACCAAGGAAGAGAAACGCTTAAAATTAGAGTGCCAGACGCTTATGTCGCAAATAGCGAGGCTAGGCGCTGGACTTGGATTCCGTTTAGTTGTATCCACTCAGTATCCAACTGGGGACGTCATCCCTAGACAGATTAAACAAAATGCAGATGCCAAGCTATGTTTTAGAGTGCAATCAGGAGTAGCTTCAAGGGTTGTACTGGATGCAGAGGGAGCAGAGGCGTTACCAATGGTCAAAGGCCGCGCAATTTACCAAACGGCTGATAAAAGAGAAATACTTCAAACACCACTAATCACACCACAAATTATCCACGATACTATTCAACCTCATATTGTTGCGAAAGGGGAGCGCGTTGAAGAAACAGCTATCCAACCGAGACGAACAGATACTGTTACTTTTGAAGAAGTTTGATTTTATGACGCGTGATCAACTTAGTCAATACTTTAACCTTGGAAAAAAACGTAATACAAATAAGGTCCTCCACAATTTATCTAGTTATCTATCATCCATTCGGGATGGCTACGAAACGATTTATTACCTCAACAATTTAGGCCGCCTTTACGTTGATTGTGAAAAGGTACGCAAGAAAGGTGGCCGTGTACAACATACCATCATGCGTAATGAGTTCTGGCTATTCTATAAGTGTCCTACAGACTGGAAGAATGAAGTCAAAATAAACGATGGGACCACTTCAATCATTGTGGATGGCATGTTTACACGAAACGGATTTAAGCACTTTTTAGAAGTCGATAACCTTCAAACAATGAAGGAGAACCGTGAGAAGATTAAACGTTATAAAGAGCTCATGTCAGTCGTTGTAAATCAATTAGGTTATTATCCAACACTTGTATGGCTTACTACAACAGAATTGCGTAGACAGCAACTAGAAGCATCCTGTGGAGGGCTAAAGGTTAAGGTTTATACATTTGAAGAAATCAGAGGGGGAATGTAGATGTTTAAGAAACGTATTAGAACCGAGGTTGTACCTGCTAATGAGTACACAGATTATAGTGATCGATTCGAAGGTGATGAAAAGTATGCAACATTAAGGCATGTAGCACTGGCTGCATCAGTTCCAACATTAGCAGCCATTGGCACAGGACTATTCATGTTCAACAAATTCAATAACACTTATTCCTCCACAGCTATACCTGTAAGCGCACCAGTACAACAAGTAATAGAACCAGTAGCACAAATACCATCCGCAATATCCACAATCCCTGTTAATACAATAGCTCAACCTACCGGAATTATTGCTGATAAGTCGTTAGAAATATTGGCAACTGCTTTAGATCCTATTGTTCAAATATTAGTAGCCATTAGTTTTCCTATTGCTTCGGTGATCATGGTAGGGGCATGCTTCTTTTTCATGCTTGGTAACTCCGAAAAAGCTTGGGGTATGATTATGAACGCTGGTCTTGGATATGTCCTGATAAACCTTAGCCCACTATTTCTGCAAATTTTAAAGCAAATAGGTGAAGCTATTTAAATAGGAAAAGACCACCTTATTGTTTAGGGTGGTCTTGTAGTATTCAGTCTTCATAACTTGTCATTTGTGGGGCAGGAAAAACGGAGTTGCTTTTTCCAACTGTTCATGATGCATTAAAGCGGGGTTTACGTGTTTGTATTGCCACGCCGCGCACGGATGTAGTATTAGAGCTATATCCACGCTTTCAACAAGTGTTCCCTGAGACAATCATTCATGCATTATATGGTGGTGTAACAAAACAAAATGGTTATGCCCAACTTGTTATAGTAACGACCCATCAGCTCTACCGATTTGAAAGTGCATTTGATGTCATGATCGTAGATGAGGCAGATGCTTTTCCATATACTATAGATGAAACTCTACAAAGAGCAGTGACAAAGGCTAAAAAGAAAGAGGCACCTATCGTATTTGTTACAGCAACGCCATCACAGAATTTACTCAATGCCTTCCAACATAAAAGCTATTCCTTCATCCCCAAACGTTTTCACAATCATCCATTACCAGTTCCTCAGTTTTGTGCTTTATGGGGTTACAACAAAAGCTTCAAACAAGGAAAAATCCCTAAAAAGTTAATAAAATGGACGGAAGAACGCCTTGAACGAAAGGAACCGTTCTTACTATTTTTCCCTACAATCGCCCTCATGCATAAAGCAGCGCCTCTATTTCAGCTAGTAAATGAAAATATCCTCGCTGTGCATGCAGAAGATCCGGATCGGAAAGAGAAAGTTGAGATGCTCCGAAATAATGAAGTACCTGGACTTTTAACGACCACCATATTAGAGAGAGGTATCACCATTAGTAATGTGCAGGTGGCAGTTATTGGGGCAGAATCCTCCATATTTACCGCAAGTGCACTGATTCAAATTGCTGGACGAGTCGGACGAAATAATCAATATCCAAATGGGGACATCGTATTCTTTCATCATGGCATCACGACAGAGATGGATGAGGCATGTGCGAAAATCCTCTTTTATAATAAGAAAGGATTTCCCGTATGAATAAAACAGAATCGCATTGCTTAATATGCTCACAGCTATTAAAAGCCTCAGTTACTTGGAAATCGTTATTAATAAAGCAATTTACTCCAACTATATGTACAAGATGCACTGCTCGCTTTGAGCAATCACAGTCTGTTACAGCACTCTATCAATATAATGAGGCCATGAAAGACTATTTACACCAATTTAAATTTCTACAAGATGTAGCTTTGGCAAAAGTATTCCGGCAGGAGCTGTATGCCCGTTTCAATAAAGAAAAGGCGATGATTCTACCGATTCCTATGCATCCCATCAAACAACAGGAGCGTACCTTCTCACATACTAATGAATTATTAAAGGCAGCAGATATACCTTATATTCAGTTGCTCGAAAAGACCACAACAGAAACACAAGGTTCCAAAAATAGAGAACAGCGCTTACGTGCAGCTCCGCTATTTCGATTAAAGGAGGGCGCAAATGTAGAGCATAAAGATTACCTTCTATTTGACGATATAAAAACTACAGGAACTACATTACAGCATGCTGCAGATGTTTTAATGCGAGCAGGTGCAAAAAATGTCCAATACTTCACATTAATTGAAGGATGAATTTCCCAATGTATTATGTATAATAGATGAAGAGTTTAGTATGCGTAGATAAGATATTTTGCTAGAGGAGGAAAAGTAGATGGCAGAGGTTCGAAATTGTCCAAAATGTAATGAGTTTTTTAATTATACAGGGGTACGGGAAGTTTGTCATAAATGTGCACAATCAGAAGAAGAACTGTATCAAATCGTATATCGCTTCCTACGTAAACGTGAGAACCGTGCTGCAACAGTGGAGCGTATTGTAGAAGCGACGGGAGCAGAGGAAGAGCTATTATATAAATGGGTGCGTAAAGGTCGCTTGCAACCAGCGATGTTTCCTAACTTAGGCTACCCATGTGATAACTGTGGTCATCTGACGACGACAGGCAAGCTTTGCACAAAATGTCAGGATGAATTAAAAGCCGATTTACGTACTTTTGAAGCGGCTAAGGAATTCCGTGATAGTGTAGAGCAACGCGATCGTGTCACATATCACGCAGACCGAAAACGTTAATAATTGAAGGTGTGTTAATTTTAAACAAAATTAGCACACTTTTTTATATGTGAAAACTTAACATTATGTGAGACAATCCGAAATAATAGTAAGATAAGATTTTTAGACGGGGGGTTACAAGATGAAAATTACATCTTATGGAATTAACGCAGTGAACGCATATAAAAACCAGGTGCGCAATGTTAAATCCGATACAAACAAAACATCTTTTGCAGATAAAATCGAAATTTCAAAAGCTGCTCAAGACATGAAAAGCGTTTCAACCTACAATACGGAGCGAGCTGACCGTGTTCAACAGCTAAAAAAAGACATTGATTCTGGAGAATACAAAGTAGATGCTCGTAAAGTAGCTGAGGATATGCTGAAATATTATCGTTTCTAGGGTATAGCAGAAAGGGTGTATAGCGAAATGTCTGTAGAAGCGATTAATTCTACATTAATGATGCTAGAGAGAATGCATAAAAGCTTACTTGAACTAGCCTTCAAAAAAACAGAGATCATTAAAGCTGGCGATATCGAAGCGCTAGACCAATTGCTCAAGGATGAGCAGGCACACGTAGCGGCCATCGATAAGCTCGAACAACAGCGTCAGAAACAGGTAACGGACTACCTTGAAGCAAAGGGACTTGCTTCATCTGACAAAACAACTGTTGCGGACGTCATCGAGGCTGCTGAACAACAAACGGACAAAGCAACATTATCAGTAGTTCGCGATCGCTTATTGCAAATTATCAATGACCTACGCACACAAAATGACTTAAATCAAAAGCTCGTGTTCCAGTCACTACAGATCGTCAACCTAACATTAGATGCCGTCAGACCTCGTACAGAGCAAATGAACTACTCTAGCAACGAGGTTCTCGGCACAAATAACATAGCAAAAAAATCATATTTCGATTCACAAGCCTAACAAAGGAGGAAGAAACATGCGCTCAACATTTATGGGGCTAGAAGCAAGTAAACGTGGCCTCTTCGTACAACAAACAGCTTTATACACAACAGGACATAATATTTCCAACGCCAACACATTAGGCTACTCACGCCAACGAGTAAACATGCAGGCAACACCTGGTTTTCCAACTGCCGGTTTAAACCAACCAACTTATCCAGGACATCTTGGTACTGGGGTGGAGGCAAGTTCGATTCAACGTATTCGCAGTGAATTTATCGACCGCCAATATCGTCAAGAAACGAATAAGTTAGGTTACTGGGAATCTAGAACAAATGCCATTGCCCAAATGGAGGATGTTATGAATGAACCTTCGGAATTTGGTTTAGATAAGGCTTTTGAACAGTTCTGGAAGGGACTTGAAGATTTGGGGACAAAGCCTGCAGATGGGGCTTCTCGTCAAGTAGCCATTAGTCGTGCGGAGCACTTAGCTGAATCCTTTAATTATCTTGATAAACAATTAAAAATGATTCAAGGTAATCTTGGAAATGAACTTAATGTTTCCACAACGCAAATTAATACCATTCTAAAGCAAATTGCTGCTGTTAATAAACAGATTCAAGAGGTTGAACCAAGTGGACATGTACCAAATGATCTATATGATGTTCGTGATACGTTAGTCGATAAATTAAATGAATATATTCCGGTATCAATTGAACGTATACCTTCTGGTGGTTTAGCGTCAGAGGTTGCAGAGGGCAGCTTAAAAATTACATTTAAAGGCGCAGATGGGGTTGTTAGAGATCTAGTAAACGGTAAAGATTTTGCTCAATTTACAGCAATGGGTACGAATGGTACGAAGGTGACAGGCGACGATATTACAAATTCTTTCTCTGAATTACAATTAACAGGATTGGAATCTTTAGATGCGCATGAAGCAGGTGCTGTCACTAGTACACAAACTGCCATTAAACAGCAAGACTTTGAAGCATCAAAAGGGAAATTACTTTCACTCATTAATTCGTTTGGTTATCAAAGTGCAGGCGGCGATATTAAAGGATACTACTCGGAAACTTTACAAAAACTAGATCAACTGGCTAATGCATTTATTAAAGAATTCAATGCGCAACATGCAAAAGGATATACCCTTGAAGAAAAAGATGCGAATGGAAACATCATCAATGCTTCGAAGCCAGGTGGCGTTTTCTTTGAAGGAACTGGTGCAGGTGGAATTAAGGTTAATGAGGATATCTTAAAAAATCCTAATCTTTTAGCAGCATCGTCTAACCCGACAGAAGAAGGAAATGGTAAAAATGCTTATGAACTTGCCAATATGCAGCATAAATTATATGCAGATATAGATAATGCAAGCTTACAATCATTCTATCAAGCGATTGTCGGTAAAGTTGGTGTAGATGGTGAAGAAGCATTACGTTTAGCGGCCTCGTCTGAATCCCAACTTCAAATGGTGTTCAAAAGCCGTGATTCTGTAAGTGCTGTTTCGTTAGATGAAGAAATGACAAATATGATTACTTTCCAACAGGCGTATAATGCAAATGCACGTATGATTACGGTTGTCGATGAAACATTGGATAAAATTATTAACGGTATGGGCCGAGTAGGTTTATAACGATAGAAAAGAGTAATGGGTAATTAATGGAGACAACTTCTCCAACTGACAAGAAGGAGGTTTTTTACAACATGCGTGTAACACAATCTATGCTATCAAGTAACATGCTACGTAATTTAAATAACAGCTATGGTAAAATGTCTAAGCTCCAAGATCAAATCAATTCTGGTTCAAAGATCACTCGTCCATCTGATGACCCAGTAGTTGCAGTAAAAGGAATGGGCTATCGCCGAGATTTAGCTAAAGTAGAACAATATACTCGTAATATGATTACGGCAGGAAGCTGGTTAGATTCGACAGATGAATCTCTAAATCAGGTTGGCGAGCAGATGAAGCGAGTTCGTGAATTGGTTATTCAAGCAGCTAACGATACAAACACCCCTGAAGAACGTGAAAAAGCTAAAATGGAAATTGATCAAATTCGCCAACAAATTCAGGATGTGGGCAATACGAACATTGGTGGTAGTTACATATTTAGTGGAACAAATACAAATCAGCCACTGTTTATTCGTGGAGGAAGTGGTAAAGAAATTGATCCAACAATAAACAATAACGCAGTGAATATTGAAATATATGATGGTATTCAAATTCCCGTTAATACACCAGGTAAGGATTTATTTAAAGATCTAGATGATATGATGGGTAAAATATCAGATTTACTGGGAGATTCAACAAAAACAGGTGAGGAAATTTCTGATATGCTTGGAGGTGTATCATCATCTACGACAGACGATGATATTACAGCGTTGCATAATAAAGTTTTAGCAGCACAAGCTGATATTGGTGCTCGCCAAAATCGTGTTGAAATGATGGAAAATCGTCTAGGTATCCGTGAAGTTAACGTTACAAAACAACTGAGGGATAATGAATCTGTGGATTATTCAAAAGCTATCACTGAAATGGTGACACATGAGTCTATTCATCAGGCTGCACTTTCTGTAGGCTCTAAAATTATTCAACAAACACTAGTGGATTTTATCCGCTAATATAATTAAAGCGTTTGGACACTTTGTTCAGACGCTTTTCTTAAAGGAGAAATGTTAATGAGACTCCCGCAAATCCAAATACGGACAACAGATACAATAATAGATTTGAACATTGCTAAACCCCAACAATATATTGAACAGCCCAAAGCCACGCAGCATATTGAACAACCAGCTGCTATTTTAGATATAAATACAACGAGAAGTATTTTGAAGATTGACTCTTCACAGGCAAGAAGAGATATAGGGATGATTGGCCCTTTGGAATCAAGTGCCAATTACGCAGAAAAGGGTAAACAAGTGGCATTAGAAGGAATGGCCCGTAGAGCAAGAGAGGGACGTCAAATGATGGATAGCGCTGGTAAAGACCAAGGACGTACGACAATTCAAAATATTGCTAAACAAAATCATGGCTCACATCGGGCTCAATTCAATATAAAATTTGTTCCATCAATAGGATCTGTGAAAATCGACTATACACCAGGTAAGACCGATGTCAATATTCAGCGTAAAGAGCCAATAATTGACACAAAGGTGAACAAACCAATTCATGAATACACACCAGGAAAAGTAACTGGTACAATGATACAAAGACCAGATGTGGACATTGATGTCATTATTTAAAGGAGTGCAAGAAAAACATGAGAATTGCTACCAAATTTTTAGGAGAAGTTGAGATTGTTGAACAGGACATCCTTACGTTTGAACATGGTTTACTAGGATTAGAGGAGGAGAGAGAATTTGTATTGTTACCAATCGATGCTGACCTTCCACTTTCATTACTGCAATCTGTTCAGCATGGAGAAATTGGCTTTGTTGTAGCCTACCCCTTTGCATTCAAACAAGATTATAGCTTTGATATTAGCGAAGAAGATCGCGAGCAGTTACAAATTGATAAACAAGAAGATGTTCTTCCATATGCCATTGTAACAATGAAAGAGACATTCCAAGATTCCACTATTAACTTATTAGCACCCGTTATTTTAAATATAGAAAAAAAACGAGGGAAGCAAATTGTCCTTCAAGATAATAAAGCCTTTCCATTACGTTATCCAATGCAACCATTGGAAGGAAGTGCGAAATAATGCTGGTACTTTCACGTAAAAAAGATGAGTCTATTATGGTAGGCGACCAAATCGAAATAAAAATTCTAGCAGTAGAAGGTGACCAAATCAAACTAGGAATTGTTGCCCCGAAAACGGTAAAAGTACATCGCTCAGAAGTTTTTGAAGCAATCCAGGCACAAAATAAAGAAGCACTTTTTTCTTCAGCAAATTTTTTAGAACAGCTAAAGAAAAAATAGAATTTTATTAAATAAAAACTTCGAATCTATTACATAAAAAAACTTTTTAAAAAACTTTTAAAAAACTATTAAACTTTTCCAACTACTAACGATATATAGATTGTAGGGTAAGGGAGTACATATATACAACCTAAACCGACAATATTCCACACGGACGTGGAGTAACAAAAACAAACATTCAAGGAGGAATTCCAAATGAGAATTCAACACAACATTTCAGCTTTAAACACACACCGTAACCTAGCTTTCAACAACACTGAAGCTTCAAAAAACCTTGAGAAATTATCTTCAGGTTACAAAATCAACCGTGCTGGCGATGACGCTGCTGGTTTAGCAATCTCTGAAAAAATGCGCGGACAAATCCGTGGTCTTGATATGGCAACTAAAAACTCTCAAGACTCAATCTCTTTAATCCAAACTGCAGAAGGTGCACTTAACGAAACACATGCAATCCTACAACGTATGCGTGAATTAGCAGTTCAGTCTCGTAACGATACTAACGATGAACCTACTAATGACCGTTCTAACTTAAATGATGAAGTAAAGCAACTTCAAGAAGAAATCTCACGTATTGCTAACCAAACTGAGTTTAACAATAAAAAGTTACTTAATGGTTCACAGGCAACAACTGGTCTAACTTTCCAAATTGGAGCGAATACAGGCCAAACTATTAACCTTAAAATTGCTACAATGACATCAACTAAATTAGGTGTTTCTGCTGCAGATTTAGATGTTGCAACTGGTGGAGCTGCTTCTAAAGCAATTGCTACTCTTGATACTGCTATTAATACAGTTTCTAAAACTCGTTCTGGATTAGGTGCCGTACAAAACCGTTTAGAACACACAATCAATAACTTAGGAGCTGCTTCTGAAAACTTAACAGCTGCAGAATCTCGTATCCGTGATACTGATATGGCAAAAGAAATGATGGGCTTCACTAAAAACAACATTTTAATGCAAGCTGCTCAATCTATGTTAGCTCAAGCTAACCAACAACCACAAGGTGTTTTACAATTATTACAATAATTGATGTAAATATCTTCAAATAAAACAACCAGTCAGCGATTTTATTCGCTGGCTGGTTGTTTTAATTTTGAGATAATAACAATCCATGTAAATGTGGTAGTATAACTTTCTAAATACGCTTAGGAAATTGGAAATAAAATAGAATATTTTCATTACATAATCAAAATCGTTGGAGCATTATGTATCAATTTAAATACTAATTTTAGTATACAAACTTGATATATCATTCTTCTCGTCGATAAATAATATATAAGAGGTGAGAGCTTATGGACATAGTTAATATTGAAGAATCTAGAGTGAAATTGCCAACAATTAAATATAGAGGAGTTTATTTGCATAGTAAATACAATCCACAGAAAGAGGCTGTAGGTTTTATTGAAAAGAAATACAAACCAGCTAATATACAAATATTAATAGGTTACGGTTTAGGATATATCTACAATGAATTAGATAATAAAAAAACCTCACAAGAAAAAATAATAGTAATTGACCCTTTAATTAGTATATTGGGGAAATCGGACGATTTGAAAGATTTAATACTTTTAGATGAAATAGATGAAATCTCGATAAGAAAATTTTTTAATGAACATATTTCAGTTATAGATAACCTAAATATAATCATTTCTATCAATTATGATAAGGTATTAAATGAAGATTTAAAATTAATTCTCTCTATACTGGAAGAAAAAGTTAAATCTAATGATATTGTGGAAAATACACTACAGTTTTTTTCGAGTCAATGGCATGAAAATTATATAAAAAATTTAAAATTTGCTGCAAAAGATAATCCTATTGCTCAATTTAAAAAAAGTTTTACTTGTCCTATAATAGTAGCTTCGGGAGGACCATCTCTAACAAAACAGATACCTTTATTAAAAAAATATAGAAATAGATTTATTTTGATTGCAGCTGGAACTACTATTAATTCTTTACTAATCAACGATTTGAAACCTGATTTTGCTGTATCAGTTGATGGTGGAGATATAAATTATAAGCATTTCGAAAAATTACATATTGAAGATTTTCCGTTAATTTATTGTCCAACTATACATTATGGTATACGTGAAAAATTTAAGGAAGGATATTATTTTTTACCATTAATAGAATCTAAATTAATGAACCATTATAAACGCTTTTCAAAAAAACAGGTAGATATAATAATGGATGGAAGTTCAGTTGCAAATAATGCTTATAACTTAGCTCTAATGATGACTACTGGACCTGTAGCGTTGATAGGACAGGACTTAGCCTATACAAATGGTTTAACACATGCAGATGGGAATCTAAACCAAAAAAATATTCAAGATAATCCTAGAAGATTAATAGAAAGAGAAGGATACTTTGGTGATACAGTATTAACTGATAATGTTTTTTTACAAATGAGAGATGTTTTTGAAGCAATTTTACAATCCTTTGGCGCTCATAAAAGATCTTATAATTGCACTGAAGGGGGTTTGAAAATTAATTTATTTAATCAAATTCCGTTTGCTGACTTTTTAGATGAATATGCAAAAATATCAGTTCCACCTCCAATAAAAAATACTAGGAGTATGCCAATATATACTCAAGAATTAAAGAAGGAGTTATCCAATGATATTTATCATATTAAAGAACTAATTAAATTATTTGAGAAAGCAATTACCTTGTTAGAAAATAACCATTCAAAAACAGAATATGAAGTTCATACGATAAACAAGTTAGACAAAATTGACAATAAAATTCAGACTTTACTTAAATTTACTAGCCTAGAATTTGCTTTCAATTTAATTAACTTAAGGTTATTTAAATATTTTAAAATAGATGAGTCTCTTGATAGAAAGCAGAAATTTAAAGTTTCATTTGAACAGAATGAATATATGTATGGTGAAATGCTAAATGTATCAAAGAATTCATTAAAATTAATAGAAAAAGAAATAGAATATATCAAATAGGGGATATTGAAATGGAAGAAGTAATTAAAGAAACAATGGAAAGTTATGATAGTTATATTGATAGATTAGGACCAGGCACTGAATTTATTATTAAGCAAATTCACAATGAACAATATCAAGAAGCTAAACAAAATTTAATAAATTTATTAGAAGGCTTAATGTGGCTAGTAGAAGTAAACAATAAATTAAGTCAATTAAATTATGTTACTTCTCTGGATACTAATAAATTGAATAGCTTATCAGAAGATATACTTGAAGCTATTTCGAAAAATGATTTTAATTTGTGTGCTGACATTTTAGAATATGAACTTATAGATTTAACAAGTACATTAATAAAGTATAGTAATAATTAGGGAGTAATGTTATGTATAATATACACGGAAAAACGATCCTAGTAACAGGTGGTACAGGTTCTTTTGGTAAAAAGTTTATCAGAAAAGCACTTACATTAGGAGTAAAAAAAATTATAGTTTTCAGTCGTGATGAACTGAAGCAATATGAAATGAAACAAGAATTCCAGGATGGGCGCATTCGCTTTTTTATTGGTGATGTGCGGGATAAAGACCGCCTATATCGTGCCTTTGATGGTGTGGATATTGTCATCCACGCAGCTGCTATGAAGCATGTAGATGCATGTGAGTATAACCCTTTTGAGGCTGTAAAGACAAACATTCATGGTGCGCAAAACATTATCGAGGCAGCAATTGACCGTGGAGTTGAGAAGGTAATTGCACTTTCAACAGATAAGGCTTGTAGCCCAGTTAATTTATATGGTGCGACAAAATTAGCATCTGATAAATTATTCGTCGCCGCTAATGCTTATGTGGGAGAAAAGAAAACACGATTTGCAGTTGTACGATATGGTAACGTAGTAGGGAGTCGTGGTAGTGTAGTACCATTCTTTAAAAAGATTAAAGATACAGGTAAACTACCTATTACAGATGAGCGTATGACACGTTTTTGGATTACTCTTGATCAGGGAGTACAATTTGTATTAGATAATTTAGAACGAATGTATGGTGGAGAAATTTTTGTACCGAAGATTCCAAGTATGAAAGTTACAGATTTAGCAAAAGCAATTGGCCCTGAATGTGAAATAGAAGTAATTGGAATCCGTCCGGGTGAGAAACTTCATGAAGCAATGATTATGGAAGATGATGCTCGTCATACATTAGAATTTGATGATTACTACGTTATCCAACCTGAGCTTGCTTGGTTTAGCCAAGAGCAATTAAATGCGGGTAAAGCCTTACCTGATGGATTTGCTTATACTAGTGATAATAATACAGAGTGGTTAACGGTTGAGCAGCTAAGACAATTAATTTAAAAAAATATAAAAGAGTTGATGGAAATGAGAATAGTAGCTATTGTGCAAGCAAGGATGGGTTCTACAAGATTACCAGGTAAGGTGTTAAAAGAAGTGAATGGTAAACCTCTTTTAGCCTATCAAATAGAAAGAATGAAAAAAGCAACTCTAATTGATCAATTGGTAATAGCAACAACACCTTACGGTAATGACAAAATTGTTAATTTATGCAATGAATTAGATGTTGATTATTTTATCGGATCAGAGAGTGATGTTTTAGCTCGTTATTACGAAGCCGCCACTAAATATAATGCTGATATAGTAGTAAGAATAACATCTGACTGTCCATTAATAGACCCAATAATTATTGATAACATTATCCAAATGTATATAGATAGTAGTGAGTACGATTATGTATCGAATACTCAATTGAGAACATTCCCTAGAGGTATGGATACTGAAGTTTTTTCAATGAAGATTTTAACAGAGGCATTTATGAACGCACGTTTAGACTATGAAAGAGAGCATGTGACTCCTTATTTTTATTTAAATCCAAGTAAATTTAATATTGGTCAATATGCTTTAGAGAAAGAAGGTTTTAGTCATTTACGTCTAACTGTAGATACTCCAGAAGATTTAGAACTAATAACAATATTAATTAAAGATTTGTACGCAAGAAATCCAGATTTTGATTTAAATATGGTCCTAGAGAAATTAACAAAAGAACCAGCGCTCATAAAAATAAATGAACATATTGAGCAAAAAAAATTAGGTGAGTAGCAATTGAAATATTTAATAATCGGTTCAAATGGAATGCTTGGTAGAATGTTAGTCCATGTTCTAAACAAAAAGAATCAGGAAGTAGTAACTGCTGCTAGAACGAATGCTGATTTTCAAATAGATTTACTTGAAGATGTAGAAAAATTAGTAACTTTCATTCGTAAAGAACAACCGGATGTAGTTATTAACACTGCTGCTATTATAAATTTACTAGAGTGTGAAAACAACCCTGAACAAGCTTATTTAATAAACAGTAGACTTCCAGCGTTATTAGCTGATGTGTGTGATAAATCAAATAGTTATTATATACAAATTTCAACAGATCATTATTATGTAGGTGGTAATAAAAATGTTCATAATGAAGATGACAGTGTTCAATTGTTGAATGAATATGCTCGTACTAAATATATAGGTGAAATCTTGACAAATATTCATAAGAAAACATTAATAGTTAGAACAAATATAGTCGGTTTTAAAGGACAAAAAGGAAAACCAACTTTTATTGAGTGGATATTAAATTCATTAGAAGAAAATAGAAAAATTCCTGCATTTACTGATTTTTATACATCGAGTATTGATGTGGAACGTTTTTCTGAAATTTTATATGAGCTAATTCTAAAACAAATAACCGGGGTAGTTAATATAGCTACTTCGGATGTAGTTTCAAAATATGAATTTATTACAGAAATTGCTGAAAAATTAGGAAAAAAGCATTTAGTATATGAAGAGACGCTCCAAAATTTAAGGCAGGAAGTGGAGAGAGCTGATTCATTGGGCTTAGATATACAAAAGTTAGCTAAATTATTAGGAAAAGATATAATTCCAACATCAAATGAAGTAATAGATTGGGTTATAAAACGTTATAAAGAAGGTGTTTTATATGAATTATCTAAGTGAAATAACAATCTGTGGTAAATCTATCTCTATAAATAATCCAACTTATTTTATAGCTGATATCGCATCCAATCATGATGCAGATTTGGGAAGAGCTAAGGAGCTAATTTGGCTTTGCAAAGAAGCTGGAGCAGATGCGGTAAAATTTCAGCATTTCAAAGCTGAAAAAATTGTAAGTGACTACGGTTTCCAACATCTAAAGCAGTCAAGCCATCAAGCAAAGTGGGAAAAAAGTGTTTTTGACGTTTTCAAGGATTATGAACTAAAGCGCGATTGGAATTTTGAATTAAAAAAAGAAGCAGATTTAGCAGGGATTGATTTTTTTACAACGCCATATGATATTGAAGCAGTAGAAGAAATTGATGCTTTGGTAGAAGTATATAAAATTGGTTCAGGTGATATTACGTGGATCGACTTTATTCAACATATAGCCAAGAAAAATAAACCTATTCTTCTTGCAACTGGCGCATCTAATTTTACAGACGTACAACGTTCAGTAGAAGAAATTATAAAATACAATGATAAGGTCATATTAATGCAATGTAATACTAATTACACAGGTGATATTGAAAACTTTAAATACATAAATTTAAATGTTTTAAGAACATATAATATAATGTACCCGAATATGATTTTAGGATTGTCTGATCATACTCCGGGCCATGCAACTGTTCTAGGAGCTATTACTTTAGGTGCAAGGGTCATAGAAAAACATTTTACAGATGATAACAATAGAAAAGGTCCAGATCATCCTTTTTCTATGAACCCTAATACATGGAGAGATATGGTCTGTTATGCTAGAGAACTTGAGAATTCATTAGGTAATGGAGTAAAAATCGTTGAGAAAAATGAACAAGAAACATCGATTGTTCAACGTAGAGGAATCTATTTAAATAAAGATAAAAAACAGGGGGATATTATTTTCACTGAAGATCTTGAATTTTTACGACCAGCTCCTGATAATATTTATTTTCCATATGAAAAAAGCCTAGTAATTGGTCAAGTTTTAAAGGTTAATAAACATGCAGGACAGCCAGTTTATCGAGGTGATATGAATGTTGAAAGGTAATTTAGTAGGACTGCGAGCGATTGAGAAAACCGATTTGACTCAACTACTTCAATGGCGTAATATTCCTGAGTTTCGACGTTTTTTTCGAGAGTATCGTGAATTAAGTAACGAAAATCAGCTACTCTGGTTTGAAAAATATGTGATGGATGACCCAAATACTATAATGTTTGCTATTGTTGAACTAGCAACAGAAAAATTAATAGGTGCATGTGGTCTTTGTTATATTGATTGGGTTAATCGAAATGCAGATTTCAGTATTTATATCGGAAAGAATAATCTTTATATTGATGCTTCATTAGCAATTGAGGCTGCGCAATTAATGGAGAAGTATGGATTTGAAGAGCTGAATCTACATAGACTATGGGCAGAAATTTATTCAATTGATGAAGCGAAGATAAAATTTTTTAATGAGCTTGAATTTACTCAAGAGGGTCTATTTAAAGAGACCCATTGGACAGAAGGTAAATGGGTAGATTCAATATATTTTGGGAAGATTAGGTGAATTTAATGTATAAAAAATACGGCAAAAGCTTAGGTGATATTTTAGATATAAAAAATAATTTTATTTCTAAAAATTTTGATTTATATAATGAAAATATGCAGCTAGCTTCAGTAGCATTAGCTCAACCAAAACGTGAAAAATGTAAAAATTGTGATAAGGAATTAAAAAATGAAGTAAGTTTTGTTAAACAAGGTATAGGATATAAATTTTGTGAAAATTGCAATCATCTTAATGGAGATTTTGAAGATACAGAGTATTTTGCAAAGGCAGTATACGTAGATGAAGTAACTGACTATTCTAAATATTATTCCGAAGAATCTTTAATAGCATGGGAATCTCGAGTAGAAAAGATATATAATCCTAAGGCAAGTTTCTTGTCCGAATGTTTAGATAATGATTTTGATTTAGAAAATGATGAAGTTATTGATATTGGAGCAGGATCAGGATACTTTATAAAAGCGCTACTAAATTCAAGTTTTAAGAATGTAAGGGGATATGAAGTATCTCATAACCAGGTAAAATTAGCTAATTCAATGTTAAATGACGATTTAGTTAAAGAGGTAGGGATAAACGATTTAGTATCCGTAATATCTAATACAAGGGCTGAAATAGTTTCCATGATTGGTGTTCTTGAACATTTAACAAATCCGAGAGAGATATTGAAAGCTATATCAGAAAATCCACATATTAAATACTATTATATATCTGTGCCACTGTTTTCATTTTCAGTATTTTTCGAAATTATGAAAGATAATATGTTTAATCGCCATTTAGCTGGTGGACACACTCATTTATATACGAATGAATCCATAGAATATTTTTGTAATGAATTCAATTTATCTATAAAAGGACAATGGCAATTTGGTGCTGATGCTATGGATTTATATAGAATGGCATTAGTTACATTGGAAGAAAAGAATGTAAGCAAAGATTTAGTCGAAATGTTTTCAAAAAAATATCTACATAGTATAGATGAAATACAATTATCCTTAGATAAGACTGACTTTTCTTCAGAGGTACATGTATTAATGAAAAAGAGTTTTGAAAAGTGATTTTTATGAAAAAAAATACTAGTGAGGCTTAATTACATTTTTTCATATTCTCGAAAACGAGGAAGTGTTTCTGATGGAACAAGCTGAAATGAAGTCGCTGTAAGAAAAGATAGTTCCAGCTTGATTAGTTATGGGAAAAGCTATGGTTAACAGAAAAAACGCCTCATTAAATCATCGTCGAGCAGTTTATGCATCCGAAGATATAGCAGTTGATCAATTTACAAAGGAAAAATTGTTCGACCTGCTTACTTTTTGGAGCCAAAATAATCTCTTCAAAATAAAAAAATTTTGGCAGGTAAGCCCATAAGAAAATGTGATTATACTAATGGGGCTCCAACAATTCATAATCAGCAAATTTATTAACTACTCAGGACCATTAAATGGGAATAAAAAGTTGCTTATTACTTACTAAAGAGAGTGATTAAATTTGGAAAATATTCAAGTGAGAAAAGTTGGTATTATAAAAGGCGAAACACAATACGATGTAATGCGTACATGGTGTATAGAGCTAGAAAAGGGATTTTTAAAATTAGGGATAGAGGTAGTAGTCTATGACTTTAAATACCATCATCATTTAAAATTTGACGATGATGTAGATTTTTTTGTAGCTTTTAATGGTTGGACATTGCCTACGCTAAATGATAAAGTGAAAAAACCTATCATAATGTATTTAGCTGACCATGTTAATGATCACTATGACAGAATTTTGTCTTTAAAAAACAAAGATATTTTAACAGTAATGGATAGATTTGATTTTGAAATTTTGGAGGCAATTAATATACAGCAAAACGCTTACTTCTTACCACATGCAGCATTAGAGTTAAGTTATTTAAAAACAGAGAAAAAAATTGATGTTTTGTTTTTGGGAAGTTATTCTAATCCTAAAAATTTCTTAGAGGCTCTAGATTCTATAACTAATATTGCTCCATCTGTGTATCCTATATTAATTAGTATACTGAATGAGTGTTTGGAAGATAGTAATAAGCACTATTTTACTTATTGTCTTAGCAAATTTAAACAATATGGCTTGAATGTAAGTATTACTGAGAATAAGGTGCTACTTGAATATATAAATGTTATAGGAAGATATATATATTCTATTAAACGTGAAAATTTCCTTGGATTTCTTGCTGATAACGGGTTAAAAATACATGTATATGGTAATAAATGGGGTGAATCGAAATTGTTTAATCATCCTAATATCGTGTTTAATTCACCAGTCAATTATTTTGAGGCACAGGAATTAATAAAAAAAGCAAAGATATTGGTCAATATGCAGCCATTTTTAAGAGATGGGACACATGAACGAGTTTTTGCCGGACTAGCAAATAATACTTTTGTTGTGAGTAATAAAACAGCATATCTAGAGAAGGAATTCTCTCGATTTGAAAAAATAATCTTTTATGAGCATGAGAATGATGAAGCTGTTTTAAGAAAAATAAAGGATATCCTAAATACAGTTGAAAATGACAATTTCGTTGACGAAATTCTAGAATATTTGCATGAAAATCATACTTATCAGATTCGTGCTAAAAACTTGATTGAAATATATAAATATCATTTCACCGTGGTACCCTAAAATATAATTTTATAATGTAAGTGACCAAACAAATATAATTTAAGGCATGCTAATTTAGCATGTCTTTTTTATTGTATAGTTATGTGCAAGATAGTGTAAAGAAATTATTAGATCGGAAAACAATTTTAAGAATATATATTGTATGCTCAAATGACAATGAAAAAATTCATTGACCCGTTCACAAGAGAAGAAATTAAGAGAACACAAATAAGTAATCCGATTAGAACGGTTTGAGTGAAAACGGAGTATGCTGTTGGCGGACCTTTTAGAATGTCTTTAGACGTGAGCCAGTACCCCCGCATTTCACGGAATAGTAAACTACTAGTTATTCTAGTGGTTTGATTTGCCGAGTCAGAATATCCATATATAGAATTAAATAGCTCATTTTTGCTTCTTTTTGATGGCTATAGATACAAGGGGAAAATTAGAAGTATTATGTACAGGATTAGGCGTTTTTTTGCTGGGATTGACAAAATAGATACTGGTAATACTGAAAAGCTGAGTAAATTAGTTAATAATTATATCTACATAATGTGAAAAAATGAGACTTATATTTATACCTAGATATTTAAATGACGTTAAGTGTATAGGTAGTGCTTGTGAAGATACTTGTTGGGATTTTTCGTATAATGGTGTAAAAGAAAATGTATCAAACATAGTGAGAAGTACGTCTTTTGGATATAGGGACGCAAGAAATGTTTATTGAATGAGTCCAACAGTTAGTCATGATAAGTTTAAACAAAAATAGAAAATCATTCAAAGAATCCTCTAATTCGGAAATAACAACTGAATTAGAATTTTTTTTTGAAAAAGGTATCAACTAAAGTAGTTTGTAGTAAAAAGGTGAAACATTTCTAAAAACTTCCGATACTAAATAAAAGAATAAGAAATGTTTAGGAGGTTAGATATCATGCGTATTGCAGCTCAAGGACAAACTACAGATGTAGGAACTGCAACGACATCGACATTTTCTAATAAAGCAGGATTAGAGGAAACAGCGATGGCTACTACTAAATCTCAGTTAGTATCGCAATCACAATTAGAAAAAACAACAATTACTGAAGGACAGGAAATATCGAAAGACAAGTTGCAAAATGTGGTAGATACTGTAAATGAGTTTTTACAAATCAATCATAATGCTTCTAAGTTTGTATTGCATGACGGTTTAGATCGCTATTTTGTACAGGTTGTAAATATACAAACAGAAGAAGTTGTAAAAGAAATCCCACCAAAAAAACTTTTAGATGCTTTTTATGAAATGCAAAAGTTATTAGGGATGGTAGTAGACGAAAAAATATAAGTATTTTAGGAGGAAGATATAATGGTAAATAGAATCGGCGGATTAGCATCAGGAATGGATATAGATTCAATAGTAAAAAAATTAATGACAGCGGAAAGAGCACCATTAAATAAGCTATATCAAAAGAAACAAACGTATGAATGGCAACGTGATGCTTATCGTAGTATCAATACAAAACTTAAAACATTTGATACTTATATTGCAGATAATTTTGTTTTAAAAAATATTACTTCAAAAACAGCAACTAGCTCAAACTCTAATTTAGTATCTGCTATTGCAACAGGAAGTGCTGCGGGAACATTATCTATTGAAGGTGTTTCGCAATTAGCTACAGCAGCTCGTAAAGTTGGTGATCAAGTAAATGCTATAGGTTCGACGAAAATGTCTGATTTAGGTGCAACAGGGACTATTGAGTTTAAAGCTATTCAGAGCAGCGGTCAATTAGCAAGTGAAGCAACAAAAATTGAAATTACTTCTGATATGACTGTAAATCAATTTATTAGTAAAGTGAATTCTAGTAATGCAGGGATTAGCGCTGTATTTGAAAATGGTCGATTCTCTTTTACTGCCAAAAACACTGGCGATGTAAAAGGTGATGATGAAATCAAAGTCGTAAGTGGGACAGACATTTTTAACAAATTAGGATTTGCTGATCCTAATAAAGTCCAAAATACTGAAGGGAAAAATGCTATTTTCACTGTGAACGGCATTGCAACAGAACGAACAACAAATACTTTTACGATTTCAGGATATAATGTAACGCTAAAAGATACATTCAATGGTCTTCAAACAATTTCAGATAAATATAAAAATGCTTTGGAAGAATTTAAAAATGCTACTACTAATTTAACAAATAAGCAAACAAATCTTACAACAAAACAAAATGCCTATGGTGCTAGTGATATTAATAGCTACACAGCTAATCATGAAACGGCTTATAAAGACGCTTTCGGTAATACTTTATCTTTGTCACAACGAGCTCAATACAGCAAACTAGGAAGTACCACATGGAGGAATTTATCAACTGATGAAATAGATTTCATCAAAAACCAATCCTCAGCACAGGGTATCAAAGATAATCTTGATGGAAGTACTTTAAGTGATGAAAGCAAAGCAAAATTAAAGGGTCTGTCTAATGAAGCCCTAGATGTTTTATTTTCAAACAAAGACCAACTTACAGATTTTAAAGCTCAAGCCGAGTACGAAAAGTATGGTACAAAATTAAAAGATTTTGATCAAAAAGCAATTGATGCATTAAAAGTTTTTGGACAATCATACAACAGTAGTGATTCAATTGAAAAAATTCATAAAGATATAGACGATAATACGGAATTTTCAAAAGAAGTAAAAGATGCATTAAAATCTTTAAGTAAAGATGATTTGACTAATTTAATAGCAACAGATTCAGCAACTTTAAAAACTTATCAAGAAAAAGCTCAGGCTGACGATTTAAAACAAAAGTATAGTCAATTAGGAGATGCGTTAGTTAAAGGCTTACAAGATGGTTCTAAAAAGGTTGAAGATTTAACGGAGCAACAAAAAGAAATTTGGAATAAATTAACACCTGAAAAAAAGGTTGAATTTAACACACTAGCCAATCAAAATATTAAACGCTCAGAGTACCTAACTGCAGATGCTGAAGAAAAAGCAGCTCAAACTCGCTTAAAGGAAGCTACAAATACGCAAAATGCGGCAACAGCTGATGCGAAAACAGCAGGTATTTTAAACGATGACGGTACTATTGATGATACGAAAGTAAATGCGGCACCAAAAGCACAAGCAGTGACAATGACATCAACAACCAATATTGATGACATGGTGAATAAAATTAAAGAATTTGTTACTACTTATAATGGTTTAATAAAAGATTTTACTGATCAAACGAAAGAGTCAAAGTATCGAGATTATACACCATTAACTAGCGAGCAAAAAGAAGAGATGTCCGAAAATGAAATCAAGCTTTGGGAGGATAAAGCGAAGAGTGGTTTGCTTCGAGGGGACGCCCTTATTCGTGAAGGACTTACTAGTATGCGTGCATTAGTGTATCAAGCTAATCCAGGTATTAATTCTAAATATAATACGCTGTTTAGTATCGGTATTACGACAACTAAAAACTATAACGATGGCGGAACATTAGAAATAGATGAAACAAAATTACGAAAGGTTTTAGAAGAAGACCCAGATGCAGTAGAAAGGCTATTTAAAAATAGCGAAGGCAAAGAACAGGATACAGTGAATGGTCAAACTGTTGATACACGCGGTTATCTAGCAAAATTACGTTCATCAATGAAATCATTCGAGATTAATATTGAGAAAAAAGCTGGTCGATCCTCCATGACGGATAGTCAATATACGTTGGGTAAAAATTTAATTGATACCGAAAGTCGAATTAGCACCTGGAAGAGCAAACTTGAAAATATCGAAGCTCGCTACTGGAAGCAATTTACAGCGATGGAAACAGCAATTAATAAAGCAAATTCACAATCAAGTATGTTCTCTCAAGGTTCTTGAGAAGGCTTTTAATGAAGCAAGGTAGGAGAATTTGATGCAACTAACAAATCAATTATTACAGGCGTCTGCGAATCTATATAAATTATTAGGTGATATTCCAAAAGGCGAAGATCGAAATGACTATGTGGATACTATTAATAATATGTTGGACAAGCGTGGAACGATTATAAAAGGTTTGAAACAAGAAGGTTTTCATTTTGATGAACAAAATCGTGTTCATCGCACCTTGCTTGAATTAGATAACGGAATTAAAGAACGATTGGCTGCTGTCATGAACGCAGTAAAGCAGGATATGGCAAATCTTCAAAAAACGAAAAAAAGTGAAGCTCAATATTTCAATCCATATGGCAATGTTCGTGTGATGGATGGGATGTATTACGACAAGAAAAATTAATTTCTCTATTAGCTTTTCTTCTTTTGATGGTTTAAAATAGTAAATAAGTAATATCTAAAAGGAGTTGTCCTTTATTGGCAGCAAATTTAACAGCTCAAAACGCATATAAGCAAAATAGTGTCACAACTGCTTCACCTGGAGAGCTTACATTAATGCTTTATAATGGGTGTTTAAAGTTCTTAAATAAAGCTAAACTTGCGATTCAAGAAAAAAATATCCAAGAAAAGAATACAAATTTGATAAAAGCTCAAGCGATTATAAGCGAGCTGATGGCAACTCTCAATATGGATATCGAGATTTCAAAGCAAATGCTACCTCTTTACGAATATATGAATCATCGTTTAGTCGAAGCGAATATTCAAAATGATGTAGCCGTTATTGAAGAAGTAGAAGGATTAGTGACGGAATTCCGCGATACGTGGAAGGAAGTTATTCGCATTAATCGACAACAGCAATTTGGTCAGGGAAACAGCGGACAAATTTAGACACTATTAGAGACCATCCACCAAGATGGTCTCTTTTCTTTATGACAGAATCATCTGCTAGAAATTATCACTAAATAGTCATAAATTAGGCTGTTCAACGGTAAAATATGTTACTTATTCCCCTAGCTGTAAGATGGGCGTCGTGTCATAATCAAAGCAATATAAATGTTTAACAATATACTGGGGTGGGAATATGATTTTTAAGCGTCAAGAAGGTTTCCGATTTAAATTTGAGGAGCCTGTTCAAATAACATTTGCTGTTTATGAAAATGGGCGAGTTAATCATAGGCAGACGGCTATGGCTGAATTGCTAGATATTAGTCCGCGTGGGTTAAAGATGTATACGGAAGTGGATTTAGGTGTGAATCCTCCACCATTGGATATCCATTTTGTGCTTGATACGCAAGAGGTGCGGGCTTATGGTGAAGTGATTTGGAGTCGTCCATTTGGTAGTGGTAAGCAATATGGTGTTTATTTTAATGATCAAGGGCGCGTTGAAGAGTTGATTGTAGATGAATTAAAGCTACGACGTAAAAAAGAAGCGGCAGAAGCGAAAAAGCAAAGCCAATATTAATTTTATAAAAGTTTTTTGTAAAATAAAGAATTATTTTAGAGGAATTTCACACACTTGTGTAGAAATAGATAGTATAGCAGTTATAAAGGAGGAGTTTACATGTTAAACTTTAACATTCGTGGTGAAAATATTGAGGTAACTCCAGCTATTCGAGAGTATGTTGAGAATAAAATCGAAAAAGTTGAACGTTATTTTAACGAAGATGTTAACGCCAATGCTAACGTAAATTTAAAGGTTTATAATGACAAGCAAACAAAAGTGGAAGTTACAATCCCAATGAAGAACTTAACTCTTCGTGCTGAAGAGCGTCATAATGATATGTATGCTGCGGTTGATCTCATTGTTGATAAATTAGAGCGTCAAATTCGTAAGCATAAAACGAAAGTAAACCGTAAATTCCGTGAGCGTGAAGGGGCTGGCCTTTATTTTGCTACTACTCAAGCAGTCGTTGATACGACTTTGGATGAAGAAGAATACTCCATTGTACGTACGAAGCAATTTGATTTAAAACCGATGGATCAAGAAGAGGCTGTATTACAAATGAATATGTTAGGGCATGATTTCTATGTCTTTACAGATGCTGAATCAAACGGCACAAATATTGTGTATAAACGTAAAGACGGAAAATATGGCTTAATCGAAACAACTTAAACTTCATGATGACAAAGGCTCTCGCGATGGCGAGAGTCTTTTTTTATGACTTTCTTATGCAAATAGGGTGACTGTTTGCATGAAACTGTTACACAATGGTAAAATGAAAGTTGAATCTATATAGGAAGTGAAAAACATTCATGGCAAACCTATTAAATAAATTATTTGATTTCAATAAACGTGAGTTAAAAAAATTAGAAAAAATCGCTGACCAGGTTGAGGGATTCGCTTCTCAAATGGAACAGCTTTCAGATGATCAATTACAAGCGAAAACAGAAGAGTTTAAAAAGCGTTATACGGATGGGGAGCAGTTAGAGTCGATTCGTGCAGAGGCTTTTGCTGTTTGTCGCGAAGCGTCGAAACGTGTGTTAGAGATGTATCCGTTCCGCGTTCAAGTTATGGGGGCGGCTTCCCTTGATGAAGGTAATATTTCAGAGATGAAGACCGGTGAAGGTAAAACGTTAACAGCGACAATGGCGGTTTATTTAAACGCAATTACTGGTAAAGGCGTGCATGTTGTCACAGTCAATGAATATTTGGCTAGCCGTGATGCTGCTGAGATGGGACAGCTGTACAATTTCTTAGGTCTTACAGTAGGTTTAAATTTAAATAGCCTGTCTAAAGAAGAGAAGCGTGCGGCTTATGAAGCGGATATTACTTATAGTACAAACAATGAATTAGGATTTGACTATTTACGTGATAATATGGTGCTTTATAAAGAAGAGCGTGTTCAACGTCCGCTTCACTATGCTGTCATCGATGAGGTTGACTCGATTTTAATTGATGAGGCACGTACGCCATTAATTATTTCGGGTCAGGCTGGGAAATCAGCACAGTTGTACAAACAGTCTAATGCGTTTGTACGTATGTTAAGTGCAGAAACAGATTACACATATGAAGAGTCAACAAAAGGTGTTACATTAACGGATGCCGGTGTTGAAAAGGCTGAAAAGGCATTTGGCATTGACAATTTATTTGATTTAACACATGTCCGCTTAAATCACGCCATTAACCAATCGTTAAAGGCACATGTAAGTATGCATAATGATGTTGATTATGTTGTCCAAGAGGGCGAAATTGTGATTGTTGACGGCTTTACTGGTCGTTTAATGAAAGGTCGCCGATATTCGGATGGCCTTCACCAAGCTATTGAAGCTAAAGAAGGCGTTGAGATTCAAAATGAATCGATGACAATGGCTACTATTACATTCCAAAACTATTTCCGTATGTACCAAAAGCTTGCGGGTATGACAGGTACAGCGAAAACAGAGGAAGAAGAATTCCGTAATATTTACAATATGAGCGTTATTGCGATTCCTACGAATAAGCCAATTGCTCGTGATGATCGTCCAGATTTAATTTTTGCTTCTATGGAAGGAAAATATAAAGCGGTGGCGGCTGATATTGCAGAGCGCCATAAGGCAGGACAACCTGTGCTTGTTGGTACAGTTGCGATTGAAACGTCTGAAATTATTTCGCAATTGCTGGATAAACATAAAATCCCTCATAATGTACTGAATGCAAAAAATCATGAACGCGAAGCAGAAATTATTGCTAATGCTGGTTCAAAGGGTGCTGTAACGATTGCTACAAATATGGCGGGTCGTGGTACCGACATTAAACCTGGTGAAGGTGTATTAGAAATTGGAGGATTAGCGGTTATTGGTACTGAGCGACATGAATCCCGTCGTATTGATAACCAGTTACGTGGACGTTCTGGTCGTCAAGGGAATCCAGGGGTAACACAATTTTATCTATCACTAGAAGATGATTTAATGCGTCGTTTCGGTTCAGATAATATGAAGGCGATGATGATGCGTTTAGGTATGGACGATACACAGCCATTGCAATCAAAAGTTGTGTCGAGAGCTGTAGAATCCGCGCAGAAACGTGTCGAAGGTAATAACTTTGATGCTCGTAAGCGTTTATTACAATATGATGATGTTCTCCGTCAGCAACGTGAGATTATTTATAAGGAGCGTTATGATGTTCTAGAAACAGAAAATATGCGCGTACTTGTGGAGTCAATGATTCAAGAGACGATCGACAATGTTGTCGGGCTCTATACACAAGGTGAGCAAAAAGATTGGAATCTCAAGGCTATTGATGACTTTGTGGCTGCTAATTTGCTAGAGGAAGGTCAACTAAAAGTAGCTGATTTCCAAGGTAAATCGGCAGAAGACATTAACCAATTGATTTCAGAAGCTGTTCACGCTCGATATGATGAAAAAGAGGAAGAGCTTACAGCAGAGCGTATGCGTGAGTTTGAAAAAGTTATTTTATTACGTTCTATTGATACAAAATGGATCGATCATATTGATGCTATGGATCAACTTCGTCAAGGTATCCATCTGCGAGCATATGGTCAAAATGATCCGCTACGTGAATATCAACAAGAAGGTTTTGCGATGTTCGAAGATATGGTCGCTTCCATTCGCGAGGATGTTGCGAAGTATGCAATGAAGGCTGAAATTCGCAGTAATCTTGAGCGTGAAGAGGTGGCAAAAGGTCAGGCTGTTAATCCGAAAGAAGAAGGCGGCCCTGCTCCGAAAAAGCAACCTGTTCGTAAGGCGGAAAATGTTGGACGCAATGATTTATGTCCTTGTGGAAGCGGTAAGAAGTTTAAAAACTGTCATGGTGCAGCTCAATAATAGAAATGGAAAAGATC
Source organism: Lysinibacillus sp. A1 (assembly GCF_000801965.1). Taxonomy (NCBI): domain Bacteria; kingdom Bacillati; phylum Bacillota; class Bacilli; order Caryophanales; family Bacillaceae; genus Lysinibacillus; species Lysinibacillus sp. A1. Next base: position 67,588 of record NZ_JSZM01000012.1, read on the forward strand.
ATTTTAACGTATGTTGAAATGATCTTTTTTTGTATAAAAAAATAAATTATTGTCATAAAAGTCATAATTTATAGACAATAGTAAAATATGGGTATACAATAGCTGTAATAATAGGAATTTAGTTTTAGAAAATTCTTCTATTATTATTCTGAATTATTAGGTGTAGGTGTGATGGAGTACTAAGGATTTAGTGATGAAAGATTTTGAGAAGCTGAGGTGGGAGAAATGTGGGGAGAAATAAAGTTTTCCAAGCAATTTCGACTTGTAGAAAAAAGCAGGAATGTACGGACCTTGGTATATTCCTTTTTTATTTAAGCTGAAAACATAAGTGCATAAAGGGGGAATAAGGATGCATAAGAAGGATATTATGAGTAGTGAAACTATGCTGTATATGCCTGTGTATGATTCCTTTGGAAATTTATGTACTCGGGTGATGGAAAAAAGTAATGACTATATTTCTAAATTAACACCGACGAAGTTAATGGACTATAATCTTCGTTATTATGGTTCAAGCTTAAGAGGGGCTTTCGATGGATCAAAAATGATTTTAGGTAAACTTAATAAAAACCCAATCGTTGTGGATGAGCGTGGGAATATTTTATGGTTTCCAAGCAAGTCACCTCTACATCCGGAATGTATATGGTTTGCTGTCCATCATATTGAAGAGTATTTCTCTGTGGATAAAAAGAGCACAAAGGTAATCTTTACGAATGGTCAGGATATTATTGTAGATGTTAGTGTCAAAACGATAGAGTATCGTATTCAGCGGGCATTTTTATTAAAATATAGATTAGAGCGAAGAACGAAGCATTTACTTGTTCAATATGATCGTGTGAAAGTATTTCAACGTTTTGCGCTTGATATGCTTGAGGACGAGACGTAGAGTAGTGTTTTTATGTATGTTTTCCTCGGTAAAAACGTTATAATAGTAAGATCGGAGCTTTCACACTAGTCTCCATTACTAACGTTCGGAGGATTTTACAATGATTGAATTAGCAGATGTACGCAATGTATTAGACACTACAGCCAAAAAATTGGTGGACTTCAGGGGGTCTCTTTGACTTAGAAAACAAAGAGGCACGTATACAGGAGCTAGATGAAATGATGCTAGAGCCAGGATTCTGGGATGATCAGCAAGGTGCACAGGTGATCATTAATGAGGGCAATGGCTTAAAAGCAATCGTCAATGAATATAAAGAGTTAGAAGAAATACATGAGAATTTAGATATGACATTGGAGCTTTTACGTGAAGAGCCAGACGAAGAATTGCAGGAAGAGTTAGGAAAAGAACTGGTAGAATTCCAACAAAAAATGGCTGATTTTGAGCTACAATTATTATTGAGCGGTCCATATGATCAAAACAATGCTATTTTAGAGTTGCATCCAGGAGCAGGTGGAACAGAGTCACAAGACTGGGGTTCTATGCTACTACGTATGTATACACGATGGGCTGAGAAGCGTGGCTTTAAGGTGGAAACAATGGATTATCTTCCTGGTGATGAAGCAGGCATTAAATCTGTAACTATTTCAATTAAAGGTCATAATGCTTTCGGCTATTTACAAGCTGAAAAAGGTGTTCATCGCCTAGTGCGTATTTCACCATTTGATTCATCGGGCCGTCGACATACTTCTTTCGTTTCTTGCGATGTCATGCCAGAATTTGACGATAATATTGAAATTGATATTCGTACAGAGGATTTGAAAATTGATACGTATCGTGCGACAGGTGCGGGTGGTCAGCATATTAATACAACAGATTCAGCTGTTCGTATTACACACATCCCGACTGGTACGGTTGTACAATGCCAAGCAGAACGTTCACAAATTAAAAACCGTGAGAAAGCGATGGCTATGTTAAAAGGGAAATTATATCAATTAGAGTTAGAGAAGCAACAGGCGCAGCTTGATGAGATCCGTGGTGAACAAAAGGACATTGGCTGGGGCTCGCAAATTCGCTCGTATGTATTCCATCCATACTCAATGGTAAAAGATCACCGTACGAATGAAGAAACAGGGAATGTCGGAGCGGTAATGGACGGCGATGTAGATCCATTTATTAATGCTTACTTACGTTCAAAAATTAACTAATAGCCATCCCCCAAGAGTTGTTTCTTGGGGGATTTTTTAGTTAAAAGAATGGATGATAGGGTGAATCTTGACTAAGTTGTTTTCGTTCGTTCATGTAATGTTTGTAGAGCATAGAAGCATTCACAAACTGTTTACTAATAGAAGCGTATTGAATAGGTAGCTCAATCTTTTGATCGTTTTTTAATGTGACCACACATCCCGTTTCGCTTGGCGTAATATTGATAATCGCATGGAGCCCTATCCATATATTATGAATGGAATTAGGTGAATAGGTTGGTAGAAAGATGCAAGGAAAACCATAATCAAAGGCCACGACGATTGGTAGCTTATGTTGATTACCAAAAAAGCGTTTAGCAGATTGCTTTGCTGCTTCATAGGTGGAGCCTAATGAAATACAAGATTTTCGCAGTACATGCATCGGCTTCCGAGTAACAATTAGCTCATTATGTTTGTCTATAACATGAGTAAAAACTTTAGTGTCATGCTGAACTGGTTGGAGCAAGTAAGTGTTAAAGGAAATTAAATAGCCATTTACAAATTTACTAGTCATATTGGACGTGCCTCCCTTTTCTATTGATAACCGTAGTGTAGTACATAAAATGAATTTCAAAAAATATACAAAGTATTGAAACAAGGTTGATAAATGAATGAAATACTTAGAGAATTTGCTTTAAATTTCACGAGTTTACTAGCTAATCCAAGTTATTTTTAAATCGTAAGCATTGCTTTTTAATTTCAATTTTCATATAATTTAGAAAAGGATCGGGGTGAGATCGTTGGATAAATATTATTCGTACACAGATTTTCTAAAAGCCGTTGGTCAGTCAAAAAAAGTTGATGAGGCAGAGAAATTATTAAACGAGATTTATTTAGATTTATTTTTAAATCGTATCCAGCGTATGCATCGACAAGAGCAGCTCATCGTTTTAATAGATAGAGCGCTCGATGAAAAAGATGAAAACGCATTTTATCAATACGCAACCGAACTCAATTCCTTGCAGCAATCAGAAGATGAATCATACTAATAATTCCGCTCTCCGCGACTATGGAGAGCGGGATTTTTTTTGGAGATGATAGAGTGGCTGTGCCATTCACCTAATGTATAAAAAGTATTGCTCTAAAAATGAGAAAAGAAAAGGAATGACTACCATTCTACAATGGACATCTCGTTACTAGATAAGGCTTGAAAACCTGACGAAACGGCTATTATGAGAGTAGAAGGTTGATTATCCATCTTCCATTTTAGGGATAGAAAAAAATTTTACAAACATTCGTTCGTTAAATGTTCGAAATTTTAATATTGCTATGCTAAAATATATGTACAAATTGGAAAGAAAGGACGGGGACAGGTGTGCAAACTTTTGATTTACAAGCGCCATATCAGCCTAATGGAGATCAGCCACAGGCAATTGCGGAATTAGTGGAGGGTGTGAAGGCAGGCAAGCGTCATCAAACATTACTTGGTGCAACAGGAACTGGGAAAACATTTACGATTTCAAATGTAATCCAGCAGGTTAAAAAACCGACACTTATTATGGCACACAATAAAACGTTGGCGGGCCAATTATATAGTGAGTTCAAAGAGTTCTTTCCAAATAACGCTGTAGAATACTTTGTTAGTTACTATGATTATTACCAGCCAGAAGCCTATGTACCGCAGACAGATACTTATATAGAAAAGGATTCTAGCATTAACGATGAAATTGATAAGCTGCGCCACTCTGCAACTTCTGCATTATTTGAGCGTGATGATGTCATTATTATTGCATCTGTATCCTGTATTTACGGTCTTGGTTCTCCTGAAGAATATCGTGAAATGGTTGTATCGATCCGCACAGGTATGGAAATTGAACGTAATCAGCTACTGCGCAAACTTGTAGATGTTCAATATGAGCGCAATGATGTTAGTTTTACACGCGGGACGTTTCGGGTACGAGGAGATGTAGTAGAGATTTTCCCAGCCTCACGTGATGAGCATTGTATTCGTGTCGAGTTTTTTGGGGACGAAATTGATCGCATTCGTGAGGTAGATGCTTTAACTGGAGAAATACTATCAGATCGAGAGCATGTCGCTATTTTCCCAGCATCCCACTTCGTTACACGAGAAGAAAAAATGCGAAAAGCGATAGAAAACATTGAAAAAGAATTAGAGGATCGTCTAGCTTTACTGCGTGCCGAGGATAAATTATTAGAGGCTCAGCGTCTAGAGCAACGGACACGTTATGATTTAGAAATGATGCGGGAAATGGGCTTTTGTTCAGGGATTGAGAACTATTCGCGTCACTTAACTTTACGTGAAGCAGGTGCGACTCCATATACGTTGCTTGATTATTTCCCTGAGGACTTTTTGCTTGTCGTAGATGAAAGTCACGTAACTCTTCCGCAGGTACGAGGGATGTACAACGGTGACCAAGCACGTAAAGGGGTACTTGTTGAGCATGGTTTCCGCCTGCCATCTGCGCTAGATAACCGTCCATTACGTTTTGAAGAATACGAAAATCGAGTACATCAAGCTATTTATGTATCTGCAACACCTGGACCCTATGAGTTGGAGCATACTCCTGAAATGATCCAGCAAATTATTCGACCTACTGGTTTACTGGATCCATTAATTGATGTCCGCCCAATTGAAGGGCAAATAGATAACTTGATCGATGAAATTCAAGATCGTATTGCACGTGATGAAAGAGTGTTAGTAACAACACTAACAAAGAAAATGTCAGAGGACTTAACGGCTTATTTGAAGGAAATGGGCTTAAAGGTTGAGTATTTGCATTCTGAGATTAAAACATTAGAGCGTATTGAGATTATCCGTGAGCTACGGAAGGGCACTTATGATGTACTAATTGGAATTAACTTATTGCGAGAAGGACTTGATATTCCTGAAGTATCACTTGTAGCCATATTAGACGCTGATAAAGAAGGATTTTTACGTTCAGAACGTTCACTCATTCAAACGATTGGCCGAGCTGCGCGTAATGCGAACGGTCATGTCATTATGTATGCAGATCATGTAACCGACTCGATGAAAAAGGCGCTCGATGAAACAAAACGTCGTCGTGAATTGCAAATGGCATATAACGAAGAGCATGGTATTACGCCTCAAACTATTAGTAAAAAAATACCAGAAGTAATTCGTGCTACACAAGTGGCAGAAGAAGAAGAATCCTATGTAACAAAGGCGACGAAGGGCAAAAAGCTGACAAAGGCAGAAAGAGACCAGCTCTTAGCTTCTCTAGAAATAGAAATGAAGGAAGCAGCAAAAGCGCTTGATTTCGAACGTGCAGCTGAGCTTCGAGATACAATATTTGAATTGAAGGTAGAAGGGTGAATGACTTGTGAAAAATACTGAAATTGTCGTGCAAGGTGCACGTGCTCATAATTTAAAAAATATTAATGTCACAATTCCACGTGATCAATTAGTCGTTTTAACAGGATTATCAGGATCAGGTAAATCTTCATTAGCGTTTGATACGATTTATGCGGAGGGACAACGACGTTATGTCGAGTCTCTTTCCGCCTATGCGCGTCAGTTTCTTGGGCAGATGGACAAACCAGATGTTGATGCAATCGAAGGATTATCGCCTGCTATTTCAATAGACCAAAAAACAACGAGTCGTAACCCGCGCTCTACAGTAGGGACGGTTACAGAAATCTATGATTACTTACGTTTACTATATGCACGTATTGGTAAACCGATTTGTCCGAATCATGGGATAGAAATTACTTCTCAAACGATTGAACAAATGGTGGACCGTTTATTAACTTATCCAGAAAGAACCAAAATGCAACTCCTTGCGCCAATGGTTTCTGGCCGTAAAGGAACCCATGTAAAACTGCTAGAAGATTTAAAAAAGCAAGGCTTCGTTCGTGTGCGTATTGATGGAGATTTACGAGATTTAGATGATGCGATTGATCTTGATAAAAATAAAAAACACTCTATTGAGGTAGTGATCGACCGTGTTGTAATGAAGGAAGGTGTCGCTGCACGTTTAAGTGATTCTTTAGAGACAGCTCTTCGTTTGGCAGATGGTCGTGTGCTTGTAGACGTCATGGAGCATGAGGAACTACTATTTAGTGAGCATCATGCCTGTCCTATTTGTGGTTTTTCTATTGGCGAGCTAGAGCCACGCATGTTTTCATTTAATAGTCCATTTGGTGCTTGTCCAAGCTGTGACGGCTTAGGCTCGACACAAGAGGTGGATTTAGATTTAGTGGTGCCGGATTGGGATCGTTCTTTATTAGAGCATGCTATTGCACCTTGGGAGCCAACAAGTTCACAGTACTATCCTCAATTATTAAAAGCAGTTTGTGAACACTATAATATTCCAATGGATGTGCCAGTGAAAGATTTACCAAAAGACAAGATGGACAAAGTGTTATTTGGCTCAGGTAAAGAGAAGATTCACTTCCATTATGAAAATGAGTTTGGCAATGTACGAGACCAAATGATTGAATTTGAAGGTGTTGTCCGAAATGTAGAGCGTCGTTTTAAAGAGACAACTTCAGATTATGTTCGTGAGCAAATGGAAAAATATATGGCACAACAGGCTTGCCCTTCTTGTAAAGGCTATCGTTTAAAGCCAGAAACATTAGCTGTAAAAGTTGCCGACAAACATATTGGTGAGGTGACACAATATTCAATTCAGGAAGCCGACACATTTTTCAAAGAGCTAGATCTCACTGAAAAGGATATGAAAATTGCTCGTCTAGTTTTACGGGAAATTGAAGAACGACTGGGCTTCCTTGTTAATGTAGGTTTAGACTATTTAACTTTAAGTCGTGCAGCAGGTACATTATCTGGTGGGGAAGCACAACGTATTCGCCTTGCTACTCAAATCGGTTCACGATTAACAGGCGTTCTATATATTTTAGATGAACCATCGATTGGCTTACATCAACGTGATAATGATCGCTTGATTAGCACGTTACAAAACATGCGAGATATTGGTAATACACTGATTGTGGTGGAGCATGATGAGGATACGATGCTAGCAGCTGATTATCTGATTGACGTTGGACCAGGTGCAGGTGTACATGGTGGCCAAATTGTTGCAGCTGGTACACCACAGGAAGTCATGGAAAATAATAAATCTTTAACAGGACAATATTTAAGCGGGAAAAAATTTATCCCATTGCCAGTGGAAAGACGTCAACCAAATGGTCGTAAGCTTTCGATTAAGGGTGCCAAGGAAAATAATTTACGCAATGTTAAAGTCGACGTTCCACTTGGCTTATTTGTCGCAGTGACAGGTGTATCTGGTTCAGGGAAATCCACGCTGATTAATGAAATTTTATATAAATCATTGGCACAGAAGCTGAATCGTTCCAAGGTTAAACCGGGAGAACATAAAGAGGTAACAGGGATGGATGAGCTTGAAAAAGTCATCGATATTGACCAATCTCCAATTGGTCGTACCCCGCGCTCGAATCCAGCTACTTACACGGGAGTCTTTGATGATATACGCGATGTTTTTGCTACCACGAATGAAGCAAAGGTACGAGGCTATAAAAAAGGTCGTTTTAGCTTTAATGTCAAGGGGGGGCGCTGTGAAGCATGTCGTGGAGATGGAATTATTAAAATAGAAATGCATTTCCTTCCGGATGTGTATGTTCCTTGTGAAGTATGTCACGGCAAACGCTATAATCGAGAAACACTTGAAGTGAAATATAAAGATAAAAGTATTGCAGATATTTTAGATATGACGATTGAAAATGCTGTAGTATTCTTCGAAAATATTCCAAAGATTCAACGTAAGCTTCAAACTATTGTTGATGTTGGCTTAGGTTATATGAAATTAGGACAACCTGCCACAACATTGTCTGGAGGAGAGGCGCAGCGTGTAAAATTAGCATCTGAATTACATCGACGTTCAACAGGTAAATCATTCTATATTCTAGATGAACCAACGACAGGCTTACATGCAGACGATATCGCACGTTTACTTGTAGTGCTACAACGTCTTGTTGAAAATGGTGACTCCGTATTAGTTATTGAACATAATCTAGATGTTATCAAGACGGCTGATTATCTTATTGATTTAGGTCCAGAGGGTGGAGACAAAGGGGGTACGATTATTGCAACAGGTACACCTGAAGAAGTGGCAGAAGTGCCAGGTTCTTATACAGGGAAATATTTGAAACCAATTTTAGAACGTGACCGTATGAGAATGGAAGCAGTATTAGCAGAAGCTTCTAAATCTTAATCCCAGCCTTCAATCGGAATGCGAAAAGCAACTCAATCGATAGAATTAAAGAAGAATGGGAGCACATCTTTCAAGCTGACAAGAAGGAAAGCCTTCGTTGTAATAAAAAATCCATTTTATTTCAATTTTGCAGTGAAACTTTTCAAAAAAAGAATCGTATAAATAGTATAACGAACTGAGGGAGGCTATTTAGTTATGCAAAATGAACGTCAACGAATTTTAGAACTTGTAGAAAAAGGTACGATTTCGGCACAAGAGGCGATTACATTATTAGAAGCATTAGAGCAATCCGGCAAATCTACTCAAAATGTTATGGATGATGTGTCTAAAGAGTCACAGTCATTTTTATCTGACAAAGAGTCATTATTTGAAGAAAAGACTAAAGATGGCGACAAGAAAAAAGAAGATTTTATGAAACATTTCCAAGATGAGATGCAAGATTTCCGTAAAGATTTAACACAGATTGGTTCCCTCTTTATGGATATGATGAATACAGCTGTCAAAAAGGTGAAGGAATTTGATGTAGCTTCTCCGTTTGGCGATAAATTTGAGTTTACGCATACAGAAGAAGTGGCTGCTGCCAATGTAGAAAGCATTATTGCTGAATTACCGAATGGTAACTTTTCATTGGAATCCAGTGAAGGAGATACGATTCAAGTTATTTGCAAGGTGAAGGCACCACTTATGAATGATAGTGAAGAAGAAACACGCAATCACTTTTTAGAGCAATTCGTTGTGAAAGAAGATGAGCATTCACTACGAATTTTGAGCCAATTAAAGCTTGTTCAAGTCAATGCAAAGGTGCTAGTTCCAAAGGATAAACTTGAAAAATTATCTGTCCGACTGATGAATGGTAGTGTTTCATTACAGGATACAGATGTTGAAGAATTAAAGGTGAAAACATTAAACGGTGCTATTAAAGGCACTAAGTTCAGTTTTGGGAAAGCGGAAGTAGATTCCTCAAATGGCTCCATTGAATTAACAAAGGTTCGCGGGAAAGATTTAGAAGCTGAAACTTTAAATGGACGTGTTTATTTAGATGGTGCGTTGGACGAAGTAGAAGCTAAGTCTGTTAATGGACATGTTGTGGTGACGACGTGTTCAACAAATTCATCCAAAATAAAAGCTCAAACGGTCGCAGGAGCGGTTGAATTATACGTGCCTCGAACTATTTCATTAAGTGGTAAAGTGGTGACGAATTTTGGGAAAGTAGACGTCGGTATACATGATGTTTCCAAAATGGAGTCGCAGGATCAATTCCTCTCTAAAGTTGTTCGTTTTGATAAAGAAGTTGAACATGCAAATCGCTTATTTATCGAAGGAGAATCAAAAACAGGTGCTGTTTTAATTCGCTACACAACAACAGACGAGCAGCAAGTTTAATACAAAGCATTCAGGCTGATTGCCTGGATGCTTTTTTCTTGTGAAGCAGCAATCGACACTGTATGTCGTCGATTGCTGTTTTTATTTTATGTCATATTTTTAAGGATTATGGCAAGGAAAGAACGAAATAGAAGGAACTGCCACGGATTGAAATGAAACTGTAATAAAAAAACAGAAATAGAGTGCTATAATAGTAAATGAAATACCTCTTACATAGTGAGAGTTTTAGGTGGTTTAATCATGATAGAAATGAAAAATGTGACAAAGAAGTACCCCAATGGCGTTGTTGCGACAAATGGTATTTCTGTAAATATAAAGCAGGGTGAATTTGTGTATGTAGTAGGCCCAAGTGGTGCAGGTAAATCTACATTTATCAAATTGATGTACCGTGAAGAAAAAGCAACGTCAGGGCAGATTATTGTGAATGGTATCGATTTAGCAACGTTAAAGAATAAGAAAGTCCCATATTTGCGTCGTCAACTTGGAGTTGTTTTCCAAGATTTTAAATTATTACCTCGTTTGAATGTCTATGAGAACGTAGCGTTTGCGCTAGAAGTAATCGAGGAACAACCTGATGAGATTAGACGTCGCGTTATGGAAGTTTTAGAGCTTGTAGGATTAAAGCATAAAGCTAGAATGTTTCCAAATGAGCTCTCAGGGGGAGAGCAACAACGTGTGTCTATTGCACGCTCTATCGTCAATGTACCAAAAGTTGTGATTGCGGATGAACCTACGGGGAACCTTGATCCTGAAACTTCATGGGAGATTATGAATTTATTTGAAGAAATTAATGCACGGGGGACAACCATTGTAATGGCGACTCATAACCGTGAGATTGTGAATACGATTCGACGTCGAGTGATCGCTATTGAAGGCGGTTTAATTGTCCGTGATGAACACGGAGGTGAATACGGCTATGAAATTTAGTACTGTAAAGCGTCACTTTCGTGAAAGTATTAAGTCTCTTGGACGAAATAGCTGGATGACCATTGCGTCTGTCAGTGCAGTCACAGTTACACTTATCCTAGTTGGCGTTTTTGCGCTTATTATGATGAATTTAAATAAAGTGGCATCGGATTTAGAAAACGACGTTGAGATTAAAGTATTAATTGATGAAACAGCAGATGAGGCGGCAGAAAAAGCACTCATTGAGAAAATTAAAAAATTGCCTGGTATCTCAGAAATGAATTATTCAACAAAGGAAGATGAGTTAACCAAATTAGTCAAAGATTTTGGTGACGATTTTAAACTATTTGAGCAAAGTAACCCATTACGTAATGTAATTTATGTAAAAGCAACTGAGCCTCAGCAAACGGCAAAAGTGGCGAAGGCGATTGATAAATATGAGTATACATATGACGTTATGTATGGTGAAGGCAAAGTAGAAAAACTATTTAACTTCTTAAATATGAGTCGTAATGTAGGAATCGTGCTTATTTTAGGGTTATTATTCACAGCGATTTTCTTAATTTCAAATACTATTCGAATTACGATTATTGCGCGACGAGATGAAATTGAAATTATGAAACTAGTAGGTGCCACGAACTCATTCGTGCGTATCCCGTTCCTATTGGAAGGTATGTGGCTCGGAATTTTAGGTTCTATTATTCCGATTGCGGTTGTCACAACCCTTTACCACAATATATATAAGATTATTGCACCTCGTTTACAAGGTGAGCTCATTCAAGTATTAGATTTTTCTCCACTTGTGTATCAGGTGAGCGGTCTTCTGTTACTTATTGGTGTGTTGATCGGTATTTGGGGAAGCTTTATGTCAGTACGTAAGTTTTTAAAAATTTAGTTTAGCACTTACAGCGGATATTTGTGAGTGGGAAAATGAATAGTCGAAGGGGAGTTCAATCGGTGAAAAGTAAGGCGAAAAACACATTGAAAACACTTGCAGTAGCATCTGCTCTAATTCTTTTTATCCAAACTCCATCAGCGTTTGCAACAAGTTTATCGGATTTAAAAGAAGAGAAAAAGCAAATTGAAACAAAGAAAAATGAATTAAATTCATCCATTTCAAACAAATCAAATGCCATTACAGCGAATCAAGAAAAACAACAAAAAATCATAGATCAAATTCAAGCATTAAACGCTGAAATCGACAAAACAAATAGTGATATAAAAAAAGTACAAGCCGAAATTCAAGCAACGAATGAAGAAATAAAAAAACTTGAAGAGTCTATTAAAGAACTATTGCATAAAATTGAAGAGCGCGATGTTTTATTACAAGAGCGGGCTCGAGCAATTCAAGCAGGAGGCTCTGTTAGCTATTTAGACGTATTATTAGGTTCTAATAGTTTTGTAGACTTTATTGATCGATTCTCTGCGGTCAATGCTTTAATGGAAGCGGATCGTCAAATTATTCAAGATCAAAAAGATGATAAGCAAAAATTAGAAGAACAAAAGCAAATTGTAGAAGAAAAACGTAAAAAGTTGGAAGGTCAACGAGCGGAGCTTGAACGATTAAAGGCTTCCTTAAATAGCCAAAAGACTGAGAAAAATAAATTAGTTGACCAATTAGAAAAAGAGCAAGAAAAGCTAAAATCAGAAAAAGTCTTACTTGAAAAAGAATATTCAGAGGCTTTGGAAGTAAGCCAAGAATTACAGGATCAAATTATTTCTGAACAAAAACGTTTAGCTGAAATTGCTCGTCAGCAAGAAGCGAAACGTAAAGCAGCCGCAGCTGCAGCGGCTGCAGCAGCTGCCAACAATGGCGGTGGAGGCTCATCAAGTGGTACAGTTAATGCCCCACAATCGAACGGCACATGGATAAAACCAACGAATGGTCGTTTAACATCACCTTATGGATGGCGGAACCTTGGGGCAGGCCCTGAATTCCATTATGGTGTGGATCTCGCCAATTCAACAGGGACACCAATTTGGGCAGCAGCGGATGGAGTAGTTGCTTACGCTGCACCACTAAGTTCATATGGAAATGTTGTCATTCTGACGCATTCGGTGGATGGGCAAATTTATACAACTGTATATGCACATTTAAATTCATTTAATGTGAGTGTAGGACAAGAAGTAACGCAAGGTCAGCAAATTGCTGCAATGGGTAGCACTGGTCGTTCTACTGGTCCACACTTACACTTCGAAGTGCATATTGGACCTTGGAGAGGACAAGCAGTTGGTAGTGTAAACCCGCTAAAATATATTCCATTGTAAACTATTAGCTATACATTAGAGCAATCTAGTGTGTAGCTTTTTTTGTCGTTCAGCATTATGAAGGTCTTACTAGCTAACCGTAACTATTTGGATAGACAGCAATATTGTTAGGACATGATGAACTAACGAAGCTCCTCCCTTTTCCTATGATCAGATTCTATTTAATGTTATGATGAATATATACGTAGTGGGGTATATTTCTTAAGATTTTCTGAACACAGTGTGAAATTGGCTTATGTTGAAAAGTTCTATGCTATGCTGTATATATCTTTCGGAGGTGGATTAGAGAGTGATCAATACAAATTGGTACTCCATCCGAGCGCTAACTTTACCAGCAACTGCAATTGCTCTACTTACTACATTTTTCATAGTTTGGCTTATTCTGCGCTTACAATTTTCAAAAAAGTGGTCTGAGGCTTATAGTGATGCAGCCTTTACATTTATTCTTGTGTGGAAATTTAGCTTGCTTGTCACTGACTTTAAATCGGTGGTGGCGCAGCCTATCTCCTTACTTTATTTCAATGGAGGTACAGTTGGTGTTTTTCTTGGCGCCATCGCTGCATCTTTGCAAGTATGGCGGAAGCGACATAAGCTCTCGTTACAAGGCCATCATATAATGGCGTATAGCTGGGCAATCATCTTAACTCAATCCATTTATCAATGGCTTGTAGTGCTGTTCAACGACAACTCTACAACGAGTGAAGTTACTACACTAATGGTACTAAGTGTATTGACCATCTTCATACTATGGAAAATGCAGGGAGTAAAACGAGGCTTAATACTGTATACAGCCGGTGTAATCATTGTAGCCTTCTTCCAGCCACTTGGTATAGAGCAAACAGCTGTAGGTATGAGTTTATTATTGCTTTGTCTTGGTATTGTTTTAGAACAAGGAGACCGAATCAAAGTGGGAGGGTAAGAATGAAAAAAAATATTGGACTACTGATTGTCGTGCTTCTAGTAGTTGCGATGATTGGTACATATGTAAAACAGCAAATTAATGAAGACCGAGCCATAGAAAAATCTGCTCTTGGCAAGGATATAGGGGAGCGAGAAATTGGTTTAGGCAATGGAGATACACCGCCTGATTTTACATTAACAAGCTTAGATGGGGAAGATATTACATTAAGTGATCTTCGTGGAAAGAAGGTTGTATTGAATTTTTGGGCGACATGGTGTCCACCATGTAAGGCAGAAATGCCCCATATGCAAAGCTTCTATGATGAGTATGGCAAAGAGAAAAATGTTGAAATCGTAGCTGTCAATTTAACAACAGCAGAGCGTGATGTGACAGCGGATGCGAAAGTGGATACGGTGATGACTTTTAGAGATAGCTTTGAACTAACATTCCCAATATTATTGGATTCAGACCCTGATAATTCAGTAGGTGCAGACTACCAAATTATCACCATTCCGACAACTTATTTTATTGATTCTAACGGCTATATTCAACGTGCCATTAAAGGACCAATGGACGTGGATATGTTAAAAGAATATGTAGATGCATTAGATTAATTCATAAAAAATCTGTTCAGTTTCTATTATAGAAACGAGCAGATTTTTTATTTTACGGTGACACTGTGATGGGGAATCTCATCGTGCAGAGAAGTTTTCCACATTTCCACAGAGTAATGCCGATTGCTCGCAAAGTGAGAGAAAGTATCTCCTCAAATCATAATTTTGAAAACTAATCTTGTATGTTTGAAAAAATAGTGTCATACAGTAAAAGAGACGGAGGAGGGAAGATTTGCGCAAATTAACGGCCGGTGTCGGTGTCCTACTTAGTAGTTTAGTGGTAGGCAGTGGAATTTACTTTGATTGGTTTAATATTGGTGATAAAAAGGAGCCTGTTACGGAGGTTGACACAATTGGTGAGGCCATAACCCTCATTGAAGAAAAATCAGTGTACAGTACAAAAAAAGATGCTTTGGTGGAAGGAGCCCTTCGTGGTATGGCAGATGCCATTAAGGACCCTTACAGCACTTATTATTCCAAGGAAGAGGCTGAGCAACATCGACAAATGCTAGCTGAAGAAAGAGTAGGTATAGGGATTGAACTCTCAGAAAATAAAGGGAAATTTATCGTAGTTTCCCCTGTTCGTTCATCACCAGCAGAGAAGGCTGGAATGCGTTCACTCGATGAAATTGTACAAGTTGACGGCGTTCGTGTAGATGGTAAAACGATGAGCGAATTAATGCATTTAATTCAAGGGGAGAAGGGGACGAAGGTTACCATTGTTGTTTACCGTCCAAGTGAGGATAAGCATATTAAGATGACAATGGAACGGGCTGCGATCTCTAACAAGACTGTCTCAAGTGAAGTTGTAAAAGTAGAGGATACAGCAATTGGCTATGTTTCGATTTCTCTGTTTGGTGAGAAGACGGCAAATGAATGGGTTGCTGAAACAAGTAAATTACTTCGGAAAGATGTTGAAGGAATTGTTATTGATGTTCGCGATAATCCAGGGGGGTATTTACATAGCGTCGCAGCGCTACTAAGCACAGTATTAGATAGTGGCAAGGTATTTGCATATATGCAAAATGCTGAAGGTGCTATGGAACCATTAAAAACACAAACAAAAGGTATCGATGAAAAATATTTAGAAAAAATGAACAAAATTCCGATTGTTGTTTTACAAAATCAAGGTAGTGCTTCTGCAAGTGAAGTATTGAGCGGAGCCTTAAAAAGCTGGGGGCGTGCTTCTCTTGTTGGGGTGAAGAGCTTTGGGAAAGGAACTGTACAGGAATCCTGGGAGCTTTCGAATGGCGGAGAGCTTAAATTATCCACGAATAAATGGTTAACACCAAAACGTGAATGGATTCATGGGCAAGGCATCGAGGCAAGCTTAGTAATCGAGCAAAATGAATTATTCGCTTTCCAATTACATCCACTGACAGGAAAGTTTAAAGTGGGCGATATGAGCGAGGAAATTTCTTATTCTCAAAACGCCTTACAGAAACTTGGCTATCAGATTGATCGCTTAGATGGTTATATGGATGATACAACGGCTGAAGCGGTTAACCTTTATCGAAAACAGAAAAAATTAAAACTAGCAGAAGATGAATTTTATATGGATACGACCTTCTTTAATAGCTTGAATGAAACATTAAAAAATTATAAAGTAGACCGTCAAAACGACCAACAATTCCAAATGGCAACTAGTTTTTTACTACATGCAATTGAACAATAAACTCGCTAGTAGAACAAAAATACCATAATACAGAGCTTTCTATGAGTTTGTACTACGCAAGAGTGTAGTCGTTTGATACAATAAATTCATAGTATTCAAGATAGAAACGGCGGGTGTTCGTATGGTTAGTGATATATTATTAGAAATTGTAACAGCGATTGGCCGCTTTTTACTCAACCCATTACTGTATGTAGCCATCATATTTGCTATTTTATTAGGTTATCGTCGCGTAAAGCAGGAGCGTAAATATTTTAATAGACGGATTATTTGGGGCTGGACAGAGTTAGTCGGACAATGGAAAGATGGATGGCTTTATGCATTGCTTATTTCGCTAATAAGTGTGGCGGCAGGGCTTACCGTTCCAAAAGCTTTTTTAATCATTGTAATAGCGGTCTCGGTAGTAGGGCTCGTATTGTATTTCCTGAATGCTATGTCACCTATTTTAACAATGGGTATAGCAACGCTAGCAATATGGGCTATGTCTTACTACAACTGGTCCTTTACTTGGTGGAACATTTCCTTAGCAGGTGTCGATTTAGAGAATGGGGCTATCGTTACCATTTCTATTCTTGTAGGTCTTTGTGTTATTGCTGAAGGTCTTTTAATTCGACGTGCAGCAATGAAGGTCACAACACCTTGCGTGGAAAAAACAAAACGAGGTATGCAGGCGATTGTCTACCGTTCAAGAAATGTTTGGGTACTGCCTATTTTCTTTGTTATGCCTGGTGATGCGATTTCTGCTGTATTCCCGTACTGGCCACAGTTTACGATAGGGGATACTAGCTTTGCACTGGTCCTTTTCCCACTCGTAATTGGCTTTTCGAAGCTGATCAGAAGGGATTTACCTGCCCTAGTATTTCCTAAAATTGGGCGTTCTGTAGTTATACTTGGACAGCTTATTTTAATAGGGGGGCTGGCTGCATATCTTGAACCAATGATCGGTTATATGACGCTTGGGTCGGGAGCTATTATCCGTATCATCATCTCCATCTATTATGCTCAGCAGGATAAAACAGATCATTATGCGGTAGCACCTAGCACAAAGGGTGCAATTATTGCAGCAGTGTTTCCTGATTCGCCAGCTGAGAAAATGGGCTTACTTGCAGGGGAATGTATTCGGAAAGTAAATGGTGTTTCTATTTTTACAGAAAATGAATTATACGA
The DNA here is from genome assembly GCF_000801965.1 of Lysinibacillus sp. A1. Lineage (NCBI taxonomy): Bacteria > Bacillati > Bacillota > Bacilli > Caryophanales > Bacillaceae > Lysinibacillus > Lysinibacillus sp. A1. Next base: position 84,793 of record NZ_JSZM01000012.1, read on the forward strand.
GGCATTACAATTGAATGCCGCTCATTGTCGTCTTGAAGTGCTAGATCGAAACAATGAAATTCGTTTAACGCAGCATGTCATTTATAGTAATGATCATTACCGAATTGGATTACTACTTGCTGAGCCGAGGGATATATAATGGACGTTTTTGGGAAAATGATGTTGGCGCTCTTCATACCTGCTTTATTGGTGCTATTGTTCACAAGAATTACGTTTAATCGCTATGTTGCTCTATTATTGGCAATTGCGCTTATTGCTGCATCAGTATATGCAGGATATACATCCCCACCAATTATTTTCGTTATAGATGCATTTTCATTAACAGTGGGCTTTTGGTTAGCAAGTAAAATGAAGAAATAAAAAAGGTCAGTCCTCGTGGGGACTGACCTTTTTACATGAAAAATCGCACAGCTGCCATTATGATAACTCCTGCAACGACAGTAATAGATAAACTTTTTGTAATAAGCGCAATAACTAGCGTTGGCACAAATGTAATAAAGACTGGCCAATCAAGAGTCACAACTTTGCCGCTTTCGGTATCGATTAAATTTTCGATGACAAGAGCACTTAAAATACAAACAGGAATAAAACTAAGCCACTTTAGGACCACATCTGGGAGTGTGACACTGCGTACAAAAATAAATGGAATGACACGTGGTAGCCATGTGACAAGCGCACAGCCTATAATCAGCCATACCATATAAGCAGTTGTTGTCATTTGTCAGTCACCACCCCAATAGTTGCTACGATCACCGTTGCTAGCAAAACAGCCACATGTGAAGGTACTATATAAGAAAGACCATACATAATAACAGCCATATAGCCGATTAACTTAATATAATGCATGATTTTACTTTTGCCGACACTACTCAATTGTAAAACTAAAAGAGCGACAAACATAGCGACTAAGGCGAAATCTAGTCCCCATTGTTCAGGATTTGCCACCCATTGCCCTAAGAAGGCACCCGTGACACAAGATAAAATCCAAAAAATATACGCTGTTAAGTTAAGCCCATCCATCCATTTACCGTATAATTTACCGGTTTGCATTTGCTTGGTCACAGCCACGCCAAAGGTTTCATCTGTCAATAAAGTACCGAAGCCTACATTTCTAAGCATGGAATAACGCGTAAAGTGAGGTGCTAATGTTAAACTCATTAATAAATGGCGTAAATTGACGACAAAAATGGTTACAATGATAGCAGAAGCAGGACTACTTGTTAAAAGTAGTGCACAAAAAATAAATTGTGCAGAGCCTGCGTAAATCAATATGGTTAAAAGGGCGATTTCCAGTACTGATAGTCCTGAAGCGGAACCTACAACACCGAATGCAAGTCCTATACTAATATAACCGAGTAAAGTAGGTACACAATCCTTCACGCCCTGTATAAAGCTATCGTTGGGAGAGTTTGTTGCCGGTTCATGATGAAGCTCTGTTGTACTTGTCATAAATAGGTCATCCTTTCTTAAAAATTTCCATGTATACTGTTGATGGAATAGTTTGATAGTTCTTGATGTTTATTAAAGTATACATATGTCTGATAAAATAAACAATAGAAAATTGGTGATTAAAAATGGAACAAATGAGCAGAAATTTAGCCTTTCAATTAAAGAAAATTAGACAACAACGTCATTTAAGCTTAGATGATGTTGCCAAAGCGACGGGCGTTAGTAAAGCGCAACTCGCTCAAATAGAAAAGGGAGAAGCGAATCCTACTGTATCAACCATTTGGAAAATAGCTGCAGGAATGCGTATTTCATTTTCTTCTTTATTACAGCCGCCAACAGCTCATTTCATGCGTTACAGCGGTAAGGATGTCCCACATGTAGATGAGGATGAGGGACGCTATCGTGTCTATTCCATTATTCCGTATAATCCTGAACGAGGTTGGGAATTCTACAAGGTTGAGATGGAGCCTGGAGCCATTAGTAGGAGTGAAGCCCACACAGAAGGGGTAGAGGAAACTGTCATGATTATCAAAGGACAAGCTGCTATTTCTGCTGGAGATATGCATGAATTACTGGATGAAGGGGATACACTAGTATTCTCGGGGCATCAACCCCATGAATATCGAAATACATCTGAAGGGTTAACAATTTTTCATTTAATTTTACAGTATAAATAGAGGTGTCGATAGTGAAAGAATGGTTTACAGTAGAAAATATTGAACTTGTTGCGGCGCAGTATCGAACACTCGGCCCCGTCATTGGTTTACTGCTCCCTTTTCTAGAAGCGTTTTTACCATTCCTACCATTAGTGGTGTTCGTTGTAGCTAATGCAAGTGCATTTGGTTTATGGCTTGGATTTTTATTATCTTGGTTGGGTTCTGCGGCTGGATCATACGTGGTATTTTTGCTTGTTCGACATTTTGGAAAACATCCAAGGCTGCGATTTATAACTGGCAGTAAAAAAGTACAGAAACTTATTAAGTGGGTGGATATGAATGGCATAAGCCCTCTTTTTGTCCTCCTATGTTTCCCTTTTACACCTTCTGTCATCGTGAATATTGTGGCGGGCTTATCCCATATTCATAAAAAGTTTTACTTGGTCGTTTTACTAGCGGGAAAATTCGTGATGATTTTAGGTATGAGTGTATTGGGATATGATTTAAAATCGTTACTAACAAGCCCTGTGAAATTAATAATTGCGGCTGTTGCAATTGTTATTTTATGGTTTATTGGTAAGCTAATTGAGAAGCGTTTGAATGCTCGTGTAGAAAGAGATTTAAAACACGCGCGAAATTTGACGAAAAATCAGGATCACCATGCAAGATAAAATAGTTGTAGCCTCTTTGATTTGTTGAAGAGGCTGTTTTTTTGTGAAATGAATCATTGGTTTTTATTGTCTATCGAAGGTTGATAGATAGTATTTGCTAGTTATTTTCGATAGAATTTAAGATAGATGATCATTGATGTTTATAGCGTAATCACTCTGACAATGGAATTAGGTTAAATGAAGAAATGATAAAAAATAATCTATATATATATTAGTGAATGGATGCTAACGCGCAATCAAAATAGTTAGACAGTAATTTATAGAGGAGGGGAAACGATATGACATTGCGAATTGTTTCGGGACGCTCGGGAACAGGGAAATCCGTATTTATTCATCAAGAAATTGTTGAACAGCTAAAGACTGATCCACTCGGTCAACCTATTTTTGTCATTGTTCCTGACCAGATGTCTTATTCTACGGAATATGAGCTAACGAATAAGCATGGTTTGCAGGGCTTGATTCGTGCGCAAGTGATGACGTTTAAGCGTTTAGCATGGCTCGTTTTACAGGAGACAGGTGGTATTGCTCGTAAAGAAGTGAATGGCTATGGTTATCGAATGCTGATTCGTAAACTTTTGGAGGAACAAAAAAGTGAGTTCTCCTTATTTAGACAAGCTGCCGGAAAACGTGGTTTTACGGAGGAAATTGAAACACTTTTAAAGGAATTTAGTCGATATAGTGTCAATAGCTCTGTTTTAGCTGAGGTAACAGAATCCTTAAAGGCGATTGACGCGCCAAATACCTTACAAGCCAAAACGAATGATTTACATGTCGTTTTGCAGGCATTAGAAGAACGACTTGGTACGACATATGTCGATAGTGAGGGCTATTATCCGATATTAACGGAGCAATTGAAGTATGCCGAAACAATGAAGCAAGCAACCATTTATATTGATGGATTCACAGCCTTCACAGTGCGAGAGTTAGAGCTGGTACGAGAATTGCTTAAGGTAACTAAACAGGTAACCGTCGTTCTTCCATTTGATCATATAGACGAAGCTTTTGATGAACAGGCTCTTTTTCATGAAGCAGCGTTAACGAATCAGCGACTACATGATATTGCAAATGAAGAGGGCATAGACGTCGAGGCACCTTTACATTTTTATTATACTCAAAGATTCCAATCTGAAGATTTAAAACATGTGGAAGCAAATTTTGCTAATATGGTGCCGCAAACGAAAAAAACTTCTGGAGATGTAATGGTGTTTGAAGCATCGAATCGTCGAGCGGAGGTTCACGCGATTGCCCGGGAAATAACAAAGTTAACAAGAGAAGATGGCTATCGTTATCAAGACATTGTACTTTTATATCGACAAGCAGAACTTTATGACCCATTGATTACAAGTATTTTTCAACAATATGAAATTCCTATTTTTACAAATACTAAAAAAACAATGCTCCATCATCCTCTGATTGAGCTTAGTCGCTCGGCATTAGAAATCATGACGTCTAATTGGAAGTATGAACCTGTATTTCGAAGTGTAAAAACAGATTTGTTTTTCCCCTTACAAGCAGAGCTAACTATTTGGCGTGAGCGAGCTGATCGATTGGAAAACTATTGCTTAGCACAAGGAATCTATGGCGAACGTTGGTTTGAAGAGGCTCGTTGGTTTTATAAAAAGTATCGTGGGCTTGAGTTCCATTCCCGTGTACAAACAGATGAAGAACGTGCGATGCAAGCAGAAATTGAGGCAATTCGTGACGAAATTCGTCAGCCTTTAAAGGAGTTTCAAGACAAACTGAGTATGGCGCCAACGGGTAAGGCTGTTGCCACTGCTTTATTTGAGCTAGTAGAGTCATTACAAGTATATGAGAAGCTTCAAGCTATGAAGGATCGTGAGCTTGAGCGGGGGGATGCACTAGCAGCGAGTGAACATGAGCAAGCGTGGAATGAATGGATCAATGTATTGGATCAATTTGTCTATATGTTTGGCGAACAGGAGATGTCAGTGGAGGAAGCGGCTAAAATTCTTGATGAAGGCTTTGATACACTTGAATTTTCTCGCATTCCACCAACATTAGATGAGGTTATGGTAGCGACGGTTGATTTAGCTCGTTTATCCAATATTAAAGCGGCCTTCGTTTTAGGAATGAATGATGGTGTATATCCAACTCGAATGGAATATGAAGGTTTATTGTCAGATACAGAGCGTGAATGGTTTGGTCAAATTGGTTATGAGCTTGCACCAACCTCCTCTAACCGTTTATTACAGGAGAATTTCTTATTTTATCGTGCTGCCACAACACCGTCAGATAAGCTTTATTTGACGTATCCTACAGCAGATGAAGAAGGAAAGGCACTGTTATCGTCTCTTTATATAAAAAAATTCATCGGAAATGATCAAACAGCTGGTCTGTTAAGTGGGATTCAAGCGGAGCGGGTTGTAATGGATCCAATAGAATTATTAGATGGAAATGCTTTACCGTATTTACGCCATCCACGAACAGCATTAGCCCATTTAATGGTGCAACTACGTCAGGCAGAGCATAGCCGTGAACTGGCACCTGAATGGCTGGCGCTACAAAAGTTTTATCAGCAGGACCCTTACTGGGCACTTATCTTTGATCGAGTACATTATCCGATTACTCATAAAAATGAAGCACAGCCATTGGAAACCTATATAACTCAAGAGCTATACGGGAAAAAACTCACATCTAGTGTATCTCGAATAGAGAAATATTTTAGATGTCCATTTTCTCATTTCACAACGTATGGTCTACGTTTAGAGGAACGTGCGGAGTACCGATTAGAAACCTTTGCAATGGGTGATCTATTCCATGAGGCATTAAAGTGGATAACAGAGGAAACTCACCGACTGCAGCTATCTTGGATTCGTTTAACAAAACAGCAAATTAAACAGTTGGCACGTCAAGCAGTAGAGCAAATTGTTCCTGTCTTCTCCCATCAAATTTTATTATCTAGTGCGCGTTATCGCTATATTCAGCGGAAGCTTATTCGAATTGTGGAGCGCACGATGATGGCATTGACACAGCATGCGAATGTGTCACACTTTAAGCCAATTGCGATAGAGGCATCATTTGGCCCAGGACAACATGAACAGCTTCCACCTCTTGAGATTGATTTGACTAGTGGTAAAAAAATGTTTATGCGAGGTCGTATTGATCGTATCGATAGTGCCACAATAGATGACCGTTCTTATTTACGGATTGTTGATTATAAATCATCAGCTCGAGATTTAGATTTAAATGAGGTTTATTATGGATTGTCTTTACAGGTACTTACTTATTTAGATGTGGCAATGGAAAATAGCTCTTATTGGCTTCCAGGGGAAACGGAACCAGCTGGGGTACTGTATGTCCATGTCCATAATCCTATGTTAAAACTAGATAAGGATATGACGGATAGTGAAATAGAAGAAGACCGGTTAAAGCAATATAAAATGAAGGGTCTGCTGTCTGAGAATGCTGAGTCCATTTTATCGATGGACGAGCAGTTAGAGGAAAGTAGTGGACACTCAAAAATTATCCCTGTTTATATGAAAAAAGATGGAACACCTTCTGAATCGCAATCACGCATTGTGCCTGTAAATGATATGAAAAGACTCCAGCATTTCGTACGTCGTAAGCATCAGGAGGCAGGGAATGGGATTTTGTCTGGTGATACTGCCATCAGCCCGTATAAATTAAAATCCAAAACGGCCTGTGACTATTGTCAATTTGCCGCGGTTTGCCAATTTGATCCATCCGATGGTAAACAAAACTATCGTCAGTTGATGCAAGCGAAACCAAATGAAATTGTTGATAAAATTCGGAAGGAGATAGAGTAGCATGGTCCAAACAATTCCTATAAAGCCAGCGAATGTCTCTTGGACAGACGATCAGTGGAAGGCCATTTACGCTAGTGGGCAAGATACACTTGTGTCGGCTGCGGCGGGATCTGGGAAAACAGCGGTACTGATTAATCGTATGATTGAAAAAGTTATTGCTACTGACAATCCCATTAATGTAGATGAGCTACTGGTGGTGACTTTTACGAATGCTTCAGCAGCTGAAATGCGCCATAGAATGTCAGAAGCTCTAGAAAAGGCTATAGTAGAAAATCCAACTTCCAATCATTTAAGAAGACAACTGAGTCTTATTAATAAGGCGCAAATATCAACATTGCATTCTTTTTGTTTAGCGATTGTTAAACAATATGCTTATATGCTCGACATCGATCCTGGATTTCGTATTGCTAATGAAGCAGAGGTAGCTTTATTAAGAGATGATATAGTGGCGGATGTTCTAGAAGGAGCCTATGATTCTGAAGAAGAGACACAGGTACAAGCTATTTATCGACTTGTGGATAGCTTTACGTCGGATCGAGATGATCAAGCGATTGAAACGCTGATTAGTAAGCTTTACGATACTTCTCGTGTACACGCAGAGCCTCAAAGATGGCTAAGGAGTTTACCAAAAGCTTATGAATTAGCAGAGGAAGTGACGATTGATGATTTAGAGCTATCTCACTATGTTAAATTGACTGTTCGACATAGTTTGGAGGAAGCCTTTGTCCTTATTTCAGAAATGCTAGCAATCACCCTCCAACCCGATGGACCTGCCCCCTATGCTGAAACGGCAGAAATTGATTTTGCTATGATTCAGGAAGGGATTCGAATAAGTCAGGAAGGTACATGGCAGGAACTCTTTGATTATTTTGGGACCGTTAAATGGTCTACATTAAAACGAGTATCCAAGGATGCTTTAGTAGACGTGGAGCTACAAGAGCTTGCAAAGAAAAAGCGAGAAGCAGCGAAAAAAATTATGAATAAAATGAAAGAAACCTATTTTATTCGCACCCCCGCACGATTGCTAGAAGAAATAAGCTTAATGGCGCCAATCATTGGCACATTAGTGGAATTGACGACGATTTTTAGTGAGCAATTCCGACTTGCCAAATTAGAGCGGGGTATTATTGATTTTTCAGATTTAGAGCATTATGCACTGCAAATTTTAACAGTCGAGATAGATGGAGAGCTACAGCCATCTCCCGTAGCACTTGATTTGAAAAAACGCTTTAAAGAAGTACTTGTGGATGAATACCAGGATACAAATATGCTACAGGAAACGATCTTACAACTTGTCAAGTCAGGGGAAGAACAGGATGGTAATCTGTTTATGGTGGGAGACGTCAAACAAAGTATTTATCGTTTCCGCTTAGCTGAACCTAAGCTCTTTATGAGGAAGTATAGTGAGTTCTTGGAAACGCCAGATGTAACGGGCATGCGTATTGATTTAAATGCTAACTTTCGTAGTCGTAAAGAGGTATTGAACGCGACGAACTATATTTTTGCACAAATTATGGGTGAGCGTGTTGGCGAAATTCTTTATGATGACAATGCGTCATTAAAGCCCGCAGCGCCCTATGATGAAAAAGAAGTACCTGTTGAGCTTGTCGTAATGCACCCTCCACAGGATGAGGAAGCAGTGGACGAGCAAGAGGATAAGACGGAAGAAGCGGCTGAGCTAGAGGAATTAAAAAAGTCACAATATGAAGCACGTTTTATTATTGATCGTATTCGACAAATGATGGAAGATGGAACAACTGTTTATGATACGAAATCACTGACAGAAAGGCCGTTGAAATATAGTGATATTGTTATTTTAATGCGTTCTATGACATGGTCGACAGATTTAGTGGAGGAATTTAAGCTAGCAGGTATTCCACTCTATGCAGAGTCGTCCAAAGGCTATTTTGATGCACTGGAAGTCATGATTATGTTAAATGTCCTAAAGGTAGTAGATAACCCTTATCAGGACATCCCGTTAGCTTCCGTACTGCGTGCACCGTTTGTTGGCTTAACAGAAAATGAATTAGCTAAAATCCGCTTAGCTGATTCAAAGGTACCTTTCTATGATGCGCTACGACAATTTATCCGAAGTGAAGGACATGAGATACAGACAACTACGTTTGAAAAACTTCAACGCTTTATGCTAGCTTTTGAAAATTGGCGGGATTTAGCACGTCGTGGGTCACTATCAGATTTAATTTGGAAAATTTATTTAGATACACATTATTATGAAATGGTTGGCGCCATGCCTAACGGTAAGCAGCGTCAGGCCAATTTACGGATTTTACATGATCGTGCATTAATGTATGAGCAAACAGCCTTTCGAGGTCTTTTCCGCTTTTTACGCTTTATTGATCGGATGCGTACACGTGGGGATGATTTAGGTACGGCTAAATCAATTGGTGAAAAGGATGATGTAGTACGCCTTGTGACCATTCACTCCTCCAAAGGATTAGAATATCCTGTAGTATTTGTGGCAGGGATGGGACGTCCGTTTAATAAAATGGATTTTCATAACCCTTATTTATTCGACCAAGATTTTGGACTAGCTGTAAAGGCCATAGACCCGGAAAATCGCATTACTTATACTTCACTACCGTTTTTGGCGCTGAAAGAGAAGAAAGAGCTGGAAATGCGTGCAGAGGAAATGCGTGTCTTATATGTTGCCATGACACGTGCTAAGGAGCGTTTAATTTTAGTTGGTTCCGTGAAAAATTGGGAGAAAACGCGAGACAACTGGCAGGATGCGCAAAATATATCAAGTGATGCTCCGCTTCAAGAATATTTGCGGGCTAGAGCAAATAGCTATCTAGACTGGGTTGGTCCAGCCGTGGCAAGGCATGGTGACTTTGCCTCTCAAGCTACCACTTCATATAAGGAATTGGACAGTCCATCCCATTGGTGGATACAGCCGGTTGATACGAGACATTATTCGTATGATATACAGGCATTTGATGATGACATACAACAACTCCTTACAACACAAGAGGACGAGGCGCTTTTATTCGAAATAACGACACGCTTTCAAGCGCAGTATACGTATCAAAAGTCAACAAGAAAACGTTCTAAAACATCGGTTAGTGAAATTAAACGTATAGAAAACTTACAGCGTCAGGAGGAGCCAGAATATTATTTTGCGCCTCCAGCTAAGCGGACGTCAGCTTCTATTGCACCACGACCAACATTTTTACAGGATCAACAGCTAACAGGTGCCGAAATAGGAACGGCTGTCCATACAGTGATGCAGCATATTCCACAGTTTGGCTTTGATGATATTGAAGCTGTAAAAGGCTTTGTAGCAGATTTAGTAGCAAAACAGCTACTGACAGAGGCAGAAGGAAAAGTGGTCCCTATAGCGAAAGTTTTTCATTTCTTTCATACCGAAATTGGGCAACGCTTTAAGCAGGCAAGACAGATTCGTAGAGAAATGCCATTTACTATTAGTAGAGTAGATGAAGATGGGGATGCTCAAATCGTCCAAGGGATTATCGACTGTTTGTTTGAGGATGAATATGGCAACTGGGTCTTGCTAGATTATAAGACAGACCGTATTTTGCCTCATTTTGCAAAGGAGCCCGCCCTGACAAAAGAAATAATGGGGCGTTATGCTGTTCAGCTTCGTGTTTATAGTGAGGCTATTGAGTCCATTTTACAAATTAAAGTAAGCGATAAAGTGCTGTATTTATTCGATAATGAACAAACTGTACAGGCATAAGTTTTTGTTATGGAAAAGCGGAGGATGCAATTTTTTGCTTGCTCTGCTTCAACCATAGCTGCTATTTAAGAGGAGGCTATTTTGTGGAGTTCAAACCGACAATGTTGCAGGATCGACTAGCAACATTAGATATTTTACGAGGTATTAGTTTAGTAGGCATTTTGCTCGTAAATATGTATACCTTTTATTTGCCAATGCCGCATATTGATTTAGCATCTTGGTTTACAACACCATCCGATATCGTATGGCAGAAAAATTTAGATATTTATGTACAAAGTAGCTTTTACCCACTGTTTGCGATGCTATTTGGATATGGGCTTGCCATGCAGTGGCAAAAAGCACAAAGTCGAGGGCAAAATTTCTATACGCTAGGATTACGTAGACTTTCTGTATTATTTGCCTTTGGTTTCATACATGCCGTGCTAATATGGTGGGGCGATATTTTAATGATGTACGCATTTTGTGGGGTATTTTTAGTGCTTTTACTACGTTTAAGCCCTATTTGGTTAGTGGTTAGTGCACTTATAATTAACGGTTTGATGCAAGTTTTTATGTTATTTGTCATTGGGATTATGCAATTTAATACGAAGGTGGATGACTATTTAGATATTGTATCTGTAGAGAAGGCGATTACAGCTTACGGTACTGGAAACTGGCTAGATGCTTTTATGCAGCGCTTAACAGACTTATCGACACAAGCAGGTATAGGAATGTGGTTTGCGGCATTGTTTACTATTTTACCATATATGTTAATAGGCGCAGCTGCATCAAAATGGCGACTAGTAGAGCGAGCGAAAGAATTAAAATGGCTATGGCTAGCACTTGCGATTACTGGGTTGATTATAGGCATAATGATCAAAAGTTTACCCATTATGTTTACACGGACGTATTTATTTGATTATTTAAAGGTATACATAGGTGGCCCTATCCTTTCAGTGGGTTATGTCGCGGTCATAGTGCTACTTTGCCTGTTGCCAATTGTACCTAAGCTACTTAGTCCTTTTGGTAAAATTGGACGGATGTCGTTAACGATGTATATTATGCAATCCATTATCGGCACGTGTTTATTCTATCAATTTGGCTTTGGCTGGTATGGGAAGGTAAGTGTAGAAACAGGTGTATTCATTGCCATTGGAATAATTGTTGTGCAAATGATCATCGCCGAAATTTGGTTAACAAAATGGAAGCAAGGTCCTTTAGAGGCTTTATGGCGTAAATTAACGTATAAGGATAAAGTAGAAATGCGATAATATATTCCGCTTCACATGCATAATTTATGAAGATATAACAACTTATAAAATTATTGTCGCAAAAGTGAGGCAATTTCTATCATATTGTTGTATCATGTAGAAAAAAGAAGGAGCTCTTTCAATCATGAAAATTTTATCATTCAAATTAGGTGGACATGTAAGCTTTGGACCAAAAGTAAAAAAAGAAGAAGCGGTATGGGATGTACTCGCTATTCAAAATGAACTTCAAGTTCTCCCTTCTTTTTCAAGTTCTATTGTAGATGGTATTGCTCTAGGCTTTGATTTTGTTGAACAGATTCGTAAATTAGTAGAAGCAGCTGAAAAATCAGATCGTGCTAATAGTTTTAAACGTGAATTTACAGAAATCGAGTGGCTTTCACCCATTCCACGTACACCCAAAAATATTATGTGTATAGGTAAAAATTATAATGAACATGCCAAAGAAATGGGTGCAGAAGCAGCACCAACGGAATTAATGGTATTTACAAAATCGCCAACGGCTATTGCGGCAGATGGACAAACACTTTCCATTCACGCGGACCTTTCATCGAAAATGGATTATGAAGGGGAGCTTGCGATTGTCATTGGAAAACGTGGTAAAAACATTCCGAAAAACTTAGCATATGATTATGTTTTTGGTTATACAATTGCCAATGATATAACAGCTCGTGATTTACAAGAGAAGCATAAACAATTCTTCTTAGGTAAAAGCTTGGAGGGCACTTGTCCGCTTGGGCCATATCTTGTGACAAAGGATGAAATTCCAAATCCTCAGGACTTAACAGTGGTCACAAAGGTAAACGATGAAGTGCGCCAAAATGGCTCGACGAAGGACATGATGTTCTCAGTTGAAACTTTAGTATCTATTCTATCTCAGCATGTAACACTTGAGCCTGGTGATGTTATTTTAACAGGTACACCAGCTGGAGTTGGAAAAGGCATGAACCCGCCACAATTCTTAAAGGCTGGAGATACAGTAAAAGTATCTATTCAAGGCATCGGTACTTTAGTCAACCATTTTGAATAATAATTGGGAATCCGCGTGAGTCTTTACTCCGCGGATTTTTTTATTACTTACCATGTAGGTTGCTTTTCAGGGAGTTTCTAAGTCACAAATGGTGTAAATTATGTGAACACTATTGTAATGTTTGAAACCCTTTCCATCGCATGGTAGGATAGAGTTTGATAGAAAAATGAATGAGGTGGGACAAACATGGGTTTTTTAACTAGCCAAACGCATTTGCATATTACTACTTGGGTAGTAGCTATTGTTATCTTTTTAATCGCTGCGCTAATGGGCAAGCAATCAAAAGGCTTACATATGACATTGCGTCTATTTTATGTACTAATTATCATTACAGGTGGGGCATTATTCATTGAAGGCATGAATTACAACATGGGCATGCTTTACGGCTTTAAATTCATAGGCGGTATTCTTGTAATTGGTATGATGGAAATGGTTTTAGTACGCCAAAAGAAAAATAAACCAACTGGCATGTTTTGGATTTTATTTGCAGTATTCTTATTGATTACATTGTTCCTAGGCTTCAAGCTACCAATGGGTCAAAATTTCTTAGCATAATATTTGGTGAAAGTCGTGAAGTATTTGCTTCGCGGCTTTTATTTTATTAAAAACAGCGATCATACTGAAATGGAAGGGAACGGACACCTTTTTGCCGTAATTCCTTCCGCATTTTCGTAAAATCTTTTGAAAAGATAGCGACGTGACAGTGATATTTGGTAAAATGACGATGGATTGGTTTGAAAGAGAGGGAATAACAGTGAAATTCAAGAAGTGGATAAGTGCGACAGCTGCATCACTTTTACTAGCTACTACATTCGTAAGTGCTACACCCGTAGCGCATGCGGATGAAAAAGCGACAACATCGATTGCAGAAGAGAGCATCTATGATTTACTCGTTGACCGTTTCTTTAATGGCTCGGGCGCAAACGATTTTGATACAAATACGCAAGACCCTTCGAAATTTGCAGGAGGGGATTTTACAGGTTTACAAGATAAATTAAAATTTATCGGTGAAATGGGCTATACGATTGTTTCCATTGGACCTATTTATTCCACAGAGAAATATGATGGATCCATGCTAACAAGCTATTCTACGATTGAACGCCATTTTGGAACTGCAGAAGAATTCCAAAGTGTTGTAGAGGCTTACAAAGCTAAAAATATGTCTATAATGGTGGATTTTCCACTCAATGATGTAAGTCCTAATCATGAATGGGCAAAGGATGCTGCGAAAGCAGACTGGATTGCTTCTACGAATAATGGACAAGTTCAATGGGATTTAACGAATACAGATGTGCAAGAAGCACTTATTCAATCAGCAATCGATTTTGTTTCTACATATGATATTGGTGGAATTCGATTAACTCATATTTCAGATGCTGATACGGCTTTTATCAATAAAATGATAGCGGCATTAAAAGAGACAAAATCATCTCTTTATGTCATAACAAATGAAGCGAGTGAGGCTGATTTTGATGCAACCTTCTCACCAGCGACAGCAGAAATTTATCGCAATATCTTTAAGAATGTTGATATGGACTCATCTAAATTGACAGAGCCGTTTTCAGGAGAAAAGCCGACGCAAATTATGGTGGATTCTTTAGAAACCCACCGTTTTACATTCGATTCTGCGAATGAAAACATGTTCCCACCTACACGTTTAAAAATGGCTATGGGTGCTTTATTTATGATGCCAGGAACTCCAGTAGTCCAATATGGTACAGAAATTGCGATGAACGGGGAAGCTAAGCCTGATACACATCAACTTTATAACTTTAAAACAGATGAAGAATTAATTGACTATATTAAAAATGTTCAATCCTTACGAAATCAGTCTGCCACTTTACGAAATGGTGATTTTAACATCATTACAAATGAAAATGGTTTACTTGTCTTTACACGTACTTCGGATGAAGAACAATGGGTAATTATGGTCAATAATACGAGCAAAACTCAGCGCGTGGACTTAACACCTGAACAACTTGGTGAAGGGAAAATGCTAAACGGGATTTTACATGAGGAAAAAGTTCGTATAAACGAAAAGCAAGTGTATCCAGTCATTTTAGACAGAGAAATGGTAGAGATTTATCAGGTTCGCAATGATGAGGGGCTAAATGTGCCGTATATGGTTGCCCTTGGTTTAGTTTGGGTCATCTTTATTGGCTTTGTTGTAATCATCATTAAACGAGGAAAAGTTCGTCGTCAAGAACAAGACGCTTCTTAATATCTACGCAAAAAATAGCATGCTAGGAGTCATCCTAGCATGCTATTTTTGTTTTTTATTTAGGGATGCTCCAATAGCTGGGCAATTCCAAGCTATCATAGTTTAGCCTTCATAGCTCTTATTCGTGAAGAAAATCGCGATAGTGCCTGGCCCCACATGTGAACCGATGGCTGAGCCAATCATCGTAATTTGAACAGCCTGTGGAGAAAAACGCTCCTGAATGGATGCTTTTGCTTCATTGGCAAAGGCCATATCATCACTATGACTAATACCAACAATTTTATTCGTGAAGTTACCTCCACGCTCCTGCATTAAATCCAGCATACGATTAAGTGCTTTTTTACGACCACGTGATTTTTCTATCGGTACAAGTTTGCCATCTTCTACATTTAAAATAGGTTTAATGCTTAGAAGGCCACCTAAAAAGGCACTCGCTTTTGAGACACGGCCACCTTTAGCAAGGTAGTCCAAATCTTCAACTGTAAATAAATGCTCTATTTGAGGAGCGAAAGCGCTAATTCTAGACGCTACATCTTCAAAAGAGGTACCTAAATTTCTAAGCCGAACAGCCTCTTCCACAACAAGACCATGTCCTAGTGATGCACATTTAGAGTCGATAATGACTAACTTCAATGAAGGATATTGTTCTAATACTTGATTACGAATCATTTGGGCAGTACTATATGTGCCGGATAATTCTGATGAAAAGGCGATATAGATACCTTCTTCTTCATTTTTAGCTAATTCTTCAAAGTGCTTCAAAAAAAGCTCTGGCGATACTTGAGATGTTTTGGGTTGGGCACCTTGACGAATTCCATCATAAACCTCTTTGGAATCAATGGAAATGACATCTTCATATTCTTTGTTGTTCAATTGCACTCGTAAAGGGAGTAGCACGACATCATTTTCTTCATAGTAAGACTTTGGTAGGTCACATCCACTATCCGTAAAAATCTTCATTCTCTTGTCCCCCTAATTTCAACTTACTTTTTAAAGCCTTTTTAGCTTTATTCAGTCGGTACTCACTTAAATCAACCGAAGGGGTACCACTGAATAAAGTTAAACTGGTAAAAATGGTATGGTAACTTGAACTTACTACGTAACTATGATAATTTCAAGCGTTCGATGAGTATTTTTGCAATCCCATCATCATTATTTGTAGTAGTTATTTCATTGGCAATATTTTTAAGGCTTGATATACCATTCCCCATCGCTACGCCAAGTCCAGCATATTCGATCATCTCTAAATCATTGTCTTCATCACCAAAAGCAATAATACGTTCACGTGGAATACCTAAATCCTTTGCTACGTGTGCAATGCCTACTGCTTTATTTAAGCCACGTCGAACAATCTCTATAATATGAAGAGGTGCGCCCCAACGACGGTGTTCAATAACTTCAGCGTGCACTGCCTGTAAGTGGTCGCGAATAATGACAGAATTGGCTTCATTTGCCTGTATCAGTAAACTTGTAGGATTATCTAAGAGATGTGTATATAAATCCCCAAGTGTAATTTTCGGATTACCCATATTAAAAATATTTAAGATGCGATCATCCTCTGTGTGTACATAAATATCATCCTTCACCTCAGCAATGATATTTTCATACTCGTAACTATTAATGGAATTAACGACATCATGGACAACACTTAAATCAATGGGAGTATGCATATGCTGCCAAGAGACATTTTTAGGGTGATGCACATAGGCTCCATTAAAATTGACTATTGGTGTTGTAAGCCCAAGCTCATGATAATAAATATCACTGGCACGGTATGGACGGCCAGTTGCAATCATTACTTGATGTCCTTGTTCCTTAGCCTGCAATAATGATTTTTTTGTTTTTGCGGAAATTTGTTGTTGGTCTGTTAATAAAGTACCATCTAAATCCAATACGATTAAATGCGGTTTCATAGCTTGTTGCCCCTTTCCTATAGTTTGAATAGTATCTCTTTGTCTTTCATTCGTCAAAATTTTGTCACAGTGAAAAAAGTTTGCTAACATAAAGATGAGACAAGAGTTGGGAGTGACAAGAATGTTTGTAGAAAAAGAAATGTGGGGAAATATTCCTTTATTACATATACATACAGACAATATGAATGAAGATACCCCGGTAGTGATCTTTTTACATGGATTTATGAGTGCAAAAGAACATAACTTACACTATGCATATCAGTTGGTGCATAAAGGGGTGCGTGTCCTATTACCAGATGCAAAATTTCATGGTGACCGTAGCGAAGGTCTCACAGAGATGCAAATGAACTTGAAATTTTGGGATATTGTTATAAATTCTATTCATGAAGTGGAACAATTATATAATGAATTAAAGAATAAAAATTTATTAGCTCATCATAAAATTGGCATAGGAGGTACGTCTATGGGTGGTATTGTGACATCAGGCTGTCTTAAGCTTTATGATTGGATTCAAACGGCTGCAATATGTATGGGTGCGCCTGGTTTTATAAAATTGGGTGAATACCAATTGCAGCAATTTACAAAAAGTGGTGTCAATTGGCCCATGACAGAGGAAGATGTGCAAAAGATTAATGAGGTTCTAGGAACCTATGATGTCAGTCTAACTCCTGAAAAATTTGTAGGACGCCCGATTTTCTTTTGGCACGGTGAATTAGATAAAACTGTACCTTTCCATGAAACCTATAAATTTTATGAAACATTACGGGAATACTATCAAGCAAACCCTGAAAATTTAACATTCATGGTGAATAAAAAGGCTGGACATACTGTACCACGTGACGGAATGTTAGCAGCGACAGATTGGCTTGCAGAGCATTTGGCATAATATGATGCATCTGCTATGATAAGGTTAACACTATGATGGAAGGAGAAATGGGAATGGATCAAGATATGAAAGATAGCATGTTAGGTGCATTAGAAAACGTAATTGACCCTGAGCTTGGAATTGATATCGTCAACTTAGGTTTAGTATATGATGTAGAATTAGATGATGAAGGTGTAGCGACGGTTACAATGACGCTAACATCGATGGGGTGTCCACTTGGCCCAGTAATTGTGGATCAAGTGAATACAGCATTAAATGAACTTCCGGAAGTGAAAAGTACAAATGTAAACATTGTATGGAATCCACCTTGGTCAAAAGATAAAATGTCACGCTATGCAAAAATGGCATTGGGTGTACGCTAATAGTGGCTATTAAAAATCCCTGCTTATAAGAAATAAGCAGGGATTTAGCATGTAACGAATTAATCGATACGGCATACTTGTAATGGACAATTTTCGCAGGCAATCTCATTTTTTAAAAATTGTAAATCATGAATAGTAATAAAGCCTTTGTCAAAAGTCAAAATGTCATGTTTTTTTAAATCATTCAACATACGATTAATCATTTCACGACTAGTCGCACACAAATTTGCAATTTCCGTATTTGTTAGTTGAAACTCAATAAAAATGGAACCATCCTCTAAAGGTTTACCATACGTATTAGATAGACGAATGAGTGTTGAAAACAAGGCACCCTTTTTACCATTTAACACTAAATCACGCAAACGACTCTGATGTTTTAAATTTTCTGTCTGAAGCCACTTCATGTATTCCACCATGATTGTAGGCTGTTCTTCCAGTAAATGTTCTAATGACTTTCGACTTAAAACATATAGCGTAGCAGATTCTAAAACTTTTGCAGTCATGGAGTTATAGACAAGGTTACAAAATAATGAACCCTCTCCAATGATACTATCAGGACCACATATACGAATCGTCAATTCCTTACCTGCCTCAGTTTCTTGACTAATCGATATAACACCTGACTTAATATAGTATATTTCCTTTGACCGTTCACCCTCTAGAAAAATTTTATTCCCTTTATTTACTTTGATAAAAACACCATGCTTTTGAAAAAGGTCCATAATTTTTTCAAACATATTATCCATTGAAACCATATCTCCAACACATCGCTTTCTTTTTGTAATAAATGGCGATTATTACAAAAGGACAGTGGACTTTTCGATACTAAAACATAGAAACATACTATTATTATAACGTAAATTTTCATGAATAAGTGTAAAAATTTAGTGCTATTTCTTTGCGAAGAACTGTCGAGTGATGTAAAATAAAGTTAGTCAAAGAAGGTCAAACTTTTAAAAAGAACCTGAATGGGTATAAAAATTATGCGAAATATTAAAGTAAAGGAGTGCTAGTTATGCAATTTCAACAAACAGATAATCAAAAGCCATTAGAGCAATTTGGACGTAATTTAATAGAAGAAGTTAAAAATGGCAAAATGGATCCTGTCATTGGGCGCGATGAGGAAATTCGAAATGTCATTCGCATCTTAACGCGTAAAACAAAAAATAATCCTGTATTAATTGGTGAGCCAGGAGTTGGTAAAACAGCGATTGTAGAAGGTTTAGCTCAACGTATTGTGAAGGGTGATGTACCAGAGGGCTTGAAAGAGTGCGTGCTATACGAGCTGGATATGAGTGCCTTAATTGCAGGTGCAAGCTACCGTGGCCAATTTGAAGAGCGTTTAAAAGGCGTGTTAAAAGAAGTGAAAGATTCAGAAGGTCAAATCATTTTATTTATTGATGAAATTCATACAATTGTAGGCGCAGGCAAAACGGATGGCGCTATGGATGCAGGAAATATGTTAAAGCCCATGCTAGCTCGTGGTGAATTACATTGTATCGGTGCTACTACATTAGATGAATATCGTATGTATATTGAAAAAGATCCTGCCTTAGAACGCCGATTCCAGCAAGTTCTTGTACGTGAGCCTTCTATTGAGGATACTGTGTCTATTTTAAGAGGCTTAAAAGAGCGCTTTGAATTACATCATGCAGTACGTATTCATGACCGTGCGATTGTGGCCGCAGCAGAACTCTCCAATCGTTATATTACAGAGCGATTTTTACCAGATAAGGCGATTGATTTAATTGATGAGGCATGTGCAATGATTCGAACAGAAATTGATTCAATGCCACAGGAACTTGATGCCGTGACTCGTCGTATTATGCAGTTAGAAATTGAAGAACAAGCGTTGCGTAAGGAAAAGGACGAAGCAAGTAGAAAGCGTCTGGAGCAATTACGAGAGGAATTGGCAAAGTTAAAAGAGTCCTCTGAAGGAATGCGGCAACAATGGGAGGCAGAAAAGGAAAAGCTACATGATATTCAGAAAAAACGCGAGACTTTAGATAAGTACCGTCGTGATTTAGATGAAGCGGAAAGTAAGTATGATTTAAATAAAGCTGCAGAATTACGTCATGGTAAAATTCCAACACTTGAAAAAGACATTCAGGTGCTCGAAAAAGAATTAGAAAGCGGCGCAGAGTCCCGTATTTTACGTGAAGAAGTGACAGCTGAAGAAATCGCAGCAATTGTTTCTCGCTGGACAGGTATTCCTGTGACAAAATTAGTGGAAGGCGAGCGCGAAAAACTATTACGTTTAAAAGATACATTACATGAACGCGTAGTTGGCCAAGATACAGCTGTTCAATTAGTAACAGAGGCTGTATGGCGTGCTCGTGCAGGCATTAAAGATCCGCATCGTCCAATTGGTAGCTTTTTATTCTTAGGTCCGACAGGTGTTGGTAAAACAGAGCTTGCTAAGGCACTAGCTGCTCAATTATTTGATTCAGAAGATCATTTTATTCGAATTGATATGAGCGAATATATGGAGAAGCATAGTGTGTCTCGCTTAGTTGGTGCTCCTCCAGGGTACATTGGCTATGAGGAAGGCGGTCAATTAACGGAAGCTGTCCGTCGTAACCCTTATTCTGTAGTGTTATTAGATGAAATTGAAAAAGCACACCCAGATGTGGCTAATATTTTATTGCAAATTTTAGATGACGGAAGAATTACAGATAGTCAAGGACGTATGGTCAATTTTACAAATACCGTAGTAATTTTAACGTCGAATATCGGCTCTAGTTATTTAATGGAGGCAAAAGATGACGATCCAACCGTTGAAGACTTGGTTATGACTGCTCTCAGACAGCATTTCAAACCAGAGTTATTAAACCGTATGGATGATATTATCTTTTTCCATGCCTTATCAAATAAACACTTTACAGCAATTGCTTGGAAGTATGTAGAGCAGTTAATTAACCGTGTGGCTGAACAGGAAATTACATTAGCTGTCGACCAAGAAGTTATTGATTGGGTTGTTCTACAAGGAGCAGATGCTCAATTTGGGGCAAGACCACTAAAGCGCTTTGTACAACGCCATATCGAAACGGCAGTGGCTAAGGAACTGCTACGAGGCGAGGTATTGCCTGGAGAAACATTGCATGTAAAAATGCATGATGGCCATTGTATAGTGGAAAAATAACAGAAAAAACCTGTTTCGCATAATGCGGAACAGGTTTTTTCTAGCTGAATTAATGATGGTCTGCAGCTTCTGGTGTAGGATCGTTTGGAATGATTGCTCCAATAATAAAAATTAAGATGGAGAATACAACTGAAACGATTGCCCCTGTCTTAAAATCAAATGGTGCACCAAGTACAGAGCTGACTACATAGTTTAACATTGAAACTAGTAGGAATGACCATACGAACGTTACGATATATTGCATTAATTTCACCTCAACCGAACTTTTTTCATCATAAGTTTTTACTCATATTCATTATCATATCATAACATAAATCGAAAAAAAATGAATCTTTTATGTGAAACATGGCGAATTTGTCACAACAAATACAAGGTTTTGCATTTTATAATTCTCAGGTATTTTTTGCGGCATTCAATTTGCCAAAGTATGCAAACCTGAAAAAGGGAATTTGGAAACTCTATAGACTTCAAGCTATACGTAGTATAAGGCTAAGCTTACTTTCAATAACAAAGAAACGACTCGTTCAATACACAATAATTTTAAATCATCTTGCGTCATTCCTTTACTATGCGTTATAATTATGACCAGTTACTAATAATTGATAGTAAGAAAGCTGAGGGGTTGCTATATGAACGCTGGTATTTTAGGAATAGGCAAATATGTTCCTGAGAAAGTCGTGACAAATTTTGATTTAGAAAAAATAATGGATACTTCGGATGAGTGGATTCGTACGCGAACAGGCATTGAAGAACGTCATTTTGCGGCAGATGATCAGGAAACTTCAGATTTAGCAGTAGCCGCTGCTAAAGAAGCTATTGCAAAAGCGGGTATTACGCCTGAGGAGATTGGGTTAATACTTGTAGCAACTGTCACACAGGATCAAACTTTCCCAAGTGTAGCATGTATGGTTCAGGAACAACTCGGAGCAGTAAATGCTGCGGCGATGGATCAAGCAGCCGCATGTGCAGGATTTATATATAGTTTAGTGACAGCTAAACATTTTGTAGAGGCAAACACTTATAAATATGTCTTAGTAGTAGGTGTTGAAAAGCTGTCAAAAGTCATTGATTGGAACGATCGAAATACAGCAGTATTATTCGGTGATGGCGCGAGCGCAGCAGTTGTAGGGCCAGTATCTGAAGGCAGAGGTATTTTATCATTTGAGCTTGGTGCAGATGGCACAGGCGGTAAAAATCTTTATTTAACAAAACAAGATACAATTGCCATGAATGGTCGTGAAGTATTTAAATTTGCTGTACGTCAGATGGGTGAATCGGCTGTCAGTGTGTTAGATAAAGCAGGATTAACAAAAGAAGACGTAGATTTTTTAGTGCCGCATCAGGCGAATATACGTATTATGGAATCTGCTCGTGAGCGATTAGAGCTACCACCAGAAAAAATGTCAAAAACGATTCATAAATATGGGAATACTTCTGCAGCATCGATTGGTATTTCCTTGGTAGATGAGCTTGAAGCAGGTAAAATTAAAGAGGATGATTTATTAGTCCTTGTTGGTTTTGGTGGCGGCTTAACATGGGGTGCCGTAGCCATGAGATGGGGAAAATAAGTAGGAAAAATGCTTGAGGGGAGTAAGACAATGAGTAAAAGACGAGTAGTAATTACAGGAATTGGCGCAGTTACACCACTAGGAAATAGCATCGAAGAAACATGGGCGAACATTAAAGCTGGTAAATCTGGCATTGGTGAGCTAACACGTTTAAATAAAGAGCTTTTTGCAGCCAAAATTGCAGCAGAAGTGAAAGATTTTGATATTGAAAAATATATTGATCGTAAAGAAGCTCGAAAGATGGACCGCTTTACACATTATGCATTAGCTGCTTCAATCATGGCTATGGAAGATGCACAGCTAACAATTGATGAGGAGTTAGCTCCACGTGCGGGTGTTTGGATTGGTTCGGGTATTGGTGGAATGGAAACCTATGAGCAACAGTTTTTAACATTCCAAGAGCGCGGGGCAAGACGAGTTAGCCCATTCTTCATTCCAATGATGATTCCAGATATGGCTTCAGGTCAAGTGTCGATTCATTTAGGTGCAAAGGGAATTAACTCTTGCTCAGTAACAGCATGTGCTTCTGGAACAAACTCAATTGGAGATGCTTTTAAAGTTATTGAACGTGGGGATGCAGATGTTATGATTTCAGGTGGTGCGGAATCACCAATCGTAACAATGGCTGTCGCAGGTTTCTGTGCCAATACTGCATTATCTTTAAATCAAAATCCACAAGAAGCATGCCGTCCATTTGATAAAAATCGTGATGGATTTATTATTGGTGAAGGTGCAGGTATTGTCATCTTAGAAGAATACGAACATGCAAAAGCTCGTGGCGCTAAAATCTATGCGGAAGTATTAGGTTATGGTGCAACAGGTGATGCTCATCATATTACTGCTCCAGCTCCAGAGGGTGAAGGTGCCGCACGTGCAATGATGCAAGCATTGACAGATGCTGGTGTAGAGGCATCTCAAGTTGATTATATCAATGCACATGGTACTAGTACGCCATATAATGACTTATTTGAAACACAAGCTGTTAAAACTGCTTTCGGTGACCATGCTTATAACCTAGCTATGAGTTCTACAAAGTCTATGACAGGACACTTATTAGGGGCAGCAGGGGGCGTAGAAGCTATTTTTACCGCTCTTGCACTTAAAGAAGGTATATTACCACCAACAATTAATTTAACAGATCCAGATCCTGATTGTGATTTAGATTATGTTCCAAATGAAGCGAGAGAAGCAAACATTCAATATGCAATGAGTAATTCTCTTGGTTTTGGTGGTCATAATGCAAGTCTTCTATTTAAAAAATATGAAGCATAAATAGTACATCTAAACTCAAAAAACGTCAGCCAAATTTAATTGGCTGACGTCTTTTTTTATAGTTTTGTGAATAAATGATAAGTAAGAAGAAATAGAAAGGATGCCGTTACATTGTTCCGTCTCTTTTTATTTTTAGTAAGCTATGGTCTCATGATCCTCTCAATAGGGAATCTTATATTGTATTTAAATTACCGTACGCTAGGGTACTCTTGGAAAGTTGTGTTCAAATTTATTTTTCAAACTACGGAATTTTATATGGCGGTTGGTGCTTGTATCATCATATGTGCTGTCGTTCTTGATATAGGCTTTGATCGAACGTCAGATAAGCTATAAATGAAATGATTAGCGGCGTGCACGCCCAAGGCCCATTGCCTCTTCCATACGTTTTAATGTGGCACTGGCAATTGCATTTGCTTTTTCAGCACCTTCATCAAGGATGACGTCTAATTCAGAGGATTCTACTAAATGATAGAATTTTTCTTGAATTGGCGTCAGGTGATCGATTACAGCAGTAGCTACACCTTGCTTGAAGCCACCATAACCAATGCCTTCATATTTTTTAACGAGATCATCAATAGAAATACCTGAAATAGCCGATTCAATCGTCAATAAATTTGAAACACCTGGTTTATTTTCTACATCAAATGCTACGATACCATCAGAATCAGTAACAGCTGATTTAATTTTTTTCTCAATGTCTTTTGCTGTGTCTAGCAATCTGATTGTCGCCTTTGTATTGGGATCAGATTTGCTCATTTTTTTTGTTGGCTCTTGTAGAGATTTAATGCGAGCACCAGCTTTTGGTAATTGAATCTCTGGAATTGTTAAAACGTCACCATAACGTTTATTAAAGCGTTCTGCTAGATCACGTGTTAACTCGATATGTTGTTTCTGATCATCGCCCACTGGGACAATATTTGTGTTATAAAGTAGAATGTCTGCAGCCATCAATGGTGGGTATGTTAAAAGAGCAGCAGAGACACTCTCTTTACCATTAGATTTATCTTTAAATTGTGTCATACGTTCAAGTTCACCGATAGATGCAACACACTGTAACATCCATCCTGCCTGAGCATGTGCTGGCACCTCTGATTGAATAAATAATGTAGACTTTTTAGGATCGATGCCAGTTGCAATATAAGTAGCAGCAAGCTTACGAATACTTTCTCGTAATTCCTTTGGATCTTGAGCGACTGTAATAGCGTGTTGATCGACGATGCAATAGATTGCATCTCCTTCATCTTGAAGGGCAGGGAATTGCTTGAAGGCTCCTAAGTAGTTCCCTAAAGTTACAATTCCTGTAGGCTGTACACCAGAAAAGATGGTTGTCATGAAAATTTCCTCCTCGAATTCAAATAAAAAACATCACGCGTCCTCATTAGACTTTTTCTAATGAAGGGACGAATGATGTTTGAATCCGCGGTACCACCCAGCTTGCCTTAACGGCCACTCAGCTTCGTAACGTGAAGGGACGAGCCTTGCTAGTAGTTTCTATTCATGAAACGTTCACAAAGCTAACTCGGAAGTCCATTCCATATGCCCCACGATCTGTTTTCACCAACCACAGACTCTCTAAACGTGTCATTAACATATGTACTACTCTTCGTCAGCGTTTTTCTCAATTTAACATGAAATTGATTTTATTGCATTGAATTATATTATAAAGATTTCATTGTGTAAAGTCAGACTTTTGGCGGTGTTTTTTTTAGAGAAAAAATTATATGCTTTTTTTGTTGTGTAAATTTGTTATAAAAAGAAACTTTTTTATTAAAATTAACTTGTGGTGTACATGTCGAATTGACAATTTTCTCGTTTATTTTAGGTAAATGAGAACAGCGGAGCGACGTAAAAAGATGTTTAAAATACACTTAAAGTGGGAATAGTAGTAGTAGTTCGGAATGTTGTGAAAAAAGTATATACATTAAAAGGTATATAAAAAGACAGAAAATTTAGCAAGACGCTCATTCTTTTTTTTATTGGAACTATATTCAAAAACAGCGGAGTGCTGTATAATGGTACTGTGTATTTTACATTACATTAATTCTAATTTAACACACTGGTTTATAGATATGATTACAAAATGAAAGGATGTGTCAGAACGAATGATCGTAACTCTATTTACATCACCAAGTTGTACCTCTTGCCGTAAAGCGAAAGCATGGCTAGAGGAGCACGAAATTCCCTATACAGAACGTAATATATTTTCTGAACCACTAAGTATTAGTGAAATTAAAAAAATCTTACGTATGACGGAAGATGGCACAGATGAAATTATTTCAACGCGTTCTAAAATATTCCAAAAATTAAATGTAGATGTGGAAAGTTTACCTTTACAACGTTTATATGAATTAATTCAGGAATATCCTGGTTTATTACGCCGACCAATCATTCTAGATGAAAAACGTCTACAAGTTGGCTATAACGAAGATGAAATTCGCCGTTTCTTACCTCGAAAAGTTCGAGCATATCAGTTGCAAGAAGCACAAAGAATGGTGAATTAATTTAATCTATTCTGAATAAAATAAGTAGTAGATGTTACAGATGTGAGATGCATATTGTGACATCTATTTTTTTATGTTTTACTTATGTAAAACCTTCTATATAAAGTATAATAATTAATAGGGCAAAGTCATATATTTCCGTTAAAGTATGTTAAACTTGATTTAAGTTAAATAGTTTACTACAATTTCAATAATTCAAATATCTTCTGTGAAATGGTGTATATCCTTTTCATTTTATGACAGAACAGCATACAATAGTGTTAGAGACAACTGTAAATAAAAAAATTTAATGTTTGCAGTTCCTCGTGTGGTTTTACTGGTGTGGTCAAAGGTTGAAAAACAAATGCAGTATGAAGGTTAAAAACAAAGAATAAAAGCATACTAATGAAACAAAACTGTTTTTCGACATATGACAGTGAAGGGAGATGAGGTCTAGTGGACATCGAACGTGTAAATGAAAATACACTTAAGCTCTTTATTACGTACAATGATATAGAGGATCGCGGCTATAGTCGTGAAGAAATCTGGTACAATCGAGCAAAGGGTGAACAGCTTTTTTGGGATATGATTGATGAAGTAAATACGGAGGATTATTTTGATGTAGAAGGTCCGATTTGGATTCATATCAATGCATCTGAAGTAGGCTTAGAAATCATTGTCACACGTGCACATATCTTAAAAGACGGTGAAACATTAGATGGTCATTCGAATTTTGATGAACACAAAGAGATGTTTGCACCATTCGATGAAGTTGGGGACGATCTTCTTAGCCAACTAACTCAATTTGGTGACATGGATGAATCAGAATTATTTATGGATACAGACATTTATGTATATAAATTTAAAGATATTGATGAGTTAATCCCTGTTGCAAAACGAATGACGGACGAATTAGTGGATTCCTCATTATTTAAATATGAAAATTGGTACTATTTAGTGGTTGATTTCGGAAATGCAGATGAAGAATTAAATCGTCACGATCGAAATGCGGTCATCAAAGAATTTTTAACGCCATCTAATTTTACGATTCATCGTTTAGAGGAGTACGGCGAAAAAATAATGGAATTTAATTGCTTTGAGACAGTTCGAAAATACTTTGCTTAAGCATATGTTTACTTGATTTTTTAGACTGTAGTGAACTCGGTAAATTTATCGAGATTCACTACAGTTTTTTTATACGAAAAGCTCAGTAGTGTGGCATTTCATAAATTTCAAGAAAAAACAGCTTTTAATTTGTGATAGCTAATAATTTTTACTATAGTTGGCCAAAAAGGAGCTGATTATATGCTAATTGCCTATAATAATTTACAGCAGCTTTTTCACGCATATCAATATACGAGAAAAGCATTGCAGACATATAGGCGCCAGATGACATTTTTTTGTCCTCAATGTCTAGAACCAGTTCATTTAAAAATTGGTTCCTATAATATCCCGCATTTTGCACATCATACGCAAAGTCAATGTCCGAAATTATTTGCTGAAGGTGAGTCAAAACTTCATTTACAAGGTAAAATTCAATTGTTTGAATGGCTACAAAAGCTTGGACATAAAGTGAAGTTGGAGCCCTATTTAACAGAGCTTTCTCAGCGTCCAGATTTGCTTGTTGCGTTAGAAACTAACAACGTCGCACTGGAATTTCAATGTAGCCCACTTACTCATCATAAATGGCAGGAGCGGACAACAGGCTATGAAAAAAATAATATTCAAGCCATTTGGCTCTTTGTAACGCCTCAAAGATACGAAGCAATTAATGGAATTAGAAAAATAAGTATTCCTCCATTACTACAAAAGTCATTCATGCCCACTTCAACAGGCCTTCCTTATTTAATGACCTATAATGCCAAAACAGCCTATTTTGAATATTGGACGAATCTCCTTTATGTGCATGGGCATACTTTTATAGGGAAAGTCCAAAAAATCCCCATAGATAAGCAACGCTTTCCATTTTATTTACCAACTTGCATTTCCTTAGAAGAATTTCAACAGTATTGGCAGCTATATAAACATGCTTGCCAGCAATTTGCAAATAGGCGCCTCCTACATAGTAAACAAGGGGTGCAGGATACATTTTTACGAAGTTGTTATGAGTTGAATTTTTCTATTTCGGCAATGCCTTCTTATATTGGTATTCCGGTAAAAGATGGGACAGCAATTTCACTATTTTCAAGTGAATGGCAAACGATGCTGTTGCATTTTAGTCAACAGTTAGGTTTAGAGCCATATGAATTAAAAAAACACCATATTCAAAATTTTCTCATGCAGTCTCATTTAGAATATACCAGACAGGCAGTTAAAGCTATTCAACAATATAGCCTCATTTTGAAAGGAATAGAACAAGATCAGAAACTACAGGATATTTGTGAGATAGTGTACGCACAATTATTTGCAATTGCCGCAATATACTGAGAAAATATGAGAGTATAGGGAAAAAAAGCACATTTAAAGGGGGCTGGCATGTACATGGCTAGTAACAGTAATCAAATTTTGGTACGAAATGAGGTACCTGAAGAATTAACATGGCGATTAGAGGATATTTTTGCATCCGAAGCACTTTGGGAAGATGAGTTCAAGGAAGTTGCAGAGCTTGCTAAAAAAGCATCTAGTTTTGCAGGTACTTTAAATAATGGAGCACAAGCATTATTAGCAGCTTTACAGTATCACGATCATATTTATGAACGTGCAATGAAGCTCTACACATATGCTCATATGCGCTATGATCAGGATACGACAAATAGTTTTTATCAAGATATGAATAGCCGTATTCAAACATTGGCAACGAGTATTTCTGCTGGTCTATCATTTTTAACGCCAGAAATTTTGGCATTAAATGAAGAAACAATCGAAAGCTATTTAGCTGAAAATCAAGATCTACAATTGTACAAGCAATCATTAAAAGAAATAACAATGGCACGTCCACATGTCTTACCAGCGGAACAGGAAGCATTACTCGCTCAAATGTCTGAGGTAACTGGCACTGCCTCTAATACATTCAGCATGTTAAATAATGCGGATTTGGAATTCCCTTACGTGAAAAATGAAGATGGGGAAGAAGTACAACTTACGCATGGTAACTATATCAAGTTTTTAGAGAGCAAAGAACGCTCAGTTCGTGAAGGTGCTTTTAAAGCCATGTACGCAACATATGGCAAGTTTAAAAATACGTTCTCGTCAACGCTAACAGGGAATGTGAAGAAACATAATGTGAGTGCTCGTATTCGTCATTATGACTCTGCACGTGAGGCAGCAATGTCGAATAATTTCATTCCTGAAAATGTTTACGATCAACTAGTAGAAACGATTCATAAGCATTTACCTGCGATGCAGCGCTATATTTCGTTACGTAAGAAGCTTTTAGGTGTGGATGAATTGCATATGTGGGATTTATTTGCACCTCTTGTAAAAGAGGTGGAAATGAAGGTTACTTACGACGAAGCTAAAGATATTTTAGTGAAGGCTTTAGCGCCATTAGGTGAGGAATATCAAAACATCGTTCAAAACGGACTAGATAACCGTTGGGTAGATGTTTTAGAGAATAAAGGGAAACGAAGTGGTGCATACTCATCCGGTGCTTATGGAACAAATCCTTATATTCTAATGAATTGGCAAGATAATGTGAATAATCTCTTTACGTTGGCACATGAATTTGGTCATAGTGTTCATAGTTATTATTCAAGAAATAATCAGCCATTTGTTTATGGGGATTACTCTATTTTTGTCGCTGAGGTTGCTTCAACATGTAATGAAGAACTATTAAATGACTATTTACTTAAAACCATTGATGACCCTCAACAAAAAATCTACTTGCTAAATCATTGGTTAGACGGTTTCAGAAGTACAGTTTTCAGACAAACAATGTTTGCTGAATTCGAACACTTAATTCATCAAATGGATAAGAATGGTGAGTCTTTGACAGCCGATCGATTGACTGAAGTGTATTATGAACTTAATAAAAAATACTTCGGTGATGATATGGTTGTGGATGAGGAAATTGGTTTAGAGTGGGCACGTATTCCGCACTTCTATTATAATTACTATGTTTATCAATATGCGACAGGTAAATCGGCAGCTACAGCATTGAGTAAACAGATTTTAGAGGAGGGTGAACCGGCTGTAGAACGTTATATTAATAACTTCTTAAAAGCAGGTTGCTCGGATTTCCCAATTGAAGTATTAAAGGCAGCAGGTGTTGATATGAACGTCGCGAAGCCAATAGAGGATGCTTGTAAAGTATTTGAAGAGCGTTTAATTGAATTAGAAAAATTATTGTTAAATAACTAATTTATTGGGCTATAGGAATATTCCTATAGCCTGTTTTTTTTTATAGCCAGCTTTAATTGAATGGAAAGAATAATGATTTTTTTTGATTTATAAATACTTTAAAAGAGTGCATCTTGGAAAAATACTGTTTGAAATCGCTTTCTATTTGACAAATTTGTGAATCTAGTATTGGATTCATTGCTAAATATATTATTCCATGATAGAGTAATTCTTGTGAAATAAATCACAAAACAAACATACACCCCTTTGTTTGAACGTGAACATTTCTCCCATCCCCTTTGTGAAAAAGAAGCGTCTCTATCGGTCGAGGATAGAGGCGTTTCTTTGTTTTTATGTAATAAAATAAGGACTCAACTAATGATTATTAGCTAAGTCCTTAACGTGTATTATTTAAGACGCCATAATGTAGCGTGAGTTGTCTGGATTCGTTCAATCTTTTGTTGCAGCATACGTTTCTTTAGTTCACGTTCGGCTGCTTGTTCTGTTAATGAATAGATAAATGCTATTTCATTTGTAGAAAGTGTATGGAATTTTGAAAATAAGTCCTCAATTGATGGTAAAGGTTGACGTACAAGCTGTTCATTGAGCATTTCTTCTAAAATATGTTCATAAACTTCATAGGCATAGCTACCACTAACCTTTAGTCCCTCATCTTCTATACATTCATTGAAAAATACAATACTTGGGACTTCGTCAACTTCCATTTCACGTTTAATGTATAAATCACATTGGAAAGCTCGTGCTGCTTCCTTTGAGCCGAAGTCAACGGTAAATTCATTCATATCTAGTTGAATATCCTCTGCGATCTTTAAAAGAGTAGCATAGGAGTTTACATCTTGATGGCTTAGTAATACATATTCTTGTAATTTCGATAAATATCGTGCACCTGCGCGTTTGCCCTGTAATTCGGCCGCTTTAATAGCGATAGAAGGTAATACAGGGTGATTAATATCTAGCTCTATGCCTGATATACAACCCTTTACACGCTTGCTTAAGCAGTTTAAAGAGGTAAGCTCAGTGCTTAGAACAAAGCGCCAAGTGAAGTAATGGTTGTATTCAAGCTGTAATTTACGAAGCACAGCCTGCATACTAAAAGCTTCAGGACAAAGTGGATCTACGAAAATATACAATTCAATAGGCTTATTGGCAGTAGAAATCGTTGGCGTTGGTTCTTGTAGCATTTGAATATTATTCACGTAACAATTCCCCCTCATCGTCATTAGGCGTATTAACCATGTGATGAGCTGTTAATACTAAACGTTGATAATAAGTTTCACGGAACTTCCCTTCCAAACCTACTTCATCCATAGCTTCTGACATACATTCCAGCCAAGCTTGTGCGCGATCTGGTGTAATCGGAAAATTCATATGACGTGCACGCATCATTGGATGTCCATGTTCTTCAGTAAAGAGATTTGGTCCACCTAAATACTGTGTTTGAAATTGAATTTGCTTACGGGCTGTCTCTGTTAAATCCTCTGGAAAGATTGGAATAAGATCAGGATGCTGAGCAACTCTTTTATAGAATGCATGAATAAGCTCTGCCAGTTTTTCAGCCCCCAGCTCCTCATAAGGAACAGTGTATTTTCGACTCATAAGTTATATGCTCCTTTAATTCTTTATATCGTAAAGTACCATTTATATACTCCGTCATTAAAATGTGAATTTCTTGTGACTACCTTCATTCTATCAACGTCTTTTCGTTTTCACAAATAAAGAGCTCTTTCGAATTGTTGTTCGCTATAAAAGCACAAATTTCACCACAGAGGGTGAAATTTGTTGGAAAATAGATAGATAGTAAGAAAAATGCGATTACACTGTGAAGTAATTCATTACTTTTTTGACATAATTCTGTGTTTCTTTGAAAGGAGGGATGCCTCCATATTTTGTGACACGAGAAGCGCCAGCATTATAGGCTGCTAATGCTAGTGTAGGATCATTATTAAACTTATCTAGCATTTGGCGCAAATATTTTGCCCCAGCCATAATATTTTGCTCTGGATCAAAAGCATTGGTAACTCCTAGATACTGTGCTGTTTGAGGCATTAATTGCATCAAGCCCTGCGCTCCTGCATGACTAACTACAGATGGATTAAAATTAGATTCTTGTTTTATAACGGCTGCAATAAGCTTCTCAGGTACACCATAGGTTGCTGAGGCCTTTTCTATAATAGCAGCATATTGATCTGCTCCTGCCAAAGAGTTTGCATAGGCAGTTGAGCCAATAACATTATCTGAAACATAGGAATCGAGTTTTGTCTGCCCATAAGAGCTTGCTAATGCCTGCTTAACGGATTCAGGAACGTACACAGCATTAGAACCTTTGTATAACAATGATTCAAGCGTGCCTTCTGAAGTATTAGCTAACTGATTGAAGATATCAGCGCTTGCTGTGCCTAAACCTAGTAAGCTAGAAAGCTTGGCATTGCTGGCAGTTGAAGCGTCCCCTAATAATTCATTCATCATGTCAGAGAAAATAGATTGATTGTCTGTCAAAGCGTTTGTGGATGAACCATCTGTCGATCCAAGTGTTTGTAATGCTTGAATCTCCATTAAAGATCTTAGTGATTGAATATCCAAGAAGTTAGTCACCTTTCTTTTTATACTATTATGAATTTTGCTGCTGTAAAGCCTTCATAAAGCGGGCGATTTTCTTATCAGTTTCCTGCTTAGGAATACCATATTGTTGTAAAAATTCGTCGAAGATTGCTTTTCCTTTTATGGCATCTTTTGCTTCATATTCTACCTCATAATCGTCGCACTGCAAATAGTAAGAATGGTCAAAAACAAGAAGTCCCTCTTTATACGGAATTTCGACACGATCTGTAGTAAGTGAGCCAAACACCCGTAATTGGTCTAATGGAATCCCATGAAGGGCAAGTTTTTTGGCAACCTCTTGAGCAAAGAAGCCTTCGCCCTCTAACATTTTCTGGGCTTGATGTGCTGTTAATTGGTCCGTAGTTTCAAGGTGAGCATGCTCAGCATTTTTTTCTTTAAGTGTACATTCATAATATTCACCGATTTGCCTAATGCGCAGTCCACTTTGTAGCTTGCGAATCGCATGAGTAGGTGTGTCGAAATAATGATTTGTTTGACGATGAATAGCATTATTACGAATGTGGAAATCTTGTAATAGTTGCTCGTATTGATGTTTAGTTAGGAGATTTTTAAACTCGATTTCAATTTCTTGTGTCATTTATATTCACCTATTTATTTTTTTATTTTTCATTCGCTGTTTCGCTTGATTTAACATTTACACACTGCAACTATTTACCCTCTGTGCTAAAATAAGAGGAAGAGTACAACGAAAAGGGGAACCGCACGTGCGTAAAATTTATACAATAGAAACATCGAATTTTGAACAAGATCAACTTCATTTTAGTTTAAACGACAATGAAGTAAATTTACAGTTAAAACCTGCTGGACAACTTATTGCAGACTCAGATGATTTTGCATTTATTTATCTACTGGATGCAGGCGAAGACTATCATTACTTGCGTTTTCCACCGAGTAGTTGGGAAAATCTTGTACATATTTTACAAAAAAAGAAAGATCCAATACTACGAATAAGTGAAGAAGCAATCGAGCTTACAAATTTCTACGATGAATTGGAAATGCTCGTGTATAATATTGAAGGAAATTACAATTACGGGGCAGAATTTGTCCAAACAGTGGAACAACACTTCAAGGCAATTCTCGCTGAATAGAAAGACAAAACGAACAGACGGTGTTCGATACCGAATGTCGGGAGGTTTTTGTGATGGGACAATGGGAAATATTTTTAAGTCCTTATAAACAAGCAGTAGATGAACTAAAAGTAAAATTAAAGGGCATGCGTTCGCAATTCGGTATTGTTAATGCCAATTCACCTATCGAATTTGTAACAGGTCGTGTAAAGCCCTTAGCAAGTATATATGATAAAACATTGGAAAAAGGGTTAGCTTTTGAGCCATCTAAACAACTTGGTGATGAACTCGGTGATATTGCCGGTCTTCGAATTATGTGTCAATTTGTTGATGATATTGCTACAGTAACGGAGCTTATTCGTCAACGAAAAGATATGCGTGTAGTGGAAGAACGCGATTATATTACACATAATAAACCAAGTGGTTATCGCTCCTACCATATGATTGTTGAATATCCTGTTGAAACGATCCAGGGGAAAAAGGTAGTGTTAGCCGAAATCCAAATACGAACACTCGCTATGAATTTTTGGGCATCTATTGAGCACTCTTTAAATTATAAATATAAGGGCATGTTCCCAGAGGAAATAAAAAATCGCTTGCAAAGTGCGGCTGAGGCAGCATTTCGCTTAGATGAGGAAATGTCATCTATTCGTAGTGAAATTCAAGAAGCACAGGCGTATTTCAGCGAATACAAGGAAGCATCGAATCCTAATTTACTATCGGAGAAGGAGCGTGACTCACAATGAAATTTGCGATTCAATCACGTCGAGATGCACAATCCAATGAGCTAATGGAGCTAGCTAAAACCTACTTACAGGATTTTGGCTTAACGTATGATGAGGAAGCACCAGAAATTGTTGTCTCTATAGGTGGAGATGGGACGCTTTTACATGCCTTTCATCGATATTCTCATTTATTAGATCAAGTGGCATTTGTCGGCATCCATACAGGACACCTAGGTTTTTATGCAGACTGGAAGCCTTCAGAATTAGAAAAGTTAGTTTTGTCCATTGCTAAAAAGGATTTTAATGTGGTGGAATATCCGCTGTTAGAAGTGAAGGTGGAGCATCATAATGCAGAGTCAAATACGTATCTAGCTTTAAACGAGGCAACAGTTAAGTCGCCAGATGTCACACTTGTAATGGACGTTGAGTTAAATGGCAATCAATTCGAACGTTTCAGAGGAGATGGTCTTTGTGTGTCAACTCCTTCTGGAAGTACAGCCTACAATAAAGCACTTGGAGGAGCAATCATCCATCCAACTTTAGCAGCACTTCAAATTACAGAAATTGCATCGATTAATAATCGTGTATTCAGGACAGTTGGTTCTCCATTAATTTTACCCGCCCACCATCATTGTGTTTTACGTCCAGTAAATGAGCAAAATTTTAATATGACTGTGGACCATTTACAAATTACACAGGGTGATGTAAAGGCAATTGTATTTAACGTGGCTAATGAAAGAGTACGTTTCGCACGTTTCCGTCCATTCCCATTTTGGGAGCGTGTGCATGAATCTTTCGTTGCAAATGAGTAAGATGGATTCAAGATTTACATTGCGCTTTATGGCTAAGAAAGAAGGCCAATTATTACGAGAAGCTCTACAAGAATGGCGTATATCTAAACGAGCATTAACAGCTATAAAGTTCGATGGAGGGTTATTAACGGTGAATGGCATCGAACGTAATGTGAGACATGCCCTTCAAGTTGATGATTGTGTGGAAGTGACATTTCCTCCTGAGGAAAAGAGTGAGGGGCTCATAATCGAGCATGGTGATTTGGCTATTGTATATGAAGATGATACAATCTTGGTGTTAAATAAACCGGCTCACCAAAGTACGATTCCCTCACGTGAACACCCAACCAATAGTATTGCCAATCTAGTTTGTGGCTACTTTGAGCAGCAAGGATTACCGTCCACTGCACATATTGTAACGAGACTTGACCGAGATACTTCAGGTTTACTCTGTATTGCTAAGCATGCACATATTCATCATTTAACAGGCTTGGCTCAGCGTAATGGGGAGATTTCAAGGCAATATGAGGCAATTGTCCACGGACATGTTGACCAGGATAACCAATCAATCGTGGCACCTATTGGGCGTAAAGAAACGAGCATTATTGAGCGAGAAGTACGTGAGGATGGGCAATATGCTCATACGGATGTAACCGTCATCCAACGTTTTTATATAGGGGCTGAACCGATGACACATATAGGCCTTAAATTGCATACAGGACGTACACATCAAATTCGTGTACATATGTCGTCTTTAGGTCACCCACTTGTGGGTGATGAACTTTATGGAGGTAGTCGACTTCATATGGACCGTCAGGCACTACATTGTGTGTCCTTAAATATGACACATCCCTTAACAAGTGAACATTTGCAGTTCACTAGTATGCTTAATGAAGATATGCAAAATTTGCTTAAAGGATCTTCCGCTTAATATTGTGATAAGGAGATGTTCGCACAACGGGCATCTCCTTATCATTTTTGATAGTAAATAAAGGGTTCTTTACACCTTGTTCATTTGACAAGTACAAATATAGGGTATAGTAAAATAGAAAACGTCACGATTTTTTTAGGCAGGAATACCATTATATAGAAGGTCATGTAAATCCTCGTGGAAATAAACAAAAAAGGGTTTGCAGAAGGGTATAATTCGCTCTATTATATAGAAGGTAGATTTACGGCATTGCCCGTAACAATGATGGATAGCTCGGAAGGAGGGGACAAGCATGATAGAGGATAGAAATGAAAAGGATGATGTGCAATTTGACGAAGCACATTTACGAGGTATGCTCGAAGCACATAATATTGACGCATTCCGTGATGAGTTTTTAGAACTTCATCCATATGATCAGGCAACGTTTTACGAAAAGGTGGAACCTGATATAAGGAAGATCATCTATTCGTTCTTGTCTCCGACAGAAATGGCTGATATTTTTGAGGCAATCGATATTGAAGATGATGAGTATAAAGCGTATCTAGCTGAAATGGATCCATCCTATGGGGCAGAAATGCTTTCTCATATGTATGCAGATGATGCAGCCGATGTTTTAAATGAGCTGGATATGGAGCAACGTGAAAGCTATCTGGAAATGATGGATGAGGAAACGGCTGAAGAAATTAATGAGCTACTAAGCTATGATGAATATACAGCTGGGTCCATTATGACAACTGAATATGTCGCTATTCCAGAAAACTCTACAGTGCGTTCAGCAATGGCGATTTTACGTAAAGAGGCACCAGATGCTGAGACCATTTATTATATTTTCGTAGTAGATGAAGAGCACCGTTTGACGGGTGTTATTTCATTAAGAGATTTAATTATTGCTGAAGAGGATACACTTATTCGTTCAATTATGAATGAACGAGTTGTTATGGTACATGTAGGAGATGACCAAGAGGAAGTCGCACACATAATGAAAGATTATAATTTCTTAGCGACACCTGTTATTGATGATAAAGGTGAATTACTTGGGATTATTACCGTCGATGATATTATCGACGTTATTGATGAAGAGGCATCTGAGGATTACTCTAAGCTAGCCGGTATTTCCGATATGGATAAATTTGATGTCACACCACTCCAAGCAGCTAGAAAACGTTTGCCGTGGTTGGTGGTACTACTGTTTTTAGGTATGCTAACAGCCAATTTAATGGGTCAATTTGAGGATACTTTAGATAAGGTTGCCTTATTGGCAGTCTTTATTCCATTGATTTCAGGAACATCGGGGAATAGTGGAACACAAGCTTTGGCCGTAGCTATTCGAGGTATTGCTACAGGTGATGTAGAAGAACATAGTAAATTAAAATTACTGCTACGAGAAGCGGGCACGGGCTTAATGTCAGGAATTGTTTGCGGCTTAATTGTCATTGGTATCGTTTATTTTTGGAAACAAGAGCTAGTACTTGGGATGTTAGTAGGTGCTGCACTTTGTGGCTCGATTTTAGTTGCGACATTAGCTGGTTCATTTATACCTTTGTTAATGCACCGTTTAAAAATTGACCCTGCTGTTGCCTCTGGCCCGTTTATTACAACTTTAAATGACATTACAAGTATTTTAATTTATTTAGGTTTAGCAACAGTTTTCTTAAGTCAAATAGGCTAAGAACCAATTTACTTACTTTCGCATATTGTATGGAAAAAGGGGAAGTGAGTATTGTGGGTCAAGAACCACGCTTGTTTATAAAATCACCATCTTATTTTTTAAATATTTCTAAGGTGTTGCATGAACTTGATTTAGATGAAAGTACATCTGTATACGTCAAGGACAATACTTATGTAGATGAAACGGTTGAAGAAGAAGAAGAAGTTGTAAAAGATGTGGAAGTGGATCCGCATTTATTAAAACAACTTCAATTTTTAGAAAAGCCATTTCGTCAGCGAGCCTATCAGCCGCTTTTAGTTTGTTTAAAAGATGGTAGAAAATTAACTGGTTCTGCTTCAGATGTACAAAATGATTCTCTAATGCTTACCTCACTAGAATTAAAAACACAGGAAATCATTTATTTTGAAGATATAAAACAAGTCCTTTGGCGAGGAAGACAATTACCATCATTATAAAAAAAGTGTACAGCAGAGGATGCTGTACACTTTTTTTTATGTGTGTGTGTCAAAGGTGAAAGAAATTAGTCACAAATCCCTAAGTCAACATCAGCGATACATTGTACAGCGCAGAAGCAAGATAAGTCTACAGTAATACAGCTATCTGTTGAGTTCCAATCATCCACTTTACAGATCTTCTTCATATTTACGCAACAGCCGTCACGACTTAATAAATCTACTGTACTTTCGCTAGAATCGAATGTACATAGAGGTTCTAAAACACGTAAAGTCGCACAACACTCATCAAACATATCTTCAACGCGGAAGAATACGGATGTACAAATACAAGGATCTGCAGTTGGGGAATTAAAGAATGCTTTGAAAGGAGTACCATCTTTTGTAATTAACATAAATACACGTGTATCTGCTTGAGAGCGAGCAGGACTAACAATCCCGCCTAGTGGTTCTAAGAAACAGTTAGCTGTACATGGAGAACACTCATCTCGCACCGCTTGATTTTGAATATCTAAAATAGCGCGCACTACGTCACAAACGCAGCCTGCTGAATGGATTGGTCCAATAGGATTTGTTGGCTTACCACAACCCATATTGTCACCTCCTTTCCTCGTTACTACTTCTACAATATGTGCTTTTCAAATTTGGACTCGGGCTATTGTATCTATGAATAGTTTTTTTATGTGTGGAGAAACTTTAAAGAAAAGGAGGGTAAAACTTGAGGCTACTTGGAATGACGTTACCTCTCTTAGTCGTTTTGCTGTTAAATGGTTGTGCTGAAAAAGAAAAATTTATCGTCTACGGTCCATCCCAAAATGGAAGTGAAGTCGAAGCCCTTATAAAAGAAGAGGACTATGTGGAACGTTCAACCGTTATCCATTATGACGATAGTATGCTTGTTGCAGTACAAATTAAACCATGGGAAAAGTGGAAAAAGACTAAGTTAGAGAAAAAATTGCAGAAAAAGTTTGATGAGAAATATCCAAATAAAGATGTTTTTGTCTCAGCCGATTATAAAATTTTTTATGAAGCCAATAAAATAAAAAAGGATCAGATTGAAGATAATAAATTGAGCGATAAAATTAAAGAACTTAAAGAGCTTGCAAAGGAGAAGACATAAATGGAAAAAGAGCAATATCAGCAGTTGGAGCAAAATGTGACACCAAAGCCTCCATATATAAAGAATATAGCCAAGGCGTTTTTTGTCGGCGGTCTTATTTGTACAATTGGCCAAGCTGTGTCCCTTTTTTATATTATATTCTTCAATTTTACAGAAGCAACAGCCGGTAATCCAACCGTAGCTACAATGGTGTTCTTCGCCATGTTGCTAACAGGGCTTGGTCTATATAAAAGAATTGGTCAATTTGCTGGGGCAGGCTCATCAGTGCCAGTAACGGGATTTGGTAATGCCGTTATTTCCGCAGCCATCGAGCATAGATCAGAGGGCTTAGTATTAGGAGTTGGCGGTAATTTATTTAAGCTAGCAGGGTCAGTGGTTTTATTTGGTGTAGTAGCAGCGTTTTTCGTAGCACTTATTAAATATATCTTCGTGATGATAGGAGTGGTTTCATGGTAATCGTTTTTCAATCGAAACCATCCCTTTTAGCAGGTGGAGTTGTAGCGGGCCCATTAGAGAACCGAAGTATTTTTAGTCAGTATTTTGATGCTGTGTATGATGATGAACGTTGGCAAATGAAGACCAATGAACAGGGGCATCGTAAAATGATTGAAGAAGCCTGTGATGCAGCCATGAAGAAAATGAACGTACAAGGTGGAGATATTGACTATTTAATGGGTGGAGATTTGGTCAATCAAATGACACCGACCAATTTTGCAGCAAGAGATTTAGAAATCCCGTTTATTGGACTATTTTCTGCGTGTGCCACCTCTGTTTCTTCCGTCATTATTGCCTGTCTTTTAACAGAATTAGGTGCTGCTAATTATTCATTAGCTGGTGCGTCAAGTCAGCATAATGCGATAGAACGTCAATTTCGTTATCCCATCAATTACGGTGCACAAAAGCCACAAACTGCTCAATGGACTGTAACGGCAGCTGGCTATGCGCTAATCGGTAAACATCGTGAAGAGTATCCTTCCATCGAAGCTGCCACAATTGGAAAGTCTGTGGATTACGGCATGGATGATCCTTTTCATATGGGTGCTGCAATGGCACCTGCAGCCTTTCAAACGATTCAATCTCATTTACAACAACGAAATCAAAAAATTTATCATTACGATTTAATTTTAACAGGCGATTTAGGTCAGCTTGGGTTAAAGCTTTTGAAGGGAATGCTTGTTGAAAATGGTGTGAAAAATGAGGAACTAACTCTTTTACGCGATGCAGGTGCTGAGTTTTATGGGCAAGATGAATCCTTTCAATCAGGGGCAAGTGGTGCTGGCTGTTCAGCAGCTGTTTTTTTTAGTTACGTTCTTCAGCAGATGCGAGCGGGTAGCTATAAGCGTGTATTACTAGTGGCAACTGGTGCATTATTGTCTCCATTATCGTTTCAACAAGGTGAGACGATTCCATGTACGGCACATGCCATCGAAATTACAATGAAATGAGGCATAAATTATGGTAATGACATTTGTATTTGCATTTATTGTTGGAGGCATTATTTGCGTCATCGGCCAATTATTAATGGATGTCGGTAATTTAACACCGGCCCATACATTAAGTACACTCGTTGTCCTCGGTGCTATATTGGATGGAATGGGATTATATGAGCCATTAATTAATTTTGCTGGCGCAGGAGCTACCGTACCTATTACCTCTTTTGGTAATTCTCTAACACATGGGGCAATGGCTGAGGCAGAAAAGCATGGACTGGTTGGCGTCTTAACAGGAATGTTTAAAGTAACAAGCTCAGGTATCAGTGCTGCTATTGTTTTTGCCTTTATTGGTGCATTAATTTTTAAGCCTAAAGGAAATATCGACTAGACGAATACCCCTCCCATTTCTACAACCCAAACATATTATAGGTTGTAGAAGGGAGGGGTGCTTTTATGGGATATCAAGGCTGGTCCTCACAACCGTATGGAAATAATGTTGGTGGGTGGAACAATAGCTATTGCGGAGGCAATAACTATAGTTATTGTGGAGGCAACAACTCTGGCTATGGTTCAACATTTGTTCTAATTGTTGTTCTATTTATTCTTTTAATTATTGTTGGCGCTACTTACATCTAATTTGATGAACATATTGTAAAGGCTTTAACTCTTATTTAGAGGGTTCACATACCTAAATAAAGTTAAGGCCTCCACCATTTGTGAATGCTTCGGGCAAGTCGCAAGGTCAAATTGAGTTTTAATGATAGGAGGGAAAACATGCATCGCTCGTTATTTAATTCAATTGAGCAAAAAACAGGTGTTTCGATGGATGAAATCTTCGCATTAGCCAATGCCATTCAACATGCGGATTTTACAAGTGAAAAACAAGTAAGAAAAATCGTACGACGTGTTGCTAAGATATCTAACAGAACGATTACACAAGAGTTAGAAGATAAATTAGTACAATCTATTATTCAAGATGGAGCATCACTAGATTTCGATAAAATCACTAGAATGATGAAGTAGCGCATGGCATATCTACTTGGCAAAGCAGCTTGTTACGATAGAGTAGATAAATGGTGGCAAGCGGATTTTGGTTTAAAAAAGGGTGTTACGACATTGAACAATATCGTAACACCCTTTCATTAAATTTTTTTCTCCATTGCTCGATGCGGAATACCAGCATCCAGAAATTCTGGAGAAGTTACCGCATAGCCAAGCTTTTCGTAAAAAGGAATCGCATGGCTTTGCGCGTGAAGCTTCAATGTTTCTTTAGGGATAGAAATGGCGTATTTCTCCATTTCCTTCATTAGTATAGCCCCTAGTTTTTTACCACGCTGAGATTGTAAAATACAAACACGTTCAATTTTTGCTGTATTGTTTTCAATACTACGTAAACGCGCTGCTCCTACAGGCTCATCGTCCTTATACATAATAAAATGCGTTGCAGTTGCATCTTCAGCATCACATTCCAAATGGAGTGGAACGCCTTGCTCTTTAACAAATACTTTTTTTCGTACAGTAAACGCATCATCATGTTCTTGCTGTGTTTCAACAATCTTAACGTTATACAATCATCACTCAGCTCCAGACAAACGGAATGTTTCGTATGTTGTCCATGAACCGTCTTCTAATTGATATAGAAGATGAATTCGATCAATTGTATCTTTTTCATCTACACCAGTCATACGTAATTGACCAAAGATGTCGTCATGCTCAGAATCCGACATTTTTTGAGCGATTGTAATATGAGGTACAAATACATGTTTCGTTTCCCCATAAGAAA
Source organism: Lysinibacillus sp. A1 (assembly GCF_000801965.1). Lineage (NCBI taxonomy): Bacteria > Bacillati > Bacillota > Bacilli > Caryophanales > Bacillaceae > Lysinibacillus > Lysinibacillus sp. A1. The sequence continues at coordinate 128,085 of NZ_JSZM01000012.1, forward strand.
TATTTTCTTGGATTTCATGTTGGAAAGCAGCTAATTGTTCAGTTGGTTCAATGCGGAAATAAATGGCATTGGTTGTAGGGAAAAACGAACTGATGCGTGATGCATGAATGTTTAAAGGCGCATATTTAGCAGCAAGTTCATCCAATTGCTTAACGATGGTTTGAATTTCTTCTTCAGACGCATCAAAGCTGTCTTTTAACGTCATATGCGGTGTAATCTTCGCAAAATGAGGATCATATCGTTTGCGATAAGTGTTCGCTAAATCTTGCAATTTTTTTGATGGAAATGCCACAATACCGTACTTCATAGTCCATTACCTCCCGTAAATAAACAATTTTTCTATTTAAGTATATCAGAAAATCCAATTTTCGTAATTTAATCACTCACATTAATTAAAATTTTCAATTAATGCACGTCGAAGGTCTGGTTTCCAATATTTCCATGTATGATTGCCATCAAACTCGTCATAAAATATAGAGAACCCTTTATGGATCATAAGATCATGGAGCTGACGATTAGGTGTTAAAAAATCCTTCACAGATTTATCCATAGTCACTACTTGGTCTTCACCCTTACCAACTATATGGTATATAGAAATGGCTGCTGGATCTTTGAAATTTTCGACTGCCTTCAAAACGTCTTCATCCACGTATGGTGATTGAAGAATGACCTTGCCAAAAATACTTGGATACTTTAATGCGGCCATTAAGGAAGCTGTAGCAGCCATCGAATCTCCAATCACTCCACGACTCATACCCATTTGATACGTGGAAAACTCGTTATCTAAATAAGGTACTAGCTCATGTGCTAAAAAGCGGAGATAAGCTTCATGCTGCTCACCACTAGGAATATATTTATGACGTCGATCGTTAATATCTTTGTATGGAACAAAAGCAATAATTAAATTTTCTATTTCATAGTCATCAATCAGTTCATCAGCTAGCTTTGTAATACCACCAAGCTGGAAATAATCCTTACCATCTGATGCGATTAGAATATTGTATTTATATAGTGGAGAATAATTTGCAGGAACATAAATATAGAGCTGTAATTCTTCCTGTAATGCCTCACTATAGAATGTTAAATCCTGTACTGTTCCCTTATCCAATGATGACACTCCTTCTTATGTTTGTAACAAAATTGTACCATATTACGAAAGTAAAGGTATAATAGGTTGGGCTAGCACTATACTAGCAATAAAATCGAAATGAGGGGTAGCTATGCATAATAAAAGTATTCGTGTGCACTCTGATGAAGTAGCGAAGGCAGCACATGCCGCGTTAATTCGTAGAGGTGTGGCGATCGAGGATATCGCAAAAATTGTTTACGAAATGCAAAAAACCTATAATGAAGGTTTAACACTGGATCATTGTGTTCATTCGGTTGAGCGTGTACTGCGTAAACGAGAAGTGCAACATGCGCTTTTAGTAGGAATTGAATTAGATGAGCTAGCTGAGAAAAAATTATTATCATCACCATTACAGCAAATTATAGAATCTGATGAAGGTTTATTCGGTGTGGACGAAACAATCGCACTAGGATCTGTTTTTACATATGGCAGCATTGCAGTAACCACATTTGGTCATTTAGACAAGCAAAAAATTGGCATTATTAAAAAATTAGATACTGAGCCTGGGCATCACGTTAATACGTTTTTAGATGATTTAGTTGGCAGTATAGCTGCCTCGGCAGCATCACGAATTGCTCATCGTATGCGTGATTTAGAGGAAGAGGGCGAGACATTTGCGGATATCGAGCCAGAAGAGCTAGGACCAAAGCCAAAATCACATAATGAAATATAAAATGAGTTTCTTCTATAAAAATGAACTTTCTCAAATATGGGGGAGGATAGACAAAAGCCATCGAGAATTTTTATTCTCAATGGCTTTTGTCATTTTATTCTTTAAAAAAATCCCTTAATTACTTTTTATCGTTATAGGCTTTTAAAAATTCTTTTACTTTTTCGCTATCGGCTTCAAGTTTTAACCCAGTGTCAACTAAAGGAGATACAGTTGATACAGCAGGTTTCTTATTGCCTTGGTAATAGCTAATGAACTCGTCTTGGTTGATGGAGTACAAAATCGCTTTACGTAAGTCAGCTGAATCTGAAACTGCGCGACCAGAGGTATTCATTTGTAAGTAAGAAACAGCATTGCTATCGGCAGTATTTAAAGTTAATTTATCGTCAGATTTCACAATATCCAGTTTTGTTTCTGGCACTGTTTGAAGAACGTGAATTTCTCCATTACGTAATGCTGATAAAGCACTGTCAACATCAGATATGAAACGAACATTGATTTTCGAAATTTTTGGTTCATATTCACTACCAGCACGGTAGGCAGGATTTTTCACAAATTGTGCTTCATAATCATTTTTCTTTACTAAAATATAAGGACCACTTGCGTAAAGTTGATTGTTGAAAGTTGCTGATCCTTCAGTAATTGTAGCTTGATCACCATAGGCAATATCTTTGTCAGGGTCATAGTTAGCTACATCATACGTATTTATACTTGTTACTTGTTTTTCAGATACAATACCACCAGATTGGTGTGCTAAATAGTTTAACACTTGAGGGAATGGTGTTGGTGTTGTAATTTTAACAACTTGGTATGAACCAGAAGCATTGTTAACAGCCCCTTTGTCCTTTGCTAATTGCGATACAGAGGCAGGGAGGTTTTGTGATAATGCTTCGAGAACTGATTGATCAGAACCAGATACTTTTTTATTTTGTAATTCTGCTAAATCTGAAACAATCTCTACTGTTTCAATATTTTCATGGATACTATAAGTACGGTGATCTGGTACTGAATTAGCATCTTTAGCACGGTTTAATGAGAAGACCACATCTTCGGCAGATACTAAATCACCTGTATCAACAGCTGCGCCATCCTTCACTGCGGCGAAATGAATATCATCGCGTAAAATAAAGTAATAGTCTTGATTGCCTTCTGCCATTACATGGTTATAAGATAATGATCCATCTGAAACAACGTCATCCGTGTTTGTTAAATTAACAAGACGAACATACATATTTGTATTTAATGTGTTAATGGAACCATCATTTCCTTTAATCGGATCTAGCGAAGTAAGAGAATTAATTGTTTGATGTAAAATTAATGGTTCAGTTGCATTTTTAGCAGAATCATTAAATTCGATTTTTTCCCATACTTGCGCACGTGATTTTGGTAAATGTACAGTTTTAGGATTTACTAACTCCGAGTAGATCCCTTGATACTTATTGGAAATATATAAAGGTGCAATATAAGCTTGATCGAATACTAGTAATTGCTCTAAATCTTTATATTTAGCCGCTGCTTCTTCACCAGTTAATGTACTTGCCTCATCGATTAGGGCATCTAATTTTGAATCTGCAACAACACTGTAATCTCCACCAGTTTTAAATAATCCACGAACAGCATAGTCCGGGTTACCTGTTACTGTCGTCCAGCTTGAAAGGGCAAGATCATAGTTACCTGCTTCTTTTTGGGCAGAGAATGAACCGTAATCTGGTTGAATATTAAGCTTTACATCAAAGCCGTTTTTTACTAATTGGTCTCGAACAATATTCATATCTTCTTCAGAAGCTGCCATGCCTAATACTTCAATGGCTACTTTGCCATTGCTCTTGTCACTATCTTTTGAATCTTTACTTCCTTCTACGTCAGTTTTCGTCTGTACACAGCCAGCTAAAGCTAATACTGCGACGAATAAAAATACAAGTAATTTCTTCATAGGTACCTCCAGTTAATTTGTTTTTGGATCTAAAGCATCTCGTAAACCGTCTCCTAAGAAGTTAAAGGAGAGGACAAGAAGCATAATACAAAGACCTGGGAAAATCGCAACATAAGAATGAGTTTCCAGGTACGTACTACCAACCTTTAAAATATTGCCCCATTCGGGAATGTGTGGCTCAATACCAAGCCCTAAAAAACTTAAACTACTTGTTGAAATAACAGCTCCACCAATCGTAAGTGTTGCTTTAACAATCATAGGTGCTAATGAATTAGGAACAATATGCTTGAAAATAATGGCCGCATCAGATGCCCCCAAAGCTCGGGCAGATTCCACAAATTCAAAATTTGCTAGCTGCATGACATTTGCCCGCATTGTACGTGCATAGGTTGGGATTGCCCCAACACTAAGTGCAATAATGAGATTGATCGTATTAGCACCAAATGCAGCAATAATAGCAATGGCTAAAAGAATGCCCGGAATAGCATATAAAATATCAAGGCTTCGCATGATGACATTGTCAGTTGTTTTTCCGTAATAGCCGGAAAATGCCCCTAACGTGCCTCCGACTAACGCAGGAATAATCGTTGAGAAAAATCCGACGATTAATGAAATACGTGCCCCAAATACAATACGGGAAAATAAATCTCGCCCGTAATTGTCTGTGCCTAGAGGATATTCTAATGATGGTGTTTGTAGCAGGGCACCGTAGTTATTTTCTGTAGCAAAGTCATAGTCAAAAGTCCAAGTACTAGTGACGGACAATGAAAACATAAAAATAATGAAAAATAACCCGAATACTGCCATCGCATTTCGTAAAATCTTTTCCCATATTTTTTGCCACTTTTCAATAGAAGAAGGGTTTGCCTTTCGAGCCTTTTGAATAAGGCTATAACCTAGTAATGTAGCAAATAGATTACCAGTGAAAGTAGCCAATAGTAATAAAATACCTGGGATAATCATCCATCTTGGAGCCGCCGTTTGTGTGACAAACTTAATGCATAAAATGGTCATCACGATATAAAAAAGCGCAAGTATGAAGAAAACACCCATCGCCAGTAAAAAGGTATCTGTTACATAAGGCTTAAATAAATTCAATGCTGCAATACCAATGATGAATAATTGCGTAATAAAGGCATAGGCAGCAAATGTATATTCGGCAGTCTTTCTAGTAGACACAAGCATAAATGCAAATGATGTAGAAAAAATATTGCCAGAAAGAACGGTTAATAATAGAGGATAGCCGAAAATACGAGTCCCTCTTTGAATCTCCCCAAACTTTGCTAAATCTCTTTTTATTCGTAAATTTACAAAAGCCACATAGATCGCAGTAATGGCATAAATAACAAAGAATAGTAGAACAATTGGTCGCCAGCTATGAGTTGAAAAATTATAGCTATAGGCTAGAAATAATAAAGAAAACAGTAAGGAAAAGACAAAAGTAAAATGAGAGTTGACATATTCCTGTGTAATCTTCAAAAGTAGTTTGACATGTAAGATGTTTTTCACAGGTGATCCTCCTTTAAGACTTCTTCATTTTCGAGCGAATGCGTGGATCAAAAAAGGCATACATGATATCAATCAATAGATTGACAATGGAGATCGTAATAGCGATATAAACAACGCCTCCAAGGATTGCGGGAATATCAGGAATAAATTGTTTATCAACAATATAGCTACCAATCCCACTAATATTGAATACCTTTTCTGTAACTGATGCGCCTCCCAACATACCTCCAAAAAGAAGTCCAATCACCGTAATAATCGGAATCATGGCATTACGAATGGCATGCTTTGAAATTACTTTAAATTCATTCAAGCCTTTTGCTTTAGCTGTAATAATGTAATCCTCATGGATCACCTCAAGCATACTCGACCTTGTCATCCTAGCTATGGATGCCGTAATGGATGTCCCCAAGACGATAACTGGCATGATAAGGGATAACCAATTTTGGGGGTTATAGGTCGCTGGAAACCATTGTAGCTTTAACGCGAACGTTAAAATAAAAATTAAACCTTGCCAAAAGCTTGGAATGGATAAACCAATTAAAGCAATAAACATAAATGTATAATCCAAATACGAATTAGGACGAACCGCTGAAATAATACCGACTGGAATGGCGATAGCAATAGCCATTAACAGTGATAATACTGCTATTTCAAGTGTGACAGGAAATTTATTTGTAATGCTGTGCGTAATATCTTCTTTACCTGCAAAGGATGTGCCTAAGTCAAAAGTGAATAGGCCAGATAGTGAATGCCATAATTGAGATAAATAAGGTTGATCCAAACCATGAATGCGATTAAAGTTGGCTATTTGTTCTGCTGTCGCCTCAACACCGAGTAAGTTTCTCGCCGGATCGAAAGGTGATAGATACAAAATTGTAAACACTAACGTTGCCACACCAACAATGACAATGAAGCTTTGTAAAATTCTTTCAATGATAAATTGCAAAAATGGGTTCGCAAATAAGATTAGCACTACATAAAATAAAACAGCTGGTAGAAAGGTAAGAGCTACAAAATATTTGTTTTTCAGTTGCTGACTAAAAAATTGATCATAAGTTAATGGTTGTATACCTTCATGTTGTAAATCGTGATCTACTTGCTGTTGAAGCCTTTTCTTGGCTAATTCATTAGCAGTTTGCTGTATTTGCGATGAGGATACAGCTTCTTGAAAAAATGAAGCTTTTGCTATTTCTTGCTGTTCAAAAGATTGCTGCCATTGAGCAAATAACCCATCCTTCAAGTAATACTGACTACGCAATTCAAAAGCCTGGTCATAAGTATTTGAATGTTTCTTTTTCCGATAGATAAAGTATGTAAATGGATGAACCAAAATACTTAAAAGGAAAAGTAGTATATTGTAAGGCTTCTGGTGCATTAGTTTTTGATAAACCATAGAAAAGAACGTAAATTCCTTAGGTTTTAAATAATTTTTTGAAGTAACCATGCATTTCCTCCAAGCGTTAATAAAATATTCAACACTATATTGTATAATTCCTATCAGTATTGTAAAGTATGGATTATACATGAAATTAAGTCAATCACAAATTTTAAAAAGGATGATTCGAATGAGCGAAAAGCTTTTAGAAGTCAATAATCTTCGTGTTTCCTTTCTTACCGGGGAGACAGAGTTTGAAGCTGTAAAAGATGTAAGCTTCCATCTAAATAAAGGTGAAACACTCGGAATTGTAGGTGAGTCTGGGAGCGGGAAAAGTGTAACGGCACGCTCCATTATGCGCTTATTACCATCTCCGCCTTCATTTTTAAAATCTGGCACTATTAAATTCAAAGGTCAGGAGTTAACGGAATTAGCGGAAAAACAAATGGAAACAATTCGTGGAAAAGATATTAGCATGATTTTTCAGGATCCTATGACATCTACAAACCCTACCATACGAATAGGAGATCAAGTGGCTGAAAGTTTAATTAAGCATCAATCCATGTCAAAGACGGAAGCCTATACGCAAACCATTGAATTATTAAAACTTGTTGGCATTCGGGATGCAGAAGAGCGTTATCGACAATATCCACATGAATTTTCAGGTGGTATGCGACAACGTGTAATGATCGCTATAGCACTTGCATGTAATCCGTCACTACTAATTGCGGATGAGCCAACGACAGCATTGGATGTAACTATTCAAGCCCAAATTTTAAAATTGATGCGAGATATGCAAAAGAAAATGGGGACATCTATTATTTTAATTACACATGATTTAGGTGTCGTAGCTGGTATGTGTGATCGTCTCATTGTCATGAAAGAAGGAGAAATTGTTGAACAGGGTACGACGGAAGAGATTTTTGCGAATGCGCAGCATCCATACACCCAAAAATTATTGAATGCGCTACCAAAGCTACATGAAAAAAAGCAGCCAAAAGAAATTTCTAATATACAACCAGGTATTGATCCAAATAAACCTTTGATCGAAGTCACACATCTGTCAAAGGAATTTTCATTAGGAAAAGGCCAAACATTAAGAGCTGTCAATGATTTATCATTCCATATACTCCCAGGAGAAACTTTAGGCTTAGTAGGTGAATCAGGATCAGGTAAATCTACCACTGGTCGAACAATTCTACAGCTTCATCAGCCTACTAATGGAGAAGTTTTATACCAAGGCATTCCAGTAACAAGACTAACGAAAAAGCAGTTAAAGGCGATGCGTCGCCATATGCAAATAATTTTCCAAGATCCCTATTCATCGTTAAATCCTCGTAAAAAAATCTTAGATATTATTGGGGAAGCACTTGATATTCATGGACTAATGAAATCACATAGTGAAAGACTAGGACGGGTAGAGGAACTGCTTGAGCTTGTTGGTTTGAAGAAAGAACACGCTATGCGTTATCCACATGAATTCTCTGGAGGTCAACGACAACGTATTGGGATTGCTAGAGCATTAGCGGTTGAGCCTAATTTTATAGTTTGTGATGAACCTTTGTCAGCCTTAGATGTATCCATTCAAAAACAGATTGTGGATTTACTAAAGGAATTACAACAAAAGCTTGGATTGACGTATTTATTTATTGCACATGATTTATCGATGGTGAAGCATATTAGTGATCGGGTAGCAGTTATGTATGCGGGGAAAATTGTAGAATTAGCTGAAAGTGAGGAGCTATATGCTAATCCTCAGCATCCCTATACACGTGCATTATTACAGTCAATACCAATCCCCGATCCAGCGATTGAAAAGCAAAAATATAGTGATGCGGAAAATACAGACGATGTGAAAGTTCACTACGAGGTAGAAAATAGCCAGCTTGTAGAAGTGTCTCCAAATCATTGGGTTGCCGTTTCAACATGATGGCTGCTATATTATAGTACAATAGAGACAATTGGCAGGTGTCCGCTAAAAATGAACAACCTTTAATTAAACTATATTAAAGCATAGGATGGAATATCTACATTATTTATTTTGCATAAATAAAATGTAGTTGTATATAATAGAAGTCTTTTAATACATTCAAAGAATTATAGAAAAATATATATTTGTTACAAGGGGATTATGTAGTTACTGTACATAATCTTTTTGTTTAGAATAATTTTGAATCTATATAAAAAGGGCTATGACATGTTATGATTAGTGTAAATAAATAGCTGAGGGAGATAAAAGTGAAACAATCAGATATTAAAACGCTAATAACTAGTGGAACAATTATTTTGGCTGTTGTTTTATATTTAATATTTAAATAAATATATGTATAAAAGTCTTCAGTTGTTACAATGACTGAAGGCTTTTCATTCGTTACAGGAGCAATCTTGCAATGGGAGAAGGAAACCATTTATGAAAAAATAATTAGTTAACTGCGGAGATTTTTAGTTGTAGGCGATTTAAATTAGAAAGTAGTGTGTAAATTTGAAGAAAATTATTTTTGTTTTATTCATTTCTATATTGGTTCTGAGTGCATGCACAGAAGAAACTAGTACGAATAGTATTAAGACTGAGGATATGGGAGATCTAATATCTTCAACGATAGGAAACGCAGAGAAACACGATGTAAGTAAGTTTGAAGAATATGAACTGGAAAGTGTAATTGACGGCGACACAATAAGGATAAAATATAACGGTAGCTCTGAAAAAGTTCGCTTTTTACTTGTAGATACCCCGGAAACTAATCATGAAACATTAGGAGAGCAACCGTACGGACCAGAAGCTAAAGAATTTACTAAGCAACTATTAGCTGGTCAGGATACAGTCTATTTAGAATTTGACGTTTCTTATCGTGATAAATATAAAAGACTACTTGCCTATATTTATACGAAAGAAGGTATCAGTGTTCAGGAGCAGTTATTGAAAAATGGATTAGCACGTGTGGCCTATATATATGATCCTAATACGAAGCATGTAGATTGGTTTAAATCGATTCAAAAAACTGCACAACAATCAGCTATTGGGATATGGTCTGTTGAAGACTATGTCACAAATCGTGGATACGATAAAGATGTATATTATGCTGCTATAAAAAAGGGAAATCAGTCAAACGTAGTTGAGGATAAATCGAATACCAATAATAACAAGGGCGGTTGCGAAATCAAAGGAAATATTAACTCCAAGGGTAATAAAATTTATCATATGCCAGGGCAACGGGACTATGAGAATACAATAGCAGAAGAGATGTTCTGTACGGAAGAAGAAGCAAAAGCCGCTGGGTTTATTCCAGCTAAGCAATAAAATTAGGCATTTACATACTTATAGCGTCATGTTGCTAAGAAGTATGAACGAGCACCAGGGAAAACATAAGTGAAAAGAGGAAGATGTTTTCTAGGTTGAGTGAAATCATCTTCCTTTGTTTTATATTATTTGTCTAGGTTCGTCTGCGGAAATGGGTTTATCAAAAGGAAAAAAACGGCCCTAAATTTCTTTGGAATTAATATCACCTTCAAATTTATCAGCAGTTTCGAAGGTATCGAGAATAAATATATTAATTGATAAAAGCATCTTAATTTCTTTAAGCTTAAAAATTATATTAACATTATCGTTCAGTTAAAGATGATGAAGATGTAGGCTTTAAGGTGGCTGAAAGATAATGCCCCTACTAAAATATCTGAGTCAGGTCAACTCCTGAACTCAGATATTTTTTTGCTTAGGGTAAACAGGAGTGATTGCATCTAAAATAGCTAGGGTACTGCCGAAGAACATGACATGTCAGAAAAAAATTTAAACAAAAAAAGTGGTAGATTGAGCTCTTGAAGAAGCGGTATATGTTCTAAATTTTAGGATGGGTCAACTCATGTTGATAGCAGTTGGTGCATACAAGCAACCATAATCTAGGGTATTGACATACTAAGTATTGGAATTATATATTTATTCCAGTTAAATTTTTTGAATATTCATTATATATTAACTTGTACCTACAACGTGTTGACGTGTAGTTGTGTTGTTTTGGATAATATAAGTTTTGCTGCAAATCTTTACGAAATACAGAGGCACAAGGATGAAACGAGGGGGAACTAAAATGAAGAAAATACGAATAGGTGTGATTGGAGCTGGCTTAAGGGGGGGCTTGGCACAATACTGGCATAAACCTAATGGGGAATCAGAAATAGTAGCATTAGCCGATATTTCTCAGGAACGTTTAGAAAAATTTCAGGAAAAATTTGATACACCGTTATTTTTAACAAAGGACTATAAAGAGCTATTAACAAGAGATGACATCGATGCAATTGCGGTTTTATCGCCAGATTATTTACATGAGGAGCATATTATTACTTGTTTACAAGCGGGTAAGCATGTGTATGCGGAAAAACCATTAGCTATTACGGTGGAAGGCTGCGATCGAATATTAGATGCTTGGGAAAAATCAGGAAAACATCTGATGGTTGGCTTTAATATGCGTTATATGAGTATGTATCAAACGATGAAAGGCATTATAGATTCAGGGGCCATTGGAGAATTAAAGGCAATATGGGTGCGTCATTTTGTTGGATTCGGTGGTTATTTCTATTACCACGATTGGCATGGTAATTCAAAAAATACAACCTCCTTATTACTTCAAAAAGGTTCACATGATTTAGATGTTATTCATTGGATTTCAGGAAAATATACACAGAAAGTATCTGCGTTTGGAAGCTTAGATTATTACGGTGGAAATCAACCTAATACGTTAACATGTCCAACCTGTGATCAGAAAAAAACTTGTCCAGAATATGTTGCCCATACATTTACAGAATGTGCGTTCCGTGAAGAAATTGATGTAGAGGATAATAATATGGTCATGATGGAGTTGGAAGGTGGCATAAAGGCTTCTTATTTACAATGTCACTTTACACCTGACTATTCGCGAAATTATACATTTATCGGTACGAAAGGGCGTCTCGAAAATGATGATATCAATAATAAAATTTATTTAAAAACACGGAAATCAAATTCTTGGGAGGAATTGAGTGATGTTGTGTATGAAATGAAGCCTGAGGAAGGTAGCCATGGCGGAGCTGATCCAAAAATTGCCCAAGATTTTGTAGAACTCATCCTCTACGATAAAAAACCTTTGACAACGCCATTTGCAGGACGTATGAGTGTCGCAGTGGGCTGTGCAGCAACAGAATCTATTCGTAACGGAGGTAAGGTTATTGAGATAAAGCAGGAATCTACCATTCTGCAACATTGATAAATAGGGGGTGTAGTTATGACGCTTTTAGATAAAACAACTGTTGAGGACAAACCATCTAAAACAAACCGTTTTTTCAAAAAGCAATCAAAGGTAAAGAAAAATCACCTGGTAGAGTGGAAAAAATCTATCAAGAAAAATTGGGAGCTTTATTTATTACTAGCTCCTGTTATACTTTACTTTTTGATTTTCCATTATTACCCACTATATGGGTTGCAAATTGCCTTTAAAGATTTTATTGCTACAAAGGGAATTACGGGGAGTCCATGGGTAGGATTAAAGCATTTTGAACGTTTTTTTGATAGCTATTATTTTTGGCGTTTAATCAAAAATACAATTGGGATTGGCGTATTTACGTTACTTATATCTTTTCCAGTACCAATCATTATTGCATTGCTATTAAATGAAGTGAAGAGTCTTCGCTTTAAGAAATTTGTACAAACAGTCATTTATGCCCCACATTTTTTATCAACAGTAGTCGTAGTTGGGATGCTATTACTATTCTTAAAATCAGATGGCATAATCAACCAAATCACTAGGTTGTTTGGGGGTACACCCATTGATTTTATTTCAGAACCTGCCTGGTTTAAATCCATCTATGTACTGTCTGATGTTTGGCAAACGATGGGATGGAGTTCCATCATATATATTGCAGCTTTGGCTGCCGTTGATCCTGCACAGCATGAGGCGGCAATGATAGATGGGGCATCAAAATTTCAAAGGATTATTCATATTAATATTCCTGCGATTATGCCGACAATTATCATTTTATTCATCTTAAATGTTGGATCTGTCATGGCTATTGGATTTGAAAAAGTATTTTTAATGCAAAATGACTTAAATATGTCGGCATCAGACGTAATATCCACTTTTGTTTATCGTAGCGGAATTTTAGAAGCACAGTATAGCTTTTCAGCAGCAGTTGGCTTCTTCAACTCTATCATTAATTTTATCCTCCTTATTATGGTTAATCGAATAGCCAAAAAAGTGAGTGATACAAGTTTATGGTAAAGGAGAGATTGACATGAAAGAATCAAAGGGCGATCGTGCATTTACTATCTTCAATTATATTTTTTTAGCAATCGTAGCAGTTGTTGTTTTGTATCCACTTATTTTTGTTTTAAGTGCTTCTCTTAGTAATCCCGAGTACGTCATTTCAGGGGATCTATGGCTATGGCCAAAGGAATTTACAGTGGAGGCTTACAAAAAAGTATTCCAAAATCCAGATATTATTAATGGATTTATCAACACTTTGAAATACACATTCTTTGGAACATTACTAAATATCGTGATGACCATTTGTGCAGCTTATCCTCTTTCACGTAGAAACTTAAAAGGGAAGGGCTTTATTATGGCATTTATGGTATTCACCATGTTTTTCAGTGGGGGACTAATTCCTACATATCTATTAATCCGTGATTTGGGTATGATAAATACATTTTGGGTCATGATTATTCCGAATGCGGTAGCTGTATGGAACATCATTATTATGCGGACATTTTTCCAATCCATTCCTTATGAGTTAGAGGAATCAGCCATGATTGATGGTGCAGGGAACTTCCGTATTTTATGGAGTATCGTTCTACCACTATCATTACCTGTTATGGCAGTCATGGTTTTATTTTACGCTGTAGGGCATTGGAACTCTTATTTCCAGGCATTGATCTACTTGCAAGACCAAGATAAGTTTCCACTACAACTTATCCTGAGGCAAATATTAATTCAAGGACAAGCTGACGATATGATTCAAGCGACGTCAGAAAGCTTTTTAGCTCAAAAACTTAGCGTTGAAGGGTTAAAATACGCAGTTTTAATCGTTGCTAACCTACCAATGTTAATGCTTTATCCATTCTTACAAAGATATTTTGTAAAAGGTGTCATGATTGGTTCATTAAAAGGTTAAAGAATAGGAGCGATTTAAGTGGAAATGAAAAAAAAGCGTGTTTATGGTATCGTAACAAGCCTAATGTTAGCTACAAGTTTGCTAGGAGCATGTTCTGATGATAAAGCAACTGGTGGAGTGAAAAGTGAAAATATCGATAATTTGAATGCGACCGATATGCCAATTACAAAGGAGAAAATTGAAGTAGATGGTTTTGCAGCAAAGTTTTTTGCATCTCAGGATTGGAATCAACTAATGTTATGGGAAGAATACGAGAAAATGTCTAATATTCATATGAATTGGACAACTGTTCAGACGGAGGTATTAGCGGACAAAAAGAACTTGCTTTTAGCTTCAGGGAATTATCCAGAAATATTTTTTGCATCGGCATTTTCAAAAACAGATTTAATCAAATACGGTCAACAGGGTGTATTCTTACCGTTGAATGAATACATCGATCAATATGCACCCAATTTTAAAAAGCTATTAGAAGAATATCCTTCTGTCGAGCAGGGTGTGACGATGGCAGATGGAAATATTTATGGCTTCCCAACAATTTATGATCCTAAATTTTCATCACTTCGCGTTGGAGCACCGTGGATTAACCAGGAATGGCTTGATCATCTAGGCTTGCCATCACCAGAATCAACAGATGATTTGTATAAAGTACTAAAAGCATTTAAAGAAAATGATCCGAATGGTAATGGTTTACAAGATGAGCAAGGCTGGGGAACGGGTTATGGTGTGAATCAAATTATTAATTACTTAAGAGGATCATTTGGCTTGAACAAACAAGGAACGATGAATCTGAATTTAGATTTTAAAGAAGGTACGGAGGAATTCCGATTCGTGCCAACGACCGACGAATATAAACAATTACTTGAATATTTAAATAAGCTTTATAAAGAAGGTTTAATTAATAAGGATGTATTTACGACAGAGCCTCAAAAATTTGCAGCAGAAGCAGCTAAAGGAACGTTTGGCATGCTTAGTGAAGTAGATCCTAAAGAGTTATTTAAACTAGATGGTTATACGGGTGCACAAGTGGTAAAAGGACCAAATGGGGATCGACAATACACTGCGATGTCTAATGGTCTTGGGAATCTAGGGATGTTTGTAGTAACAGATAAAGCAAAAAATCCTGAAGCTATGGTTCGTTGGATTGACCATTTATATGGTGATGAGGGAGCTAAAATGTTCTTTATGGGCTTTGAAGGTGTCACTTACGAAGAAAATGAGGATGGAACAATCCAATATATCGACAATATTACGAATAATCCAGATGGCAAAAATTTAGACCAAGCAATAAGTGATTATTTAACATGGCCTGGTGGTTATTATCCTGGGATTGTAACGCAAAAGTATTTCCAAGGGGCAGAGGCTAAGGAAAACTCTCTTAACAATGCCAAGCAAGTCATGCCTTATGCTTTGAAGGATGAAGATATTATTCCAGGCTTGAATTTCACAGTGGAAGAAAATGATCGAGTGTCCGCTGTTTTAACAGACATTCAAACCTATGTAAATGAAATGACAGCAAGCTTTATTACAGGAAAAGAAAGCTTCGATAAATGGAATGACTATAAGAATACAATTGAAAAAATGGGCTTGCAAGACTATATGGAAGTAGCACAAGGGGCATATGACCGTTCTAAATAAGGAGGTTCAATTTCTTCAAACTTAACAAGTAGAAGGTCACATAAGCTGAAAGATTACCATTCAACTTGGCTTATGTGACGCACGCTTGTTGAACCTTCTATGGATGGGTGTAGCGAGTGTAAATGAAAAAATGTATAGATAGTAATATGTGAATCGTAGGGAGGTAATGGTCATGGAATTGGAAGGGTGGAAAGGTAAACTATACTGGTTTGTAGAATGGATCACATTATTAGCAGTATTACAGTTACTATGGACAGGTTTAACTTTACTTGGACTTTTGCTATTTGGAGTAGCCCCAGCGACTGTTGCCATGTTTACTACTTTACGGAAAAGATTACAAGGAGAAGATGGCTTAAAACGATTAGTCAAAATCTATTGGAATACATATAAAGTTGAATTTATTCCATCAAATAAAATAGGTATGATCTTACTGAGTGTTGGCTACTTTTTAACGATTAATTTTCAAATAGTTTCATCGTTACATGGCTTACTAGGCTTACTATTACTCACAGTGTTTATTTCTATTAGTATACTGTTCGGTATGATTGTCGTGAATATATTTCAGCTATACGCTCATTATGATTTACCAACATTGCGCTACTTTGCTGCTTCCATCATATTTAGTATTGCGTATCCATTACAAATGATTAGCAATATTGTTGGGCTGATAATTCTTTATAAACTATATAGCTGGTTTCCAGGCTTAATACCGTTTTTCGGTGTTAGTTTAGTTGCCTTATTTTTAACGTGGATGTCATCCCATATATTTAAGAATGATAGAGACGTAGAGGAACATACTAATCTACCATATTACTCTGCTGGGAGAGGGATCACCTCATGAATAAAAAATGGATTATTAATGCGAATATCGTAATGGAAAATAAAATTATTACTAACGGATTTCTAGAAATGTCGAAAGGGAAAATTACAGTAATTGATCAAATGGCAAATTGCCCTTCATTCGCTTTAAGAGAGAATGTAGTAGACTGTCAGCAAAAAGGCTATATCATCCCTGGAATGATCGATATCCATATACATGGTGCTGTAGGTCATGATTTTATGGATGCGAACTATATTTATTATTCGAAAATAGCCCAATACTTAGCAAGTGAGGGCGTAACTGCTTTCTTGGCTACAACGATGACAGGTCCTATGT
Organism: Lysinibacillus sp. A1; assembly: GCF_000801965.1. Classification (NCBI taxonomy): domain Bacteria; kingdom Bacillati; phylum Bacillota; class Bacilli; order Caryophanales; family Bacillaceae; genus Lysinibacillus; species Lysinibacillus sp. A1. The sequence goes on from NZ_JSZM01000012.1 coordinate 144,629, forward strand.
CTGAGATCGAAGCTGCTGTTGAGGCACTTGCCTATTATTATAAAAACCAACCAACAGCAGTACCTGAGATGTTAGGAATTCATTTAGAAGGTCCATTTATTAGTCAAGCTAAAAAAGGGGCTCAATCCGAAGCGTTTATTTTAAAACCTAATGTTCACCAATTTAATGATTTGTATGATAAGTCTCATCATTCAATTCGTGTTGTTACATTTGCACCAGAGGAAGATAGCGGTTTTGAATTACTACACGAATTAACTAGTAAAGGGGTTATTGCATCTATTGGTCACTCTGACGCTGACTATGATACAGCACAACATGCAATAAAAGCTGGTATTACCCATGTAACACACCTATTTAATGGCATGAGTGGACTACATCACCGTGATCCAGGTGTTGTGGGAGCAGTACTTCTAGCCGAAGATGTGTATGTGGAAATAATTCCAGATAATGTCCATTTTCATAAAGATCTACTACCCATGGTTTACAAGATGATGGGCTTAAATCGTTTGCTCGTCATAACAGATGGTATGCGTGCTAAGGGGATGCCAGATGGTTTGTATCAATTAGGTGGTAATGAGGTAGAAGTCATGAATAAACAATGTATTCAACGTAAAACAGGATCCTTAGCAGGAAGTGTGCTAAATATGAATACCGCAAGGAAAAACCTAGAAGAGTGGCTTACACTTTCACTGGCTGAGCAAATACGTGTTGTTACTTTAAATCAAGCATTGCATTTAGGCATAGACAATCGAAAAGGGTCTATTGCACTAGGGAAAGACGCAGATATCGTTTGGCTGAACGAAGAAGGAGAAGTAGAAAAAACTTTTTGCCTAGGGAATCTTGCCTTTGAAAAGGATTGATATATCAATAGGCATCCTATTATATAGATGGTATATTGATTACAAAACCTAGAGAAGGAAGGAAAAAAGATGCATTTATTAGATCAATCTAGTGTAATCCCATTATATCATCAATTGAAACAAATTTTATTTGGAAAAATTCAATCAGGTGAATGGAAACCAGGAGATAAAATTGACTCGGAAAATCAATTGATGGAGATGTTCCATGTTAGTCGAAATACAGTAAAAAAAGCAATTGAGGAATTAGTAAAGGAAGATAAATTATATCGTATTCAAGGAAAAGGAACTTTTGTTTCCAAGCCAAGACTTGAACAATCTCTTGGAGGGTTTTATAGCTTTAGTCGCATGATTCAAGAAAAAGGATTTAATCAAAAAGATGAAGTACTAGAAATACAAAAGGTGTATCCATCAACTAAGGTTAGATCGAATTTAGCATTAGAGGAAAATGAACAAGTTGTAGAAATGAAGCGTTTACGATTTGCCGATAATGAGCCTATTATTTTGGAATCATCTTTTTTACCTTTACACCTTATTAAGGATACTGAAATTTTACGAGAAGTAACGTCTTCATCTTTATACAGCTTATTAGCCGAACGTTTTAACATTATTGTTGTAAGGGCGAGAGAAGCCTTTGAACCAGTCCTTATTAATAAAGACGAAGCACCTTTATTGAAAACAGATGCTGGAAAACCAGCTTTATTGCTAGAACGGACTGCGTTTGATACTTCAGGAAAACCAGTGGAATTCTGTATTTCAATTGTAAGAGGAGATCGTTGCCGTTTTTATACGGAATTAAATTAAAATCTAATCGTTTGCTTCATTTATTTTTGTTTTAGATTATACCAACAACCCATTGAGGGAGGAATTCTATTATGCCATTAGTGACAACTAAAGATATGTTAGAAGACGCTTATAAAAATAATTATGCAATCGGTGCTTTTGGAGCACATAATTTAGAAGTAATTAAAGCTGTAATTGCTGGGGCAGAAAAAGTGGGAGCACCTGTAATTTTGCAAACAACTTCAAGCACGTATAAATATGTAGAGATGCCTTATCTAATTGCACTGGCAAAAACAGCAGCAGAACAGGCAAAAGTACCGGTGGCATTACATTTGGATCATGGCGAATCTTATCATACTGTTATGGAATGTTTACGAGCAGGCTACACCTCAGTAATGATTGATGGATCTTCCTTACCTTATGAGGAAAATATTTTATTAGTAAAAAAAGTAGTTGAAGCTGCAAGTGCGGTAAATGTGCCTGTTGAAGCAGAGCTTGGGACAATTGGTGGTGTCGAGGATAGTGTATGCGTAAAGGAAGAGAATGCATTCTTTACTGACCCAAAGCAAGCGGAGCATTTTGTGAAAGTTACAGGAATTCATTCATTTGCCCCTGCTTTTGGTACAGCACACGGTAAGTATCAGCAAAAGCCAAAATTGCTATTTGAGCTTTTACAAGAAATCCATAGCTCTACTAATATTCCATTAGTCATGCATGGAGCCTCTGGGGTGCCAGAAGAGGATGTACGTGAATCTTTGAAGTATGGAATTGCAAAAGTGAATTTTTCTACCGAGCTTAAAGACTTATTTGCTGAAGAATTAAGAGCTTATTTTAATGATCATCCAACAGAAAATGATCCAAGAAAGTATTTCCTTCCTGCACGTGAATCTTTAATTAAATTAGTAGAGCAAAAGATTGTGATGTTACAAAAATGATTACTACATTAACCTTAAACGCAGCCATTGACCAAGTATATGAGCTGGACTCTTTAATGATTGGTCAAACAAATCGTGTATTGCAGAAATCACAACAAGGTGGTGGGAAAGGGGTTAACGTAGCTCGTGTAATTGCATCACTTGGTGGTGAAGTGAATATTGGCGGTTTCGTTGGTGGATTAAATGGCAGTAAAATAGTCGAGCTTTTACAGGAAGAAAATCTCCAAACAGAGTTCATACAAATAGAGGAAGAAAATCGTATTTGTTTAACGATTATTAATCAGCAAACGAAGGAAATGAGCGAGCTGTTAGAGGTGGGACCAACCATTCATGATCAAGAATGGAAAAATATGTTAAAGTGGATTGAATCTAAAGCAGAATATGCTACGTATTTTGTATTGTCAGGAAGCCTTCCTCAAGGTATTCAAAAAACGGCATATGCAACGATTATCCATTTATTAAAGGAAAAAGGTATTAGAGTCGCACTTGATACAAGTGGCGATGCTTTGAAAAAAGGTATTACAGCAATACCTTTCATTATTAAGCCAAATGAGGATGAAATTACTCAATTAATCGGTAGACCTGCTTTAACTCATGAAGACTTAGTTCAGGCGGGTATAAAATTTCAAAAATTAGGCATTGAGCATGTATGCCTTTCATTGGGGGAGCAAGGCGCTCTATTTGTTCATCCGTCAGGGGTTTACAAAGTGAATGCACCACGGATAAATGTGGTCAATACAGTAGGAAGTGGTGATGCCTTTTTAGGAGGACTTATTTATAAGCTCTCACATGGTGCAGACCATACAGAGGCATATAAATGGGCTGTTGCATGTGGCTCAGCGAATGCAGCACATAAAGAGATTGCCAAAGTCCAAAGAGATACAGTGGAAAAACTCTTAGAGGAGATACAAATAACTAAAATAAAAGAGAAGTAGGGATTTGTTTATGTACACTTACAATGAAATTATGGCACAGGGACAAAAGTTAAAAAGAACAAAAGACATTGTTCAATTAATGACTTTCAATGAAGAAGCTGTTGATGTAGTGATTTTCACAGGATGTGGAACATCATATTATTTAGCGATTGCAGCAGCGCGTTATTATCAAACTGTTACTGGAGCGTTTGCCATTGCTGTACCCGCATCTGAGTTATTTTTACACACAGACACATTTATTTTAACGCATAAAAAGTATCTGATTATTGGGATTTCACGGTCGGGTACAACTTCGGAAATTATTATGTCCTTAGAGCATTTGAATGATGCGAAAAATATACGTACTATGGCAGTAACATGTAATGGTGACACACCTATGGCTAGATTAACAAATGAATTGATTGCTTTAAATGATATATCAGAAAAAAGTGTGGTCATGACACAATCATTTTCTAATATGCTATACGCCTTACAATTATATGCTGCGAAAATTAGTGGACGCGTGGATATACTGGAACAGTTAGAGAAAATCCCCGCTCTTGTTCAATCAGCATTAGGCAATGGACAACAATTAACGCAGGTGACGGAAGATGCTTCAAAAAAACGCTTTATCTTTTTAGGGTCCGGTGCTTATAATGGGCTGGCTAAAGAAGCAACATTAAAGCTAAAAGAAATGACCCAAACGGAATGTGAAAGTTACTCAAATCTGGAATTCCGACATGGACCAATTTCTATTGTTGATAAAGAAACGGTTGTTATTATATTTACACAAAATGAAACGAAGGAATATGATCAGGCATTAGTGAAGGATATTCAAAAGCTTGGAGGCTTCGTTGTTATTATTGGTATAGCTTCAGAGGAATTAGAAGCGGATTTAATTTTTAAGCTATCAGCAGAAGTAAATGATATAAATCGCCTTGTTGAAGCGGTCCCTTACTTTCAACTTTTAGCTTATCAACATGCAATATTTAAAGGGCGTAACCCCGATAAACCACGTAATTTAACACAAGTCGTTAAACTTTCATAATAAAAACCTATTCAAGAAGTAATAGATATTATTCCACTTATTACTTTCTGATAATTTTGAATTTAAGTAAATCCTGTGGGGAGAACTGGTGATGTAAAGATGAGTCATATTTTAGTAGCAGATGTTGGTGGAACAAAATTAGCCACGGCTTTATTCAACCAATATCAGCAGATTTTAATTAAAAGAGAGGTTCCAAGTGATATTTCCACAAGAGAAGCTTTATTCCATTGTTTAATTGATAGCTTTGAAATACTCTGTATGGAGAAGAAGCTCTCTTTTAATGAAGTTTCTAAGGTATGTATTGGTGTACCTGGGATTGTTGATGTTCAAAAAGGTCTAGCCGTCTACCAAAATAATATACCGTGGAGTAACTTTCCAATTTGTGAACGATTAACTGAATTTTTTCCTCATGCACAGATTATGATGGATAACGATGTGCATATGGCTACTTGGGGAGAGTATAATGCTAGAGGATTTCGGAAGGAAACGATGGTATATATAACATTAAGTACAGGGATATCCTGTTGTACCATTGTCAATGGTGAGTTTTTACGAGGAACAGGATTAGCTGGTGAAATAGGTTTTAATATTGTCGGTCAAGCTGGTGAAACTTTAGAAGAAAGTGTCGCAGGGCCAGCTATAGAAAAGCTTGGAAGAACATTACTGGGAAATTCAAATATCCGATTAAAAGATATGATGGAGCTCTATTACAAGGGTGACCCTATTATGGAGAAAGTATTGCAGCAAATCATTTATTGCATGGAAAAACAGTTACATCAAATGATTTTAATGCTTGATCCACACTGCATAGTATTAGGCGGAGGCTTTTTTAATCATCAGCCGAAAATCATTAAACTGATTAAAAACGTAATTCAGCAGCGCCTGTTGAATACTCCTTTTGAAGGGAAAGAGCAAATTATAGAGAGTAGTATTCATAAAGGTGAGACGGGACTGTATGGGGCAGCATTGAAGTAATCAAAAACAGTGGCATGATGAGGAAAATGGAAAATTACATCGATAATAATTGCATACAAAGACCCAACTTCTTAATATTGCTTATATTGAGAAATTGGGTTTTTTTCGTCAACTTCTTGATGGACGTAAGGTAGCGGAGGATGGTGAACTGTTAGGGAATTCCAAATGTGGTTGTTCCAATGAAAAAAGACTAATCGCCTTCTAAAATGGAACCGAAATAGCAAAGAAAATAATGTTGAACTGTAAAAGGGAAACAGACTTGTTATCTGAATCCCTTTCAATAAAGCTTTTACCCTACCGAATACGCTGTTCTGATTCTAAGTCAAAGAAATGAGCCCGTGACATATCAAATAGTAGGTTTGCTACCTGACCCTGAGTTATTCTAGTATCAGAGTTTACACGTGCGATATAAGGCTGTCCATTTAACTGTGCATGTAACATCAGCTCAGCCCCTGTTAATTCGGATACATCGATATCTGCTTCAATAGCTGAGAGGAACGGCTCTGAATGGACAGAAGAATTTTCATAAATATGTTCAGGACGAATGCCCAAGATCAGCTCTTTTTGTAAATAACCTTTTTCTAATAATAGTTTGGATTTTTCTGCAGGAATGGTTAGTGAAAAAGGTCCAATTTGAATCCCTTCTTTATGGAAAATCCCTTTAAAAAAGTTCATCGATGGTGAGCCTATAAAACCACCAACGAATTTATTTTCAGGTAAACCGTATACTTCTTCAGGAGTACCGACTTGTTGAACAATACCGTCTTTCATGACGACAAGACGTGTTGCCATTGTCATGGCTTCAGTTTGGTCATGTGTTACGTAGATTGTCGTTGTTTTTAATCGTCGATGGAGCTTAGTAATTTCTGCACGCATTTGCACGCGTAGTTTTGCATCTAAATTGGACAATGGTTCGTCCATTAAGAAAATATTTGCATCTCGGACGATTGCTCGACCAAGGGCAACGCGTTGTCTCTGACCACCTGATAAAGCTTTAGGCTTACGATCTAAATACTTTTCTAAATCAAGTATGGCTGCTGCATTGTGGACACGTTCTTGAATTTGTTGTTTTGAAAACTTACGGAGCTTTAAGCCAAATGCCATGTTGTCATAAACCGTCATATGTGGATAGAGAGCATAGTTTTGAAAAACCATCGCAATATCACGTTCCTTAGATGGCACATCATTCATTTTCTTGTTATCAATTAAAAAATCACCTTCCGAAATTTCCTCTAACCCAGCGATCATACGTAATGTTGTTGATTTTCCACAACCTGAAGGACCAACAAGTACAATAAACTCTTGATCCTGAACAGTTAAATTAAAATCAGATACAGCTGTTACACCGCCATCATATATTTTATAAATATGATTAAGTACAATTTTCTCCATGTTTAATCCCCTTTGTCCTTTTATTCAGTGTAAATAAAGTAATGAAGAAAACAAATGTCTAATGTGCATAATTTTCAGTTAATTATTTTTGTGCATGTTGTAAAAATGACCAAAGATAACTAGCGAAGTAAACAAGAATGACACCATCTAAATTTTTGATATGAATATTGGTGATTTCTTGAAACTTGGATAATCGATAGGTAAGCGTATTGCGATGCATATGTAATTTTTTTGATGTCAAAGAAATATTGAAACCACATTCACAAAAGGTTTTAACCGTTTCCAGTAATTCCTTGTCAGATTTTAAAGGTATAATAATTTGCTCCTCGATAAATGTAAGAATCGAAGTGGGCAATTGTTCTGTTAGTAAAATAGGAAATATCGTTTGAAATGAATAATAAGGTTCAGCAAATCTTAAATGTAAGCATTCCTTGAACCATTGTGCTTCCCTTTGGAATTTTACGGAAAAATCTTGATTGATTGCATAAAATTCTCCCAAATATAAATGAATGCGAACATAAAAATCGGCTTCAATCGTACGGATAAGGGCAATAAAATCTTCCTTTTCACATATTGAATGCTTTTCAGGCTCAATAAGTAAAAATTGATTTTTAGCAACTTGAAGGAACACCGTATCCTCCTGAAAAAAATTATAAAGCGCTTCTTTTAAAGCTTCTAAAGGAGGGTTTTCGTTAATAAACGTTATTTGAATAACCCGTGCTTTGTTAAACGTTAACTTGGATGGTATGTCACCATTTGAATAAATAAATTCATACCATAAATCTGATGCCTGAACTAGCGGAGAGGTAACTTCAGTATAAAAAACCGTCAACCATTCGTAGTCCCGCTGTGAAACCTCATGCTTGGAAATAGAAAACCATTCCTTAGTTTCGTGATGATAAAAAATATGAGAATTATAGGATAGTTGAGTTGGTTTTGAACGAAAATAACGATAGGAAGGAAACAATGCTTTGAGATGTAAGTTCATGAAAGACTCCTTTTCTTTCGATATTATAGTAAAAGATGTAACTGAAAGGTTGTGCGGGAAAAAGCTACATAAAAGATGATGATCAAAAACATGCTTTAAAATTTTCTATCATTACTAGTAATAATAAATGTTGAGGTTAAAAAAGTTAAGAAATATAAGTAAATTCACAGATATGAAGATAATAATTCGAGGAGGCCCATATGAGTGAAAAGAAAGTTTTTCATTCGTGTCACATGGTGAAAAACGAGCAAAAATAGTTAACATTATTGATGAATCCCAATAATGTTTGAACGATGTAAAAATTATCTAACATTTCAATGTTGTAGACAAACTCTAATAATTTTTAGTTGTGTTTTCCAATAGGAGTCGTTGCCGCCTTCGTTCCAATCAACTTACCATAATTCGCTATTTATTGTTGAGGGCTATTAGTTATTGGATTTAGGACCAGTTTGTTGAGTTATACAGTGACGGAGTATCTTGAGCGAAAAACGCATGGTGCAAAATTAAAAACTAGCCTCAAGATGATCACTTCTAAAAGGAGGCTTCCAGTTTGAAGGTTAATGAAAAAGATCCATTTACTAATCGCTAGTAAATGAATCTTTTTCAATTATGGTGTCTTTACATCTTTTGTCCACTCAGCTACTTTATCTTGATTATTGTTAATCCATTTTTTTGCAGCGTCCGTGGCACTCATACCTTCCATAATATCAAACATCACACTTTCAATATCTTCGGCAGTCCAATGGAAACGATTTAGGACATCATATGCCTCGGAAGCATCTTCCTTTAATCCTTTACGGGCAAATGTACCAATATACTCTTCCGTACCATATAAACCTTTTGGGTCTTCTAAATATTTTAAATCGTAGGCATTAAAGATCCAATGGGGTGACCAACCTGTAATGATGATTTCTTCATGATTTGAAATGGCTTGACTAAGGGCTGCGGTCATGGCACCGGCAGAAGAGGTTAGTACATTCCAGCCTTCTAGATTGTGATATTCCTTATAGGCATTTTCTGTTGTGGCCATCATATTAGCTCCTGGTTCAATACCTGTAATTGTTTTATTGGCTTGATTTGTTAAGTCCTCAATGGAATTAACATCCATATAACTTGGAACGACTAAGCCAATTTTAGCACCAGTAAGGTTTTCGCCTAAATTCTCAATTTTATCTTTGTATTTCTCTACTTGCGGAGCGTGTGTTTGGGGTAACCAGGCAGATACCATACCGTCAACCTCACCGTTCGCAAGTGCCTCCCACATAATGCCATTGTCTAATGGTGTGAGCGTCACATCATATCCTAAATTCTCTAAAACTTGTCCTATAACATGGGTAGAAGCAACCTCTGTATCCCATTCCACATACGCCAAGTTAATTTCTTTTTTATCTTTTGTACCCGCATCAGCAGAACCACATGCAGCTAATAGTAGTAGGCATGATAAAGCAAATCCTATCTTCCATACTTTTAAATATCTCATCAAATTCCCCTTTCAATAATTACTTACATCCTAGTGAAAATTAATAAATATTAACAAGTAACAACTTAATTTTATATAGAAGTTGTTACTTTTGTCAAATTGATGATTCATGTAACGTATGCAATAAAATGGAGGATTCATTACGGAAAAGGTTCTGAATAGGGTTCTAAAATGCCCATAGATTTTTAACACGATTACATATGATAGGTGAAAATGGAGACTGGGTTTTGAGGAGGCTTAGTGTGCACTGGATTACTATTATTCTAATAGGAATTGCTGCAAATCTAGATAATTTGGGGATTGGCCTAGCCTATGGTGTCAAGCAAGTTAAAATTCCTATTTTATCGAATGCAGTGATTGCTGGTATGTCAATGATTGTCACATATGTCGCAGTAACAGCTGGCAGCACTGTTGTTGAATATATTTCACCGCATACTGCCAATTTATTAGGAAGTTTACTATTATGTGTTATTGGTATATGGACCTTGATGTCCAATAACTTTTCTAATCAAAGCATAGCAGGTAACCCTGAGCTTTTTGATGAAGATAAAAATTTAGTCATCTCAACTCGAGAGGCAATGGCACTCGGATTTGTATTGTCAGCTAATTGCTTAGCAGGTGGTATTGCCATTGGTGCTAATGGCATTTCTGCAATATGGACAGTAATTTCCATTGGTGTCTTCTCATTTGTTACGGTGGGGGTAGGCAGTCAATGTGGCGCATTGCTCTCCAAAACGTTTATTGGGAGGCATTCAACAGCCATATCAGGATGGCTATTATTGTTGATCGGTATTTTAGAGATTTTTGCTAAATAAATTAAGAGCTAGAATATCACCAAATTTTGGTGATATTCTTTTTATTAGGAGGAAAATTTGACATATTGAGGACGAATTTGGATTAACGGTTGACATTGACTGGGAGTAACGATTATTCTTGGGAGTAGAATCGTAATTGAGAATTATTTTCGTTTACATGAAAGTGCTTTCGTGGAAGTGAATCTATCAATTAGGATGTTTTATTATGACTAAGGGAGGCGTGCAACACATGAAGAAAATGCTCATGTTGATCATGCTTGTTAGTATTTTTGTCGTTAACTTCGGGTTAACACAAGCATCTGCTCAACTAGCTGATGGCACTCATTCGATAAAATATCAGGTCAATAAACCTGAAAGTAATTCCGCATCAATTGCTAATGATTATTTTGTAAAACCTGCGAAAGTTACGGTGAAAAATGGCACTGCAGTCGTACAAATTACATTAAAAAACAGTGCATGGATTACGAAATTTCAACCACCAGGTGGAGCAACTGTAGTAAGTGAAGATCAAGCAGCGGATACACGAACTGTACAATTCACCGTTAAAGATCTAACAAAACCTATAGTAACAGCGATGAAAATTGATATTGATGATATCAATTATCATCATGAATACAGTGTATCACTTGTATTTGATGCTACATCAATCGCAAGCTCAGCAACGGCTTCTACTCAAAAAACAGAATCCAGTAAATCACAACCAACTTCTTCAGCAACTACAACTGAAAGTCAAGTGCCCAATCCACAAACAGATGATGCAACACCTTACCTATTAATCGTTGCATTAGTGGGGTCAGCATTTTTACTTTATAGAAAAAAACTACAAACAAAAACGGAGGGTCAATAAAATGGCTAAAAAACGTCAATCACGCGCAACTAAAATCGTACTAGCTTCATTGTTAGCAGCATCTCTTACAGTTCCTTCCTTTGCATCTGCTGCAGAATTAGTAACAACAAATACAGAAGTGAAAGCAGAAACAACGAAAGCTGCTAAAACAGATTCAGTTATTAATTTCCAAATTTTTAAAACAGGTACGACAGAAGCACAGCCTGCAATTAGTTCTCATTTAGTACCACAAGGAACAATCGTTGAAAAAGACGGTAAGTTTGAAGCTCAATTAACAATTACAGCTAAATCTGCACCAATGATTGCAGGTCTGCAAACAAAACAAGGCGATACATTTGTAGATGCTAAAGAAGTAAAAAATAGCGATGGTACAATTACATACAGTTTCCCTGTTGTTGTTGATGAAGTTAAATCAGCAAAAATTCATGTAGTCGTTCCGTCCGCAAATATGGATAAATGGTATGACTTTGATTTAAAAGCAGTGAAAGAAGTAAAAGAAGAAGTGAAAGTGAATGAAGTAGCTGTCACTGTTTACAAAGATGGTACAACAGAAGAGTCGATGATGAAACAGTATATCGCACCAAAAGTAGGGATTACTGTAAAAGACGGTAAAAATGTTGTGACAATGACATTCCCTCAAGGTCAATATGTAAAAGGTTTCACTGTAGAGGGTAAGGAAGCAACTTTAGTGAAACAAGATGATACAACAAATTCACGAACATATTCATTTGAAGTTACAGATTTGAAGAAACTGGTAAATGCTCAATTACACATCGTTGTAAATGAACCAGCACAAGGTGTGAAGTATGATTCGAATCATACAGTACAATTTAGCTTTGCTGTGGAAGGTGCAGTGAAGCCAGTTATTAATCCATTTAAGGACATCAGTAAAGATGCGAATAAAGATGCCATCCTATCACTTTACAGCTTAGGCATTGTGAAGGCACAAGACAATTTTAGACCAAATGACAACATTACACGTTCTCAATTTGCTTTAATGGTAGCACGTTCATTGAACGTAACTTCTACAAAAGATGCTGGATTTAAAGATACAGGTAAGCTTAGTGCAGAAGCTGTTCAAGCTATTAATGCATTAGCTGAAGCTGGGATTGTTAAAAAAGCTACAAACTTCAATCCAAATGATACACTTACTCGTCAACAAGCAGCTGTAATGATTTATCGCACTGTAACACATGTAGCAGGAAAAGAAATGAGCTTTGGTGATACAAGTCTTTCTTACTATGCTGATGGAGCAAAAGTGAAAGATGAAGAAGCAAAAAAAGCCTTTGCCCTTCTATATGCAGGTAAAGTAATGACTGGTTCTCCAACTGCTGATGGTAAAACAGTTATTGATGCAAATAGCCCATTAAAACGTTCACATATGGCGAAAATTTTAAATGGCTCTTTGCAATACATGAATAAATAATAAGAATTTTTACAGCAACTTCCTTTCTCATATTTTATGGGGGAGGAAGTTCCTATGTGTTTAAAATGGAAGGAGATTATGCAATGACAATCATAAAAAGGCACATTTGTATTTTGGCTGTTTTGGCAGTTTTATTGCTTGCTTTTCCTCCATCCATTTTTATGCAAGCAAAAGCTGAAAACCTTGGCATAATAGATGGTAGTTATCAAGTTGAACTAAGTTTTTCTCCTATTGAGGGCTTTGAAGAAAATCTTTTTAAACATAAAGCAACTCTCACCGTAAAGGATGGACAGTATCAATTAGCTTTGGCACTTGAACAGCCATATTCTGTACGTGATATACATATCGAACAGCTTGGTAATGAAATTTCTTGGACTCAAGATATAGAAAATTTAGTTCAGTTTGATGTTTCGGCATTACAGGACCCGATTGTTATAAAGGGCAATATAGAGCTTTCAGCTGAGGAATCTTATTTTGCATTCACTCAAGAGCTACGCATTGAGATGGCGGGACTTATACCAACCGTTCCTCAGGAAGAAAACAAGACGGATGATGCTGAAAACGTAGTTGTAGAAGAAACCAAGGGCCAAGAATGGACAGTGGATTATGTATTATTAGCGGATGGTAAAAATGAACCTTCTATGATGAATAACTATGTGAATCCAACCGCAAAGGTGATTGAAAAGGATGGTAGATACTATGCGCAAATGACCATTTTACAATCAGCTTGGGTGACAGGTCTACAAGTAGATTATAAGGGAAATCAGATTGAACCGAAGCAAGTTTCACTTTTAGATAATGTACGCATAGTGGAATTTGAGGTTGAGGACTTAACACAGCCGTTACGAATGTGGGTGAAAATCGATATTCCTGACATTTCATATCATCATCAATACTATGTTCAGCTAGCATTCAATCAAAAACAGGTCGCATTGCTTTTACAAAAACCTATCAACGAAAAACCTACTACGCAAGTTGTACCTGACAAGTCAGTGGAAACGGTTAAGGAGCAGATACAAAAGCCACAAGCACTAATAAGTAAAGAGAGTGTATCTAGCAAAGCTACACAGACATTACCAGCTATTCAATCACCATTGCTTATACCAAGGGAAGAAAAATTAACATTTGATCGTACACTTGATGAACCAACTGATGAAACTTTAGACGAAACATTAGAGGATAACCAAACGATGGAGGAAACTACGGACAATAAAGTAGTGAAAAATACGACTGCAGAACAGCCAATTGAACCGTTAAACATCGTAAAAATTATTGGGCTAATCGTTATATGTCTCGTATCAGGCTGGCTACTTATAAAGCGTATTAGAAAAACCAAAAATGAGACGACTGAGCAGAAATAAGTGGGGGATGACACAATGAAAAAAGATTGGAAACTGAAGTTACTGTTGTTGACATTACTATCACTAATTCTCGCTGCATGTAGTAGCAGTGATCAAGCAGAAAAGAAAGAGCCAGTTACTGATAAAGAACAGGTAACAGAAGATAGTGAGCAACGTATCATTGCGGGGACGGTAGTTATAGCAGATATCCTAGATAAGCTGGAGCTTGATGCAATTGCTGTACCAGAAACAGAAAAGCAATTAGCAAAGCGTTTTGACGGTCTGCCAACAATCGGTAATGCAATGGAGCCGGATATGGAAATTGTTAAGTCATTAAATCCGACAGAAGTATTATCCGTTTCAACTTTAGAATACGATTTACAGGATAAATTTAAACAACTTAATATCCCTGTCGATTTTCTTAATTTCCAAAGCGTTGATGCCATGCTGAAGGAAATAACATCGCTAGGAGAACGCTATGATCGTCAATCCCAAGCTGATGCATTAGTAAAAGATCTACAGAAGAATATCGAGGCAGTCCAAAGTGTAGCTGCGAATAAAGAAGGTCCTCGCGTATTAGTTTTACTAGGTATACCAGGGAGTTATTTAGTAGCAACAGAAAATTCGTATGCTGGGGATCTTGTGAAACGAGCAGGAGGTATCAATGTAATGGAAGGACAGGATGCAGAATATCTATCTTCTAATACGGAATATCTCCATAATAGCAATCCCGATATTATTTTGCGCTTATCACATGGCATGCCCGATGAAGTTGTGAAAATGTTTGATGAAGAATTTAAAACAAATGATATTTGGAAACATTTCGAAGCAGTGAAAAACGATAAAGTCTATGATTTAGAGGAAGAATTATTCGGGACGACATCATCCTTGCAGGTACCACAGGCTTTAGGGCAGCTGATGGAAATTTTCTATCGTAAATAGTAACTTGAATGTCGCTCGTATGATCAGTATTTTACTCGTCATAGAGCGTTTTTCTTATCCTATATGGAATAAAAAAAGAAAAAGGAAGTCCGATATGACAAAAAGAATCGTCAGTTTTTTACTTGTAATTTTTCTATTACTTGTGACAGTTATTTATTCAGCCACAACAGGTAGCATTAAAATGGGCTTTTTTGAGTTTATAGGGGCATTATTTGATGAAGGAAATAGTCAAATGGAGGCGATCCGTGATTTACGCTTCCCACGTATCATCGTCGCATTATTTGCAGGTGCCGCACTTTCAGTTTCTGGGGTACTTTTACAATCGGTGATGCGTAATCCATTGGCAGATGCAGGGATTATCGGAATATCTTCGGGTGCAGCTTTTGTTCAATTATTTATTGTTGCCTTTTTCCCCACATTATTTTTTATGACACCCGTTTTAGCATTTATGGGCGGAGCCTTAGCCTGTATGCTTGTCTTTGCACTATCTTGGAAATCTGGCTTAAGCCCTCTCAAATTGATTTTAGTAGGGATAGCGATTAACGCTATGTTTACGGGCTTAACCGAGGCTATGATTAGCTTAGGTGGCTCCTTAAATATGTCCGCATCTAGTGTGATTGGTTCTAATCTAACAATGCGAACATGGAAAGATGTTTCCACAATTGTAACATATGGTTCAATCGGATTAACAGGTGCTCTTGCTTTATATAGTTGGTGTAATTTACTCGTATTACAAGACAAAACTGTTAAAAGTTTAGGGTTTCAAGTTGCGCGAGCACGGTTATTAATTGCTGCCGTGGCTGTTTTACTAGCAGCTGTTTCAGTTGTTGTTGCAGGTGTTATTTCATTTGTGGGACTATTAGTACCTCATATTGCTCGCAGATTGGTTGGTCATGATCATGCTGTGCTTATTCCGTTTACAGCACTGGCAGGAGCATTATTAATTTTAGTAGCAGATACAATTGGACGTACAATTGTTGCACCACTTGAAATTCCAGCGTCCACAATTATGGCAATTATCGGTGGACCCTTCCTCATATTCTTATTACGAAAAGAGTGACAAACATGGATATACAAGACATCATTGTATCGCATGATAATACACGTAACCATCTAAATGGCGTTTCAACATCCATTACAAAGGGCAAAATTACAACAATTATTGGCCCGAATGGCTGTGGGAAATCAACTTTATTAAGTGTTATCTCTCGTCTTCATTTACCTAAATCAGGGAATGTCCTGTTAGAAAATAAAGACCTACTAAACTATAAGCCTAAGGAATTCGCTAAAAAACTAGCGATAGTGTATCAGCAAAACGATATACCGAAAGATTTAACAATTGAAAAATTAGTCGGCTTTGGTCGTCTTCCCTATCAAACATTGCTGAAAAAAGACAATGAAGGAGATGCAAAAGCCATTGAATGGGCACTGGCTTGTACAAATTTACAACAAAAGAGTACAACAAATTTAGAGGCGTTATCAGGTGGGGAGCGCCAACGTGTCTGGATTGCTATGGCTTTGGCACAACAATCTGAAATACTATGCTTGGACGAGCCGACAACCTATTTGGATATTTATTATCAACTTGAATTATTAGAGCTTGTCAAAACATTAAACGAGCAGCACGGCTTAACGATTATCATGGTGCTTCATGATATTAATCAAGCTATTCGCTATAGTGACCATATTATTTTAATGAAGGATGGTCAACTATTCGCAGAAGGTGCTCCACGTGATGTGATCACGAAAGATGTTATTAAAGAGGTTTATGGAGTGGACGCGGTATTTAATGAAGATAAACAACTTGGCTATTATATGATGCCAATAGGGATATGATTGGTGATAGGATGAAAAAGAAGGCGTCAAAGTTAGTCACATTTCTATATTTAGCGATATTTTTATTTTCTGCATTTTCTCTGGCAAAGTATCTATATACGTACTATGAGACATCAAAATCACTGAAGGAAGTGCAGGATATATATCAAGCTACATTAAGCACTATTGAGGATCAGCCTGTAAATCTAGAGGAAGAAACTCAAGCTCCTTCAACGATAAGGCCTCAATTCCAAGATTTATTAGCAATGAACCGTCAAATTGTGGGATGGATTTCAGTGGATGGAACAAAGTTAAATAATCCAGTACTACAAGCTGACAATAATGAGTTTTATTTAAATCATAATTTTAGAAACGAGGAAAGTCGCGCAGGCAGTGTCTTTATGGATTATCGGAATAATATTCTTTCTATGAATCGAAATACAATTTTATATGGTCATGCTATGAAAAACAATACGATGTTTGGTAGTCTAAAAAATTATTTAAAGCAAGACTACGCGGATGACCATCCCATTATTTATTTAGATACCTTATATGAAGGGTATGATATCGAGGTATTTGCTGCATATGAGACAACTATTGATTACTACTATATTGAAACGGACTTTACAAGTGAAGGAGCTTATCAGCAATTTCTAGAGGACATTCAGAAGCGCTCATCCATACAAATGAATGTCGCTATAAGTCCCAATGATAAAATCCTGACATTGTCTACTTGTAAGGATTCAGTGATGAGTGACGATCATCGCTTTGTTGTGCAGGGTAAATTAGTAAAACGTGGAGAATAAGATATAGTAGGGAAGTACGAAAAGTTCGACACCCTTTTATGAGGAGAACCATTATTGTCAAGGTTCTCCATTTTTTTTAGCCACAATGACTACTCTCCATAAGCAGTTATCTCCGTTTAAATGCTACATTATTTCAGTTTCTTTTTATTTGATTTTCTCTCCCAGCTCTAAAATAATTCCCTCTGGACCACGAACGTAACATAATTTATAACTATCTTCATATTGCTGTATCTCACTAAAAATTTCTGTACCCCCTTTTTTCAATTTAGCTATAATACCTTCAATATCTTCAACATTAAAGCAAATATGTCGGATTCCTAGCGTATTGGCAAAAGGTTGCTGAATATCTTTGTCATCTGATGGCGAATAAAATTTCACTAGCTCTATCCATGTCTGACCATCAGGCATCCCCAAACCTACACATGCCGTTTTAGCATGATTAAGCCCAACTATTCGGCTTAATTGTTCTCCTTCCAACTCCCATTCTGCTTTTACTTCAAGTCCTAACTCAAGAAAAAATGCTTTAGCCTCTGAAAGATCATTTACGTTTATACTCACATGATCCATTCGATTGATTTTCATATGTTATACCTCCCAAGTGTTCTTCGCAGAATTATACAACAAACTACTATTTTAAGTATCTGTAAAAGTCTCTTTACCATCATACTTTTTATGCTACCTAGGCTATGGATAAACGTATATATATTCAGAGGAATAGGATATCTCAGTTTTCAACATGAACATTTAATAAAAAAATAATTTAATTACTTGACGTAATTAAATTATTAATATATAGTAGGTTACATAAAGTAATCAATTACTTTTTATAACTAAAGTAGTAAAAAAAGATAAGTAACTACAAATGTTTATCCTAAATAATGTTGGGTAACATAATTACTGTAGTTGCTTCATATTTTAAAATATATCTCGAAATCGAGATAAAATCAACTTATTGGAGGAAATTTAAAATGGCAAAATGGAATATTGATTTAGGGCACTCAGCAATTAACTTTCAAGTAAAACACATGATGGTATCAAAGGTGAAAGGGGTATTTGACAAATACACAGCGGACATTGAGGCGGCAGATCTTGCAGACTTAACTACTGCTAACATCAGCTTTACAATTGATCCAGCAAGCATTAATACACGTAGTGAAGATCGCGATAACCATTTAAAAGCAGCAGATTTCTTTGATGCTGAACAATATCCAACAATTACGTTTAAATCAACAAATATTACAAAAAAATCTAGCGATGAATATTCAGTAACAGGTGACTTAACAATTAAAGGTGTAACAAAATCAGTAACATTTGATACGGAGTTTAACGGCAAAGGCACAAATCCATGGGGGCAAGAAGTATATGGTTTTGAAGCTGAAACAACGATCAATCGTGAAGACTTTGGTTTAACTTGGAATGCTGCCTTAGAAACGGGTGGAGTTCTTGTAGGTAAAGATATTAAAGTATCAGTTGAGTTAGAAATTAACCCAGCGTAATAAAGAGATTTTTCCTTGCATGCTTGAAGTAATATTCGAGCATGCTTTTTCTATGTCCCTAAATAGGCATGTGCTTATCATATATTCTAGTAATGATATTTTGTAAAAAAATCCCATCAAATAAGTTTCTTGCATATTTTTAGCAAATACTGCATATAAATCATCATATTGTTTTTGGGGGCGATAGGATGAATGTATTAGTGACAGGTGGCTATGGTTTTATTGGCAGTGCAGTAGGTAGGCGTTTTTTTGAAGAAGGAGCATCGGTTTATATTATTGATAATTTAAGTACGGGTCACTTACGAAATGTTGACTTTGAGCATAAATCTTATCTTTTAAATGTGGAAGATGAGGTTTGTGAGCACCTTTTTAAAGAGACACATTTCGATGTGGTGATTCATTGTGCAGCGCAAACAAGTGTTCAACAATCCTTACAGGAGCCAGTAAAAGATATTTTGACGAATATTGTTGGGCTAAGTCAAATGCTCTTTTTATCATCTAAATATAAGGTAAAGCATTTTGTTTTTGCCTCCTCAGCTGCTGTGTATGGAAATAGTCACTATCCGCCACTAGAAGAAACAGATGTCTGTGAACCAATATCTATGTATGGATTAAACAAGAGCATTGGAGAAACCTATTGTGAGAAATGGCAAAAGGATTATCGGTTACCTATTCTTATTTACAGATTCGCTAATGTTTTCGGTCCAAGACAACAAATGCAAGGTGAAGCTGCTGTCATCCCAAGCATGTTAAAAAGCAGTATGGAGGGAAAACCCTTTACGATTTATGGTGATGGTGAACAGACACGTGACTTTATTTACGTCGATGATATTGCAGACGCCATCTATGCCGGTGTCCATGCACGATTGCAGGGTATCTATAATGTGTCCACAAATGAAGCATGGTCACTTCATCAAGTTATTTTGCTACTTCAGCATTTAAATCATCCACTTGAAATTCAATATGCCCCCGCGCGAGAAGGAGATATTGAACATTCATTTTTAAATAATGACAAATTAGCTAATGCAATTGGTTGGAGACCCAAAATTTCTTTTGCAGAGGGAATTGAACGTACGCTGAATGCTTTACAAGTTGATAAATTAGCGGAAATTTAACGATATAGAGAATTTGGCATATTACACTGTGTAATATGTCTTTTTCTATGTCTATAGTATAATAATTCATTAAAGAAATGGATGTGGACGGAGGCTTACATATGCTTGTAGATTTTAGAGTAAACAATTGTCTAAGCTATAAAGAGGATACATTATTTTCAATGGTAGCGGGAAGTCGTCTGAGAAAATGGAAGGATACCCATACCATGCAATTGGATGATTCACTGCGTGTAGTGAAAAGTGCATTTATTTTTGGGCCAAATGGAAGTGGTAAATCTAATCTTTTTACCTCAATTAAGGTTTTGCGTTCCTTACTTTTTAACTTTGAGAATTTAAACAATATTAAACAATTACGTCTACCTTATCAACCATTTAAGCTCGGAAGTCAGCAGGGCAAACCAACAGAATTTATGATTTCCTTATTTTTGGACGGAGCTTTGTATGATTATGAAATTCAGTACAATGCTTCCTTAGTTTTATATGAGCGCCTTCACAAGACAACTAATAATTTGAAGGAAGAGCTTTTTGTCCGACGTTGGGATGGTGTGGACTATTCGTATGACACGGCTCATTCGACGGCACAGGAATTAACAAAATATACACGTAATAATACAGCCTTTTTATCAGTGCTCCATGTTTTTAATGATTCAGATGCGTTAAAGGTATTCGATTGGTTTTTACATAAAATCCTGTTTCTCGATGAAGCGAATCGGTTATCAAGTCATCCCCTTATTCGTAAACTTGAAGAAGAGCCTTTTAAAAAAGAGGTCATCAAACTTCTTAAAATTGCTGATTTTTCGATTCAAGATGTCACAGCAAGACGTGTGGAACGCAGAGAAAAAAATACCATTGGCTACGAATTTGACACACCTGAGATCATTCAAGAAGTTGATATCGATCTGCATTATTTATCATTCGATGAAGCAGGTGCCCCCATCGGGACAGAGACGATCAATTGGACGATGGATTCAAAAGGTACTGTGCGCATGTTGCATTTAGCTTGTGTGATGGTAGATGCTTATAATAAAGGAAAAACTATTTTTATTGATGAATTTGATACAGCTTTTCATGTGTCAATTTGTGAATTTCTAATGGCAATCATGAATAGTAAACGCAATACGAGTAATCAATTTGTCGTGACAAGTCATGAAATAGAATTATTGGATCAGCCATTGCGGTCCGATCAAATTTGGTTTGTTAATAAAACCTATAAAAATGAATCCGAGCTTTATTCTTTATTTGATTTTGCAGACCTGCAAAAAAAGCGTGGCGACCTTTCATATGCAAAACGTTATTTAAAAGGAGAATTTGGCGCAACACCCGTTATTAATGAATATTTATCTGGACAATATTTAGATGAAGCGGAGGTATCTGAGCAGTGAGAGTACGTCAACAAGGAAACCGAACACTGCGGAAAACTATTTTAATTTATTGTGAAGGTGAAACGGAACGTATTTATTTTGAGCAGCTACGTATTTTGAAGCGCTCTAAAATGGTGAGTGTGAAAATAAAAAACGTTAAACGTTCTGCAATTAAACTTGCTCAACATGCTTATCGGGATTCAAGTTATCAATATTTTGACGAGGTGTGGATTGTTTTTGATAAGGATGATTTAACAGAAAATCAATTGGAGGAAGTAAATCAATTTTGTGGGGAAAAAGGGATTCATATTGCTTATTCAAATGAAGCTTTTGAATTGTGGTTACTTTTGCATTTTGAAGAGGTGGAAAGCTCGGAAAAATATCCACGAGCTGTCTTAAATGACAAAATGGAACAACATCTTGGCGTGAGTCGATATTTCCGTCATAAGGCTGATGAGTCTATTATTGCCCCTATTGCATTACGACATGAGGTAGCGATTAAAAATTGTACGGACATGATGGCTCTTCGTAGTACGGAGAGCCGTGACAACCCCTACTGTAACATACATGAAATGATACGATACATATTTTAAAATTGGTAGGTTCTTTATGTTAATAGGGAGCGTACTTTTTACTTTAGCGGAGATAGATTGTTAAATAAATGCATGTTTATTCCAAACTAACATATAGTGTCTATTGAGCGAAATCAGTAATAGTATGAAAGGGGATTGCGTGGATAAGCCAAATTCGAATCAACGCAAAAATATAGAGGATAATGCCAAGGATCAGCAACTGGAGCCATTTCGTGTTGAGAATGAAGGCACAAAAATGACTACGAATCAGGGTCTTAGAGTGTCGAACGATGAGGATTCCTTAAAAGCAGGAGTCCGTGGTCCGACAATTATGGAGGATTTTCACCTTCGAGAAAAAATTACACATTTTGACCACGAACGAATTCCAGAAAGAGTTGTGCATGCCAGAGGTTTTGCGGCGCATGGTGAATTTGAATTATATGAGTCAATGAGAGAGTATACGAAGGCGAAATTTTTGCAAGACCCGAAAAAGAAAACACCAGTGTTTGTTAGATTTTCGACAGTGGTAGGTAGTTTAGGCTCGATGGACACAGCTCGTGATGTACGGGGGTTTGCAACTAAATTTTACACGGATGAAGGAAATTATGATTTAGTAGGCAATAATATTCCAGTCTTTTTTATTCAGGATGCTATTAAGTTTCCAGATTTAATTCATGCTGTAAAGCCAGAGCCACATAATGAGATGCCTCAAGCAGCCTCTGCCCATGATACGTTTTGGGATTTCGTTGCGAACAATCAGGAGATAGCACATATGATTATGTGGCATATGTCTGATCGAACAATACCTAGAAGCTTCCGTATGATGGAAGGTTTCGGGGTGCATACATTCCGTTTTGTTAATGACAGAGGACGATCGAGATTTGTGAAGTTTCATTGGAAGCCTGTACTAGGTGTGCATTCACTAGTTTGGGATGAAGCACAGATAATTGCAGGGAAAGACACAGATTTTCAGCGACGGGATTTATGGGAGGCCATCGAAATTGGAGATTATCCAGAGTTTGAGTTAGGGGTGCAAATACTTGAACCAGAAGACGAATTTAAATTCGATTTTGATATTTTAGATGCCACTAAGCTTTGGCCAGAAGAACTAATACCCGTAAAGAAAATTGGAAAAATGACCTTAAATCGTAATGTGGATAATGTATTTGCTGAAACGGAGCAAGTTGCCTTCCACCCAGGGAATGTTGTACCAGGCATTGATTTTACTAATGATCCACTGTTACAAGGTCGACTCTTCTCCTATTTAGATACACAGTTAATTCGTCTCGGGGGACCAAACTTTGGGGAAATCCCTATTAATCGCCCTCTTTGTCCTGTGCATAATAATCAACGTAATGGGTTTAGTCGACAGGCAATTAATCTAGGGAGAGTAAGCTATCATAAAAATTCATTGGCCAATAATACGCCTGCAACATCTACTGCAAGGGAAGGGGGATACGTTCATTATGAAGAAAAGGTTGAAGGGCGAATCACTAGAGCACGTAGTAAATCCTTTGACGATCACTTTTCGCAAGCTAGGCTTTTTTGGAACAGTATGTCCCCACCTGAAAAACAGCATATTATAGATGCTTTTAGCTTTGAAGTTGGAAAAGTAAAAAGTAAATCGGTGCGACAACAAGTTGTGGATATGTTTGTTCGTGTGGATAAAGCAATGGCTACAACTGTTGCTGAAAATGTTGGTGTCAACCCTCCTACTGGGGAACAGTCCAAGGTAACAGCCTCTTCACCTGCACTTAGTCAAGCCAATACCATTAAATTGCCTTATACGCTTAAGGTAGGTGTTTTAATTGGTGATGGATTCGATGCCAATGAGGTAGGAGAAGTATTGAAATATTTAACAAGGCAAGGTGTGCGCTATAGCATTATTTCTGATCGACTAGGTGTTGTGACAGGGAATAATGGAGTTCAATTAACGGCAACCGACACATTTATTACAACCGATGCCGTTTTATTTGACTCGTTATATGTGGTAGGGGTAAAGGCAAGTAATCAAGCTAAATTTAATACACAGATCGTGAATTATATTAATGAGGCATATCGCCATTATAAACCTATTGGGTTTGCTGTTACAGGTACAACGTTTTTCAATATGTCAAATGCGAATGTAGGACCAGGCATTGTTTTAGCGACTGGTAATAAGGATTTTGCTAAAAAATTTGTAGGCGCGATCGCACAACAAAGATTTTGGCAACGCAATATTTATTAAGCAAAGGAAATATAAACGTATAAGGCTCAGACTGTGGACAAAAGCTATCGAGAAGTTCTTTCTCTCGGTGGCTTTTGTTATTTTCATATTTTAAGCTTTTGGAATTGTTCTACTTGGTGGCCATTTCTTTAAATGAGCCGGTTCCTTTTCTAAAAGAACCCTCTCTATGACATCCCTGATAATATTGCATTCAATTTTTCCAAATGATAAGGTGTTACATGAGGTGAGAAATATGGAAAATTTTGATATAGCGATTATTGGCGCAGGGCCAGGAGGTTATGTAGCGGCCATTCATGCGGCGAAAAATGGCAAAAGGGTTGCATTGATTGAACGAGATAAATTAGGAGGAGCCTGCTATAATGTCGGCTGCATTCCATCTAAAATTTTATTGGAGCATAGTAAACTAGTACAGGTAATCAATAAAGGAAATAACTGGGGAATCGAATCGGACAATTTGCGAATAAATTTTCCTCGATTGATGCAAAGAAAAGATACAATTATTCAAGAGCTACTAACAAATATTGAGCACTATATCATCAACAACGATATAACTTTATATCGTGGTGAAGCTACATTAACTAAAGACTTGTTGATAACGGTTGGAAATGAAACTTTGACAGCGACGGATATTATATTGGCAACAGGCAGTCATCCATTTGTCCCGCCATTTGAAGGTTTAGAGACTGCTACCTACTATACAACAGATACATTTTTCAATCTTCAAGAGCTACCAGCACAGTTAACGATTATTGGTGGTGGTGTCATTGCAGTAGAAATGGCCTTTAGTTTAGCACCTCTAGGAACGAAAATTACAATGCTTAATCATAGTGAGGATATTTTACAAACGGAAGAACCAGAGTCAAGACCTCTTATTCGAGAAAAGATGAAGAAACTAGGTATTAAACTTGTAACAGATTTCCAATTCGAAAAATTTGAAGGCCATACTATTCATACAACTAAAGGAACATATACATATGAAAATCTTCTATTTGCCACAGGGCGTCGTCCTAATACAGAGATCGCTCAGCATTTAGGGTTAGCATTTGAAGGACGTTTAATTGCCGTCAATGAGCATTTACAGACGAGTAAGCCCCATCTTTATGCAATTGGTGATTTGGTTGGTGGTTATCAGCTAGCACATTCAGCAAGTGCAGAAGGAATCTATGCTGTAGATTATATTGTGGGTAATCAACCAGCATCAATTGACCAAGCATCTATCCCACGTTGTGTCTATACACATCCTGAGATTGCCACATTTGGTTTACTAGAAGAACAGGTAAAAGTGCCTTACACGATGACAAAAATGCCTTTAAAGACAAATCCAAAAGGTTTAATGGAAGGGAATACAGAAGGCTTTGTGAAGCTAATTACAGAAGAGGGTAGTGGTCAAATTCTAGGTGCTTGTGTTGTAGGAGATGGTGCAACAGAAATGCTGAATGCGATATTGGTGGCAAAAAATGCAGGTGGTACAGCTCTTTCATTAGCACAAATGATTTTCCCACATCCGACTGTATGTGAGCATATTGGAGATGCAGCCAAGGCGGTTTTTGGAAAAGCCATTCACCAATAAAAAAGCTATTGACTTTAAAGGAATATATGTTAGATTAATTTTATAAGAATACTTGGTTTTAAAGTTGACTAGGCATCTAGAGGCTTCTATTTTACAAGGCGGTTTCCGTTTGATTGTAAAATAGGAGCTTTTTTAATGGCTAAAAAAAATAAAAGGAGTGGGGAAATGACAAAAGCAGTAATTATTAATGGAAGTAACTCGAAAAGCTCTAGAGTTACGGCAATTCATGAAAAGGTTGTAAATCATCTAATGGCACAAGGAGTAGAAGTTCATTCTAATTATGTTCATGAGCTACCAGCAAAAGATTTAATGACAGCCAATTTTGGGAGTGAAAGTATCCAGCTAGAGAATAAATGGGTCGAGGAAGCACAAATAGTGATCATTTTAACCCCAATATACAAAGCATCCTTTACAGGGATATTGAAGACTTATTTAGATGTACTACCCCAGAAAGCTCTGCATGACAAGGTCATACTACCTATTGCTGTCGGAGGTTCTATTGGACATTTATTAGCATTAGAGTATGCTTTAAAGCCCGTTTTAGCTGTACTCGGGGCAACCACAATATCACACTCAGTTTATATTGTGGATAAACAAATTATTCGTCTGGATGAAGGAGGCTTTGCCATAGAAGAAGAAGCAATCAACAGATTGGAAGCAGAGCTAAAGCAATTGCAACGAGTATTAATTGCTAATTAAATATGATAAAAGCGCATTATAGGGGCATCCTATAATGCGCTTTCTTTTAATTTACTTCAAGATCTTCTTCTGTTTCTACCGGTGCTGTAGAAAGATATAAGAAAGCCTCATCTTGTAAAAGCATTAATTTTTCTTCACAAATCCCATGCGATAATGGTCCTGAAAAAATAGACTCCCACCATGTCGTTGTTGTCATTCATCTACGCCCCCGTTTTAATTAATATGTAGTTGTATATTTCCCGAGATAAAAAAACTAAAACATTTTACATACTCAAATTTCATCCTCCCTGATGTAGAAAGAGGATTTTTCCCTCCTGATGTTGTATCGTATAGACAATGATAGTTTGTTTCGAAATGAAAAAACTATGTATGCCATTTTTGAAAAGGGGTGCTTTATTGATGAATTTTACGTCTCAAGATGTGGAAAATATGATAACAGAGCAGCGTCAATTTTATTTTTCTCGTGCCACTAAAAGTGTCAAGTTTCGAAAAGAGCAATTAAAAAAACTAAAGAAATCCATTTTGAAATATGAAAAGGAAATACTGAACGCCTTATACTTAGACCTTCGGAAAAGTGAGTTTGAAGCTTATGCAACTGAAATTGGCATTGTCTTAGATAGTATTTCGCATATGGTGAAGCATGTGGAAGAATGGATGGAGCCAGAAGCTGTCAAAACACCTATTCAATATCAGATGGGTAAGAGCTTTATTGTTCATGAACCATATGGTGTTACATTAATAATTGGACCATTCAATTACCCATTTCAATTGGTTATGGAACCATTGGTAGGTGCTATTGTTGGCGGTAATACAGCTATTGTCAAACCGTCAGAAACATCTGTACACACTGCAGCCATCGTAAAAAAAGTAATTGAAGAAACATTTCACCCGTCCTATGTACGTGTAGTGGAAGGGGAAAAAGATGAAGTTACTGCCTTAATCCATGCTTCCTTTGATTACATCTTTTTTACAGGAAGTGTTGCAGTCGGCAAAGTGGTAGCTAAGGCAGCAGCAGAACGATTAACTCCTATTGCTTTAGAACTTGGAGGGAAAAGTCCAGCTATTGTCGATCAAACAGCGAACCTAGAAGTTGCAGCGAAGCGGATTGTATGGGGTAAATTTACAAATACTGGGCAAACATGTGTGGCACCAGATTATTTACTTGTTCACAAAGATGTGTATGATCGCTTTATGAAAATTTTAAAAGAAACGATACGTTCTTTTTATGGGAAGAACCCATTAAAAAGCCCTGATTATGGACGGATCGTGAATCTTAGACAGTTTGATCGTTTACAGCAAATTATTAAGGAAGAGCGAGATGCTATAACATTTGGCGGGCGGATAGATCGAGATGATTTATATATCGAACCAACAATCATCGAATATGTAAAGTGGACAAGTCCATCGATGCAGGAAGAGCTTTTTGGTCCTATCCTACCTGTTATGATGTATAACGATTTACCACTAGCTATCCATCAAATTCGCCAATTGCCGAAACCACTAGCGGCATATTTCTTTTCAGAGCATGAAAAAGCGACTCAATACTTTTTGGAGGAATTGCCATTCGGTGGAGGATGTATTAATGATACTATTACACATGTTGGTAACTTACATCTACCATTTGGAGGTGTTGGTCCTTCAGGTGTGAAAGCCTATCATGGTAAAGCGAGCTTTGAAAACTTTACACATTCAAAATCCATTTTAAAGAAATCTTCTAAGCTTGAGACTAATGTACTTTTTCCACCCTATAATCAAAAGGTGAAAATTGTACGCTCTATTATGAAATAGTAAAATGGGGGTATCTTTTTTCAAAATGAAGATACCCTCATTCAAAAAACCCCTCCTTTGTATAGAAAAATGTTCCCAAAAATCCCATCCTAGTCGTGTCGAAAAATGCCGATTCGTGATTATTTATGAAAATTTCGAAGAAAACGTGTTTTTTGTTCAAATGTAAGCGTTTTCGTTAAAAAAACAGCACAGAGACATTTTATTTATCACGAAATAAGTAGTAAAATAAGTTCAATAGATCGTGGGGGGATTCATTTTGTCGTTTTTTGTCGAATAATCAAAAATGATGACGTGAGTGTAGAGATTGATTGGAGGACTATGAAATGTATGCAGAGGAATTGTTAAGTGCATTACCTTTGAAAAAAATAATTGGCATGTTGCCAGACCAAGTAACTGATATCGTAGTGGATTCAAGAAGTGTACAGCCAAATAGTATGTTTGTTTGTATTAAAGGTTATACAGTGGATGGACATGATTATGCTCAAAAGGCTGTAGATGGCGGGGCTACGATTGTTGTAACGGAGCGAGAATTACCGCTAGGTGAGACTATTGCTCAAGTAATTGTGAAAGACACGGACCGTGCAGTAGGCTTATTAGCTGCTAAGTTTTTTGATTATCCTTCCAAAGATATAGCGATGATCGGGGTAACGGGAACGAATGGTAAAACATCTGTGACGGGCATTATTCAAAATATCATGCATGGTATGGGTGAAAAATCTGCCCTATCTGGCACAATTGGCTTTAATTTAAATGGAATTCTATATGAATCTGCCAATACAACGAGTGATGCGTTATCGACGCAACAAATGATTTTTAGAGCAAAAATGGAAGGCTGTCGTTTAATGACGATGGAGGTTTCATCCCATGGCTTAGCACTTGGACGTTTAGCAGGTGTTGACTATGATGTTGCTATTTTTACAAATCTAACGCACGATCATCTTGATTTCCATGGTACGATGGAGGAATATGGCCATGCTAAAGGTTTATTATTCTCCCAGCTTGGACAAGATTTAGAAAAAAATAAATTTGTTGTGCTAAATGCAGATGATGCGTGGTCAGAGCGATACGCAGCTATGACACCATTTCCAGTGTGGACATATGGTTTAAAAAATGAAACAGCAGATTTCCGTGCCATTAACTGTGAATATCACGATTATATGACATCCTTTGATGTGGAGATGTCAGAAGGAATTTATCGTGTGAAAATGAATTTATTAGGTGAATTTAACATTTATAATGTGCTAGCAGCGATGGTGGCATTTTATGGTCGTGGTTATACTATGGAAGCCATTATTGAGCAAATCGAGCAACTCCCACCAGTTAAAGGTCGTATGGAAAAAGTATGCTCTGATCTACCTGTTCAAATGTTTGTTGATTATGCACATACACCTGATGCTATTGAAAAAGCAATTGAAGCAGCACAACCATATAAAAAGGGTAAACTTATTTTCTTAGTTGGGACAGGTGGTAACCGCGATAAATCAAAACGTCCTGCAATGGCTGAGAAGGCGTCGGCAGCAGAGTATGTCATTCTGACAACAGATGACCCACGCTATGAGGACTATAATAGTATTACAGGTGATTTGGCCAAAGGGATGTTACATGACAATTTTGCTTGCATTGGGGATCGTGCAGAGGCAGTCCGACATGCCATTGAGGTTGCTGAACCAGGCGATATGATCATTTTTGCTGGTAAAGGCCATGAGGATTATCAAATTATTGAAAATACAAAATTTCCACATAGTGATGCAGAAATAGCAATAGAAGCTGGCCGATTGAAATTTGTTTGATGGAATATAAGATCCTAGGAAACCCTTTTAGATAGTACTAAAGGGTTTTCTTTTTGGCGATTTCATGTAAAAAGGTTGTACGAAAGGCAAGTCTTCTTTTATTATTATTAAGTATGAAAAAAGGAGAATGACGAGATGAATTCAAATTTAGAAAAAGATATACAATCGCGTCGTACTTTTGCCATTATCAGTCACCCTGATGCTGGGAAAACGACGATTACAGAAAAGCTTTTACTTTTTGGTGGCGCCATTCGTGACGCAGGAACAGTAAAAGGGAAAAAAACAGGTAAGTTTGCAACATCTGACTGGATGGAAATCGAAAAGCAGCGTGGTATCTCCGTAACTTCTTCCGTGATGCAGTTTGACTATAATGGCTCACGTGTAAACATCTTGGATACCCCTGGGCACCAAGACTTCTCAGAAGATACGTATCGTACACTAATGGCAGTAGATAGTGCTGTCATGGTAGTGGATGCCGCTAAAGGGATCGAGGCACAAACATTAAAGCTATTTAAGGTTTGTAAAATGCGCGGTATTCCGATTTTCACTTTTATTAATAAATTAGACCGTCAAGGGAAAGAGCCGCTTGAGCTAATTGAAGAGCTTGAGGAAGTACTAGGAATTAATGCGTATCCAATGAACTGGCCGATTGGTATGGGGAAAGAGTTTCTTGGTATTTATGATCGTTACAATAAGCGTATTGAGCAGTTCCGTACGGATGAGACAGAGCGCTTTCTACCAATAGATGAAAATGGTGAACTTGCTGTAGAACATCCAATGAAAGTCACTTCTTATTATTCTCAAGCAATGGACGATATTTTACTACTAGACGAGGCTGGTAATGAATATTCGGAGGAAAAAATTCGTCGTGGCGAATTAACACCAGTGTTCTTTGGTTCAGCTTTAACAAACTTTGGGGTACAAACATTCCTAGAAACTTACTTACAATTTGCACCAATACCACAGCCTAGAATTACGGAAGATGAGCAGTTTATTGATCCGCTTGAACAAGAAGAATTTTCAGGATTCATATTCAAAATTCAAGCTAATATGAATCCTGCACACCGTGACCGTATTGCCTTTGTACGTATTGTTTCTGGTAAATTTGAGCGTGGCATGAATATGACATTGTCTCGTACAGGCAAATCCTTTAAAGTTACGCAATCTACACAATTCCTAGCTGATGATCGTGAGACTGTAGATGAAGCTGTTGCTGGAGATATTATCGGGTTATATGACACGGGGACTTATCAAATTGGAGACACAGTTGTGGGTGGTAAGAAAACATTCCAATTTGAAAAATTACCACAGTTTACACCAGAATTATTTGTCCGTGTCACGGCTAAAAATGTAATGAAATCGAAGCAATTCCATAAAGGTATTTTACAATTAGTACAGGAAGGTGCTATTCAATATTATAAAACACTGCACACAGAAGAAGTCATTCTTGGAGCAGTGGGTCAACTGCAATTTGAAGTATTCGAACATCGTATGAAAAATGAATACAATGTGGAAGTAAGAATGGAGCCAATTGGTTCAAAAATTGCACGTTGGATTGAAAATGAAGAGGATGTTAAGGAGTCCATGTCCTCTGGTCGTTCAATGCTGGTGAAAGACCGTTTTGACAACCTTGTGTTCTTATTCGAAAATGAATTTGCCATGCGTTGGTTTAACGATAAAAATGAGAACATTAAACTTTATAGCCTTCTTTAATAGTCAAACACGAATCGACAATTTTGCGATTCGTGTTTTTTTGCAAGGAAATTTGACACTGACTGTAGAATATATACAGTATTAGGAAATTTAAGATTGCCCAGCGCTAGATGGTAGAAAATTAGCCTATTTATAAAATAATCCCCTTTTCGGCTATCATAGAAAGCAAGAGGTAGAAAAAGGAGTTTATCATATGAACATTAGTAATTTTTCAATTAAAAGACCGGTCTTTACAATTGTAACGATGCTTTTTGTCATTTTATTAGGCGGTGTATCGTTATTAAAAATACCAATTACTTTAATTCCGGAGTTAAATCCTCCGATAGGTGTAGTAGTCACCTCCTATCCTGGAGCAAGCCCGACAGAGGTGAATGAGAGAGTAACGAAGCCTTTAGAGGCAACACTAGCCACCTTACCAGGCATTAAGAAACTACAGTCAACCTCGCAAGAAGGAAGCAATTTAATCGTCCTTGAGTTCAATTGGTCCACCAACCTAGAAGATGTCCAACTTGATATTTTACAAAGAATTGATATGACGCCTCTTCCCAATGATGCGGGCAAGCCAAGCTTTTTAAAGTTTGATCCATCTCAATTTCCAATTATTCAGCTATCATTGCGCGCAGAAAATGAAAATGTTGATGTGCGCTTATTAGCAGAGGATTTAGAAAAGGAGCTTCGACGGACAGAGGGTGTCGCAAGTGTGAATGTTTCGGGGAAGCTTATAGAGGAAATACAAATTACATTAGATGAAGGAAAGCTAGTCGAAAAAGGCTTAACACAGGCAGATATTATTCAAATCGTTCAAGCGAACAATGTATCACTTCCTGGTGATCCTGTTTTAACTGATGATGGAAAAATGTTAACAACACGGATTGTTAGTACATTAACTTCCCCTGAAGATATAGCCGATTTAATCGTTTCTGTGAATCCTTTAACAGGTGAAGCGTTAACAATTGGCAATCTCGGCTCTGTTAAAAGGGCAGAACAGCCATCTGTAACGACAACTCGTGCCAATGAGCATGCAGCAGTTCTTATGTCTGTCATACAGGAGTCGGGTGCGAATACTGCAGAAGTGTCAAAGGAATTTCAACAAACCTTAAATGATCTGCTAGAGAAAGAGCGATACAGGGGAATAACAGCAGACATATTAGTAGATCAGGGCAACTACGTAGATGTTGCTATTAGTAATATCGGCTCTTCCTTAATTTTAGGAGGATTGTTTGCAATGTTCGTCCTTTTTGTGTTCTTACGCAGTGTAAAGAGCCCTATCATCATTGGTATCGCTATCCCCTATTCAGTAATAGTGACATTTGTATTGATGTTTTTTGCTGACTTTTCACTCAATATTATGACTTTAGGTGCTCTAGCTTTGGGTATTGGCATGCTAGTGGATAATGCGATCGTTGTTATTGAAAATATTGAAAGACACTTAGGGCTAGGAAAGGATCCTATTACAGCAGCACAGGAAGGGACAAGGGAAGTTGCTCTTGCTATCACAGCTTCAACCCTAACAACAATAGCTGTCTTTATTCCTGTTATGTTCATCGAAGGATTGATTGGACAAATTTTCACAGAATTTGCTCTCACAATTTCATTTAGTTTAATTGCCTCTTTAGTAGTTGCCCTTACAGTAGTGCCGATGCTAGCGAGTCGTCTTTTAAAAATGAAAAGTATTAACTTTTACGAGCAGCGTAGTCAATCTCAATTTTATAAGCGATACAAGTCGTCTATTGTTTGGGTTCTAAAGCATCGTATGCTCATACTAATTTTCACAGTAGTTTGCTTTGGTCTATCATTATTCGGATTGACTAGAATTGGTACTGAATTTTTACCACCTACCGATGAAGGATTCACAACCATTAGCGTCAATCTTGAAAAGGGTGTAGCTGTATCTGAAACTGAAAAGGTTGTCAGGAAGATCGAGGAACGTTTAAAGCAGGAAAAAGATGTAGATGTTTATGTTAGTTTAATTGGTGGCACACAACAATCTCAATCACGTGGACAAACTAGCCCGAACCAAGCAGAAATGTATGTAAAGCTAGTGCCTTTAGCGGATAGAGAACGTTCAATTTTTGAATTTGTCGAAGAGTTAGAGCAAGAATTACAGGGAGAGTTAGAAGACAAGACTGAACTGACATTTAACGTATCGACAGCAACTGGCTCATCACCACATACTTTAACGTTTAGATTAACTGACTCTGATGAAGGAAGGCTCCAACAGGCTGTTAATAAAGTACAACAAGAGCTACAAGCGATTGAAGAAGTGACGAAAGTCTCCACAGATTTAGATAATACGGTTCAAGAAATTCAAATTGAGGTCAATCGAGAGAATGCAAAAGATTATGGTTTTGTACCGGCCCAAATTGCACAGTCTGTCAATCAAATGACAAGAGGGCAATTAACGTCCCAATTAATAGCAGAGGATGGTGCTGTGTTACCTGTCTACACAGGTTTCGGACAGACCTTCAACGATAGTGTGAATTCACTAAAAGCAATGCAACTTCGTTCACCTGCAGGCTTGTTTGTGAAATTAGAGGATGTTGCTACAGTTTCTATAGAAGAGGGTCCTGTCTCTATTCGACGTTCTGATCAGGCTGCAGCAGTGGCATTTTTTGTTGAATATGAAACGAAGGAATCTTTAGGCGGAATATCAGCAAAGGTAGATAAAGCAATAGAGAGTGCTCATTTATCACCTACTACGCAAATTGTATTTAGCGGTGATCGAGAGCTTTATGATAGTGCAATCGATGATATGCTACTAGCCGTTATTCTGGCAATTATATTAGTTTATATTGTGATGGCTGCTCAATTTGAATCATTCAAATATCCGTTTGTCATTATGTTTACGGTGCCATTAATGATCATAGGTGTAGCAATCGCCATGTTTGCCACAAATACATTAATGGGTGTGACATCTGTAATAGGAATTTTAGTGCTTGTAGGGATTGTTGTAAATAACGGTATTGTGTTAGTTGATTATATTAACCAGCAAAAAGCGAATGGTATGTCAGCGTATGAAGCCATTTTACTGGCTACTCAGGATCGTCTCCGTCCTATCTTAATGACAGCGTTAACGACTATTTTAGGATTGCTTCCACTTGCACTTGGCATTGGGGAAGGAACAGAGATGAATCAACCGATGGGAATTGCAGTGATTGGAGGACTTGTGACGTCCACGTTACTAACACTATATATTGTACCGATTGTTTATAGTTTAGTGGATAAGGAAACAAGAAAGATGCGTTAGAATCGAGGGGGAATGGGAGATGAAAGTTCATTTTTTTACTGGTTTTCCTGGTTTCATTTCAAGTCAATTAATTAGGACATTGTTCCAAAAAAAACAAACACAACAGGTTATAGCAATTGTATTAGCTGGCGAAACCATTAAAGCTCATCAAGAGAAAAATAAAATACTAAAGGAGTTTCCTAATGGATCGATTCGTATTGTTGAGGGTGATATTACCTTGCCGAACCTCGGTTTAGATAATCAAGTAATTGAAGAAATCGTACCTCAAATTGAAGTGTTCTGGCATTTGGCAGCTATATACGATCTAGCTGTACCCCGTGATATTGCTTGGAAAGTGAATGTACATGGGACAACAATGGTGAATGAATTTGTGCGCACTTTACCCCATTTAAAACGCTATATGTACTTTAGTACGGCATATGTGGCTGGTACACGTGAGGGGGTACTGCGTGAAAATGAACTGATTCGACCATTCGCATTTAAAAATTATTATGAAGAGACAAAATATGAGGCTGAGCTCCGAGTAGAAGATTTAAAATCCGAAATTCCATTAACAATTATTAGACCTGGTATTGTGAGGGGGCATTCGGAAACGGGTGAAACAATTAAGTTTGATGGCCCCTATTTCTTTTTAAATTTAGTAGAACGTTTAAAATGTTTACCTATAATTCCTTATATTGGACAATCTACATCTACGATCAATGTAGTACCAGTAGATTATATATTAAATGCCTCAACTTTTTTGGCATCAGAACAAGAGGCTGAAGGTAAGACCCTTCATTTAACAGATCCGAATCCTCACCCTGTACAGGAAGTATATCGTACTATGGTGAAACTAGTAACGAATGCTTATCCGAAGGGACGTTTACCGTTTGCGTGGGCAAAGCTATCCTTGCAAATTCCATTTATTCGGAGAAAGCTAGGGGTGGAGCAGGAGACATTAGATTATTTAACATGGAATGCCACATTCGACACGAATGAAGCCCAGCAAATTTTGCAAAAAGGTGGAATTACATGTCCTGATTTTATTCGGACGATGCCGCGTATGATTGATTTTTATTTAGCACATAAAGAAGATAAGAGCTACCAGATACAAATTAAGTAATGAAAAAACAATATAGATATTTTTGTCAGCTGTAAATGATAGTGCTATAATGTTTGAAAGAAGATACCTTCGACACTTTGTCAAAGGGGAGTAGCTAACAGGTTTTGCAATTATTTTACCTGGTTTCACATTCGTCAAGACATGGTTTGACCATCGGATGTGATAGTGAATGGCTCTATGCGTAAAATGATGACTGATGACGTGTAGATTGATGTACCGATAAGGTACTAATTTACTTAGCGAGACCTTTGCCTACATATGGCAGGGGTTTTTTTCTTTTGTACTTTAGTGGAACTAGTCATTTGGGTATTTAGAGCTTAGAGGAGGCACTAGCATAAATGGAAGCAATAATATTACAATACGGCTGGGTTTTAATTGTCCTAGTTGTATTAGAGGGATTACTAGCAGCTGATAATGCAGTAGTAATGGCTGTAATGGTCAAACATTTACCGCAAGAACAACAAAAAAAGGCGTTATTTTATGGACTATTTGGCGCCCTGATTTTTCGATTCGCTGCGCTTTTTGTCATTACAGTTTTAGTAAACTATTGGCAAATACAAGCAGTAGGTGCGGCTTATCTGCTATTTATGTCGGCGAAAAATATTTATGATTTACGTAAACATAAAGATGATGAAGAAGAAGAGACGAGTGAAAAGACTGGGAAAAAGGGGTCTGGATTCTGGTTAACAGTACTCAAAGTAGAAGCTGCAGACATTGCATTTGCTATTGATTCCATGTTGGCTGCAGTAGCTATCGCTGTCACATTGCCTCATTTGGGGAATTTTGATATCGGTGGCATTAATGGTGGACAATTTATCGTCATGCTCCTTGGTGGGTTTATCGGGGTTATTATGATGCGTTTTGCTGCCCAATGGTTTGTCAAAGTATTAAATGATTATCCTTCACTTGAAACAGCTGCATTTTTAATTGTAGGCTGGGTAGGTGTGAAGCTCGTTGTCTTAACATTAGCTCATGAAAAAGTAGGGATATTACCTGCAGAATTCCCACATTCCACTGCATGGGAGTTAACATTCTGGATTGTCTTACTCGGCATAGCATTTGTAGGTTATCTAGTAGGTGTTCGAAATAAAAAATAGCTTAGATTGAATTATTCAGCTGTAGTTGAAAGCCATCGAACGTATTATGATCGATGGCTTTTGGTATTTCATTCTCTATGATATTTTACTACTAAATCTAATCTCACTTGTACTTACAAGGTTTTGGTAAGCTTACGTCATGAATGTGATTTTTCGTCAACATTGTTTATCACTTTAAGGATTTACTTTTCAACAGGAGAAAATAGCTTAGAATCAATCTAGGCGACTGTTTATAAAGTATAGCCTTTAATCTCCACTATTGGAGGACGCTTTCCACAGCGGGGCAGAGCTGCTTCCATCGCTGCGCTCAGTCCAGGATCTATACGTTCCCGCTTTTCCCACGTCGCCACTCTACGTTCCAATCAACTTCTACATAAACACTCCACCTACATAGTTCGAGTTTTTTTGACATTAACCGATTGTGCAGTGTGAGAAAATCTTTTCCTGTGTATGTTCGATAGGTAAATCATAATGAAAATACTCAATAGAAGATATAAAACTTTCTTTGCAAATTGCTTCACCAGAAATTTCGTATGTCATCGTTGGATAGTTTGCTTGTAAAAGTACCATTGCTTCTTCAGATTAATCTGGATGTAAATTAGCCTTAAAATGCAAAAAAAACAAAAAACACTCGCAATTATTAGTAATACTAATAATCCTCCGATTGTAAAAATAAATATACTCCAAGCCTTTAACCACTTATTCAAAATTTCACCTCCAAAATAAAAATGCATTTTTGTTCAGATATCGTCTCATTCTCAAAAAGTATAGTAATAACTATTCCTCTTTCTTTTTTCTTGTATTTTTTCTATACTATAATCTATCTAGTTGGGCATCATATGTAGGAGGGGTTGTTAAAGTGCCTTGGAAAAAATCTTCCAATAGACTTGTCACACCATTTCAGGTACTTGTTTCTTATTATTTTATAGCTATAGCGATTTCCTTCCTGTTATTACGGCTTCCAGGCGTTCATCAAGAAGGAGTAAAGGTTTCCTTTTTAGATAGTCTATTTACGGCAGTAAGTGCAGTAAGTGTCACTGGTTTAACAACTATTAATATTTCTGAAACGTATACGACATTGGGACTTGTGATGATTCTTGTTATTTTACAGTTAGGTGCAATTGGTATTATGTCACTGGGTACCTTTGTGTGGCTCTTAGTCGGGAAAAAAATAGGGATGCGTGAGCGTCAGTTAATTATGATTGACCACAACCAGTACAATTTGTCAGGTGTTGTGAAATTAATACGTGAAATCTTAAAAATCTTAATTGGTATTGAGGTAGCAGGTACGTTTATTTTAACTCTACATTTTACCAATTATTTTGATACGTTAGAAGAAGCATTCTTACACGGAGTATTCGCCTCAATTTCTGCTACGACAAATGGGGGATTTGACATTACGGGAATGAGCTTATTGCCATTCCATAATGATTATTTTGTTCAATTGGTGACAATGATACTTATTGTGTTAGGGGCAATCGGATTCCCTGTCTTAATTGAACTAAAAACTTTTTTACTCAAACGTCATGCGAATTTTCGATTTAGCTTGTTTACAAAAATCACTACGTCTACTTATGCCATTTTATTTGTTGTTGGTGCTCTAGTCATTTTACTTCTCGAATCTTTCCATTCTTTCAAGGAAATGTCCTGGCATGAGGCGCTTTTTTCAGCGATGTTCCATTCTGTCTCGACGAGATCTGCTGGGCTGACAACTTACGATGTGACGACGTTTAGTGAGGCGACAGATATTTTTATGAGTTTTCTCATGTTCATAGGTTCCTCACCAAGTTCAGTGGGGGGAGGAATTCGAACAACTACTTTTGCCATAGCTATTTTATTTTTAATTACATTTGCAAGAGGGAGAGAGGATATTCAAGTGTTTGGGCGAGAAATTCATTTAATTGATGTTTTCCGCTCCTTCGTTGTCATCTTATTAGCCTTTTTCATGGTTTTAATTGCAACGATTATTTTGCTTATTACAGAGCCACACGCCTCCCTTATTCAAATTATTTTTGAAATTACCTCTGCGTTCGGTACTTGTGGTATGTCATTAGGAATAACCTCAGATTTATCGGTCATTGGCAAAGTAATAATTATTATGTTAATGTTCATTGGTCGAGTTGGTTTAATTTCCTTCCTGTATACACTAGGTGGTGGTGGACGTGGAAAGAAATCGAAATTCCATTATCCAAAGGAACGTGTAATTATCGGTTAACGCTAATTAAATGCTGCTAACTATAGGTTTTATAGGGGCTTCCATGAGTTTGCCCCTTTTTTTCGTCAAAAGTGTTAAGTAATAATGTACTTGTTTGGGAGCTACATAGCTGTGTGAGCTGTATTCATAATGAAGCAGTCATACACAAATGTATTCTCTTTTCGATAGCTAGAAAGAGCATTTAGGAGTAATAGACTTTCTTCTATTATATAGGAGTAAAAAGAGATGAAATTGTCGAAAGTTGTCATTACAACTGTATATACATTAAAAAAACTCTATACTAATTCTATACATTTTTTAGGAATTGAAAATTAACTATTGAATGGAATAGGTAGTTCCAATACAATATAAAATACATAAAAATAAACAAATAAATAAACGTGTCTGATATAGAATAAGAGGGCTCCATTTGTTACTAAAACGCCTGAATGTGTAAGTTGTCACAAAATTTTCGGAAAATTTAAAATTATTTTTCCCGAATGTGAACATTTGAAGTGGGTATATTTTCAACGTATAGATTGTTTGTTTTTAAGGAATTTGCCCTAAACTTTTTTTAGAATCGCTATGTATACTTGACTAATAGATTAAAAAGGCAGAAACGATATAAAACAGCTACCCGTTTCTTTTTCAGGGCATCTTTAAGAATTGTTTAAGACCATAAAAAAGCTAGTCCTGATCGTTCATACAGGACTAGCGTTTGTTATTAAAGTGTGGGGATTGTTGCAAAGTAAGGCGCTTGACCATGACGGAAATAAGTTAAAAGATAGCCATCTTTTTGTACAATTTTGCCATTCAAGAAATCATCATAATTGAGAGCATGTGGGATTACCAAAGTATGCTTAAACAGCTCTTTCTCAGTAAGTTTAAAGCCTGCAAAAGCCTCACCAGCGATAGCCGGATTTTCACGTAATGTCTGGTAGATTGTTTTTTGTTGCTCTAT
Source organism: Lysinibacillus sp. A1 (assembly GCF_000801965.1). NCBI lineage: Bacteria > Bacillati > Bacillota > Bacilli > Caryophanales > Bacillaceae > Lysinibacillus > Lysinibacillus sp. A1. Next base: position 184,927 of record NZ_JSZM01000012.1, read on the forward strand.
TGTTGGGCGTTCCTTCCACCATAGTTTACGGGGCTGGAATTGCTGAGCTGTTAGATAATCTAGTTGCATTAAGCTTTGTATAATGTTTAAATTCGCGCCATCTACAGTTTCTAAGAACATTAGTAAACGACGGAATAAATCTTCTAATTGATGGCCAATACGGGACCATCCCTTAGTTTCCCAATACGTACCGAAGCTTTGGAAAAAGTCAAATGGTGTATCGAAGACCTCGGTTACTAAATATTCGATTGTATGATCCATACGATGATCATTCCAGTATTTCTCCAGAACATCCTCTGCATGTTTAATGCGAACAATATCATCAAATGTAAGGACATTATTAGAAAAGATTTCATAAGGCGCTAGATCGACGTAAGTATAACCAAACTTCTCAGCCTCCACTCGAAGCCCTGTACCGCGTAAAAGCTTTAAAAAACCAAGCTGAAGTTCTTCTGGTCGCATGGCAAAAACATCATTAAAGGTTTGACGGAAGCTTGCGTAATCCTCTTCAGGCAAACCTGCTATTAAGTCTAAGTGTTGATCGATTTTTCCACCATCTTTAACCATTGTCACTGTTCGCTTTAGTTTTTCAAAGTTTTGGCGACGCTGTACAAGTGTATTGGTTAAATCATTTGTGGACTGAACACCAATTTCGAAGCGGAACAAGCCTCTCGGCGCATTGTCATTTAAAAATTGGATAACTTCCGGACGCATAATATCGGCAGTAATCTCAAACTGGAATACAACACCTGGTTTATGTTCATCAATTAAAAACTGGAACATTTCCATAGCGTAGCTACGGCTTATATTAAACGTTCGATCCACGAATTTTATAGTTCTAGCGCCATTATCCATTAAGAAACGAATATCTTCCTTAATTTTTTCTCGGTTAAAGTATCGAACACCAACCTCTATAGAAGATAAACAGAATTGACAGCTAAATGGACAGCCTCTGCTTGTTTCAATGTACTGAATACGTTTCCCAAGGTGAGGAAGATCCTCTTCGAAGCGAAACGGACTCGCTAATTCACGCAAATCTATTTTAGGTGGTTGAGCGTGTATCTTAACTTTTCCGTCCTCCAAATAGCAAATTCCAGGGACATCCTCCAGTAATATTTCACCGTGTAAATAACGTAACAATTGCTTAAATGAAGTTTCTCCTTCACCCATCACTATGAAATCTACTTCAGGTATACGGCGTAGCCAATGGTGGGAATCGTAAGAAACCTCAGGACCTCCAAGCAAAATTTTAACATCTGGACAGACCGTTTTTAACATTTTAATAACATGAACTGTTTCTTCAATATTCCAAATATAACAGCTAAATCCAACGATATCAGGTTTTTTTTGGAACAAATCTGATACAATATTAAAAGCAGGGTCTTTAATTGTATATTCTGCTATAATTGAATTGAATTCGGGTGCAGCGGCACCTTTTAAATAGCGTAATGCTAGATTTGTGTGTATATACTTTGCGTTTAAAGTAGTTAAAATAGTATTCATACAATAATCTTCCTTTCAGTATCTAATTGTATCAGTCAAGTATTTGACATACAATATAATTCTTTTTACCTATTTATTTTGTGAACAGTTCGTGAAATAATTTAAAATACTTAAATTTACTAAATTTTGTAATAATAGAATCGTGCTGTCATAATGTATAGTAAAGGCTCAAAATTCGATTTAGAGGTTTTTTACTCTTTTGAAAGGTTCGGTGAGAAAGTTGAAGCAAAATGATATTAATCAATGTTTTGGAAATCTTATGAAAAGTACTTCGTCACCAACACTTATACTCAATAAAGCAGGGAAAATTTTGAACGTCAATGAGGCTGCTATCCAACTATTTAATCTTAATTTAACGTATATTGGCAATTTGGCTATGGACGAGCCATCTAAATTTAAATGGGCGAAGTTCGTCCAACAACTACAAAAGGATTTACGATCGGAAGAAATTTTCAACATTCGCACAGTAGGAAATGAGTACGAAATGTTATCATTTAAATGTTTCTACGACCCAAATGCAGAGGAAATTGTTGCGCAAATTTCAACATTAAATGAAGATGTCCCCCATAAATTATACGTTAGTCAAGAGCATGAAAGATCCCAATCTTTTAATGCATATGATTACTTACCTTATGCTGTTATTGTAAGTGATGCTAGCGGTATTATTCTTGGGCTTAATAAGTATGCAGAAATGTTTCTCAAAGTAGAGAGCTCGCAGCTGCTCCATAAAGCTCATCAGCATATATTTGATCTATTTACATTGAAAAAAGGGCAAATTACATCCTACCTTTCTAAATTAATGGGTGACAAACATGCAAGTCTACACGTTGTCGATGAAACACAAGTAAGTAGAACTTGCTATTATGAAATTTCCAGTATTTTTGATGAATACAATAACATTATTGTCACGGTTATTAATGATGAAACAGAAAAGAAGCAACTTCAACATAAAGTGGAGCATCAACAAGCTTTGAATGTTGTTGGACAAATGGCTGCGAGTATTGCGCATGAAATTCGTAATCCATTAACTTCTTTAAAGGGTTTTACTGATTTATTAAAAATAAATGCTGACGATGAATCACGCATGTACCTTTCTGTCATTGATAGTGAGCTTCAACGAATGGAACAAATCTTATCAGAGCTATTAGTTTTGTCCAAGCCATCAACTATGAAAGTGGAGTTATTGGAACTAGATCATATTGTAAAACAAGTCATTGAGTTCATGTTACCAGATGCACTCATGAAAAATATTATGATTCAGTACATTTCAATTCCTAATCAAGTTTATATTGGTGGAAGTGAAAATCGATTAAAGCAAGTATTAATGAATCTCATCAAAAATGCGATGGAATCCATGAATAATGGTGGTACGATTACTGTAGAAATGACAACAAATGACTGCGCGATTGTTGAACTTACAATTAAAGACGAAGGCGTTGGAATGGATAGCACAACCCTTCAAAACCTATTCCAGCCTTTTTACACGACAAAATCAACAGGGACAGGACTGGGCCTTGCTTTCGTGAAAAAAGTTATCGAAGAGCACGATGGAGTTATAGGTGTTAGTAGTGAATTACAGAAGGGGACATGCTTCCATCTACAGTTCCCAATTTATACATTTAACCAAGTGGATACAATGGAAGTATCCACAAAAGATGCTGCCTATTTAGTAACATAAAGAGAGTAAAAATGGGTTGGATAACAACAATATAACCTTCTAAATCGGATAATGCTTTTGACAATGCTTTTCTAATATCGCTATAATGTCAAGTATAAAGAGCGAAGTGAGAGGAAAAGAATATGACGTCAGAAGACTTAAAACAATCTTTAAAATTATATATTGTATTGTCACGTGCACTTAAAGCTATTAATGAGACAACACATCAATTATTTCAGGATAATGGTTTAAACCCAACTGAATTTGCAGTTCTCGAGCTTCTTTATCATAAAGGAAGACAGCCGTTACAGCAAATTGGCAATAAAATTTTACTTGCCAGTGGGTCTATTACGTATGTCATTGATAAGCTTGAAAAAAGAGGCTATTTATTGCGTGTATCCTGTCCTTCAGATCGTCGTGTGACATATGCAGAAATCACGGATGAAGGCGAAGCATTTATGGGAGAACTATTCCCAAAGCATGAGCAGCATTTGCATGAAATAATGAGCGTATTATCTTCAGAAGAAAAAGAGCTGGCTATTATGTTATTAAAGAAGATGGGCCTTTCTATTAAAGATTTATCTTATTAAAAAAGTTGTCTCATTCATTTGAGACAACTTTTTAATCATGTGGATAAAAAAATCTCAAACATACATAAAAGGACGATAGACAATGCCTTGTCTATCGTCCTTCTTGTATTACGAATTATTATTTTTTAGAAATAGTTGCTGCCATGTTCATCATAGCATTCGTTAAATCTTGCTTATCATTATCGTGAATCGTTAATTTTGTAATGAGACCATCATTTTCAAAAACAACCCCGATTACTTTCTCTGTGTCAAAGTCTACAACATAACCTTCAATATTTTGAACATCCTTGAATGCAGCTAATTCATCAGTAGTTAAAGCTACTGTTTCACCTACAGCATTCATATAATCTTGCATAGCTGTTTTTACTTCAGTAAAGCTTGATTGTGATGCCTCAATTGTTTCAATACGCATAAACACTTCGTCATCATCATTAGAAACTAGCATATCTTTACCTGGCTCTTCTTGCGTTAATGTGAATCCTGGAAGTTGCTGTAGCTTATAGCTTTGGTCAACACTTTTAGATTCAGTTGCCTTTTCTGTTTTATCTACACCATTTTGTTTGTAAGTCACATCTTGTTGAGGCTGTTTAGAAGCATCCTCAGTATTTGTTTCATTTGATGCAGGTGTATCTGTATTCTCTTCCTCTTGTGCTTCACCTGCTGTTTCATCGCCAGATGGTTTTTGATCGGCAGCAGTATCAGACGGCTCATTTTGTTGAGTATCTGAACCCTCTGTTTTTTCAGAGGTATTACAACCTACTACTAGTACTGCTGTTAATAATAATGCAAGAATTGAAAATAATTTTTTTTGCATAAAAAACCCTCCTTTTCTAAATTAAACGTTAGTAAAGCTAAAATGTTTCCAAATAATAATGTTATGATGTTAAAGGTAACACTAAAAATAATAATAGTACAAAAACAACATGAGCTACAATAACAAGTGGCATACTTCTCTTCCATTCATACAAGAAGCCCCAAATAATACTTGTCACCAGTGCAGCAACCACGCCTAAAATAAAACCACTGAGGGCAATGGAGATTGCACATAAAACTGCCGTCACTAGGATAGCCAGAGTAGGGCGCATAAAGCGTTTTAATTGTTGCTGAATATAACCACGCCAAAATAATTCTTCGCCGATGGCAACAATAAAAACAAGTAATGCATAGTGCCAAATATTTTGCGGTCCATAGTTTGTTAAAAATTTATGAACTGATTGTACTAAGTTATTATTAATAAATGGAGCAAGCCAATAACCGAAGCGAATAATACCATATGTGATGGTACCGTATCCAATCCCAAAGAGTAAAAATTGCCATGTGGGTAATTGATCTTCAATAGAACCAGCTAATATGGCAATGGCAATACATACTAGTAAGGTAAATGCATACATGTACCAAAATACTGCTTGGTTAGCAAAGGTAAAGGCAAGCATGCCATAAACGAATAATAGAGAAAGGAGTAATAGTACTGTTTGTTTTGAATTTGTTAGCATATACGACCTCCATGCTTTAATTTTATCAAAAAAAAAGCCCCATATCATCTATAAAGACAAATAGGGACTATTCAGACTATTAAGCTTCATTCGTATATAAAATTTTGTAACGTTTATGATTGACGACCGTTTTCTCTTCAATTTCAAGGGAATCAAAATTCTCCATATATGTTAAGTTAACGATCACCGAATTTTCATTTACCTTTTCGACAATACCTTGGAGACCATTTTTAAACTCGATAATATTTCCAACTTCAGCTATTTTCACAGACAGTCAGCTCCTTCATCGACTAATAATATACAGTTTGCACGAAAAAATGGTAAACGTAAAGCTTTTTTTAAATAATTCATAATTTATTACACAAAAGATGAAAAGAAAGGAATAAAACTAATGGAAAGATACGAAAATATGCTTAAACAATTACAAAATGGGGAAATAGGAAGTATTGAAATTCAAAAGGAAGATTTTTACGAATTTCGAGAAATTCTTGTAGCGCATCCTTTATTTAAACATTTCAGAGGTGAGGCCAAGCAAAATGGACGAATTATCTATACTTATAACGAAATACCTAGGAGTTAATTTGTCGAACATTGTCGTAAGTTAATGCTGTAAGAAATGAAATATAAATGTATAATAATGGTATGATTATTTGTGTGTGGAGGGTTGTATGAATGGTCAATCTACTCTTGAAACAAATGGAACAAACTCGTGAGTTGATGATTCGCTCTGGTGTTGAAAACGGGTTACAAAATGCAAAAACCATTCAACTGAGTCGCAGATTAGACCAGTTAATGAATACCTATTATAGACAGACAGCATTTGATGAAGAAAAAGACCAAGACGAATAAAAAGATTGTTCCAGTATTCAGAGTAATAACATTTTAAAAATAGATGTTTAAAATGCATTTTAATGGGGAATAACTTACTATGAACACAGCAACATTCTCATTTCCCCCTTTAGAGCAGTGATCCCCCAATCACTTGCTCTCTTTTTTTTTGCTTATTCGGTATATATGCAAGTTATCTAATTATTAGTACAAGTTATAGGAAGAGTTTGAATTATTTTATTTATTCGCCTAAACTGAAAACATCAAGTCACGTAGGTGAAAGAATCCTAACTTTTATAACAAAGGAGTATATACATATGAAAAAGCAACGTATTGCATTTATCGGAACTGGTGTAATGGGGACAAGTATTATTAAACACTTATTGAAAAATGACCATGAGGTGACGGTGTACACTCGTACTAAAGAAAAAGCAGAGCCGCTAGTAGCTTTAGGAGCATCATGGGCTAGTTCGCCAGCAGAAGCATTTAAACATCAAGACATTGCATTTACAATGGTTGGCTACCCCTCAGATGTTGAAGAGGTTTATTTTGGAGATAATGGCCTTTTCAAAACAGCTGAACCTGGCAACCTTATCATTGATATGACGACTTCAGAGCCATCTTTGGCCAAAAAAATATATGAGCATGCACAAACTATTGGTGTAGATTCTTTAGATGCACCTGTTTCAGGTGGTGATATCGGTGCGCAAAATGGTACATTGTCGATTATGGTCGGTGGCGGTTTAACAACTTACGATAAGGCTTTACCGCTGATGAAGCATTTCGGAGAAAATATCGTTTATCAAGGTGAGGCAGGGGCTGGTCAACATGCAAAGATGTGCAATCAAATTGCCATAGCTGCAGGCATGATTGGGGTATGCGAATCACTTGCATACGGTCTCAAAGCAGGGCTAGATTTACCAACCGTACTGCAGTCCATTGCATCAGGTGCGGCAGGTTCTTGGTCTCTAAGTAATTTGGCACCACGCATGATCAAAGAAGACTTTGCACCAGGTTTTTATATCAAACATTTTGTGAAGGATATGAAAATAGCTTTGGATGAATCCAAGAAAATGGGGATTACATTGCCAGGATTGGCATTAGCCTATGAAATGTATGAAAAATTGATCGAAGAGGGCTATGGTGATAATGGTACACAGGCTCTTCTTCAACGCTATAAATAATAAAAATCCTATTTGGATAAAACAGAACCTGAAGTTTCTTCATTTTGGAGAGACTTCAGGTTTTTTTGTTATTCTTTTCCAAAAAGTTGGGCGTCTAATGAAAAACTAGAAGCACCAGCTAGAGTGAAGTATAGTGCAATTGCACCCAAGGCTAAATCTAATTCGTATCCGGCTAAACCATCAGCTCCAATAAAGCCAATACTTAGCTTAGCTGTGAAAATGGCTACAATCATAGTCATTGTTAGTAATGCGCCAAAAATTCTTGTTGCTAAACCTAAAATAAGGGCAATACCTCCCACTAACTCAATAATTGCAACGATATACGCCATAAATCCTGGGATACCTAAACTAACAAAGAAGTCTGCCGTATAGCTAATGCCTCCTTGAAATTTTTGAAAACCATGCACCGCAAAAATAATGCCGAGAACGACACGTAAAATAGTTGAACCAATGTTTTGCATTATAAAATATCTCCTTTTTCTTTAACTTACAATTCGTAACTTAGTTTATTTTTAAAAATAGCTTTTGTCAAGTAACTAAATGTGTTTTAAGAACTGAATATTGAAAGAAGTGTTATAATGTTGTATATGAACTACTAACAATGGAGGCTTGTAACGTGGATCAAAAAAAAATTTGTCCTCGATTTGAAAAGGCGCTCAAAATAGTCAATCATCGCTGGAATACTTTACTCATTTTTCAATTATTAGATGGTCCTCAGCGGTATTCAGTTATTAAAAATCAGTTAAATATAAGCAGCCGCGTATTAACTGAGCGATTAAAGGAGCTAGAAATCGAGGAAATTGTATTACGTACTGTCATTCCTTCTACCCCAGTCATCATTGAGTATGAACTTACTGAAAAGGGATACGCACTTGCACCCGTACTAAAAGCAATTGAACAATGGTCTTCTGAATGGGTAGCAATAACAGAAGAATAATAAAAAAGATATTCAAGCGAGGGGGCTTGGATATCTTTTTTTGATTGAGAAGGCATTATTTATCGATCTTTTAGCAGTTATGTTTCAATGAATTTACTGTTATATTGTAAATAATATTAATTTTCTTTAAAAAAAGGAATTTTTCATTACGGAAAGAAATTAATTGATTATTATAGAGAATGTAAGGGAGGGTTTTATGAAAAAGAGTTCAGCAATAGACGTCCAGCATCGAAGTCAGTTAGCGATTTACTTATCATTACCAATACTTTCATGGGCTTTCTATGATTTTGCTAATACAATTTTTTCTTCAAATATTAATACGATTTTTTTCCCGTTTTATATGGATGAGGTATTAGGAACAAATGAAGTTATGCAACAAGTAGCTAGTACATTTATTTCGTATGCGAATGCCATTGCTAGCTTATTACTTGTAGTATTTTCTCCACTTTTTGGAGTGTGGATTGATAATACTGGCTATAAAAAAAGATTTATTGTCTGGTTTGCTTCTATTTCCATTCTTTTTACTTTTATGATGGGGATATTTGCGGATCTACAGATAACCACTCATTACTCAGGCGTACCCCTTAGTTTATTTTTAGTCGTGGCAAGTTTTGTCATTGCAAAGTTCTTCTTTAATTCAAGTTTAGTATTCTATGATTCTATGATGGCAGATTTAGGAACGAAAGAAGAAATGCCACTTATTTCTGGCTATGGCGTTGCAATTGGGTATTTGGGTACACTTTTTGGTCTTCTCGTTTATTTGTATGTAGGCAACAGTGATTTTCATCGTGCATTTATTCCTACGGCAATTTTATATTTATTATTTTCACTGCCTTTATTTTTGATCAATAAAGATACGCCAATTCCAAAAGCACAGAGGAAGTCTTTAAAATTTTTAGATGGCTATAAAGAAATTATTCAAACCTTTAAGGATATGAAGCAATATAAGGCGATCTTTACTTTTATGATTGCTTATTTCTTTTTGAATGATGCTATCGCTACTACGATTGCAATGATGGCCGTTTACGCGACGGCTATTGTCGGTTTTAGCTCAGGTCAATTTATCATTCTTTATTTAGTCTCTACTGTATCCACGATAATTGGGTCTTTGGCATTTGGCTATATTACAAAATCAGTAGGCGCTAAACGCGCGATTACTATGGTAGCCCTCATTATGATTGTCGCTTTAGTGTTTGCTGTATTTGCGACAGCACAATGGATGTTTTGGCTGGCAGGTAGTCTTTTTGGTATATCACTTGGCTCTATGTGGGTAACGTCTAGGACCTATATTATTGAATTGTCACCAGATGAGAAACGTGGACAGTTCTTTGGCTTGTTTGCTTTCTCTGGGAAAGTATCATCCATTATTGGTCCAGCCGTATACGGAACAGTTACATTATGGATGAAGGATTACGGTACACTAGCTAGCCGTGTCGCACTATCGACGCTAATCGTAATGACAGTCATTGGCCTATTGGTACATCTAAAAGTTAATGATAAAAATGGAAATAGCAAGTAGGAGAAATGTATTGCCTATGATACAATTGAATTATAAATTGAAGTAAAGAAAGGAGCGGGGTTGCATTGGAACATAAAGGAATATTATTAGAAAGTGGCACAAATGAGCTAGAAATCGTTGAATTTGAAGTAGCTAACAATAAATTTGGTATCAATGTAATTAAAGTAAAAGAAATCATTCAACCGATTCCAGTAACATTTATTCCACACGCGCACCCGCATGTAGAAGGAATCATTCAATTACGAGGTGAAGTATTACCAGTTGTGGATATGCTACGGGTACTTGGAATTCAGAGTACTGAGCGTAACCCGCAACAAAAATATATTGTTGCTGAATTTAATAAGCAACGTGTTGTGTTCCATGTGGATAACGTGACACAAATTCACCGTATATCATGGAATCAAATTGAAAAGCCTTCAGATATGTATCAAGGCGGAACATCACAAGTTATAGGTGTTATTAAACAAAACGAGCAAATGATTCTACTACTCGATTTCGAAAGAATTATGGTGGATATTAATCCTGAATCGGGCATAAGTGTGGAATCTGTTAAAAAGCTGGGCAAACGTGAACGTACCGGTAAACGTATTTTAATTGCAGAGGATTCACCATTATTACGGAAGTTATTATTTGATACGATGAACGAAGCAGGCTATGACAATGTAGAGTTCTTTGAAAATGGCCGAGATGCATATGAATACTTAGAAGGAATTGCGAAGAGCGGTAGTGATATCGCAGAACATATTCAATTAGTCGTAACAGATATTGAAATGCCACAAATGGATGGGCATCATTTGACAAGAAAAATCAAAGAGCATCCTGATCTTCAAAAACTTCCAGTTATCATATTCTCAAGTCTAATTACGGATGACCTTCGTCATAAAGGTGATCAGGTAGGAGCAGAAGATCAAATTAGTAAGCCAGAAATTGCAGAGCTCATCCTACGTGTTGACCAATTAATTCTGTAATAGTTGTGCTTTACATGATACTTCACAATTTTAATAATGGGTATCCTGAAAGTATAAATAAATGAAAGTAAAGTCGGATGCCTTTAAAGTATCCGACTTTTTGTATAGGTCTACATATTGTGAACAAAATAATCAGAAGATGCTTGAAGGATGTGATTATTTGAATGAACTTAAAACAGCCATTATTGATATCGGCTCCAATACTATTCGTTTAGTGTTATATCAGTACAACAATGAAGAGGGACTCCATGAACTAGGCAATATTAAAACGGTGGCACGTTTACGTACATATATACAACCCTCTGGTGAGATGTCTGAAGAAGGAATCCATGTGTTAGCCGAGACATTACAAACATTTAAAGCGATGTTAGAAGATTTTGAAGTGACAGATGTGAAAGCGGCGGCAACGGCTGCTATCCGCCAAGCGTCTAATCGTGACCAAATAATTGCAGAAATGAAAGTACGAACTGGTATTCAAATTGAGCTTTTATCAGAAGAAGAAGAAGCATATTTTGGATTTGTAGCTGTTGCTTATTCCAGTGGAACCAAATCGGGAGTTACGATTGATATTGGTGGTGGTAGTACCGAAATTACGCTGTTTGAAAATAAAGAAATTCAGCAATCACATAGCTTTCCATTCGGGACAGTTTCTTTAAAGCAACGTTTTGTGAAGGGCGACATCATGAATAGCGGTGAAAGGAAGGAGCTTATTGCCTTTATAAAAGAGCAATTTCAAACATTATCATGGATTCAAAATAGTGGTTTACCAATTATTGCAATTGGGGGGAGTGCACGTAATATTGCACAGATTCATCAACAAAAACATGATTATCCCATTGCTAGTGTCCATGGATACGAAATGACAGAAGAAAATTTAGAAGAATTAAGCATATTTTTAGGTCAATTAAGCTTCCAAGAATTGAAGCAGCTAGATGGCCTGTCTTCAGACCGAGCTGATATTATTTTACCTGCCTTAGAAGTATTTAGAGTGTTAATGGATACTGTAGGAAGCAAGTCATTTCAGCTTACGAAGAAGGGTTTACGTGAGGGACTGATTATTAAAAAGATTTTGCAAACAGATAGCAATGCCTTTGATAAATATAATGTGTTTGAAGGAAATGCCAGAAGGCTTGCACGACAGTATGGTCGAACTGAAAAAGAGGTTGATTATTTGATGCATTTAGCTGATCAATTGTATCGCGAATGTTGTCATTTAGGCTATTTACCATATAATGCAGGAGATTTGGAGTTAATAAGAAAAGCAGCGAAGGTTTTTAATATTGGTGAATATATCGAATTAAGCTCTGCAAGCCAACACACCTTTTATTTGATTGCGAATCAATCTATTGATGGTTTAAATCACCCAGAAAGAGTCAAGCTAGCCCTTTTAGCCTCTTATAAAAACAAAGATTATTTTCAACGATTTGCTGCCCCGTTCTCCACTTGGATGAATCGTGAGGACTATCGAAAAATACGAGACTTTGGAGCGTTATTAAAATTTGTCTATGCTTTAAATGTCTCAAAGCGAAATGTTGTACATGCAATTGATATGCATCCAGAGGAAGATTATGTACAGCTCAATATTTATGTAAAGAACAATGCAGCAGCTGAAAAGTATCAAGCTAATCGACATAAAAAACATTTAGAGCGAGCATTAAAAATCCCAATGACAATCAATTTTATTGAAGAAGGATGGAATACGGATGACAACTGAAATAACTAATAAAGAGCTGAATGAGGAAGAGTTTTTAAAAAATCATAGTCAATTATTAGAGGAGATTGCGAAGCCTCAGTACTATAATAATCGAGAGTTAAGCTGGCTTGCTTTTAATGAACGTGTATTAGAGGAAGCGGAGGATGTAAATAATCCTCTGCTCGAACGTTTGAAATTTTTAGCTATATTTAGCTCAAATCTCGATGAGTTTTTTATGGTACGTGTTGCTGGCTTACAAGATCAAGTTCGCGCAGGGTTCCATAAAGCTGAAAATAAATCTGGGTTAACACCAAAGGAACAATTAGCTAAAATTGCAGAACGTACACAGGCTTTAGTGCGTCGACAAACTGAAGTATACCGCCATTTAATCTATGATTTATTACCACAGCATAATGTACATATTGCAGACATGAAAGATTTAAATAGCACACAAAAAGCTTTTATTAATGAAATGTTTGCAGAAACTATTTTCCCAGTTCTAACACCTGTAGCAGTAGATGCGTATCGTCCATTCCCTACATTGCTAGGGAAAACACTTAATTTACTTGTCCTTTTAGAGCAGGATGAATCGGATCTTGAAAGTCGCGAAAGAGTCGCAATCGTTCAAGTGCCATCTGTTTTAGATCGTTATATTAAAGTGCCCACTGAAGAAGGTAAAACGGTCGTTGTATTGTTGGAAGATGTCATTGTAGCGCATATTGAAAAATTATTTTATGGCTATAGCGTAAAATCAGCGCAAGCCTTCCGTTTAACAAGGAATGCAGATTTAACGATCCATGAAGAGGGCGCAAGGGATCTTCTCGTTGAAATTGAAAAAGAATTGAAGAAGCGTAAATGGGGAGTAGGAAGCCGTTTAGAAGTTCGAGTTGGAGAAATGAATGAGGAAGTACTTCTCTACTTATTAGATGAATTTGAAATTGAAGAAAATGACGTTTTCCATATTGATGGACCTTTAGATTTAACCTTTATGTTCTCTTTTGTTAAAGGTATAGCTGTTGGTCGTGAACATCTGGAATATGAAAGTTTTATTCCACAGCCACCTTTAGATTTACAATCCGATGAAAATATTTTTGAAAAAGCATTAACACAAGATATCTTTTTCCATCATCCATATGAATCATTTGCACCAATCGTTGATTTTATCTCTGAGGCAGCTGTAAATCCCAATGTCTTAGCAATCAAACAAACATTATATCGAGTAAGTGGTAATTCACCGATTATTCAAGCACTGAAACTTGCAGCAGAAAATGGTAAACAAGTAACAGTTTTAGTTGAATTAAAGGCCAGATTCGATGAAGAAAATAATGTGCATTGGGCAAAACAGCTAGAACAAGCAGGCTGTCTTGTTATTTATGGGATGAACAATTTAAAGACACACTCCAAAATCACATTAGTCGTAAGTCGTCGAAATGGCAAAATTGAACGCTTTGTTCATCTTGGTACAGGAAATTATAATGATGCCACTGCAAAAATTTACACGGATATGGGCATAATAACGACAGATAAAGAATTTGGTATTGATGCGACAAACTTCTTTAACTATTTAAGTGGCTATACAGAAAAACCTACATTTAATCACTTAGTCGTGGCACCTTTTGATATTCGAGATGAATTTATTCGATTAATGGATGAAGAAATTGCTTGTCATAAAAAATACGGGAATGGTTTTATTCGAACTAAAATGAATTCATTGACAGACAAAGATCTAATGATGAAGTTATATGAGGCTTCGATTGCTGGTGTAAAGGTGGAGCTCATCATACGTGGTATTTGCTGTATTAGACCTGGTATCCCTGGCATTAGTGAAAATATTACAGTAACAAGTATTGTCGGTCGTTTCCTTGAACACTCCCGAATTTATTGGTTCCATCATAATGGAGAGAATAGAGTATATTTATCTTCAGCTGATATGATGACACGCAATATGATTAAACGTGTAGAAATTTTATTCCCTGTATATGCAAATGAAGCAAAAACTCGTATTATTGACATTATGAATACACAATTAATGGATACTGCTAAGGCTCGTATTCAAGATTCCAATGGTAAGTATCATTATAAAGATTTTGATCGTAGTGAAGATCCATTGAATAGCCAGGAGATTTTCTTACAAGATGCATTAAAGCCTACGCTAGACGAAGAATAGAGCAAACACGATACTTAGTGAGGGATAGAATGAAAAATTATAGAGAGAGTGTAGCGCCATTTGCAGATTATCAACAACTCATTCAAATGAATCCGTTTGACGCAGTCATTTGTTTGAGAAAAGTTGATAAAAAGGTGTTCGAGGTCGTTGATTTTAATGATAAGTTATTATCATTTATGGAGCTGCAAGATAAAGCAGCGACGAACGCTGAACGTTTTTTTACCAAGCAATGCTGGCTGCAGTTGTCGAATTTTCTAAACGAAGAAGACCATACACAGCATGTCCTGAAATTAGGTACCGGTTATTATGAACGAGCATTTGCTATTCATGTACAACATTTTTCTAAATCCATGGTTGCGGTTATTTTGAGAGAAACACAGATAGAAGATAAACCTTATTTACAATACGTGGAACAACATGTGAGTCCTGTGCTAACGGTCGATTTACAAGGCCGAATTATTCATCAAAACATGGCCGTTACGTCAGCACTTTCTAGAGAGCAGCAATGTCTAATGGGACGAGATATTTTTTCATTATTGGAAAGTAAGTATATGAAAGAATTTAAATTATTATTTGCTAAAACTATTGAAGGCTCAGCTTTTGGTATGCCGAAATGCTTGTTTAAGAACCAATTGCTAAGTAAAGAGCCTTTTTACTTAAGAACACACCCTACCTATTATAATGGTGAGGTTATAGGTGTCCATTTATTTGTAAAAGATGCAAATTCATTTATGAATGATCATGAGGCATTTTATTACCTAGCGCTAATGGATGAATTAACAGGTATTTGGAATCGTAAGGCATTCAAGGAGCATTGGCTACATCATCTAAACGACAAGAAACAAGAGCATAAGCAAGCAGCCCTTATTTTAGTGGATATAGATCGTTTTAAAAAATTTAATGAATCCCTAGGTGAAAGTAAGGGGGATGAGCTTATGCGTATGTTTAGCCAAAGGCTTAATGAACTGTGCTATTCAAAATGTGCCCTTTTTCGTTATAACAGCGATGAGTTTATCTTTGTACTAAAAGATGCGACTATTCAAAAAATTGAACATACCGCTAATGCCATTTTGGAAGTTTTAAAGCAGCCATTTATGATAGAAGGACAGGAATATTTTATTAGTGTTTCAATCGGTATCTCCCTTAGTCCAGCAGATGGCAAGGATTTAGAGACACTTGTAAGGAAGGCTGATAAGGCGTTATTTTCTGTTAAAGAGCATGGACGATCTCACTATCGTTATTATCGTGAAGATATGACGGCAATTTTCCCAAATGAAGCTTTAATGGAAGCACATTTACGACGTGCTATTGAATTTAATGAACTTAGTTTGCATCTCCAGCCACAGATGGACCTAACAAATAATAGCATCAATAGCTTTGAAGCTTTATTGCGATGGAATAACCGTAAATTTGGTTTTGTGTCACCTGCACAATTTATTCCTATTGCGGAGGCTTCAGGATTAATTATTGAAATTGGTGATTGGATTATTGACGAGGTTTGTCGTCATCAAAATGAATGGCAATCGAAAGGGTATCGTCCTGTAAGAATAGCCATCAATATATCACCAAAACAGTTCAGAAAAGAAAACTTCGCACGAAAAATAAAAGCGGCATTAAAGAAATACGAGGTACCTCCAGAACTTCTGGAGGTAGAGATTACCGAAAGCTCTATGACAAATGTTCATGAGACATTTTCGATTCTTACGGAATTGAAGCAATTAGGGGTTTATGTGTCAGTAGATGACTTTGGAACAGGCTATTCTTCATTAAGCTATCTAAAGCGTTATCCAATCGATATTATAAAAATCGATCAATCGTTTATTAGAGATATCGCTAAAGATGACAAAAATGAGGCCATCATTAAAGCCATCATTTCGATGTCTCATAACCTAGGGCTAGAGGTAATTGCCGAAGGAATCGAAGAGCCCACACAAGTTGATTTTCTTAAACGTCATCATTGTCAAAAGGGACAAGGTTATTTGTATAATAAACCTTTACCCGTTGAAACAATTGTTCAGAAATATTTCGTCAGCTAGTTAAAAAGTAGCACTCATCATCATAGGATGAAGTGCTACTTTTTTATTTGACGCTTTTGAGGCCGTTTAACACAATAGCTGTAAATCGATTCATCTCAGCGGCCAAGTCAAAGTCTTCACCGTGAATTAACCAATCATAAACATTGGCACGCATACAACGTTGTATGATGGCTTGCACTTCATGAGCTGATACATCATGTCTTAGTTCACCTTGTTGTAGCCCTTCCTCAATATATGTATTCATTATTTGAAAAATCCTGCGCTCGGGATTAATTAAGTAATGATCCTGTTTTACCTGATTTGTCATTGCAGCAGTATACACAGTGCGTAACAGGTCCTTTCCTACAACATTCGTTAAGTATTTCATTTGTTCTTGATAGACGAATAAAATTTTTTCACTTGCCGGTAATGTAGGGTTGATATTTTTTTCTACAGTGCTATAAAAATGATCCAGTTCTTTAAACTTTTCTAAAATAACATCATATTTAGATGGGAAATGTGTATAAAATGTACCCTTTGAGACATGACAAGCCTTTGTAATTTGTTCGACAGTAACATGTTCAAATCCGAATTTATTGAATAAATCTAATGATGTTTTTAATAATTTATCACGAGTTTCTAATGCCTTCTTTTGTCTGTTAGTTAGAGATTCCATAGTGGCAGATTACCTCCGATAGTAAGTATTGTAAAATATTTTTTAAATTAAAAATTCTGAAAATATAAAATTTTTAATTGACGAGATGGATTTATTTTGATTATGATTTAATTGACCACAGTCACTGACCGAGGTCATTAAAGGTATCTCGTTATTAATGTTACGATAAAAAACTGTAGTTGGCTAGTGACCATCCAGCACTATTGCTGAATTTTCAAGGATTGGGGGATATCCAAATGAATAGAAAATTAGGTTTTATCGGGTTAGGAAATATGGGGTTACCAATGTCTATTAACTTATTAAAGGCAAACAATGAGGTGTATGGCTTTGATACAAATGTGGAGGCAGTGGAGCTATTTACAGAAGCTGGCGGTATAGGTCTTGCATCAGCAAAGGATGTTGCAATGCAATGTGATGTGATAATGACTAGCCTACCAACTCCTCAAATTGTAGAAATGGTGTATTTATCAAAGGAGGGCATTATACATCATGCTAAGAAAGGTGCCTTACTTATTGACTTTAGTACGGTCAATCCCGACTTAAATGATTCGTTACATATAGAAGCAAGTACGTTGGGATTACGATATTTAGGGGCACCTGTAAGTGGAGGGGTCATAGGAGCTGTAAATGCTACCCTAACGATAATGGTCGGTGGTGACAAGGACGATTATGATAGTGCAAGTGAAATACTCAGAATAGTTGGAAAAAACATCTATCATCTAGGTTTATCCTCAAGTGTAGGTACACGTCTTAAATTATTAAATAATCTAATGATTGGGTTTTACACAGAGGCTGTAGCTGAAACGATTGTGCTTGGTGAAAAAATGGGGATTGATGCGGATACGCTGTATGAAGTATTAAGTAATAGCTACGGTCAAAGTCGGATTTATGAGCGTAACTATGAGGAATATATAAAAAATAATAATTATACACCTGGTTTTTCAACGAATCTATTATTGAAAGATTTGAAGTTAGCAAAGGGCATGGCTGATGAAGCTGGTGTATCTCTACGTATTGGGGAAAAATTGGTGGATCTTTATAGTGAGATTGCTCAGCAGGGCTATGGTGAAAATGATATGTCTGCAGCTTATTTAAGCTTAAAGGATACATGTAAAATAAAACAATTATAAGAGGAGGAAATGATGATGACGACAGCTCAAGAGGTAAAAACATTAACGCATTTTATTGGTGGACAGTTAGTTGAAGGGAAAAGTGGTAGATTTGGCTCTGTATACAATCCAACTACGGGTGATGTCATTGCTAAAGTGCCACTGGCAACAGTAGAGGAGACAAAAGAGGCAATCGAGCAGGCTCAAGCAGCCTTTCCATTATGGCGTGATACATCTGTGGCTAAACGTGCAGAAATCGTCTTAAAGTTCCGCAATCTTATAGCAGAAAATATGGAGGAGCTACTACAAATTATATGTAAGGAAAGTGGAAAAACGTTGGAAGATGCCAAAGGTGAAATTACACGAGGTCTTGAATCTGTTGATTTAGCCATCGGTGCACCACATCTCATGAAAGGGGAATACTCCGTTAATGTTGGAGGTCAAATAAACGCTTATTCCGCAAAATATCCACTTGGTGTGGTAGCGGCCATTTCACCCTTTAACTTCCCGATCATGGTGCCTTTAGCTCAAACGAGTATGGCTATCGCGGTAGGAAATGCTGTGATTTTAAAAGCATCTGAACGTGTACCAATGACTGCTTTATATGTTAGTGAGCTATGGAAAAAAGCGGGCTTACCAGATGGGATTTGGACAGTGGTGAATGGTGATAAAGATGCTGTCAATGAACTTTTAGAGAACCCAACTGTGCAAGCGATTTCATTTGTGGGCTCAACACCAGTGGCCAAGTATATTTATGAAACCGGTTCTAAGCATGGAAAACGTGTAACGGCACTTGGCGGTGGAAAAAACAATATGGTTGTCATGCCAGATGCAGATCTTGAACAAGTTGCAAACGCCTTTATAGGGGCAGCCTATGGGGCAGCATCTCAGCGTTGTATGGCGATATCCACAATTATGCCTGTAGGCAAAAATACTGCTGATCGTTTAGTGTCGATTTTAAAAGAGAAAATTACTAATCTAAAGGTAGGTCCATATACAAATCCAGATTCAGACTTTGGTCCAGTTATTTCTCCACAATCAAAAGAAGCAATACTCGCTGCCATTGATCGTGGAGAATCTGAGGGAGCGTCCATTATTTGTGATGGTCGTGAGTTGGATATTGTTAAAGAGTCAAAAGGTTTCTATGTAGGTCCTACCCTATTAGATCATGTAAAGCCAGGTATGGAAATTTATGAGCAAGAAGTATTTGGACCTGCTCGTAATGTTGTACGCGTAGATTCTCTGGAGGAGGCTATTGAACTAATTAATAAGCATGAGCTAGGAAATGGTGTCACTATCTTTACAAATGATGGATTAGCGGCTCGTAAATTCACAACAGAAATAGACGTCGGCATGGTAGGAGTGAATGTACCAATTCCTATTCCAGTAGGCTACCATAATTTTGCTGGTTTTAAAGGATCTCGTTTTGGTGAAGGGCATATGTTTGGTCCAGATCAGGCGCGATTTTTTACAAAGACAAAGACCGTTTCAGAACGCTGGATGGTAAGTGATACATCCACTGCATCAACATTTGCATTCCCAAGCAATAACGATTAGTACCAACAAAGAGCTGTAGCGATATACAGCTCTTTTTCCAAAAAAATGGGGAGAGGTGGGGTGTACATGTTGGCGTACATTGGTCTTTTTGGTAGTTTAGCATTATTAGTGTATTTAACAATGAGAGGCGTTAATTTACTTATTTCAGCACCGTTAACTGCACTGTTAGCTGCTTTAACTAATGGTCTTGCGTTTTTTCCACAGACTGCTAATGAAAATCAAGCTAATTTTCTAACGAGCTATATGGATGGATTTACTGGTTTCGTTGGTTCTTGGTATTTAATGTTTATGGCAGGTGCTATTTTCGGGAAAGTTATGGAGGATACAGGAGCAGCTGATAGTGTTTCTAAATGGATTGTTGAAAAAATCGGGGTGAAATATGCAACATATGCGGTTGTATTAGCCGCAGCGGTCCTCACTTATGGGGGTGTTTCTGTTTTTATCGTTGCATTTTCTGTTTATCCGATGGCCATCAGTTTATTCAAACAAGCGAACTTTCCACGACGCTTTATCCCCGCTGCACTTGGTCTAGGCTCGGTCACTTTTACGATGACGTCAGCTGGCTCACCTGAAATTCAAAATTGGATTCCAATTCAATACCTTGGAACGACACCCTATGCAGGTTGGCAAGTTAGTATTATTGTCGCTATTTTTATGGCTGTTGGTGGTTCACTTTGGCTGAATTGGATGATTAAACGAGCTGTGAACAATGGGGAAATATTTATTGAACGCTCAACAGATCCAGTAATTGATGAAACGCGGAAGCTTCCTAGCCCACTTCTGAGTCTAATACCATTACTAGTCGTTTTAGTGATTTCTTTTGCTTTCCATAATTCGCTTGGAACTTCTGCTTTAATTGTCTCTTTGACAAGTGGTTGTATTGTCGCCTATTTAGTGAGTTACAAGTATGCCAAATCCGTTGGAACGACATTAGCAGCGGGAGCAATGGGTGCCATTATTGCCATTGCTAATACAGCGGCTGTAGTAGGGTTTGGTGGTGTCGTAAAAGCAACGCCATCCTTTTTAGCTACGGTAGATGTCATGACAAATATTCCTGGCAGTCCATTAATTGGGGGAGCCCTAGCGATTGCTGTCATTGCAGGTTTAACAGGTTCAGCATCGGGTGGTCAAACAATTGCAATGCCTTTGCTTGCACCTCACTATATTGACATGGGGGTAGATACAGAGGCACTGCATCGGACAATTGCCATTGCATCAGGATCACTTGATTCTTTGCCACATGGTGGTTATGTTGTCACTACCATTAATTCAGTCTGTAATGAAAAGCATAAGGACGCCTATATGCCATTTGGAGCGTTGACGGTTATTATTCCAACCATCGGTACAATAATTGCCATTATATTATTTTCAATAGGGATGTAGGAGGAATGTTGTATGCAAGGAAAAACAGTGTTCATTACAGGAGCAGCCCGTGGTATTGGTCTTTCGATGGCACAAGCATTTACCGAGCAAGGAGCCAATGTCGTAATTACGGATAAAAATGAACAGCTTTTAAAAGAGGCTGTTGAAAACAATCCTTCCTTAATGGCTTATACATGTGATGTGACAGATGAAGAAGCCATACGAGAGGCAATTGAATGGACAATCGATCGCTTTACAACGTTAGATATTTTAATTAATAATGCAGGATTTCAACATGTCTCCCTTATTGAAGACTTTAAGACGGAAATTTTCGAAGACATGCAAAAAGTAATGGTCGTTGCACCATTTATTGCGATGAAATATGTATTACCTCATATGAAGAAAAATCAATTTGGTCGTATTATCAATATGGCCTCCGTTAATGGTGTGATTGGATTTGCAGGTAAGGCAGGTTACAATGCGGCAAAGCATGGAGTCATTGGTTTAACGAAGGTAGCTGCGCTGGAAGTAGCAAAGGATGGAATTACGGTAAATGCGATTTGTCCAGGATATGTTGATACCGAACTAGTGCGCCATCAATTTAAAGATTTAGCGAAAACTAGAGGAATTCAAGTAGATGAAGTACTTGAAGAGGTGCTCTATCCACTTGTACCTCAAAAACGCTTACTGGATGTATCGGAAGTTACAGGGCTTGCATTATATTTGGCGAGTGATTTAGCAAAAGGATTAACGGGTCAAGCTATTCTTTTAGATGGTGGCTATACAGCTCAATAGTGTAGGAGGGAAAAAGATGATTCAAACAAAAACAAGCTTTACCGTTCATTCACCTGGAACGATTGTGTATGGGCGTGATTCCTTTGAAGAGGTGGGCGAGTATGCGAAAAAACTCGGCACTAAAGCACTTATTATTAGTGATCCAATTATGGACAGCTTAGGCTTTGTGAAGCAATGTAGAAGCTTGTTAAACACATATGGAATAGAAGCGGTTCCATACTTAGGGGTAGTAACTGAACCGGATGACACGTATGTAGAGGAAGGGCTACATCTTCTTCAGCAGGAAGGTTGTGATGTTATCATTTCTGTTGGAGGTGGAAGCTGTATTGACAC
This sequence comes from Lysinibacillus sp. A1, assembly GCF_000801965.1. NCBI lineage: Bacteria > Bacillati > Bacillota > Bacilli > Caryophanales > Bacillaceae > Lysinibacillus > Lysinibacillus sp. A1. Next base: position 207,313 of record NZ_JSZM01000012.1, read on the forward strand.
AGCAAAGGCAATTGCAGTGGTGGCTACAAACGGTGGCTACATAGGAGATTATATGAAAATGGCAAAAATGGCAGAGCAAGTGCCAATCCCACATATTGCTATTCCAACGACAGCTGGAACAGGTTCAGAGGCAACAGATGCCACTGTTATTACTAATACAAAGAGTGAAGTCAAAATGATGATTAAGCAGCCTGCCTTTATGCCAACGGTTGCCATTGTTGATCCTATTTTAACGATTACATCACCACCTGCGATTACTGCAGCTACAGGGATTGATGCCTTAAGCCATGCCATTGAAAGTTATTTGTCCCGTTTAGCCCATCCATATTCAAATGTACTTGCTCTTTCTGCCATGGATTTAATCGTCCATAATATTTTGAGAGTTTATGAGCAAGGGGATGATGTAGATGCGAGAGAAGCTATGTCATTAGGTTCCATGCAGGCAGGTCTATCTTTTTCTAATGCCTCGGTTGCATTAGTACATGGAATGTCTCGTCCAATAGGTGCGTTATTCCACGTACCCCATGGTATTTCCAATGCGATGCTTTTACCAGCGGTTTTAGAATTTTCTAAAGAAGCTTGTATGGATCGGTTAGCAGTTTTAGGCGAGTTCTTTCATGAAAAGAATGGAACACTATCACAAGAGGACCTTGCTCAGTTGGCGATTTCCTCCATTAAGGAAATGTGTAAACGAATGAATATTGGAAATTTAAAACAGTGGGGGATAGAGGAAGGAGCGTTTTATAAGGCCATCCCTAAAATGGCTGAAGACGCAATTGCAAGTGGTAGTCCTAGCAATAATCCAAAGATACCAACAAAAGAGGAACTAATGGAGTTATATCATACAGCTTATACTTATGAATTCTAAAAAATTTCCGAGCTATTCATCCATGTGGATAGCTCTTTTATGTTTTTATAGAAAATAAAAAGAGCAATTGGCAGAATTAATATGACAGTTTCGAGAAAATATAGTAAAATTTTAATGAATAACCATTCATTTTTGACAAAGGGGGAAATGGAATGTTGCAGGGGAAGACAATTATAATTACAGGTGGATCAAGTGGGATGGGTCTTTATATGGCGAAGCAATTTGTTGCTGAAGGAGCAAATGTTGTCATCACAGGGCGCAACGAAGAACGTTTAGCAGAGGCAAAAAAGTTTATTGCCGAGGCTGGCTCAACGATTGAAACTTTCCAAATGGATGTAAGAGTACCAGAACACGCCGAGGCGATGCTAGCATTTACTGTTGAAAAATTTGGACAGGTTGATGGTCTTGTTAATAATGCGGCTGGTAATTTCATAGTACATGCTGAGGATTTAACACCTAATGGCTGGAAGGCAGTAGTAGATATCGTGTTAAATGGTACGTTCTTCTGTTCTTCAGTTGTAGGAAAATATTGGATTAAAAATAATATTAAGGGCTCTATTTTGAATATGGTTGCTACTTATGCTTGGAATGCAGGAGCTGGGGTGGTCCATTCAGCTGCAGCAAAAGCGGGAGTATTATCATTGACGAGGACATTAGCAGTAGAATGGGGGAAGCAGTTTGGTATTCGCGTCAATGCAATAGCACCAGGGCCAATTGAACGAACAGGTGGTGCTGATAAGCTTTGGGAATCTGAAGCAGCTGCTGCGCGTACATTGGATTCTGTTCCACTTGGACGTACGGGTACTCCTGAGGAAATAGCTGATTTAGCTACATTTATGATGTCTAATAAGGCAAGCTATATGAATGGAGAATGTGTGACACTGGATGGTGGTCAGTGGCTCAATCAATATCCATTCTAAAATGTTTGCATAATGAAGAGCTGGATTGACGCATACTAAGGGCAAAGAAAGGAGTTTTGACAATGGGTATGTGGTTGATACCAGCTCTAATTGCCATCGTAATTATTTCTGTTATTTCGTTTGTATCCACGTTGAAAATTGCAAAGATGACTTCTGAACGGGAGTCTGAAAAGGATACGCCGATTTCAGAAACGGTCGAAGAGTATGCAACGATGCTCAATCCGATCGTATGGGTATACGGAATATTTTTACTTTTTTTAGGGATCATGATTTTTTATTACTGGAGTAAGGTTGGCTATTAGAAATGACTCATCCTCAATCAGTGATGAAATACTGAACTGATTGAGGGTGTACTTAGTTTTTGTTGAATAGCTCAAAAAAATTCGTTATTCCTGAAAAACTCTTCCCGTCCTGATCATGGTCAGACATAGAAAAGTTGTGATATGATGAAAGGGAAGGACTGTTCTGCACAGCCAGAACAGAAAAGGAGAAGAAGTTCATGATTTCAACTAACAGCAAAGACTTATTAGCAATGCCAATTAGTGATTTTATCATTTCCTCTGAAAAAGTTGCGCATGTACAAAGTGGCAATAGTGCTGAGCACGCACTACTTGTACTAACGCGTACAGGATATTCGTCCATACCTGTATTAGATTTGAAATATCGACTTCAAGGTTTACTGAGCATGAAAATGATAACGGAATCGATTCTAGGGCTCGAGCATATTGAGTATGAAAAGCTTCCTGATATTAAAGTTGACTCTATTATGGAAAAAGAGATCGCTGTATTAAAGTTGTCAGATACATTTCAGCGAGCTTTGGATTTAGTCATTAACCACGCATTTTTATGTGTAGTGGACGAAGATGGTACTTTTGCAGGGATATTAACAAGACGTGTTATTTTAAAGCAATTGAAAAAATATATTTATCAAAAAGAGTAGTAGTTTAAGAGGGAGCTCATATGAAAATCATGAGGCCCTCTTTGCTTGTAATTGGAGGTTTACAGATTGATGGCAACAGAGGCAGAGATTTTAAAAATTTTAGCTGAAGAACGCAATATGCGGAAGGCAGCTGAACGTCTATTTCTATCCCAGCCAGCCCTTTCCCAACGTTTACAAACGATTGAAAAGGACTGGGGTGCACAATTATTTATTCGTTCACAAAAAGGTTTAACAGCAACACCTGCTGGTGAACAGGTTATTGCTTATGCAAAGGAAATGCTAGCCAAAAAGGAAGAAATATTTGAAACGATTCAATCCTTAACGACAAAGGTAAATGGAACCTTGAAAATTGCCTGTGCGTCTATTGTTGGTCAAAACTGGTTGCCTAAAATACTGAAGGAATTTGTATCTAAATATCCCGATGCAAAAATATCACTTATGACCGGCTGGAGTTCTGAAATTGTGAAAGCTCTTTATGAGGGCGAGGCACATATTGGAATTGTACGAGGTCAGGTAGATTGGAAAGGGGAAAAGATTCACCTTTTCAGAGACACCCTTTATTTGGTGGATAAAGAGGTGAAGACAATTGAAGATGTGCTGACAACAGATCGTCCTTTTATTCAATATAAAAGTGACTCGAACTATTATCAGGAAATTCAACAATGGTGGCAACAGCACTTTGCCTCCAATCCAAGAAAACAAATTTTAGTCGATCAAATAGAAATTTGTAAACAGATGGCTTTAAATGGGATAGGGTATGCTATACTACCGTCCATTACATTAAATGACCATGATGAAATTCATAAAATACCTTTAACAAACGATGAAAAGGAATTTGGAATTACACGCGATACATGGCTCATAGGCTATGAATCATCTTTTGAATTGCGACAGGTAGAAGCATTTGTAGAAGTAGTGCAAGACCATGCGCGTTGTTTGTTTGACTATACAAAATAAAAAATAAGACAATTCCAGTCTATTAGGGGATTGTCTTTTTCGTTTTAGCTCGGTGATTTCTTAAGAGTTTATGAATATTGATGAAGATATCATAAGAAATGGAACAAAATGCAATTTAAATCGTATAATTATGTAACCATCTACTTACATAAAAAGGGGTTGAGCTTTTGAAAAAGACAAAAATGACGGCACTGACCTTATTAGTTATGCTGATGATGAGCTTTCTGCTGCCTTCCACACAGGCGCAAGCAGCTGCACCATTAGAGGTCAAAGCAACAGCAGGTATTTCAGGGAAAGCTAAATATCAATCAGTTGTGCCATTACAAGTGACAGTGAAAAATAACGGTGCAGATTTTTCTGGAGATATGGCAATAAATTCTTCAAATTCTTATGAAGCAGCATCCGCACTTGTCGTTCCAATTGATATTGCAGCAGGAGAAGAGAAGACATTTACCTTCTATCTAGATGGTTTAGCTGACAATGGATATTCGGACGCAGATTTATTTGCCTTTTATGAAGGGAATATTGAAAAGGGAAAAAAGATTGCCTATAAGGGGACCAAGCGCCTACAATCCAATTTTTTAGATCCTACATCAACATTTGTCTATACATTAACAGAAAAAAGTGATCGACTATCAGCACTTTTACGTTTATCATCATTTGTTCCTCAAAACAATGTGGAAATATTTAACATCAATCAATTAAAGGATTATACATTCCCAGAAGATGAACAAGGACTTGCCATGGCAAACGTCATCGTCGTAGATGAAGTAGCAATAGCCGACTTAGCGCAAAAACAACAAGAGGCATTGCTGAAATGGGTACAAGATGGGGGTACATTACTTTTAGGCGCTTCTGATCAAATAGATGCCACAGCAGGAGTTTTTAAAGATTATTTACCAATGTCATTATCACAAGAAATGACATCTATCTCTGCAGAAACATTAACAAAATTATCGGGCGGTGGTATTTTTACGCAGCCAATTTCGATTCATACAGCTACTAATCATAAAGAAAGTTTACCGGTATTAACGGAGAATAATGTAGTCCTAGCCTCGAAGAAAAAAATTGGCAGTGGTGAAATTATTCAAACAGCCTTTTCTTTGGGGGATCAGCCGCTCGCTTCAATGGATGGCTATGCAGCCCTCCTAGCAAAGATAATTGATATTCAAAGTATTTCACAGCAAGGAATGATGAGTCAGGGACAATCCCCACTCGATCAAATCTCTTATGAGCTTCGTAACATAAATGAATTATTCCCGTCCTTTGAAGTTTCCGTAAGCTATATGCTTATCGTCATTATTCTTTATATTATCATCATTGGTCCAGTTCTTTATTTTGTCCTGAAAAAGATAGACAAGCGGGAGCATGCATGGTGGATTATTCCGGTATTCTCAATCGTTCTTTCGATTGGTCTTTTCATTGTTGGTGCAAAAGACAGAGTTGTTCAGCCACAAGTACAACAATCCGCATTTTATAAGGTCAATGAGGATAGTAGTTTAAATGGATATTATGTTGAATCCATCTTAACGAATCGTAGCGGGGATTTTATCGTGAATACGGATAAAAACACAACAGCTGTTGCGATGAGAAATTATAATAATTTCACGGGTACAGTGGGTGATTTACATGAATCTTCTTATATTAAGGAAAATGCCAACGGTTCAACGTTAACATTACGTGATTTAAATTATTGGTCTGTTCAATCATTTGGAGGGAAAACATCTGCTCAGAATATTGGCAAAATGGATGTTGATATAACGTTGAAAAATGAGAAGCTAACTGGAACAATAAAAAATAATTTTCCATTTGAATTAAAAGACGTCACTTTAATCTCTGGCGTGAAAGAAGTAAAACTGGGTGATATTAAAGCAAACGGCACCTTACAAGTAGACAAGGAAATGAAGACAACAGTACTGCAAAAGCCATCTGTTTTTAATAGTTATAATTATAGTTACCCATCTCAGAAGGATGAGGTAGATCCAATGCGTGTTGAACGAATGAAAACATTAGCATTGCCACTTGTAGAGAATGATAGACAGCCAATACTGACAGCATGGACGGACCAAGCGATTGTAGGGGCTGAACTTGAAACAAGTGCAAATATGTCTCCACTTACAATGCTTGTTCAACCGTTTAAAGGGAAAGTGGAACTATCAGGACCATTTACAATGAAACGTAATAATTTCACGTACTCATTAAACTCACTATCGGCGAGTGGATACTTCGATAAAATTGATGAGGAATTAAATAACTGGTATCTATCTGATGGTTTATACGAATTAACAATGGCAATGCCCGATCAATTTATGGACGCTGTGGAATCACTTAATGAACTAACTATTTCTAATAAGGATGTTAAGCGTATGCAGCTGTCGATATGGAATAATACGACGAATATGTATGAGCCACTAGTGGATACAAAGCAAGTGTTTACAAATAACATTAAAAATTATATTAATCAAGATAGTGAAGTTCGACTAGAAATTAAATATGGCCCAGATCCAACTGGCGAACAAACCAAATTACCTGAAATAGAGCTGAAGGGAGTGGCAAAATAATGATTGAAATTCGTGACTTAACGAAAAGATATGGCTCCTTTACGGCACTGGATCATTTAAATTTGTCCTTAGAAGAAGGCATCGTGTTTGGCTTTGTTGGTGCAAATGGAGCAGGTAAATCAACAACATTTTCTATTTTAGCGACACTATTGTCACCAACATCAGGTGATGCGTTGATAAACGGTAAAAGTGTCGTCAAGGAACCGAAAGAAGTACGCAAGCAAATTGGTTATATGCCTGATTTCTTTGGTGTCTATGATCAGTTAAAAGTAGATGAATATTTAGATTTTTATGGAGCTAGCTATGGTATACAACTGGCAGAACGCCAAGTGCTGATTCCACAGCTATTAGAACTTGTCAATTTAACGAGTAAACGTTATGAATATGTAGATTTATTATCGCGTGGGATGAAGCAACGTTTATGTCTTGCCCGTGCACTTATTCATGATCCTAAAGTATTGATTTTAGATGAACCAGCATCTGGATTAGACCCTCGCGCCCGTGTGGAAATGCGAGATATTTTACGGAATTTAAAGTCTATGGGTAAAACTATTTTAATTTCTTCTCATATTTTGCCGGAGCTAGCTGAAATGTGTGATGAAATTGGCGTCATTGATAATGGCAAATTAATTGCACATGGAAATGTTGCTGCCATTCAGGCACAGCTACAGGGAGAAAAGCGTATTGTAATGAAAGTGACAGATCGTATAAACGAAGTACGTGCATATTTAGAAGAAGATCCCCATATTTCGTCTATTGATGTCCTTGAGCATCGTCTTGAGATAGCCTTTAATTATCGTGGAACAGATGCAGAACAGGTGGCATTACTGAAAAAGGCCATACTTGCCGATTTACCAATTTATGCGTTAAGTGAGGAAGAAAAAGATTTAGAGGATGTCTTTATGGCGATTACGAAGGGAGCGGACAGTCAATGATGGAAAGATTTTATAATCCAGTATTTGTGAAAGAGTTAAAGTTACGATTCCGTTCTTTTAAAAGCTTCTCAGGGTTAATGTTTTACTTAGCAGTACTTTGTATTTTCATTGCAGGCTTTTTATTGCTAACAACTGAATTTACTGGCAAAGGATTTTTTAAACCAGAAACAAGTTTTATGATGTTTGCTGTATTAACGATTTTACAAATGGCATTAGTTCTATTCATTACACCAAGCTTAACAGCAGGAGCTATCAGTAGTGAGCGTGAAAAACAAACCTTAAATATTTTGCTAACAACGACACAAAGCTCTACACAAATTGTCATTGGAAAATTATTATCGTCCGTGTCATTTCTAGTTTTAATGCTCGTAGCAGGATTACCATTATATAGTTTAGTGTTCCTATTTGGTGGAGTTTCACCTTCTCAGCTTATTTCTATATTTTCATTTTATTTAGTTACTGTTGTAGCAATAGGTAGTATTGGCGTCATGTTTTCAACAATTACGAAAAAAACAATAGTTGCCATGATTGCCACATATGGATCTATTATCTTTTTAGGCGGGATTACAGCATTCTTCTTCTTTTTAACAATGGCTTTCCATCAAATGGGTAATGCCGTTGGTGCAAGTACCTCCTTTATGACTTATTTTTGGGCTTCAATTAATCCAGGTGCCCTAATGCTGACGCTGATTTCACCGGATATGGGCAATGCGTTAGCTGAGCTTTCAGGAGTGGAACTACCCGTATGGATTACTTATTTAATTGCTTATGTATTGATTATTGTACTTTGTTTAACGATTGCGATAAAAAAATTACGTGCCAACATGAAAAGTAACCGATGAGGAGGAATTATTATGGAGCGTCGTAAGCAATTACGAAAATATATTCAGCGTGCAAAGTCGAGTTTAACATTTGAAAAAAGCATCCCTATTGCACAATACGGTCTGTTTTTGGCATTGCTTTCGAGTGCTTCTCTCGTTCTTATTTCAAGATTATTTGTCTGGCCCTATTATCGCCAAATTGCGTTGGCTGTCTTTGTTACGCTTCTGATTGCAACGATAGTTTACATCTGGTGGAGACGTGTCAAAGAGAAAGAAGCTTTGCATACATTGGATCATTATTTTTCACATAATGAGTTGGTGACTGCTTTATCATTGAAAGACGATCAGGACCCACTTGTTCAAGCATTATTATTAAAGGCGATACAGAATGTTGAACAGGCTTTCAGAAGCTTTAAGGCTCGGAAGAAAAGTTTGTTTCGACCAAAGGCGTTTATTGGATTATTTGGCACAGCTGTCGTCCTAGCAATCCTTTATATGTTCCCAGCAGCGACTCAAATTGAAGCGATAGAAGTTGAAAAAGAGCAAGCTGTAATCGACGATATGAAGAAGGAAGTTGCGGAGCTGGAGAAAAAAGCACAGACAAAAGAAGTAAAAGAGCAATTGCAAGAGCTTCAAAACACGCTGAAGGAAGCAGAAACAGCTGAAGAGGCATTGCGCGAAGTGGTGAAGAAGCAAAAGGAGCTTGCTCTTAAGGAGCAGCAATTAAAGGATAAGCAAAAGGCAAGTCAAGACGGTGCAACCGACGAAAAAGGCTTATCGAAAGCAGAAGTTGAACAATTGAAGGAACTTGCTCAAATGCAGCAAAATCTCACACAAAATGCAAATGCTACACAAACAGCTATGAGTAAACTTGGGAAACCAGCAAGTAATTCCTTACAAAATGCGATTGCTAGTGCTAATAATGCTGGCACTAACAATCAAAATAATAACCAACAACAAGGTGGTCAGCAGTCATCTGGGAATTCCCAGCCAAGCAATCAGCAAGGGCAGGCAAGCCAATCTGGTCAAAATAATGCTCAAAGTGGCTCCCAACAACAAAATGGTAATAATCAAGGCCAAGGCCAAGGACAGGGTCAAGGCCAAGGACAGGGTCAAGGCCAAGGACAGGGTCAAGGCCAAGGCCAAGGACAGGGTCAAGGCCAAGGACAAGGACAAGGCGCAGGCAGAGGTCAAGGTGGTCGTGATTTATTGACGACACCGAATCGTCTTGGTGGGTCAAACGAGACATCCGTGGATGGAGGAGCATTGGGAGATGGTTCCCATGTTTCTGAGCAACAGGGGAATGGTCCGATAAAAAAGGGTACCATTCGACCGTATGAAGAAGTAATTGGCTCCTATAAAGACAGCTATTTAGAAAGCTCAGAGCGTTTACAATTACCGAAGGATTTACAAAATGTCGTGCAATCTTATTTCACGTCAATTGAGTCGCAGTAGGAGGAAATGAAATGGCATTTACAGAGCAACAGTATGTAGAAATGAGTACAAAATTACAACAAGTAAAAGATGAAATCCATCGCTTTATTGTAGGGCAAGAGGATGCAATTGATTATACTATGTACGCTGTACTAGCAGATGGTCATGCATTATTAGAAGGTTTACCAGGCTTAGGGAAGACGATGTTAATCCGTACAATTTCTGAAGTTCTTGACTTGTCGTTTTCACGAATACAATTTACACCAGATCTTATGCCGGCTGATATAACAGGAACAAGTATGATTGAACGTACCCCAGATGGGAAGCAACAATTTACGTTTCAGCCAGGTCCGATTTTTAGTCAGATGGTGTTAGCGGATGAGATAAATCGTGCTACACCGAAGACTCAAAGTGCTTTGTTAGAAGCAATGGGAGAAAAAACGGTAACGATTTTGGGTGATACAAAAAAAATGACGAGACCATTTTTCGTGTTAGCGACGCAAAATCCTATTGAAATGGAAGGAACATATCCGTTACCAGAAGCACAGATGGACCGTTTCCTTTGTAAAATTCTTGTTTCCTATCCGGAAAAAAATGAACTAATGGAAATTATGAAACGTACGACAGGTGCTCAGGAAATTGGCTTACAAAAACTGATGAACACTGAGGCTCTAATAGAAGCACAGCAAATGGTGAAAGAAGTGCTGGTTGCTGATGAAATGCTTGAATTTGCCACTGATTTAGTGGTGGCAACGCACCCAGAAAGAGCTAATGCTCTGGACGAGGTCAAGCAATATGCCATGTATGGCAGTGGACCTCGTGGTTTGCAAAGTTTAATAAAATTAGCTAAAGCTAGAGCACTGATGAATGGGCGGTTTCATGTATCGGTAGCGGATATTAAATCTGTAGTAAAGCCTGTATTACGTCATCGGATGCTGTTGAACTATGAAGGGGAGGCTTCAGGAAAGACAGCAGATGATGTCATTGATGTTATTTTAGAAAAAGTTCAGCAAGGTGTTAGCAAGTGACAGCTAACTACTTATTCCCCGAAGACTGGTTAGCGAAAATCAGTCGTTTTCAAATAGCGACTGCCTCCAAACTACGCGGGCAGCATAAAGGCTCGCATCGTTCACAGCGCTTTGGGGCTTCCCTCGATTTTTCGGATTTTCGAGAATATCATTTAGGTGATGATGTACGACAAGTGGATTGGAACGTCTTTGCCCGAACGGATAAATACTTTATTAAAAGATTTTTAGATGAACAAGAAATGCGCGTACACATTTTACTTGATACCACAAAATCAATGGGGACAGATGCCAAGTGGATTTTTGCTCGTCAAATAGTGGCATCCCTTGGTTTTATGGTACTTGGTCGAGACGATCGTTTGTCTTTTTCATTTTTACAGGATGATGCGAAGCCACCGTTTCGTCGGAAGGGCGCTATGTATCGCCGAGCATTTTTACAAATAATTACAGATATAGAGGAAGCGAGTTATTCGAATCCTTTTGCGCAGGGTGCCTTAAAGGCTTTACCAAAAGACAGTACAGTGTTATTTATTGTGACAGATGGACTAGAGTCCATCGAGGAATGGGAGCAACTTTTAAAAAGGCTACCACGCTATGCTGGTGATGTCCGTATTTTACAAATTGTGACGCAAGAAGAGCTATCACCAAACTATTCGGGTGATGTTCGTCTTCTTGATCGTGAAACAGGTAATGAAGTCAATGTGACAATGTCCACTAAAGTTCTAGAAACCTATCACGCAAGACGTTTATTACATGAAGAAGAATTTGAAGCCATTTGTCGTCGTTTCGGCATTCGGAAATTACAATTGAAGGTGGAAGATGGTTTGCAACAGGCAATCTTTCAGCAATTATTAAAAGCACATTGGATTAGGTGAGGTGAGCCGTATTGGGCTTTAGTCAAATCATATTTAGCTGGACGGCCATCATCCCGGTCATTGTCCTACTCTATTATTTCTTTCGAAAAAAATATACAGTTCAGACGGTTTCTTCAACACTTTTCTGGTCTGAGATTATGCAGGAAACACGGGTATCTCCTTATTTAAAGCATTTGCAAAAGAATGCCCTACTGTATTTGCAGTTACTAGCATTGCTACTCCTTGTGTTGGCACTCATGAATCCCTATGTGAAAAAATCAACGATTGTTGGTGAGCAAACTATATTTATTGTTGATACTTCTGCGACAATGTTAGCTGGTAAGGGGCAATCTACCTTTGACACACATAAACAGGAAATGCTGACGCTTATAGATGAATTAAATGGGAGACCGGTCACGCTAATTACGACTGGTTCAGCTCCAAAAGCGATTTTACAGCAAGAGACAAATATTAAAGATATCGAAAAAGGTATTAAAGACTTACAAGTAACCTATGAAACGGCAGAAATGGATAAGGCGCTTGATGTGGCTCAAGCATTTGTTGGAGACACACCGACTTCAATCTATGTATTTACAGATACACTCGATAAAAAACAACTACCTATGAACAAGGACTCTGTTAAATGGCTGGTAAGAGGTGCTGCGAAGGACTTAACAAATATTGCTATTACTCGATTTGCTGCAACAACAGATGGACAGGCTACAATGGCGCTTGTGCAGCTTCATAATGATACAGACATTGAGCAAAAGGTCACACTAGCATTACTTAATGAAGAGGGTAAAGAGCTGGTAGCTGAGAATATCGCTGTGCCTCCAAAGGAAGAGATAACAAAAACCTTCAAGGAGTTACCTTTAGAAAAATCAATGACAGCAATCATTGATGTACGAGATGATTATGCAGTAGATAATCAACAAACAGTTTTACTACAAACAGCTACTTCAAAAATTGTGGTTGATCAGGGCATGCATCAATTGATTCAAAAAGGGTTTCAATCGGTAAGTACGGGTGTGAAAATCGTTCCGCCTTTACAAGTAGTAGACAATCAGGATGCCACGGTGATCACTAATCAAGCTGAATTGCTGGAAAAGATGGACAAACCTCTTGTGTTATTTGGCCGTGATGATGCCAAAAAAGTAGAGGTAAGTGGCATAGTAAGTACTAAAAGTGATGCTTTATTTGCTTTTAGCGAGCTCAAGGATGTTTATGTTAGCGCCTTGTATCCAGGATTTGCAAATTATCAAACTATCGCTACTGTTGGAGAACAGCCGTTTATACAGCGCTCTCCTAAAGGGGATATCGTCGTCTTAGCAGATATTGCAGATACGGATTGGCCACTACATCCATCATTCCCGTTATTCTTATGGAGTACTGAACAGCAGTTATCAGAATCCATTGATTCACTCGGTATTTTCACACCAAATGAACAAAGAGTAGTAGCTTTAGCGCAGGAAGACTGGAGTGTATATTCACAAGAAGATGAATTTCTTTCATTAGTTACGGATGGTATGCTAACTGCGCCAACAAAACCAGGCATCTATTTTGTGCGTTCTAATAATGAAGAAAAACATTTTATTGTACAATTGCAGGCGCAAGAACGTGTTATTGAACAAGGAACAAGCTATGCATTAGGGGATATTTCTGATAACGGAAAGGCTGAGATTTCGAAGGCTTCTTTTGTCCCTTGGCTAATTCTAATTATTTTAGTTTTACTTGTTTCAGAGTGGGAGGTGCAACGACGTCGTGGATTTACGAATTGATATGCCATTAATATTGTTGCTATTACTTCCATTGCTCATCTATTTTGGTTGGACCTATTGGCGAGAACGACAGCGACTAAAAAAGAGTCATGCTATCGTACTTATGATTCGCATGCTTGCGGTAGGCTGTTTAGTTTTCGCATTGGCAGGGCCGTATCTTTTATTACCTATAAAAGAAGAACAAATCGTGTATCTAATTGACCGCTCAGCTTCCATGAATGGGACTGAGGATGAGATGGTACAGTTTATACAGGATAGTTTACAATCGAAAAAAGACGAACAGCTTGCAGGGCTGTATTCATTCTCATCAACATTACAAACAGAAGCCATTTTGACTAAAACATTAAAGGAAGTACCAAAGTTTACGGAAATAAAGGCTACTGATCAAACGAATATAGAACAAAGCCTGCAACTTGCCACAGGTATTATAGATCCGAAAAAAGCAACACGCTTAGTGCTCTTAACAGACGGCAATGAGACAAAGGGCAATGCTTTAGATTTCGCCACGAAGTTTAAAGGCTCCAATATTAGTGTGGATGTTGTGCCCTTTAGTCAGCCTGTTGTGAATGATGTTTCATTAAAAAGCTTTGTGTCCCCACAAGTTGCCTATGTGGGTGAGCAACAACAACTGGTAACAGAAGTGCATGCAACTTCAGCTGGAAAGGGCGAGCTACTATTATATGAAAATGATGAACTGATTCATCGTGAGGCAGTTGAGCTAGCCGAAGGAACGAATATGTTTACCTATAAACATGCAGCGACTGGTGAAGGGCTGGTGAAATATGAAGCCGTTGTTCAAGTAGGACAAGACGCAATATTTGAAAACAATAAATTAACAAGTGTCACAATGGTACAAAGCGAACCACATTTACTCATTGTGAATGGCTATGAAACAGCTTCACCAATAGCGGAGGCACTCGGTCAGCAATCAATAGCCTATGATGTAAAATCACCTGAAGGCTTACCAAATGAACTCTCCAGTTATTTGCAATATAATGCCATTATTTTCGATAATGTGCCAGGACATTTAGTCGGTGAGGCGAAAATGAGTGTGATAGAGCAAGCAGTCAAAAACTTTGGTGTTGGTTTTGCAATGGTTGGTGGAGAAAATAGCTTTGGTTTAGGTGGTTATTTTAAAACGCCAATTGAAACATTATTACCTGTTGAAATGGAAATTAAGGGGAAAGAACAATTACCTTCATTAGGACTTGTCATTGTATTAGATCGCTCTGGTAGTATGTCAGGGTCCAAGCTAGAGCTTGCGAAGGAAGCGGCAGCACGTTCAGTTGAGATGCTACGTGATGAAGATACATTAGGATTTATAGCATTTGATGATCGGCCTTGGGAAATTATAGAGACTGGTCCTCTGAACAATAAAGAAGAGGCAGTGGATACCATTTTATCTGTTACACCAGGAGGCGGGACAGAAATCTATGGTTCACTTGCAAAAGCATATGAAAACCTAGCAGATATAAAACTGCAACGTAAGCATATTATTCTTTTAACAGATGGACAATCACAGCCAGGAAATTATGAAGATTTAATTGAACAAGGAAAAGATAGTGGAATAACTTTATCGACAGTGGCTATTGGTCAAGATGCGGATGCTAACTTATTGGAAGCTCTGAGTGAGATGGGAAGCGGACGTTTCTACAATGTTATCGATGAGCAAACTATTCCTTCCATTTTATCTCGTGAAACAGCTATGATTTCCCGTACGTACATTGAGGATAACCCATTCTATCCAATACTTTATAATGCAGGGGGATGGAATACACTATTTGCCAATGGGGTTCCACAAATGAATGCTTATATCGGAACAACCGCAAAGCAGGGTGCTACCGTCGTGGCTGAAAGCGAAAAAGAAGATCCGGTGTTAGCACAATGGCAATACGGTCTTGGCAAAACATTCGCATTCACTTCTGATTCAACAGGAAAGTGGTCAGGCGACTGGGCAAGATGGCAAAACTGGGGCACATTTTGGCAAACGCTTATTTCACAAATGCTCCCAAGTTATAATGATGTTGCCTATGATGTAAGAATAGAATCAGATGGGTCCTTTATGATTACAGATCCTACAAATGAAGCAGCCTTTTTAGATATTGTTGCGGTTAATGAAGCTGGTGAAGAGTTAGACACACAGCTTGAAACTATATCAGCCTCTCAGGTTCGTGCTGTAGTACAAGCTGACCCGGGATTAATCTTCTTCCGTATCGCTGATGAAAAGGAAACGATTTATCAGGCTGGATTAAGTGTTCCCTATAGTGCTGAGTATGAACTTCTTCCTGCTAATGATAAATTAATAGAAGAATTAACCGAACAAACTGGTGGTGCTGTTTTAAAAGAACCACAAGAAGTGTTCCGTGACTTTACAAAGCGAGGGGCGGATCGTCAAAACATTGCGACATGGCTTCTCCTTGCAGGTATGCTCCTATTCTTTATTGATATTACAATAAGACGCTTTGGCTGGAATTTCCTAACGAAGCCGAAGAAAAAGGGGCAACTTGTAGAAAATCCCCCCGTACAGGCAGAAGATACGAATGTAGCACAATTATTAAAGGGTATGAAAAAACGCCAATAATTTAGTTAGGTGAAAGCAGTGTGAATTATTTCGCACTGCTTTTTGTATATATGCATGGAGAGAAATCCTCTAAGTTATATCAACGACGTTCTTTAATAAAGAGAGCGGGAATTAAAATATTTTACTAGCTCCGTTTTCCGCAAACTGCTAGCTACTACAATACCTAAGATTGCTCCAATTGAACTTGATATTAAAAAGGCAGGCATGAAAAATAAGGCCGCTACGGATGTGCCCATAAGTATCTTTGCATAGGGTACTGCTACAAGTGATGCGAGAAGACCAGTGCCGATCACTTCACCCATACCGGCTAACCACATTTTACAGCTATATTTATAGGCAAGCCCTGCGCATAATGCACCAATAATACTACCAGGAATGGCTAACAGTGAACCTGTTCCTGTAAGGATACGAATGATAGCCGTCACAAAGGCCACTACAACTGTAGGTAAGGGTCCAAGTATAATGGCTCCTATTACGTTAATAGCGTGCTGTATAGGGTAGGCACGAGCAATCCCAGTTGGAATGGAGATGAACGTAGAGCCTGCAACGGCAATCGCTACTAATAAAGCCATAATTGTTAATTTTCGAATAGACATGATAGGTGCGCTCCTTTTCGTTTTAGCCACTAGGAAAATGAAAAAAGCCGCTTCCTTCAAACGACAGGAAGCGGCCTTGCTTATACACTGAAAATAGCAAGAAGCGCCACTTCCCTCCGCTAGCATGAACTAGATCAGGTTCGAAGGGTCCGTATATAACCATATACGTCTCAGCCTTTAAAAGACTCCCCTAGTGGTAAAAATTTTTCTATTTTTTAGAAGTGTAACATACTTGAATCAATAGTCAATAAGCTTTGATGATTAGTGTGAATCTGGATGCATAAGCTGTGGTGCCTTTTTCAATGTCCAAATCAGGGCAAGGAAGAAGCAGGCTAATAAGATAATGGCACCAAATATATAAGGACTATTCATATTCCAGTCAAATAAGAAACCAGCTAAAGCGGGTCCAATCATATTTCCAAGACTCATATAGGCATTGTTCAAGCCGGCTGCAAATCCTTGCTCTGTTTCAGCAAGTTTTGAGATGAGTGTATTAACAGCTGGACGAATTAACGTTGTTGCCGTTGAGAAGATGGTTGCTATAACTAATATTAGTGCAAAACCTGAAACAAATAATATTAAGAAAATAGCAACGGAGGCAATAAATAAATTGACCAAAACTACTTTCATTTCACCAAAGCGTTTAAAGAGTGGCGTTATGATAAACATCTGTACAATTACCCCAAATGCTCCACCAACAACTAGAATGGTAGCAATATCGCCAGGTGAGTAATTAAATTTTTCTGTCACAAATAGGGATAAGGTTGTTTGGAAGTTAGCAATCCCAAATGAGAATACCATCATAATAATTAACATAACAAAATAAGGCATATGTACAGAGCGAGCCATCTGTTTCACCAGATTATCTTGCTTTTGTCTATTTTGCGCAGTATTTGGCTTTGTAGATGGTAATAAAAAGTACGATAAAATAGACGCTAAAATGGCGGCAGCTCCCGCCATGAAAAATGGAAAATGTAAGCTAACCTTTGCGAGGAAACCACCAATTCCAGGGCCAATCATAAAGCCGAACGACATTGCAGCTCCTAACATACTCATTCCTTTTCCGCGTTCTTCATAAGTTGTCACGTCTGCTACAAAAGCCATAATAGGAGGTGCAACAAATGCAGAGCCAAGGCCACCTAAAAAGCGTGCCAAAAAGAGCATCCAAACATCTGTAGAGAGGCCAAAACCGATTTGTGCAAGTCCTGTTAGTATAAGACCGAAAATAATTAAATTTTTCCGCCCATACAGGTCAGAAAGATTCCCAGCAATTGGAGAAAATACGAATTGAGCCAAGGCGAACGTAGCAATAAGCATGCCTAGAACTTGTCCTGCTGCTCCAAATATTCTTAAATATTCCGGCATTACAGGAATAATAATTCCAATACTCCCCATTGCGATAAACATATTAAACATTAATATATACAAAGCCGCCTTATTGGACTTCTGCTGGGTCATCGAAAAACCCCCTTTATGTAATCAAATATAGTACAGTCTATCATAAAGAATTATAGCTGGCTAATAGTTGAGATTGCTGTAACTGATCCGATCGTTAGAATGGTTTTTCAGAAAAGTTTTTTTCTCAGAAAACTTCACAATGGAATATCATCTAATTGATTAATAAACATGAATAGTTAGGGGGAAGTGAGAGCGTATAGACTTTTGCCTAGAAGCAATTTTTGTTGAAATGAAATAGCGTGATAAAAGTGAATAATATTGTTTAGATGAAGCTATGATGAGCAGATGTAATGGCACGTAGAATACATGGTCTTTTCATGGATAAAGAAGTGCAAATGATTGTTAGCAATTTAAACATAGACAAAGGGATTATAGGAGAGGGGGCTGTGAAGATGATCTACCACAGGCTACTAGTAGAATTGCTTTTTGAATATAGTCAAACAACTGAATGCTTACAGAAAAAGAGCGATTTGGTTTCTAGACCAAATCGCTCTTATAAATTATCGAATACTCATTTTAAATTCTAAAAACAGTTCATTATATTTACCTAAGTAATCTGGGCCTAAGTTTTTGTAGACCTCTAATGTATCACGTTGCTCTTCAGAAGGGTAATAGCGTTCATCAGCAACTACTTCTGGGTCCATTAAGTCCATCGCAGCGATATTAGGCGTCGAATAGCCAACATAATCGGCATTTTGAGCACCAGATTCAGCACTTAGCATAAAATTGATAAAGGCATGTGCACCATCAATATTTTTTGAGGTTTTTGGAATAACCATATTATCGAACCATAAATTGGAACCCTCTTCAGGAACAGCAAAGTCCAACTCTTCATTTTCAGACATCATGTCCGCTGCCTGACCAGACCAAGTGAGGGCCACTGTTGCTTCATTATTGATCATTAATGGCGTAATTTCATCCCCAATGATCGCTTTTACGTTTGGCGCAAGTGTAATCAGCTTGTCAGTTGCTTCACGCAGTTCATCGTTATCCAATGAATTCAAGGAGTGTCCAAGACTATTTAAACCCATCCCAATCACTTCGCGGGCACCGTCTACTAAAAATACTTTTCTTTTTAGTGAAGGGTCCCATAAGTCATCCCAGGAGGAGAAATCTAAGTTCCCAACTAGCTTTGGGTTATAAACAATTCCTACTGTTCCCCAGAAATAAGGAACTGAATATTGATTGTTATCATCGAATGGTAAATCTAAAAAGTATGGATCAATATTTTTTAAATTCGGGATTTTCGCTTTGTCTAAAGGAATCAATAAATTATCTTCCTTCATTTTTTCAATCATATACTCAGAAGGGACAGCAATATCGTACGCTGTACCACCTTGCTGTATTTTAGTCATCATAGCTTCATTGGAGTCAAATGTTTCGTAAATGACATGAATACCTGTTTCTTTTTCAAACTCTTTCAATAGATCAGGATCAATATACTCTCCCCAGTTAAAGATGGTTAAAGTGTCTTTTCCACTCTTACCTCCACCAGCACTTAAGGCATCAGCAGCATAAAATAAAAGGGCAGAAACAACAAGTATAGCGATGGTCGCTTGAATTAATGACTTCATTGTTGTCCCTCCGTTCTTTTACTTGTGCGACTTGTAATGAAGTAATAGCCAACCACAACGATAACTGTTACAAAGAATACTAAACCAGAAATAGCGTTAACTGTTAGAGAAATTCCCGCGCGAGCCATCGAGTAGATTTCTACCGATAATGTACTGAAGCCATTGCCGGTTACGAAAAATGTCACAGCAAAATCATCTAAGGAATACGTAAGAGCTAGGAAGAAACCTGCAAAAATACCTGGCTGAATATATGGTAAAATGACACGCATCATAACATCCTTTTTGGTTGCTCCTAAATCTAATGCTGCATCAATTAGTGATTTATTCATTTCTAACAATTTAGGTAAAACCATTAACACTACAATTGGTACACTAAACGCTACGTGTGCTAATAATACTGAAGCAAAGCCTAATTTAATGCCCACCATTGTAAATAAGATTAAAAAGCTTGCACCAATGATGACATCTGGACTGACAATTAAAACATTGTTTAAGGACAATAATGTATTACGCATTTTTGAATCCTTGACTGTTACAATACCGATTGCTCCTAACGTTCCAATAATAGTAGAAATTAGAGCTGAAAGTAATGCTACGATAACGGTATTAATTAAAATAACAAGTAGCCTTGAATCTTCAAAAACAGCCTTATAATGCTCTAAAGTAAAGGACTCAAAGTTATTCATGGAGCCACCACTATTGAACGAGTAAAAGATTAAATAGAGAATGGGTGCATACAGAACGATAAAAACAATCGTTAAATAGACTTTGGCTGATGCAGAAAGTTTGTTCATCGCACGCGACCTCCTTTATCTTTTTGTCCCGTAATAAGCATAATGATTACCATAAATAAAATTAAGAACACGGCAATGGTTGAACCCATTCCCCAATTTTGTGTCACAAGGAATTGCTGCTCAATCGCTGTACCAAGGGTGATAACACGATTTCCTGCAATTAAGCGAGTAATCATGAAAAGTGATAGAGCAGGGATAAAGACAACCTGAATACCTGATTTAACACCATCCATTGTCAATGGTAAAACAACGCGACGGAATGTTGTAAAAGCAGATGCACCTAAATCACGAGACGCATAAATAAGTGTTGGATTTAAACGATCTAAAGAGTTAAAGATCGGTAAAATCATAAACGGAATAAAAATATACACGGATACAAAAACAAAGCTAATATCTGTAAAGAGCATTTGCTTTGGGTCAAAGCCAAACACTTCGATAAATGCATTGATCGGCCCGTATAAACCAAAGATACCAATAAAGGCATATGTTTTTAACAATAAATTAATCCATGAAGGAATAATAATAAGCAATAACCAAAGCTGCTTGTGTTTCGTTTTTGTTAAAAAGTAAGCAGTTGGATATGAAATTAATAATGTAAAGAATGTAATTAAAAATGCATACCAGAACGAGCTTAATGTCATTTTTAAGTAAACAGAAGTGAAGAACGCTTTATAATTATCGAGCGTGAAATTGCCATGTAAATCGAGTAGGGAATAATAAACAACGAGTGCAATCGGCGCGATAACAAAAAGGGCAATCCATAAAACATATGGAAATAACGCTGATTTTGATGTCTTAGCTTGCATCTTCGTCGTCTCCGTACGATTCCAATCGTTTATCGAACTCTTCCTCTGTTTCATTTAAGCGCATTACATGAATCGCCTCTGGATCAAAGTCTAAGCCAATTTCTGTCCCTACTTCAGCTTTTTTCAACGAATGGACTAGCCATTCATTGCCATCTTTATCATACGTAGATAGCTCATAATGTACGCCACGGAATAACTGTGTATCTACTTTAACAACAAGTTTCCCCTTCTCAATAGTCGTCATTTCTAAATCCTCAGGGCGTATAACGATATCAATTTTCTCATTTGGTTTCATACCTTGGTCAACACATTCGAAAATCTTACCCGCAAATTCAACCTTGAAATCTTCAATCATGACACCAGGCACTATATTGGATTCACCGATGAAGTCTGCTACGAAGCGATTAATAGGTTCATCATAAATATCTACTGGTGTACCAGATTGTTGAATTTGTCCTTCACTTAAAACAAAAATTTCATCACTCATAGCGAGTGCTTCTTCCTGATCATGAGTAACGAAAACAAAGGTTTTGCCAAGACGTTGCTGTAATTCACGTAATTCGTATTGCATTTCTGTACGTAATTTCAAGTCTAATGCTGATAGTGGTTCATCCAGTAAAATTACTTCAGGGTCGTTAACGATAGCACGTGCAATCGCTACACGCTGACGCTGACCACCAGACATTTCGGAGATTTCACGATTGCCATAGCCTGCTAAATTGACAAATTTTAAAGCCTCCGCAACGCGTTCTTTAATTTCCTTTTCAGGTAACTTCTTAATACGTAGTCCGAATGCGACATTTTCAAATACATTTAAATGAGGGAACAGCGCATAATCTTGAAAAACAGTATTCACCTGACGTTCATTGGCAGGAACAGAATTTATTTTTTTATCATGGAAAAACACATCTCCTGTTGTAGGTTCTGTGAAACCAGCAATAATTCGTAAAATGGTTGTTTTCCCACAACCAGATGGGCCAAGGAGAGTATAAAATTTGCCCTTTTCAAGCTCCAAGTTAATATTCTTTAAGACAACTGTTCCGTCACTATAAGACTTGGATACATTTTCAAAACGGATAATGGAATTCATTGTCATTGATGCGCCTCCTTAAGCTATAAATATGAATCCGTTGCAACGAGTAAAATTTTCGTTTCAGCAGCATGTGCATTAAAAATTTGATGATGGTCTGTCGCGTCAAAATAAAGAGCATTGCCTTCACTAGCGATATATTGTTCATTCCCTAAAACGAGACGAATACGCCCTTTCACTACATAAATAAATGTTTCCGAGAGTGAAGGCTCAAATTGCTTGAATTCGCCATTGGCTTCAAATGTTAAGAAAATAGGCTCCATTTCTTTTTCGTTGGATGTAGGGATGAGCCATTGAATTTCGTATTTTTTTTCTTCATCCGTAAAGATGGACTGATCTTCCTCTGTATAAACAACCTTTTGTTCAGGTGATTCATCATCAAAAAATTCCTTTGGTGTTGACCCTAACACTTCTAATATAGAAAAAAGTGTTTCAATAGAAGGTGAATTCAAATCACGTTCTAATTGGGAAATATAGCCCTTACTTAAATCTGTACGTTCTCCAAGTTCCTCTTGGGTAAGACCTTTTTTTAAACGAAGCGCTTTAATTTTTGCTCCTATTTGCATCTTTTCCCTCCTAGAAGAAGTTTAGCAATGATAAACTTTTGAAATATGAAGTTTACTTTAACGAAACTTTTAGTTTACTAAAACCATTACAATTATACATAATAAATAAAAATTTGCAATCGTTTTTTATGAAAAAAATCGCTGTAAAATGTTAAAAAAAGAGTCATAAAAGTAGTGGAGAAAAAATTTGTATAAAGGAGAATATAGTTGTCAAAAATAGCTAATAAATAGGATGTAGCAGAAATTCCAATTTTGGATTTGACGATTTTTTGTCGACTCACTACATTCGGGTAATGGGGCGGAGCTTACTTGTTTGAAAAACTACGTTTACTCTGCTATCGTAGAAGACGAGTTCGCTTGTGCGAATGGAATAGAATATATAAACTACATATTTATTCGGAGGGATTTATTATGGCAGAACGCATGGTAGGTAAACAAGCACCTGACTTTACAATGGAAGCAGTACTTTCAGACAAATCATTTGGTAAAGTATCATTAGAAGATATTAAAGCACAAGATAAATGGACAGTACTTTTCTTCTATCCAATGGACTTCACATTTGTATGTCCAACAGAAATCACTGCAATGAGCGATCGTTATGACGAGTTCGAAGACTTAGATGCAGAAGTAATCGGTGTTTCTACTGATACAATCCACACTCACTTAGCATGGATTAATACAGACCGCACTCAAAATGGTCTTGGTGAATTAAAATATCCATTAGCTGCGGATACAAACCACCAAGTTTCTAAAGATTACGGTGTGTTAATTGAAGAAGAAGGTATCGCGCTACGTGGTTTATTCATCATTAATCCAGAAGGTGAATTAAAATACCAAACAGTATTCGATAATAACATCGGCCGTGATGTTGATGAAACGTTACGTGTACTTCAAGCATTACAAACTGGCGGTCTTTGCCCAGCAAACTGGCGTCCAGGTCAAGCAACTCTATAATAAAATAGAGTTGCGTCATGATGTAACAAATAAAGAGTCCCCACGACATGCTTGTGGGGACTTTTAAGTAAGTGGCGAGTGCTAATTTACTTTATCTTAGATGGCAATATATTTTGGGAGGAGTTTTACCCAACATTTAATGCATCTAAAGAACAACGATTTAATAGAGGAGGATTTTTCATGAAACTTCGTGAACAAATGCCAGAACTTGTCGGCGCAACAACTTGGTTAAATGGTGAAGTATCAAAAGCAGAACTAGTAGGCAAAAAACCAACATTAATCCATTTCTGGTCAGTGAGCTGTCATTTATGTAAAGAAGCTATGCCAGATGTTAATAATTTCCGTGATCAATTTAAAGATGAGCTAAATGTTGTAGCAGTACATATGCCACGTTCTGAAGCAGATACTGATTTAGAGACGATTAAGGCAGTAGCGGCTGAGCATGACATTGCGCAACCAATCTTTGTTGATAGCGAAATGAAGTTAACAGATGCTTTTGAAAACCAATATGTACCTGCTTATTTTGTGTTCGATAAAGATGGTCAGCTGCGTCATATGCAAGCTGGTGGTAGCGGTATGAAAATGTTAGAAAAACGTGTAAATCGCGTACTAGACGAAATGCGTAACGCTGAATAATTAGAGTAAGTGATGACGGGGATTTAGGTCCTCGTCTTTTTTATGTTTGCAGCGTTGTCCAACAATGACGAATAGCGTCTTGTTTTGACAATACATATCGCTAAGAATACGCTACAATGATGGTATAGTAGTTTTCGGAGGGATTTTTTATGATGAAAAAAGAGTTTGCGGTCATTGGGCTTGGACGTTTTGGGGGAAGTATTGTTCGTGAATTAATGAGTCAGGGTGCTCAAGTGATGGCAATCGACCATTCTTCAGAGCGTGTAGACGAATTTGCTTCTATTGCTACACAAGCCGTCATTGCAGATTCAACAGATGAATCGGTTCTAAATTCATTAGGTATTCGTAATTTTGAACATGTGATTGTAGCAATTGGGGAAGATATTCAAGCGAGTATTTTAACAACCATCATTTTAAAAGAAATTGGTGTTGAGCAAATTACAGTAAAGGCTCAAAATGATTACCATGAGAAGGTATTGCGGAAAATTGGTGCCGACTTTGTAGTCCATCCTGAAAGAGATATGGGTATTCGTATTGCCAATAATATGCTATCGAATACAGTACTAGATTATTTAGAGCTTTCAGATGAACACTCTATTATGGAATTAAAGGCGAATGATGCTATTGCTGGATATTCGATTATGGATTTAGATATTCGAGCTAAATATGGAATTAACATCGTAGGGATTAAGCGTGGTGCTGATATTATCGTATCACCTCAAGCAAGTGATAAGATTTTATTGGGAGATATTATGCTTGTAATTGGTGCTGATGTTGATATAAATCGTTTCGTAAAAAAGGCATTAAATGGGTAATTGGCAATGACAAAACGAAGATGGAGACTAATTATATTTGCAGCTATTTTACTGATCGGAATTTTTGTTATGCAATCTCGTGAAAAAAATGAGAAGGAAGCGATTTCTTTTATTTTAGATGAAGCTACAAATATTGATTCAATCGAATTATTCCAAGGGGAAAAAACGGTATTTCGAGGGTCTGACGGCGAGGCGAAGAACTTTATTGAAAAATACCCTTTAAGTCATGTAAAGAAGCTTTCTAAAAAAGAACGAGCAATTTTTGAAGAAGAGCCCGCCTATCATATTGTTTATAAAATAAAGGACAAACCGATTTATGAAGTGGACATTTTAAAGGTAGCAATTAGCTCTGAGCTAAGCGAAGAATTGCAACAAATGGTTTTTCCAATCGGTGACGATCAATATATGATTTATTGGGCTCAAGAGAAAAAAGTTTTAGAACAATCAACCAATACTCAACGTTTACTTGAGCAATATCAACATTAATGAAGGTAGTGACACAGCACGTATGGCTGGTCACTATTTTTTTAGTTTATAGGAAAGTAATATTTGGAAAAAATGTTTGATTTCAGTATGGCAGTTCGATTAAACTTTGACATAAAGAGGGGGTAAATACATGAAGTTTATGTCTAATCGATGTGTGATCGAACGTATACAACCAGAACATTACATGGATATTCAAGGGCTCTACACAAATGAAAGCGTCAGAGAGTATCTTGGAGGAATTCCACAAAAAAATTATATCGAAGCTTCCTTTAGAGGTATGCTAGAGGCACCATTTCCTAATACATATTTTTATATCTCATTAAAGAAAACGGGGGAATTTATAGGCCTTGTATCCATCGATGAGTATCATGAGCATGAGATGTATGAACTTTCCTATCAATTTTTACCGGAGTATTGGGGGCGGGGGTTAGCATTTGAAGTTCTAACGCAAGTGGTTAAGGAGGGTTTGACGTATTTAAATATCTCCTCTATCGTGGCAGAGACACAAACAGCTAATCGTGCATCTTGTCGACTACTCGAAAAGCTAGGGATGAAAAAAGTACAGGTACTTGAAAGATTTGGTCGGGAGCAAGCGGTCTATGAATTAAAAAATACGAGTGCTGTCACTAGACAAATCGTTGCCATATCAGGCGGAGGATTTTCTCAGCAAATCCCTTCATTTATTGACCATTATATTTTGAGTCTAATTAAGACAACTGAACGCATCAAAATTTGTTTTATTCCAACAGCAAGTAATGATGCACAGGGGTACATCGATAAATTTTATTCAGCTTTTACACATTGTGACGCTACTCATATTTTGCAAGAGGACATGAATGACATACAAATTCGAGAAAAAATATTGGCACAGGATATTATTTATGTAGGCGGAGGAAATACCAAGCTTCTTTTAGATAAATGGCATGCCTATCAATTCGGGGAGCTATTGAAGGAAGCTTATAAAAGCGGTGTTATTTTAGCTGGCATGAGTGCTGGGGCAATGTGTTGGTTTGATAAATGCTTTAGTGAAAATCAACACAATCATTATGAGGAATACAACGGGCTAGGGATATTATCAGGAACTTTTTGTCCACATTATGATGATCCTGAACGAAGCATGTTATTTAATAGCTGGCTAAAAAATAATGCAACATTGCAGGCATATACGCTGAATGATGCAGAGATGCTTCATTTTAACAATGAAAAATTAGTTGCTAAAATCCAATGCTAGTAAAAGGGAATAAAATTATGGTCAGGTCAAACATGCTAAAGCTTTAAAAGAAGAGATTGGGGGTTTTAGATAAACTTTTCTAATGGATAAAGACAAAAAATAGGAAGTGAGGTACTTTACATGCGAATACGAGAAGCAACAAGAAATGATAGTGTTCAAATTATAGCAGTTATGACAAATGCGGAGGCATCCAATCTGATGTTATTTGGTCCTGGCGAGCGAAAAATGGAGCCTGAGACATTTGCAAATTATTTAGAAAAGCTTTATCATAGCCGTCATTCAGCATTATTCGTAGCAGAAATAGATGATAAGGTGGTGGCTTATTTAATTGCACAAGGGAATGAAGCAACAAGAATTGCTCATCGTGCTTATCTTGTCATTGGCATCCATAGTCATTATAGAGGCAGAAAAATTGGAACAGCCTTATTTAATCATGTAGAACAATGGGCTAAAGATAATAATATCCATCGTCTCGAGTTAACGGTTATGGAAAACAATGAGGCTGGAGTTGCTTTATATAAGAAAATGGGCTTTGAAATAGAGGGAACGAAACGGGATTCCTTGTATGTAGATGGACAATACATCAATGAATATTACATGTCAAAACTTGTATAAGAAAAGGAGTAAAAGATGACGACTATCGGTATTTTTTCACCCTCCTCTCCAGCGACGGTTTCTGCGTCGAAACGTTTTGAGCGTGCAAAAGCATTTCTAGAAGAGAAGAATTTTCATATTGTAGAAGGTTCCCTTACTGGCAAATTTGATTATTATCGATCAGGCTCACCACAAAAACGAGCAGAGGAATTAAATGAATTACTCCGCAATCCTAGTGTGGATATTATTATGTCTACGATTGGAGGTACCAATTCCAATAGTATGCTGCCTTATATAGATTATGAGGCTTTTCAACGAAACCCTAAAATCATTATAGGTTACTCTGATGCATCAGCCATTCTACTGGCACTTTATGCGAAGACTGGTATTTCAACATTTTATGGTCCAGCGCTCGTGCCATCCTTTGGCGAGTTTGAGCCATTAGTCAACGATACATACAAATTTTTTGAGGAGTATTTCTTGCAGCCTCAAACACTCCCTTATGAAATACAGAAGCCTCCTTATTGGTCAGATGAGCCAGTCAATTGGCTGGAGAAAACAGTAGAGAAAAAGGTAATCAAGAATGAATGGAAAACCGTTCGAGAGGGAGTTATAGAGGGAAGGCTAATGGGGGGGAATGTTAATGCCATGTATGGTTTTATTGGGACACCTTATTTCCCTGCCATTGCTGAAGGTGACATTTTATTAATGGAAGATTGTATGAAAAATGCAGCGATCGTGGAAAAGAATTTTGCGATGCTCAAATTGCACGGAATTTTTGACAAAATAAGTGGAATAATTTTGGGTAAGCATGAATGCTACGATGATCTAGGAACCGGACGCAAGCCATCTGATATTTTACTAGAACAATTGGACGGTATACACATACCTATTTTGGCGGAAGTGGATATTTGTCACACACAGCCTATGCATCCGATAGCAATCGGTAAACGAGTGAGGCTAGATGCTACAGCTAAAAAGATATACTGTATCGAACAATGGTTATAAGTACGAAGCCTTGCTAATGTGGCAAGGCTTTATTTATGATGGGTTCCTTGCATCATCATCAGTTATAGCGTACATTTTGACATTTTTATATTGTCCTTTAATGAACATACTTTTGCGTAACAGCCCTTCAAACTGCATTCCGGACTTCTCCATCACTTTTTGAGAACCAATGTTTTCTTCCAAGCATCTCGCTTGAATACGTATGAGTTTCAATTCTTTAAATCCAAAGTCAATCAGCTTTTTTGTGGCCTCCGTTGTTAATCCTTTATTCCAATAATCTTCTGAAAGAACATAACCGATTTCCCCCAATTTATGTGTGTGATCAATCGTTACAAAGTCGATTGTGCCAATTAGAGTCCCAGAATATTCAATACCCCAAAGTAGATGATTGCCTTGTTCATACCCACTTAATATGAGCATCAAAAAAGCTTTAGTATCCTCTATACTTGTATGGGCATGCCATGTAACATAACGGGCTACGTTTTCTTGAGAGGTATAAACGAACATAGCCTCTATATCCTGCTGGGTAATAGGTCTTAAAAGTAGCCTTTCCGTTTTCAAAATGGGTATAGTATATTGCATATGTTTTCCTCCTTTAACATTAGTGTATACAAAAAAGCTGACCTCAGAATGAATGGGGTCAACTTTTTCTAACAGGCAGATGAGGGAATATTTATCATCCGTGGACACATCCTCTAGGCAAAATTTCTCTTTACGGATAGCGCTTATCGGTTGCAGAGGAGTCCTTTGTTTTCGTTTTATGCTGTTCATCTTTGACTTTTTCATTTAGTTCTTCGACAGGTATAGGATCAACGGTTTTCATATCCTCATGTTTATCAAAAATACTTTCCTTCCCTGTATCCAACACATCGGGATTGTTTGTATGGCGCGTTTTTGATTGTTTTTTATTAGACATTTATGATCACCTCTTACTATACACTTTCACCATTTTACTAGAGTTTAAACATAATTGTTTTTCATAGTCTACCCATGGATAAAAAACATAATAAAGGCAGTGAAACAGCCATGGCTGTCATCACTACCCTTTTTCTTAGGATACTATAGTGGCCTTCCCTTGAAGAGCACGTTCTTCCATCGTTACATCAAATTCTTTTTCGGATTTTGATACTACAACACATGCTACACCATTACCAATTAAATTGGTAACAGCACGGGCCTCAGACATAAAACGATCGACACCAATTAATAGTGCTATTCCCTCCACTGGTATCATTGGGAAGGCAGCTAAAGTTGCTGCTAATGTAATAAATCCTGACCCGGTTACACCCGCTGCGCCTTTAGAAGTAATCATTAAAATTCCGAGTAGTGTAATGATTTGAATCCAAGTTAGGTCCATTCCGTATGCTTGTGCAATAAATAAGGCAGCCATTGATAGATAAATAGAAGTCCCATCTAGATTGAAGGAGTACCCAGTAGGAACGACTAAACCTACAACCTGCTTCGAGCAACCATAATTCTCAAGTTTTCGCATCATAGATGGTAGAGCTGATTCAGAAGAGGACGTCCCAATTACTAAGAAAATCTCATCTTTAATGTAAGCAATAAATTTAAAGATATTAAATCCAAAGAACTTTGCAATGCCGCCTAAAATAAAGACAACAAATAAAAACATCGTAATATATACGGCAGCCATTAATAGACCTAGGTTACCTAAAGATTTTAATCCAAAATTCCCAATTGTATAGGCCATTGCACCAAAAGCTCCGATTGGTGATATTTTCATAACCATACTGACAATCTTGAAGAAAATTTCTGCTACTTGCTCAAAGAATGTGATGACTGGTTTTGCAGGTGCACCGATTGAGGCAGCTGCTAAGCCAAATAAAATAGCAGAAAATAGAACGGGTAATAGTTGACCAGTTGCCAATGCGCCAACTACATTTTCGGGAATAATACTAGAGATAAATGCACCTAAGCCCTGCTCAGACTCAGCTGCAGCAGTTGTATATTTCGAAATATCAGCATCAGATGCACCTGATGTATCTAAACCTGTACCAGGACTTACAATTAAAGCAACAGCAATGCCGATTGCTAAGGCAATTGTAGAGACGATTTCGAAGTAAAGTAATGCTTTACCTCCGATTTTCCCGACCTTTTTCATATCTCCCATACTGCCAATTCCAATAACCACTGTTAGGAAGATAATTGGAGCAATTAACATTTTAATTAATTTAATGAATAGATCTGCTAAGATTTTTAAACTAGCACCGAACTCGGGGAAAATGGCTCCGACAATAATCCCAAGGATGATTGCCACTATAACCTGAACAGTCAAATTTTTCAGTAACTTCATTTTTTGCTACCTCTTTTCTAAATTTTCTCTTTGATATCGCTTTCACTAGAATTATCATAGCGAATACTTCTTGAAAAAAGAGATTTAGAAAATAAGAAACATAACGTTCATAAAGTACATTTCCGTATATCCACATATAAATATAGTAATATCAATAAAAATCTCTGTTATGGTACGCTATAGTTAATATATTATTGTTATAATACAAAAACATGAAGTAATAATAAAGTTCGTTATAAATAATTAAATTATAATATTGTTCATTAAATTCAATATTTTCTGCTACTTATATAGACTAAAGTATTGTCAAAAGAATTTTTTGCAGATAATCTTAAAACCATATCATAAAAAGTGTGCCACTACTAATGAGAATGCGAATTTGAAAGGAAGGAACTATTGAATGATGAAAATGCCTGTGAACGGCAAAATACTGTTAGTGACATTTTTAATCATTGCACTCTCTTTTTTACTAGGTGGTATTTTTGTACTCGGTAACTTATTATCTGAACAGGAAAAAGATTATGGTCAGCGGGCAATGCTTGTAGCACGAACCGTATCGAATGTACCAGAGTTAAGTGTTCATTTGAACAATGACAATATAAAAGAATCCGCGAAAAATATTAATAAAATAGTAGATGGCATTAGGGTGATTAATAAGGCAGAGTATATTGTTGTGATGAATATGGAACGTATTAAATTATCACATCCAGTTAGTAAGGAATTAGGAGAGCGCAGTGAGTCGCAGGATTTAAATGCAGCATTTAGTGAGCATTATTATGTATCGAAGGCACGTGGAGAATCGGGTGTTATGATACGCGCTTTTGTGCCCATTATAAATGACAAAAGGGAACAAGTAGGGATAGTAGTAGTTGGCTATTCATTACCAACTTTGCTAGAAATGCTACAAAGCTATGAGCGAGAAATTATGATCACCATTGTTATCTCACTGATTTTCAGTATTTTTGGTGCATATACACTTGGACGGCATATAAAAAAACAAATGTTTGGTCTTGAACCTCATGAAATTGCAAAAATGTATGTGGAAAGAACAGAAACGTTTAATGCGATGCATGAAGGGATCATAGCCGTTGATAAGGAAATGAATATAACGATTTTTAATGAGAAAGCGGCTGTTATTTTAGGCGTTACTAGGAAGATAGAGGACTGTATTGGACAAAAAATTTATGATGTTTTGCCCGATACCCGTTTGCCTGAAATTGTTGAAACGGCAACACCTGTTTATAATCAAGAGCTGTACATTAATCATCATAGTATCTTAAGTAATCGTGTTCCCATTATTGTAAATGGCGAGTTAGTCGGTGCAGTTGCTATGTTTAAGGATTTAACAACTGTGAAAAAGCTTGCGGAGGAAGTAACAGGTGTAAAGGCCTTTGTTCAAGCATTACGTGTGCAAACCCATGAGCATAAAAATAAAATTCATACAATTGCTGGGCTATTACAATTGGGACATACAAAGCAAGCCCTTGAATATGTTACAGTCACTACTGAAAATGAAGCATCCCTGACGAAATTTTTAAACGAACGCTTTCATAATGAAAATATTTCAGGTTTGCTATTAAGTAAAGTAAGCTATGGAAAAGAGCTTGGTATCGAGGTTGAGATTGATCGAAAAAGCCATTTTAAACGCTTTCCTCCTCTAGTAGATCACCATGATTTTGTTGTGTTACTCGGCAATTTAATCGAAAATGCTTTTGAGGCTTTAAATGTCCTTTCGAAGGAAGATAAGTATGTAGCCATCTCTGTAGATGAGCATGATGGCGTCTTAGCGATAGCAGTTTCCGATAATGGAATTGGCATGTCCAAAGAGGTACAGGATCGTATGTTTGAGAATGGATTTTCGTCAAAGGCTAATGAAAATCGGGGCATAGGCTTGCATTTAGTCTATGAAATTGTAAGAAAAGGCAATGGAGATATTGAAGTAGTGAGTGAATTTATGAAAGGAACAAGTTTCTTAATTTTATTTGAGTTAGGAGAAGTATAGATGGATGTAATAAATGTCTTATTAATTGAAGATGATCCAATGGTACGTGAAGTGAACAGGCAATTTATTGAGCAAATCCAAGGTTTTTCATTAGTTGGCTATGCTAGTAATGGTATAGAGGGAATTCAAAAAATTAAACAATTAACCCCTGAGCTTGTCTTTATGGACATTTTTATGCCAGAGCAAGATGGCATTATTACGTTAGGGAAAATCAGAGAGGAGCATCTTCCTGTCGATGTGATCGCGGTAACTGCCGCGAACGATATGCCCACTGTGCAACGTATTTTACACTTAGGTGTATATGATTATATTATGAAGCCTTTTACATTTGAGCGGATTGAGCAAACATTAAAAAATTATCAAAGCTACAGGAAAAAAATAAGCGGTATGCAGGATTTAACCCAACATGATGTAGATCATCTCATGCAGCAACGTCTTCCGGAGCAAGTTGTCGTTACAACGACAGGAGCGGAAGCAATGATGATAGCAGAGCTACCAAAAGGGTTTAATCGAGCTACTTTAGATAAGGTACTTGCCTATATTCAAACAAGTGGAGGGGCAGTATCTGCCGAGGAGGTATCTACTTATATAGGTACAGCACGTGTTACAGCTAGACGCTATCTTGATTTTTTAGAAAAGCAAAATCTATTAAAAGTAGATATCCAATATGGAAGTGTAGGACGTCCTATTCATCGTTATTATATTTAATCATTAGTTTTCTAGATTTATAGGTGGAAAAGTAATTCCCTTTACATGTATTTGACTCTAAATAGCCCATATAGTCATTTTTATTTCTCTACTATATAGAGGGATGAAAATGGCCTTTTTGATGTTGGCAATTTAGGAGCGAAACATTGAGCAATAGTTTATGCACTAGTATGAATAGTAGTATCTTTCTTTGACAATACATATAGCAAAGAATACGTTACAATATGGAAATGGTCCGTTTCCTTAAAAAGTAAAATGGTTTAGGTAATAGCAAATTTTTAAGTTAGCTTATGGGAAGTAGGTAAGGCATATGTTTAACGTTCGAAAAGAGGCACTGTTGAAATTTTTGAAAATTTTATGCCCAGTAATACTTTTGGCGATAGCTATTTATGAAATTCAACAAACAGTGAGTGGTATAGATGTTCATTTACTACAAAAAGAAGTGAATGAACTGCAGCTATGGGAGCTTTTATTAATTTTTCTGATCACCTTTATCGCAATCACGCCAATGATATTTTACGATGTTATTTTAGTAAATATATTAGGTATTAAAATCAATAAACGTAATTTGCTTAATCATTCATTTATTGTCAATACCTTTTCAAATCTAATTGGCTTTGGCGGGTTAGTAGGTATATTCTTACGTGATTACTTTTACTCAAAATATAAAGAAGATAAAGAAGGCATGATAAAAAGTATTGCTTCGGTAACACTGTTTTATTTAACTGGAATTTCTTTGTTAACGTGGTTTATGTATATATTCTTTTGGGATTTTCCATTGCTCAAAGAAGAACGATGGTTATCGATTGCTGTTATACTTGTCAGCCTATATGTACTAGCTTTTTGGGCGACGTATCTGATTCGCTATAAAAAGGAAAGTTCTTTAAAACCAAAAATATCACTTCAATTAATGATCACTTCAGTAGCAGAGTGGCTAGCTGTATTTTTTGTGATCTGGGCTTTAACGCTCATTTTGAAGATTCCAATTGGTTTATCAGCTTTAATTCCGATATTTTTAATTGCTTCTAGTGCAGGAATAGTCAGT
Source organism: Lysinibacillus sp. A1 (assembly GCF_000801965.1). Classification (NCBI taxonomy): domain Bacteria; kingdom Bacillati; phylum Bacillota; class Bacilli; order Caryophanales; family Bacillaceae; genus Lysinibacillus; species Lysinibacillus sp. A1. The sequence goes on from NZ_JSZM01000012.1 coordinate 241,664, forward strand.
ATGATACCTGGAGGAGTTGGCTCCTTTGATCTCGTTTTTTTATGGGGAACACAAAGTATAGGAATTGCTGATGAAAAGGTGCTGTTTCTATTAATTTTGTACCGTGTCGGCTATTTTGTTCTACCATTTTTAGTTTCCGTACTCTTATTTATTAAAGAATATTGGATGCGTTGGAATGAATCTTGGGATGACTTGCCTACTGTTATTTTCCAGAAACTAAGCCATACGCTATTAACCATATTGGTGTTTATAGCTGGCATTATTTTATTGCTATCTGCAGCTTTGCCAGGGGTACTAAGTCGTTTAAAAATTGCTCAGGAGTTTTTATCCTCTCCCATTATGAATGTATCCCATCAATTGACCGTGGCAGCTGGCTTTATACTGTTAGGATTATGTAGGGGAATCAAATACAAAGTAAAAAGGGCATACCAGCTCGCGATTGTGGTGCTAAGTAGTTCGGCGCTATTTTCAATTTTTAAGGGTTTTGATTATGAGGAAGCCATTTTTTTAGTCATTGTCGCAGTGCTATTAATGGTGTCCAAAAAGCAGTTTTATCGAGAAAGTTATGTTTTGACATGGGGGATTGTCATCATAGATCTTGCTGTAGTAACTATTATTACAGCGATGTATGTGGTAATTGGCTATGTCAATTTACCCTCGGCTAAAATTCATTTTCCTAGTGCCCTACAAGACTATATGATAACCGATTATAAGGACCTCTTTAATAGTGCGATTATCGGCATTCTGATTGCCATTGTTATTTTTTATATAGGCTATTTTATACGTACGCCTAAGAAAATGGTAAAGCTTTTATCTAAAGAGCAGGAGGAAGCTATTAAAGATCATTTGAAGTTCTATGAAGGAACGGAGTATTCACATTTGATTTTTTTGCATGATAAATTTGTACATTGGAATGAAAAAGGAACTGTTTTATTCTCTTATCAAATTTATGCAGATAAGATTATCGTTCTTGGAGATCCGGTTGGTAATGAATCTGATTTTTTATATGCTATCCAGGAATTTTTGGAATTGGCTGATCGTCATGGCTATACACCTGTCTTTTATGAAATTAACAATAAAATTTTCTCTGCATTACACGAGTATGGATATAGTTTCTTTAAGCTTGGCGAAGAAGCCTTTGTAGATTTAGAGAAATTTACGTTCACGGGTAAAGAAATGAAGGGCAGTCGAGCGATAAGAAATAAGTTTGAACGGGAAAATTATATAGTGGAAATAATGAGTCCTCCTTATTCTCAGGAAGTCATGAAGGAATTGAAAGAGGTCTCAACAAAATGGTTGCAGGGAAGGGCAGAGAAAGGTTTTTCACTTGGTTTTTTTGATGAACACTATTTAAGCACTTCCAATATTGCTGTTTTACGTGGAAAGCAAGGAACGTTCGGTTTTGCTAGTATTATGCCTATGTATGATCAAGGCGAAAAGGTGTCAGTAGATCTCATGCGTTTTAAGCCAGGATCACCATCTGGAACAATGGATTTTATTTTCCTATCATTATTTGAATGGGCAAAATCGGAAGGCTATCGTGTCTTTAATATGGGGATGTCGCCTTTATCCAATGTCGGACAGTCTAGATATTCCTTTTTAAGTGAAAAAATAGCTGCACAAATCTTTCTACACGGACAGCATTTTTATCATTTTAAAGGATTAAAAAACTTCAAGTTAAAATATGCAGATTTTTGGGTACCCAAATATGTAGCCTATCGGAAAAAATCTTCATTACCTTTCACGATGGCACAAATCACATTGTTAATCGGGCAAAAGAGGAAAAAGAAGTAAATCATGTAGACTTTATCATTTTTTTAGCGCGAATAGGTATCATTCACGTATTGAAGCAAGAGATAAAGCATGGCTTTCAACTGTAGACAAACTCAATAATTTTTGAGTTTTCCTACAGTCTTTTTTCTTTTACAATAAAATAAAGTAACACCTTTGATTTCCACTACGGGCGGACGCTTTCCGCGGGCGGGGTCGAGCTGCTTCCCTCGCTGCGCTCAGTCCAGGATCTCGACTTTCCCGCTTTTCTCGCAGGAGTCGCCGCCCTCCGTTCCAATCAACTTCTACATAATAACTCCATATTCAGGAAAAGCATGGTATGCGATGGACAACCTTAAGAGGTCCTAAAAAATTGTCCATGCAGGCGATTCTTACATTTGGTGCCATAAAATAGCAACTATGCTCGAAGAATATATTGAAAATGGCAATTATTTATCAAATATTGAAAATAAAAAAAAGAAGAAAAAATGACAAAAGCCGTCGAGACTGAACTTCTCGATGACTTTTGTCAACAGTCTGAGCCCTGCATAAAGCAGGGCTTTTTAGCGTCTAAAAAAAGCTAAGTTTTAATTATTTTTTATCAAGCAATCATCTCTTATACGAAGTCTTCACTTTTTTTCTAGCGTTTCAACATCCATAGGCTCAGCAATAGGTCTGCCAGCTTTTAATAAGACTTTACTGCCCAAAAGGAAAAACCCTTGGATAAATAAGAGGATTCCTGTACCGATAAGTAGCCACTCGATAGCAATAATATCTGCAATTGGACCGAAGATTAGCATACCTAAAGGCATCATAGAGGTAGATATCATACTGAGAATGCCAAATACTCTTCCCATATAATCACTATCCACTTTTTCTTGTAATAACACCGTTGCGGGTGTGTTAAAGATTGGCATAGCTATTCCAGTAACGGTCATGATCATAAGATACAGCCAAAAAACCGGTATGACTCCTAGAGCCAATGTACAAAGACCAAATAATAAGGCAGATAATGTCATCGTATGCACTTTATTTTTAAAGCCACCCCATGTTGCGATTGCAATCCCACCAATTAACATCCCAATGGCAAAGGCCATCTCGATGGCAGTCAAACGCCAGACATCATTACCAAAGCTACGGGTAACTTGTAAAGGTGTTAAAAAGGCAGCAGGTGCAGCGAGCAGCATGAAAAAGGCAAAGAATAAGAACAAATGTTTTAAGAAAGCATGCTCTTTAATGTAGATGAAGCCTTGTTTCATATCACTAAAATAGCCTGTTGTTTGTGGCTGATTAGCTTTTGCATGTGCAGGAATGTGCAGAAATATTAAGAAGATAGCGATGGCAATAGCAGCCGTCGTAACATCAATAAAGAAAATAGACTCGATTGAAGCCATCGTTAATAATGCTCCACTTGCCATAGGTGCAAGAATCATGATAAAAGCTTGAATACTACTATTTACACCATTAACTTTCATTAAATGCTCTTCAGGCACAAATTGCGGTAAAATAGCGCCTACAGCTGGTGTTTGAATACCTGCACCAACTGCGCGTACTGCTGATATAACAAATAGTAGCCAGAGCTCATCATAGCCGATTAAAAATAAAATAGCTAAAATGAGCGTGGATAAGGCGATCAGGCCATCTGCCAAGATAATAAGCCATTTTCGGTTATAGCGATCTGCCCAGACACCAGCAATAGGTGCTAAGAAGAAGGTTGGTAAAAAGCCACAAATAATCGAAATTGTCATCATGCTACCTGATTGCGTTGTAAGCGTGATATACCATGTAATGGCATATTGCACAAGAGCAGAGCCAAAAAGTGAAATCGTTTGACTACTTAAAAAAAGTATTGTGTTACGTTTCCAATGTTCCAAATTCGTCATCCCTTTCTAACAGTAGTGCCTGTGTGGAAAGTAAAAAGACAACAAAAAAGAGGGGAGTAGAAGTCCCCTCTTTTCCAGTATTCCTAAAACAGACTAGACCTAATTCCATTTTCCTTGCACAGCAGGCAAAGTGTACGCATATTTAATTAGTAATGTGAAATCGTAGTCTAATTGAAGCTGTCATTTGGAATACCCTCCGTTCTAAATAAGCTGTGTTGATTGTAGCATAAAGTTCATGATCGGGTAAAGAAAGAATCAAACAAAAATTAGCTTGAATTTTAAAATAAGGAAATTGTAACAATGATTATATAAACCTGGAATAATCATGTATAACTATAGGTCATCTATTTTTTGAGGGGATTATAATTATACATATTTTTGGGGTATCAAGTTCATTTATTAAACGAGATTCCGGAAAAGAATTAATTTGTTTCATGCTTCTTGTAAATCAATGGGAGTAATTAAAATTACATGACTTGAAACATCGAGTGAAGAAGTTGCTTCGGGGACGTGCATATAGCGAGAACTTATCATATACTAAAATAGAAAAATAGCAAATGGAGGAAATATGAGAAAGAAAAATTTTAAATGGAAATTTATTGCTTTAGTCGCTATGATTTTAGTGTTATGCCTTTCAGCAATCCCTGCTAATACAGTGAAGGCAAGCACGACACAGCCGAAAAGAGAAATGCGGGCTGTCTGGATTTCAACGGTTCTTAATCTTGATATGAAGGCAGGTATGACGAAGGAGCAGTACACGGCTTGGGCACGCCAAACTTTGGATCAATTAAAAGCCAACAAATTCAATACTGTTATTTATCAAGTAAGGCCAACAAATGATGCAATGTATGCGTCTGAGCTAGCTCCATGGTCGTCCTACATAACAGGGAAAAAGCAAGGTACAAATCCCGGTTACGATCCTCTTGAGATAATAGTAGAGGAGTCACATAAACGAGGGATGGAATTGCATGCTTGGATGAATCCTTATCGTGTCACAATGTCTGGACAAAAGCTAACTGACCTTGCTGCCGATAACGTAGCTAGAACACATCCAAACTGGGTTGTTAAATATGGCAAACAATATTACTTAAATCCTGGCTTACCTGAGGTGCAAGACTATTTAGTTGAAATAGTAAGTGAGCTAGTAGCCAATTATGATGTTGATGCCGTTCATATGGATGATTATTTTTATCCATACAAAATCGCTAATGAGGTTTTCCCGGATCAAGCAGCTTACAAAAAATATGGTGCTTCCTTTAAAAAAGTGGAGGATTGGCGAAGAGATAATGTGAACAAGCTTGTAGAAAATCTTTATACAGCCATAAAAGAAACAAAGCCATATGTACAATTTGGTATTTCACCATTTGGAGTATGGCGTAATAAATCATTGGATAACACAGGAAGTGACACACGAGCTGGTGTCAATAATTACGATGATTTGTATGCAGACGTCAGAACGTGGATTCAAAATGGCACGATTGATTATATTACCCCACAAATTTATTGGTCCAGAACATTGTCTGTTGCGAAATATGGGACATTGCTAAATTGGTGGAGCCAAGAAGTACAAACATATGCTAAAACGCACCCTGTTCATCTATACATGGGACTAGCTGATTACAAAGTTGGTAATGACAGTGATGCTGCATGGAATAATAAAATGGAATTGCCAAGTCAAATACTAGAAAATCGTTCAGAAAAGGTAGCAGCCGATGGGCAAATGCATTTCTCGTTAAGAAGCTTTCAAACTAATAAATTAGGCTATGCAACAATTGTTAGTCAACAATTATATAATTATACGGCATTGACACCAGAAACCACTTGGAACGATAATACAGTGCCGAACAAGCCGACTTATGTAGAAGTGACAAAGGAAGCGGCAGGTCGTAAGATTGAAATTATTGACGATAATGAAACACAGCCACGTAAGTATGTTATTTATCGTTTTAAAGGGAATAAAGAAGGTTCTTACTATGACCCTCAAAATATAGTGGATGTTGTTTATAATAAGGATGGCATCACTCAATTTGAGGACAAGTCAGCTCTTGCTAAGCAAAGCTATACATACGGCATTACGGCTGTATCTGCTACAGGTGTAGAAAGCAAGGAAGCTTTTGTAGTGAAAGAAGTTCAATAAATAATAAAACAGCTACTCAAGCGATTGAACCGCATGAGTAGCTGTTTTTTTTATTAGTTTTCTTCCGTATCTTTACGATTTTTCTTTAACATTTTTGAAAGCATTTCATACACAATTGGTACAACAACTAATGTTAATAGAGTGGAAGATAATAAACCACCAATTACAGTAATGGCTAAGTCTTTTGATATTAATCCACTACCACCAGAACCAAGTGCCATAGGAACCATCGCACCGATTGTTGCAATGGCTGTCATAAGAATCGGGCGTAAACGTGTAGCACCGGCTTCTAGGATAGCTTCACGCATGGCTAGACCATCATGTTCCATATGAATAATACGGTCAACCAATACGATGGCGTTGGTCACGACGATACCGATTAACATCAGTAGACCCATCATAACAGAAACTGAAATCGTTTGACCGGTTACGAATAAACCAACAAATGCACCGATTACGGCAAATGGAAGTGAGAAGAGAATAGCGAACGGAGCTAAACCTTCACCGAACGTAACAACTAAAATGAAGTATACAATCGCTATTGCCGCTAGCATAGCAACACCCAGCTTTGTGAATGTTTCTTGCATATCTGCTGCAACACCAGCAACACCTGTTGTTACACCTTTTGGTAAATCTAATTTATCAATTTTCTTATCGGCAGCAGAAGTTGCTTTTGAAATATCATCGCCGATAATCGTACCGGATACAGTTGCGAAGTATTCACCTTTTGAACGAGATAATGAGTTAAGAGTCGTACCTTCTTCAAGATCTACTAGCTCACCAATAGTCATCGTTGTGCCTAATGCTGTTTTAATCTCAGTTGCTAAAACATCATCAAGCGAAGTCGCGGCTGCTTTAGCATCACGCTGAACAATGACATCTATATCTTTTCCATCATTTTTCACTGTTGTTAAAACTTCTTGTGATGTATTGGCATTTAAAGCCATCACGATTTGAGCAGTTGTTAAACCGTATTGAAGGACATTTTTCTGTTCTACTTTTAGTACATTTTCTACATATGGATCTTCATTATCAGATTTAATATCTTCTAGTCCATCCACATCTTTTAAAGCACCTTCAACTTGATTGACAGCATCTCGTAGTTTATCTAAGTCATCACTGTATAGTGTGTAGCTTACTTCGTTTGAAGACATAGACATTGAAGAGAAATTCTGAGATTTCCATTCTCCTGATTGACCGATATTAAATACATAGTCTTCCACTTCTTCACGTGCTTTAGGGAAGTCTTTCATATCTGGATCAAAGATTAGGTACATTAAAGCACCGCCAGCGCCTCCGCCCATCATCATTGCTGATGGATCGACATTGTTCGCATCTGTAATGGAAACTTGTAAAATATCAACGTCTTTACGTTTCATTAATTCTTTTTCTACTTTTTCAACATTAGCCGCAGTTTCATCTGCAAGCTCACCAGTAGAAGGGGTATATGTTAGGTACATAACTTTTTCTTCCTGTGATCCCATAAAGCTAAACCCAATTAAAGGAGTTAACGCTAGTGAACCTACAAGTAAGAAAATCGCAATTAGAGATGTAATAATTTTATGATTTAAAGCTTTTTCTAACACACCTTTGTACCATGTTGCTAGTTTACCAACTTCTTTATGCTGGCTTTCTTTTTTCTCACCGTATAATTTTTTACGGAATAAGAAATGAGATAATGCAGGTACAATTGTAATTGCTACTAATAACGATGCACCTAATGCAAACGTCATTGTCAGTGCAAATGGCATGAATAATTCACCAACCATACCACCTACAAATATAAGTGGAGCAAATACAGCCACTGTCACTAATGTTGACGAAAGAATCGGTTTAAACATTTCAATTGTTGCTTCACGGATTAATGCTCGACCTGTTAATTTTTCTTGTTTTAAATGGATACGTCGATAAATATTTTCAACAACTACAATCGAGTCATCAATAACACGTCCGATGGCAACGGTAATCGCACCAAGGGTCATAATATTTAATGTAATATCCATCCAGTTTAGCAGTAGTAATGCCATGAAAACTGAAACTGGGATTGAAACAATCGAAATAATTGTTGATTTGAAATCTCGTAAGAATAACAAGATGATTAATACAGCAATTGCGCCACCAAATACTGCCTTTTCAATCATAGTAAAGACAGAATCTTCAATTGGGGCACCTTGGTCAAGAGAGATATCTACGTTTAGGCCATCTAAACGTTTTTCTTCATCTTTCATAAGATCTTTAACGGCATTAACAACAGTTACAGTGTTAGCATCTTGACCCTTAACGATTTGAATTGCAATAGCATCTTGACCGTTTGTGCGGGACACAGATTGTACTTTACCTTCTACTTCAATCTTTGCAATATCACCTAGACGAACGAATGGTGAAGGATTTGTTGCTGAAGGTGTGACTGGAATTAATAAATCTTTTAGTTCATCTACGGATTGTACTTTACCGTCTACGGAAACTGCTTGTTCGCCAACAGCAAATTGATATAATCCAAGTGACAATGACATATCGCTTGCTTGAATCATTTGCTTGACTGATTCCTCTGTTAAACCTAATGCGGCCATTTTTTCTTCATCATATTTAAATGATACCTGTTCAATATGCTGACCTGTAATGGTTGCAGAGGCAACACCATCAATTTTTTCAATTTTAGGAAGTAAAACATCTTCTACTGTAGACGTAAGATCGACAATATCTTCCTTAGAACTACTTACGGATAGAGCTACTACTGGCATCATATTCATGCTGATGGCCATAATAGTTGGCTCCTGTGCACCTTCCGGTAATTTTAAATTATCTAAAGCTGCTTCTAACTGACGCTTTTTTTCATCCATATCAATGCCATAGTCGTATTCAACTTGCACTTGTGCTACGTTGGAAGAGGATGTTGAGTAAACTGCCTTCACATCTTCTAAACTTTCTATAGATTTCTCGAATGGGATGGAAAGATCATTCATGACTTGTTCAGGCGTTGCACCAGGATATACGCCCATGACAATTAAGTATGGGATTGAGATATCAGGTATAGATTCCATTTTCATTCTTGTACCGGAATAAATACCAGAGACAGTGATGATAATTGTTAATAACCAAACTGCCAATTTGTTTTTCAATACGAAATTAACTAAACCTTTCACCTTCACACCTACCCTTTATTGACTAACTAAATTCAATTATTTATACTAATGACTAATCGGTCATTTGTCAACGAAATGCATTAGGAGAGAGTTAAAAATATGTTAAAAAAGCAATTAATTATGGAGAAAGCATTAGAGTTGTTTTCTGAACAAGGTTTTGAGGCTACATCTGTACAGCAAATAACAGAACGTTGTGGGATTTCTAAGGGTGCATTTTACTTATCCTTCAAAACAAAAGATGAGCTTGTTATCTCTATGGTTGACTACTATTTACAACACTTCATTACAGATGTTGACCGCGTAGTCAGAGGGACGTATAACAAAGAAACGATGTTGGTTGAATTTTATAAAAGTATCTTCAAGGCATTCAAAGAACACTCTGCGTCTGCTAGAGTATTTTTTAACGAAAAGGTTTTTCTAACAAAAAAAGAGCTTTTTTATAAAATAACAGCGTATGAAGCAGAGATGTCTAAATCTATCATTTATATGCTGGAGCAACTGTATCAGGATAAATTACAAAATACAAAATACGATGTCATGTATTGTATAAAAGGTTTTATGAAGAGCTATGCGGAACTGTTTATCTTTTCAGATATGCCTCTTGATTTAGAACAACTTGCGAAATCTTTAGCAGAGAAAACAGATATTATTGCACGTCATACGACGATACCATTTATTACAGAGGAACTTGTTACTTTTATTGCGAAGCCTTGCGAACCAGACATTTCAAAGGAAATGTTACTGCAATTAATTGAACATAATATTGATAATATAGAGGATTCTATAGAAAAAGAATCATTGGAGCTGTTAAAACTCGAAATAGAAAAGCCAACATACAGTAAAGCCATCGTAAAGGGGCTAATAGAAAATTTACGACTTAATCCGGCGTATCATTGGATTGCTTATGTATGTGCAAAGTACTTAAATATTTAAATGGTAGGATAGAATTGTTCACTTTAAGGGGTGAACAATTCTATTTTTTATTTTTTTTTCGAATGCATGGAAGGTGTTATTAAATGGTGCATTGATTGCCACGCCTCTAAAGCACTACTAAAAGGGTCTTGAATCCATAATAATCGTTCGAGAAAATCCTTCACTTCAATCGGTAAATTCAATTCTTGCTGCCAAGCATCCTCTTTCTTTTTACTTGGTTTAAAATCTGAATAAAGTAAGAACAATAGAAAATGGCCAACGAAATATAGATCACTAATATGATTTTCAGCTCGCTTCGGGTTTTGTATGGAAGAAAGATCAACTGCCTTTTGTAATGTCGTTGCGAGACCAAAATCAATAATGTGTAATTGTTGATCAACTAATAAGATATTAGGTATACGCAAATCCCGATGGACAATACCATGATAGTGTAGTAGGATAATTTGTTCTAAAAGCTGTTTTGTTATTTCAAGTGACTGAGCGACCGTAAATTTAATACCTTCTTGAAAAATAAGCTGTTCAAAGGTTTGACCGTCTATATAGTCCATTATAAAATAGGGCACATTTTGAATAGTTCCAGTCGAATGGACTTTAGGTAAATTCGGCAATGATAATTGTTGTAGAATTTGAATTTCCTGCCTGAATTTATGTATCGTTTTTTGGTGATGACGATGCTTAGGACGCAGGCATTTTAAGACGAACGGACCTTTTGATGAGCAATTTTCAATTAAGTACGCACGACCATAAGAGCCAAAGCCAAGAAATTTTTTAAACGTGAAATCTGGATGCTCGGCTATGAAAAGCTCTACGGCATGATCAAAGTTTTTTTCTGAAAGTCGTTTCCACCACATTAGCTACTGAAAAAACTTAAAGAGCTAAAAAAACTACGTGAGCTTTTGCGAGAACTACGTTTATAATGCTTATGCCCATAATAATTATGGCGTTTAGAATATTTGCGACGACTGCTTGATGAAGAATAATGACGTTTGGATTTACCATTGAGTAGGGAATGAAGAATTTTATCTAGCATAAAAACGCTCCTTTTTGATGTTGTTATTACTATATACGCAAAAATAAAAAAAGAGGTTTCAAAAAAAGATGAAAAATAAGTAAATTTACAATTCACCTTTTTGTTGTCCAACAAAAAGAAAGAAGCTATGTACATAGTACATAGCTTCTTTCCATGAGGCTAAACCTCCATAATGATCGGTAGAATCATTGGACGACGTTTTGTTTTTTCAAATAGGTAAGGACCTAAAACGTCTGTAATTTCGTTTTTAAGCTCTGTCCATTGAGGAGTTTTGCTTTGAATAGTTTCATTCAGATGACGATTAAGCATTTTTTGAGCTTCATTGATCATCGTACCTGACTCGCGCATGTAGACAAAGCCACGAGAAATGATATCAGGACCTGAAACAATTTTTTGATTTTCCATATCGACACTTACGACTACGATAACTAAGCCTTCTTCAGAAAGAATGCGACGATCACGTAATACAATATTGCCGATATCTCCAATACCATTACCATCGATATAAACATCACCAGAAGGGATACGACCAGCCACATGTGCCTCATTGGCACTTAATGCTAATACATCGCCATTTTCCATAACAAATGTATTTTCAAGTGGTACATCGCAATCTTCCGCTAAGTGTGTATGCATTTTTAACATACGGTATTCACCATGGATAGGCATAAAGAATTTAGGTTTCATTAAACGTAGCATCAATTTTTGTTCTTCTTGTGACCCGTGACCAGAAGTATGGATATTGTTTAATGCACCATGAATAACTTCTGCACCTGCACGGAACAATAAATTGATGATTTTATTGACACTCACAGTATTACCTGGAACCGGTGAAGAAGAGAAAATAACTGTATCACCAGGTTGTATTTGGATTTGACGATGAGTCCCATTGGCAATACGTGATAATGCAGCCATTGGTTCACCCTGTGAGCCTGTACATAAAATCATTACTTCATTTGCTGGAAGTCGATTAATGCTTTGAGCATCAATAAATGTATCTTTTGGAGCATTAATATAACCAAGCTCACGCCCAATTGTAATCGCATTATCCATTGAGCGACCGAAGACAGCAATTTTTCTTCCATATTTTATTGCTGCGTCTGTTGCTTGTTGTAAACGGTGAATATTTGACGCAAATGTAGCAAAAATAATTCGGCTATCCACTTTACGGAAAATTTCATCGATACTTTTGCCGACTGTACGCTCTGACATTGTAAAATTAGGCTTTTCAGCGTTTGTACTATCTGATAGTAAGCAAAGTACGCCATCTCGTCCAATTTCGGCCATCTTTGTTAGGTTGGCCGGTTCGCCAACAGGTGTAAAGTCGAATTTAAAGTCACCTGTGTGAACGATATTACCAGGTGGTGTTTTAACAACAATTCCATAAGCATCAGGGATACTATGAGTTGTTCTAAAGAAGCTAACAGATGTTTTTCTAAATTTAATGACATCATCTTCTTTAATTTCGATGAGTTTAGTTGTACGTAGCAAGCCATGTTCTTCTAATTTATTACGTAATAAGCCAAGTGCGAGCTTACCACCATAGACTGGGACATTCACTTGACGTAAAAGGTAAGGAATACCGCCAATATGATCCTCATGTCCATGTGTAATAAATAGTCCCTTGATTTTATCGACGTTACGTACTAAATACGTATAGTCAGGAATAACATAGTCAATGCCGAGTAAGTCATCTTCTGGAAATTTAATGCCAGCGTCAATTAAAATAATTTCATCTTGAAATTGAACGCCATAAGTATTTTTGCCGATTTCGCCCAGTCCGCCGAGCGCGAAAACAGCTGCTTGGTCATTTTTAACAAACTTCATGTTTGTTAAATTTCCTCCAAGATGAAGTTCGGGCTTGCTTGCTCGTACTCTAAGTAGTTACCTTCAAGCAGCTGAACGAACTCGATATTGTAGTTACGGTCTTTTAACTTTTGACGTACTTCTCGCTCTGAAGCAGCTTCAAGGTATAGACTTTTAGTGTTTTCGCGAACTGGAATCTCATTTGCTTTTTCTTGATAATAAACTTTGTAAATCATAGTTTGCTCTCCTTTAATTGCGTACAATTTTATTGCACCTTTGACTACTACCACACACGTGCTACAAGAAAACAACGAATTTCTTATAAGAAGAAATGTACGTTTGTAGTCCTTGTATCTCAATACGTCGGTTGTGCACTATGTTATAAAATGAATAGGAAGTAGTGAGACAGTGGTTGCGTATAGCCAAATAAATGCATTTCCTTTATATTATCACGCAGTTCCTCTAAAATAAAGAAAAGCCCTTCAAATAATGAAGGGCAAATGTTAGGCAATTGATTTTTTTCCGAGTACGCCGCGAAGTTGCTTCAACAATTTTCGTTTTAGTTTCTTCAGCATGGCACATCACTCCTTAGGATCATTATAATAAAAATTATTGTCTATGTAAAGTCATTCACCTTGATGGGTGATATTTATAGAAAGGGATTATAAAATGAATAAAATTTTGTTTTTTGATGTTGATGGCACTCTCTATAACAGCGAAAAAAAATTACCTGAATCTGCAAAAAATGCTCTTTTGGAAGCACGCCGTAATGGCTATGAATTGGCGATTGCTACAGGTCGGGCACCTTTTATGATTGAATCATTACTAGAAGAACTTGATATTAATACGTATGTGACTTTCAATGGGCAATATGTTGTTTACAAGGGTGAGGTTGTCTACACGAATGGTATTGAAAAAGAAGAATTAGCTAAAATTATTGCTTTTGGTGACGCACGTAATGAACCAGTAGTATTTTTAGATGACAAACGGATGATTGCATCTGTTAGTGATCATATGATGGTAGCAGAAAGCTTGGATACACTTAGATATCCTTATCCAGAATTGGATTCATCCTATTATATGCAGAACGATGTATATCAAACACTTATATTTATGGAAGAAAAAGATGAACCTTTATATTGTGAAATGTTTCCGAATGTCCAATTTGTCCGTTGGCATCCGTATTCTTGCGATATTTTGCCAAAGGGCGGCTCGAAGGCAGTGGGAATAGAAAAAGTATTGGATAAAATGGGAATCACACTAAAGGATGCAATTGCTTTTGGAGATGGCATTAATGATATAGAAATGCTGCAAGCGGTTGGGACAGGTGTTGCAATGGGAAATGGTCATGAACGAGTGAAGGCTATTGCACATCATATTGCCGATCATGTAGACGAAGATGGTCTCGCTAAAATAATGCGCAAGCTTGCCATCATATAATAAAGAAACAACTAGTTGTCAATTATAGCAACTAGTTGTTTTTTTGCTAAATTACTGGTGTTCTTCAGAAGTATTCACTAGCTTTATTTCAATACCTTTATCTGAAAAATGTTGAATCGTTTTTTTAGACAGTGCGTTGTCTGTAATAATGACATCTACTTCTTCAAGGGGGCATACTTGTATGGCTACATCCTTATTAAATTTTGAGGAATCAGTAGCAACATAGACCGTTTGAGAGATGGATATAATTTTTTTTCTAGTAATAGCTTCTTCTAGATTAAAATCAGAAATCCCCTTTTTAAGAGATACCCCACTAGCGCAAATAAAAGCCTTATTAATATTTAGGTGTTCGAAGTGGAAGAGAAATTCATTCGATGTCACCGATTTTTCGGAGTGACGCACTTTTCCACCGAGCAGGATAACTTCAATATTAGAGCCGATTAGATCGAAAGCTACCGGCAATGAGTTTGTCACGACTGTTAATTTTTCCTTGTCCAATAAAAATGGTGTCATTTGATATGTAGTTGTTCCACTATCGATAAAAATACATTCTCCATCTTGAACAAGAGAAGCACTTGCTTTGGCGATGGCAATTTTTTCTGTTAGCTGTTCATGTAATCGTTGATCGATTAGTCCCTCTACAGGTTCAATATATTTAATTCCCCCATAAAACTTCTCAATTTTCTTGTCTTGCATTAGCTGTTGAATATCGCGACGTATTGTTTCCATTGATACATTAAATTCTTTTGTTAGTGTTACCAATTTTACAACCTTATGCTGTCTTACAAATTGCAATATTTGCTGTTGTCTTTCTATCATATACATTTCATCACCTCTATTAGATATTTACTCAAAGTATGCACAACTTTGTCAACAATTGGTCGGAATTTACTCAACATTTACACAAAAGCGCATTTTCCTTTACAAATGGTCACTATACTAAAAGTAAGAACTGAGAGAGGTGACCAATTTGTTAGAACTAAAAAATATCTCAAAAAGCTATAAAAATAAGCAAGTTTTAGTAGATATCAATGTAACCATCCAATCGGGTGAAATTATATCTTTATTAGGGCCGAGTGGTTGCGGTAAAACTACTTTACTTAATATCATCTTAGGGCTTGCAGAGCAAACGGGTGGTCAGCTGATCTACAATGGGCAAGATATATCGAAGCAATCCATGCAAGAAAGAGGATTCAATATTGTTTTTCAGGATTTTGCGTTATTCCCTCATTTAAATGCCTACGACAACATTGTATATGGATTGAAAAATAAAAATAGTCAAATGTCCAAAGAAGAGGTACAGGAATATATCGATTTTTTAGAACTGACTCCTCATCTGCATAAAAGGATTCACGAATTATCAGGCGGCCAAAAGCAACGTGTATCTATTGCTAGAA
Organism: Lysinibacillus sp. A1; assembly: GCF_000801965.1. Classification (NCBI taxonomy): domain Bacteria; kingdom Bacillati; phylum Bacillota; class Bacilli; order Caryophanales; family Bacillaceae; genus Lysinibacillus; species Lysinibacillus sp. A1. Next base: position 257,203 of record NZ_JSZM01000012.1, read on the forward strand.
CGCTTGTTATGCAACCCAAAATACTTTTGCTAGATGAGCCGTTAAGTGCACTTGATGGAGTCATTAAGGAATCTATCAAGGAACGTATTAAATCAATTGCTCGTGAATTTAATTTGACGACGATTATTGTGACACATGATCCAGAAGAAGCGCTAACCTTATCGGATAAAGTTTTAATCATAAATGAAGGAACGGTTGCTCAATTCGGTACACCACATGAAATCGTAGAGGCACCGAAAAATTCATTTATTGAGGACTTTATTTTAAGACAGCTTCATATTAAGCGCCACAACATCTATCAATTGTTTGGAGAAACATATGCTTAAAACGAATAAAATGATGAAATTAATCTTTCTACCAATTCTATTATTTCTCCTATTCTTTTTAGTTGTGCCATTGATTTATATGTTTTGGCAGTCTTTGAAAGTAGGAAATGAGATTTCTATTCAACATTATATAGATGCTTTAAAAAATATAGAAATTCGTGATGCTTTCTTCAATAGCTTTAAAGTTTCTTTTGTGGCATCGGTCATTACGACTATCTTAGCTTTTTTCTTGGCCTACGCTGTTCATTTTACAACGATGCATCGCCATACAAAAAAGCTAGTACAGATAGGTATTACGTTGCCTATGCTATTGCCAACTATCACCTATGGCTTCGTGTTGATTTATACATTTGGTAATCAAGGAATCCTAACAAGATTAGCAGGGCAACCACTTTTCACGATTTATGGATATAACGGACTGGTGATAGGCTACATCTTATACACATTGCCAGTCGCTTTTATTCTCATGCAAAACTCTATGCAATATATCGATAAACGATTTTTGCTAGTGTCTATGTTAATGCATGATCGTCCACTCCGTCGTTTTTATCATACGGTATTCCGTCCGATGCTTGGGACGATTGGTGGTGCGTTTATTTTAACATTTATTTTAAGTTTTACAGATTTCGGAATTCCTGCATCAGTAGGCGGCAATTATAGGGTGATTGCCACTGAACTTTATCAAGCTATGCTAGGTTCTATCGTGCATTTTGAGCGTGGGGCAGTTATTTCAGTGTTAATGCTTGTCCCAGCTATACTGGGCGTCGTCATGCTAACGATATTAGAACGCTATAATTTTCATTATAAACAGGCGGGTAGAAGTGAACTTGTTAAACATCGTCTTCGTGACACGCTGTTTACGCTCTATTCATTTGCCTCTGTTGCAGTCGTATTTATCATTTTTTCAACTATGTTTATCGTTCCATTTACGAAGGGTTATCCCTATGATTTCAGCTTTACATTTGAACATGTTCAAAATGTAATAGCGGAGAAAGATTTAACAAAGGTTTATGTGAATTCACTTATAGTAGCGGTTTTAACAGCTGTTTTAGGTGTAAGCATCACATTTATGTCTGCCCTTCTTAATGCGAGGACGCCATTGAAAGGAAGAAAAAGCTTAGATCTTGCCTCAATGATCACTAACACAGTTCCGGGAATGGTGCTTGGTCTATCGTATTTGTTTTTCTTTAATGGAAGTTCATTAAAGGGTACATTTCTCATCATTATCGCTTGTAATATTGTGCATTTCTTTACAACTCCTTATTTAATGGCTAAAAATTCTTTGCAAAAGATGGACCCAACCTGGGAAGTGACGGCGGAGCTATTAAAGGATTCTTGGTTAAAAACAGTCATACGTGTCATCTTGCCGAATATTAGACCGACCATTTTTCAAATGTTTAGCTACTATTTTTTAAATGCAATGGTCACGGTCAGTGGTGTTATTTTCCTTGTTAGCACAAAAACTATGCTTGTATCGACAAGAATAAAAGAGCTTCAGCATTTCGCAAAATATACCGATATTTTCGTACTATCAATATTCATTTTATGTACAAACCTTATTGTGAAATTAGGTTGTGATTATATAACAGCACATAAAGAAAAAGTGGAGGAGATTTCAAAATGAAAAAATCAACGGTGATGATGTTAGGGACAGTTAGTGCAGCAGCGATAGTTTTAACTGCATGTGGAGGGGTAGAAGCAGGTTCGAAGGATGAAGTAATTATTTATTCTAATGCAGATGATGAGGCAATTGAAGTAATGGAATCGACATTAGATGAAAAAGGCTATAAAGGAAAATATTTAATTCAATCGTTCGGTACTTCGGAATTGGGTGGAAAAATGATGGCTGAAGGTACAGATATTGAAGCGGATATCGTAACGATGGCTTCTTATTTTATAGAAAGCGCACAAACTTCGAAATCCATGTTTGCGGATATTTCTTCGGATTTAAAACCTCTTGATAGCGGTGTTACATATGCATTGCCGATTTTAGGAAATGTAGGATCCATTTTTATAAATACGGATGTTTTGCAACAAAAGGGCTTGCCAGTCCCAAAAACGATAAAAGCTTTGACAGACCCCGCCTTCAAGGATTTAGTCTCATTCCCGAATATAATGGACTCCTCAACCGGTTGGCTATTAGTCCAAGCCATTATTAAAGAATATGGTGAGCAAGAGGGGCAAAGGGTTTTGGCAGATTTAATTAACAATGCTGGACCTCATATTGAAAGCTCTGGGTCAGGACCAATAAAAAAAGTGAAAACAGGTGAAGTAGCAGCTGGATTTGGTTTACGTATTCAAGCTATTGATGCCAAGGAAGAAGGGTTACCAATAGAATATATTGACCCAACAGAGGGGAACTTTACGCTAACGGAATCTGTAGCTGTTGTAGATAAAGAGGGAGATGAAACATTAGCCAAAGAAATGGCAAAGGTAATTGCAACAGAGGCTCGAAATGGTTTTTTAGAGCAATATCCAGTAGCACTTTATGAAGGAGAGCAGGTACAGGCAGAGCATGTCCCGGCGCATCTAAAAAAGTGGGATACAACATTGACAGTAGATTTATTAGAAAAACACCAAGCTTTCTTTAAAGAAGCGCAAAAATAAGGAGCTATAGAAAATGAGCAACTATAAATTATTAACACCAGGACCATTAACAACTACTAAGACAGTCAAACAGGAAATGTTAAAAGATCGCTGTACATGGGATGATGACTATAAAAATGTGACACAAGTGATTCGGAAGCAACTCCTAAATTTAGCGCAAGTCGATGAGTCTGATTATACAGCAGTACTAATGCAAGGCAGTGGCAGTTTTGTTGTAGAGTCGGTGCTGACAACAGCTGTTGGTGAAGATGATAAATTGCTAATTATAACGAATGGCGCTTATGGTGAAAGAATTGCAGAAATGGCTCAAGTGTTGAGGTTGGCGCATGTCGTCTATAGTGTCCCTTATGATGAACAGCCATCATCATTAGAAGTTCAAGCTTTACTTGAAAAAGATGCAAGTATCACACATGTGGCGGTTGTACACTGTGAAACGACTACTGGTATTTTAAATCCAATTGAAGAAATTGGAGAAGTTGTCTACTCTTTCAACAAAACATTTATCGTAGATGCTATGAGTAGCTTTGGTGGGGTACCAATGGATTTATCCAACTCACATATTGATTTTTGTATTAGTAGTGCAAATAAATGCATTCAAGGTGTTCCTGGCTTTGGGTTCGTCATTGCTAAGACAAAGGCGTTAGAAAAATGCAAAGGACAAGCACGCAGTGTAGCACTTGATTTATATAGTCAATGGGAAGTAATGAAAAAGGATGGAAAGTGGCGCTTTACTTCGCCGACACATGTAGTAGCGGCCTTTGCAAAGGCGTTAGAAGAGCTAGTGGAAGAAGGAGGAGTTAACGCACGTTACCAACGTTATGCAGATAATAATCAATTACTGCGTTCTCGTTTATCAGTACTAGGGTTCGATGCCTTTATTTCTGAAGAGCTACAATCACCAATTATTACAACTTATTTGTTCCCACATAAAGAGTTTTCTTTTGAACATTTTTATCAGGAGATGAAAAAGGCAGGATTTGTCATCTATCCTGGTAAGCTGACAGATGTAGATACATTCCGAATTGGTAATATTGGTGATATATATGAAGAAAATATGCAGGCCTTATGTGAAGTCATTGAAAATTATATGGTGGTGAAAAATAATGAGAATTGAAACAGTAATTTTGGATTGGGCAGGTACAGCAGTTGATTTTGGTTGCTTTGCCCCAGTAAATGTCTTTTTAACGATTTTTGAAGATGCTGGTGTAACAGTAACCCTTGAAGAAGCTCGTAAACCAATGGGCATGCTGAAGATTGATCATATTCGTACGATGCTTGAAATGCCAAGGATTAATGAAGAATGGAAACGAGTTCATCATCAGCATTTTTCAGAGGAAGATGTACATGTTCTATACAATCAATTTGAATCGAAGTTAATGGAGTCTTTGGCGACCTACACAGATCCTATTCAACATGTGATAGCGACCGTACAGCACTTAAGAGAAGCCGGTATTCGATTTGGTTCTACCACAGGCTACACTGATTCTATGATGGAAGTCGTAACAAAACATGCTGCTATGAAGGGCTATCAACCAGATTTTTTAGTGACTCCGACACAGGTGAGTGATAAGGGGCGGCCATATCCGTATATGATTTTTAGAAATATGGAGGCATTAGGATCGAAATCAACCAAACAAGTTGTAAAGGTTGGCGATACAACCTCAGATATAAAAGAAGCCTTGAATGCTGGTGTATGGGCTGTTGGTGTTATTATTGGAAGTTCAGAAATGGGACTAGCTGAAGAAGAGTTCTTAGCTTTAACGGCTGAAGAACAACAACAAGCCATTGAAAAAACAAAACGTATTTTTGAGAAGACTGGTGCACACTATACCATTGAAACGATGAAAGACCTACCTATATTAATTAATAAGATAAATGAAGAGCTTGCAAATGAAATGAACGAATAAAAATTGAGAACATAGAAAAAACAAACCTCTGCGTAAATGCTGAGGTTTGTTTTGTTGATGCGCTTTTAGTCACGCTCATATGGGATGGACTCCGGGATATCAGCAAATGGATTTTTTTCATTAATACGGTCATAAAACATGACACCGTTCAAATGATCTAATTCATGCTGAAACGCGATGGCAGACAAGCCTTTAAGGCGCATTTTCTTTTCTTCCCCATCTATAGTTTTAAATTTTACTGTAATGCGTGCATGACGTGGGACGTATCCAGGAACATTACGATCAACGGAAAGACAACCTTCTCCAGCAGAAAGGTATGTGTTTTCAACTGAATGGCTGACAATTTTGGGGTTTATTGCTACGAAGCTTAATTGTTCACCAGCATCATCTTGCAAATGAAGTGCAAACATACGCTGTAGACTATTTACTTGATTGGCAGCTAAGCCGATGCCGCTGCGTAAATTATATTTTTCTGCCATTTCAGGATCTTGGCTGTTAATTAAGTACTGAAGCATATCTTCAGCAAGTTGTCTTGTTTCATCAGATAAAGGGAATTTAACTTCCTCTGCTTTGGTGCGTAAAGTCGGATGACCTTCGCGGATAATATCATCCATTAGAATCATATAGTAATCTTCCTTTCATCTTTGTAGTGCTCTATTTATAAGTATACATCACGTCTAAAAACAATCACATGAAAAAAGACCTTATTTGAATATACTCAAAAAATTTTTCGAATGCTATTAGATTTTCTAGAATGGGGTATTCTACTATTGGAAAACCTGTTGGAAAACTTAAGAATTACAAGGCGTAAATATGGTGTTCTAATACAGATTTTTGATATTGGTAATACAGTATAGGACAGAGATAATTAAATGTTATTTTAGAAAAAATCTTTGTTTATAGCCGTAATATATGATTGACCGACAGTATTTTATTCAGTATACTGAGTGTCAAGAATAAGTTGTACTAGTCAAAAAGGTGATTTATTTTAATACAGCTGAAAGGGAGATGTGACAAATGAGCAAGAAAAACAATAATATTTTTGATGCTAAACAAACGCTAACTGAAATCGAAGATAAGTTTGAAATGTTTCAAATTTTGAATGAAGAAGGCGAAATTATAAATAATGAGGCAGATCCTAAATTATCGGATGAAGAATTAGTTGAACTAATGACACGTATGGTTTATACACGTATTTTAGACCAACGTTCAATCTCACTGAACCGTCAAGGCCGTTTAGGTTTCTATGCACCAACGGCAGGTCAGGAAGCTTCTCAGCTTGCTTCACACTTTGCATTAGAACAAGAGGATTGGATTTTACCAGGGTATCGTGATGTTCCACAAATCGTGTGGCATGGCTTACCTTTAGATAAAGCGTTTTTATTCTCTCGTGGACATTTTATGGGGAATCAAGTACCTGAGGGTGTAAATGTTCTAGCACCACAAATTATTATCGGTGCTCAATATATCCAAGCAGCAGGTGTTGCACTAGGTATTCAAAAGCGTGGGAAAAAAGCTGTTGCAGTAACCTATACAGGTGATGGTGGTTCATCACAAGGGGACTTCTATGAAGGTATTAACTTTGCCGGTGCATTTAAATCTCCAGCGATCTTCATTGTACAAAATAACCAATATGCAATTTCTACACCGCGTGAACTACAAACTGCTGCAAAAACAATCGCTCAAAAAGGTGTAGCAGCAGGTTTACCAAGTATTTTAGTAGATGGAATGGATGCGCTTGCAGTTTACGTAGCAACTCGTGATGCACGTGAGCGAGCTGTTAATGGTGAAGGTCCAACGTTAATTGAAACAATGTGTTACCGTTATGGCCCACATACAATGGCTGGGGATGACCCAACGCGTTACCGTACTTCTGATACAGATACTGAATGGGCTCAAAAAGACCCACTTGTTCGCTTCCGTAAATACCTAGAAGCAAAAGGCTTATGGGATGAGAAGAAAGAAGAAGCAGTCATTGAGCGTGCTAAAGAAGAAATTAAAGAAGCCATCAAAAAAGCTGATGCTGCTCCAAAACAAAAAGTAACAGAGCTGATGGAAAACATGTATAAAGGCGAAATGCCATCTAATTTAAAAGAACAGTATGAAATCTATAAAGAGAAGGAGTCGAAATAACCTATGGCACAAATGACGATGATTCAAGCAATTACAGATGCACTTCGCACAGAATTAAAGAATGATGAAAACGTTCTTGTATTCGGGGAAGATGTAGGTGTCAACGGTGGGGTATTCCGCGCGACAGAAGGCCTACAAAAAGAATTCGGAGTTGACCGCGTTTTTGATACGCCGTTAGCAGAATCAGGTATTGGTGGCTTAGCAATCGGTCTTTCTCTACAAGGATTCCGTCCAGTTCCTGAAATTCAATTCTTCGGCTTCGTTTATGAAGTAATGGATTCAATCAGTGGTCAATTAGCACGTATGAGCTACCGTAGTGGCGGTGTATACAATGCACCAGTAACAATCCGTTCACCATTCGGTGGTGGAGTGCATACTCCTGAGATGCACTCAGATAGCTTAGAAAGCCTAATGACTGCACAACCAGGTTTAACGGTAGTTGTACCATCAACACCTTACGATGCAAAAGGTTTACTAATTTCATCTATTCGCAACGACAACCCAGTTATTTTCTTAGAACATTTAAAACTTTACCGTTCGTTCCGTGAAGAAGTACCAGAAGAAGCATACGAAATTCCACTAGGAAAAGCAGATGTAAAACGTGAAGGTAAAGATTTAACAATTGTTGCTTACGGTTTAATGGTTCATGAAAGCTTAAAGGCTGCAGAAGAACTTGAAAAAGAAGGCCACTCTGTTGAAGTAATTGATTTACGTACAATTCAACCAATTGATATCGAAACAATTATTGCGTCTGTAGAAAAAACAGGTCGTGCAATCGTTGTACAAGAAGCACAAAAACAAGCAGGTATCGCGGCAAATGTAGTAGCAGAAATTACTGAGCGCGCAATTTTAAGCTTAGAAGCACCTGTACTTCGTGTGGCTGCACCAGATACTGTGTACCCATTCCCACAAGCTGAAGGTGTTTGGTTACCAAACTACAAAGATGTAATGGAAACAGCGAAAAAAGTTTTAACATTCTAATGAAGCTTCTAAACTTGAACATCAGTAAATAGAAAGGATGGGTACACATGGCATTTGAATTCAGATTACCGGATATTGGCGAGGGAATTCACGAAGGCGAAATCGTGAAATGGTTCGTCAAGGCTGGAGATACAGTAAAAGAAGACGATATTCTTTGTGAAGTACAAAATGATAAAGCAGTAGTAGAAATTCCTTCACCAGTTGAAGGAACAGTAGAGGAAGTTTTAGTAGGAGAAGGAACAGTTGCCGTTGTAGGCGATGTTTTAATCCGATTGGATGCACCTGGCTATGAAGACTTAAAGCTAAAAGGTGATAGTCACGCTGAAGAGAAAACTGAAGCACAAGTTCAAGCAACTGCTGAATCTGGTCAGAGCGTAGAAAAAGCTCCTGTAAAAGAGGAGAAAGCGCCCGAGCAAGCACCTGAAAAAGCTGAAACAGTTGTTGATGAAACAAAACGTGTGATTGCGATGCCTTCTGTCCGCAAATTTGCACGCGATAACGACGTAAACATCCGTGAAGTAAAAGGTTCAGGCAAAAATGGTCGTATTTTGAAAGAAGATATTACAAACTTCTTAAATGGTGGAGGAACTGTTGACACTGAATCAGCAACTGGAGTGACAGTTGAAGAAGCGGTTCAACAAGAAACTACTACATCAGCAGCACCAGTTGTTCTTGAAGGGGAATTCCCAGAAACTCGTGAGAAAATGTCTGGTATTCGAAAAGCGATTGCGAAAGCAATGGTACACTCGAAACAAACGGCTCCTCATGTTACACTAATGGATGAAGTCGATGTAACAGCTCTTGTAGCGCATCGTAAAAAATTCAAAGATATCGCAGCTGAAAAAGGTGTTAAATTAACATACTTACCTTATGTAGTGAAAGCACTTATCTCAACATTACGCGAATTCCCAGAATTTAATCGCTCATTAGATGATGCAACACAAGAAATTATCCAAAAGCATTACTACAATATTGGTATTGCAGCGGATACTGAAAAAGGTTTACTTGTCCCAGTTATCAAGCATGCAGATCGCAAGTCTGTATTTGCAGTGTCAAATGAAATCAATGAGTTAGCGACTAAAGCCCGTGAAAGTAAACTTGCGCCACATGAAATGAAAGGTGCATCTATGTCTATTACGAATATTGGTTCTGCAGGAGGTCAATGGTTTACTCCAGTAATTAACCATCCTGAAGTAGCAATTCTAGGTATTGGTCGAATTTCAGAAAAACCTGTAATAAAAAATGGTGAAATTGTAGCCGCACCTGTGTTAGCATTATCATTGAGCTTTGATCATCGTATGATCGATGGAGCCACTGCGCAAAATGCTTTAAATCACTTGAAGCGTTTGTTAAGTGAGCCAGAATTATTATTAATGGAGGCGTAACAAAATGGTAGTAGGAGATTTCCCAATCGAAACAGATACTCTTGTCATTGGTTCAGGTCCTGGAGGATATGTAGCAGCAATTCGTGCAGCTCAAACTGGCCAAAAAGTAACAATCGTTGAAAAAAATGTACTTGGTGGTGTGTGCTTAAACGTAGGTTGTATTCCATCAAAAGCATTAATTTCAGTAGGTCACCGTTTTGAGCAAGCTAAACATTCAGATGACATGGGAATCATCGCTTCTGATGTGAAATTAGACTTCTCAAAAGCACAAGCATTTAAAGACAGCGTTGTTAAAAAATTAACTGGCGGTGTTGAAGGCTTACTTAAAGGGAACAAAGTTGAAATTGTACAAGGTGAAGCTTATTTCGTTGACGCTCATTCAGTGCGTATCATCAATGGTGAATCTGCTCAAACTTACACATTTAACAATGTCATTATTGCAACAGGTTCTCGTCCAGTTGAAATTCCTACATTCAAATTCACTGAGCGCGTACTAAATTCTACTGGTGCACTTTCTTTACAAGAAGTACCTGGTAAATTAGTAGTAATTGGTGGAGGTTACATTGGTACAGAGTTAGGATCTGCTTATGCAAACCTTGGCTCACAAGTAACAATTATTGAAGGCGGAAAAGATATTTTAGCTGGCTTCGAAAAACAAATGACTCAAATCGTGAAAAAAGGCCTTAAAAAGAAAGGCGTTGAAATCGAAGTAAACGCATCTGCAAAAGGCGTTGAAGAAACAGAAAACGGCGTAGTAGTAACTTATGAAGTTGGCGGAGAAGAGAAAAAAGTTGAAGCTGATTATGTATTAGTTACTGTGGGTCGTCGTCCAAATACTGATGAAATGGGCCTTGCTGAAATCGGTGTTGAATTCGGTGAACGCGGTCTAATCAATGTTGATAAACAATGTCGTACAAATATTTCAAATATCTATGCAATCGGTGATATCGTAGCTGGTCCTCAGCTTGCACATAAAGCTTCTTACGAGGGTAAAGTTGCTGCTGAAGCAATTGCTGGTGAAAAATCAGTTGTTGATTATCTTGCTGTACCTGCTGTATGTTTCACAGATCCAGAAATGGCGACAGTTGGTTACAACGAAGAACAAGCAAAAGCAGAAGGTATCGAGTACACTGCAGCGAAATTCCCATTCGCAGCAAATGGTCGTGCTCTTGCATTAAACCAATCAGAAGGTTTCGTGAAGCTTGTTGCTCGTAAAGAAGATGGCTTACTAATCGGTGCTCAAATTGTAGGTGCTGGTGCATCTGATATGATCGCTGAAATGGGCTTAGCAATTGAAGGCGGAATGACAGCTGAAGACATCGCATTAACAATTCATGCTCACCCTACATTAGGGGAAATTACAATGGAAGCTGCTGAAGTATTACTTGGCAACCCAATTCATATTGTAGCAAAAAAATAATGTAAAACCGTTTAAACGGCTATAAAGCGAAATGCTTTGTAGCCGTTTTTTGTATATTATCTATAATTTTGTTAAAGTAAATATATTGTTACGAATATTCGAAAATATTTGGGGTGATCATAATGGAACTAGGCTTAAAGGGGAAAGTAGCAATTATAACAGGATCGAGTAAAGGCATTGGCTATTATACGGCCATGCAACTTGTTAAAGAGGGCGCACAGGTTGTACTTTGTGCACGTGGAGAAAAACAGCTACAGGTGGCCGCTGGGTGTATTAAAAACGAAACAGGTGTAGATGTTTTAATTGTTCCAACAGATATTACTAAGGAAAAAGATTGTAAGAATCTAATTGAGCGTACGGTCGAACATTTTGGACACGTTGATATTCTCATTAATAATGCTGGGACAGCATCAGCAAATCCTTTTGAATCGGTGAGTAGTGAGCTGTGGCAAGCAGATTTAGATTTAAAGGTATTTGGCGCTATACATTGCTCAAAATATGCAGCACCATATATGCGTAAGGCTGGTGGGGGTGCAATCGTGAATGTGACTGCGGTGATGGCTAAGACGCCTCCTGCTAGCTCGCTTCCTACGACTGTCAGCCGTGCTGCGGGACTTGCTTTGACTAAAGCGATGAGCAAGGATTTAGGAAAGGATAATATCCGCGTAAATTCCGTATGTATTGGGCTTATTCGAAGTGATCAAATCGAAAAGAAATGGAAAAAGGAAGATCCAAGTTTATCGTGGGAAGACTATTCTCGTAAAGTAGGGCAAGCTATTCCACTTGGTCGTGTAGGTGATACGCAAGAAGCGGCCAACGTTATTACATTTTTAGTATCTGATGCAGCAAGTTATGTTACGGGGACTTCATTGAATATTGATGGTGGCTCTGGTCACGCATTATAGAGAAAAATCCACTATACTTCCATTGATAGAATGTGTAGTGGATTTTATGATTATCCTTCTTCATTAATCAGAACATTTTTACCACGCATTTTCATGAGCAGCGGTATAAGTAACCACGAAATAGCAGCTACTAAAAATAGTAATGATAATGGCTTTGCTACAAAAATAGAAAAGTCACCATTGGATATAGTTAATGCACGGCGCATATTATTTTCAATCATTGGCCCTAGCACAAGTGCAAGTACTAAAGGGGCCACTGGATAGTCATTCTTGGCAAACAGATAGCCGAGCACACCACATGCTAATAATAAAAATAAATCAAAAGTGGCGAATTGTACGGCATACACACCAAAAATTGAAATTGCGACAATAATGGGCAATAAATATTTTTTCGGTGTTTCTATGATTTTTGCAAAAATACGAACGAGAGGCATGTTTAATGCTAATAACATTAAATTTCCTATAAACATACTGGCAATTAATCCCCAAGCAACTTGAGGATGCTCATCAAATAATAATGGACCTGGCTGAATATTATACATAATAAGTGCACCCATTAAAATAGCCGTTGTACCTGAACCGGGAATGCCTAATGTTAGCAAGGGAATCATTGCACCGCCTGATGCAGCATTGTTCGCTGATTCAGGTCCTGCAACACCTGCAATATGACCTTTTCCAAATTTCTCAGGTGTTTTACTGAATTTCTTTTCGGTAATATAAGAAAAGAATGAGGCAAGTGTTGCGCCTGCACCAGGTAATACGCCAATAAAAAATCCTAGTAGTGAACCGCGAGCAATAGGAATAGCGCTTTCCTTTAAATCCTGCTTTGTTGGTAATACACGATTAATCTTTGCTAATTGACCATCTTCTTCATCTCTTTCGAGTATCGTTTTAAATACTTCCCCTAACGCGAATAAACCAACAGCAATTGTTAAAAATTCAATACCCGAGAATAGCATAGGCTGACCAAATGTAAAGCGTTCGATACCAGATACGGCATCGATACCAACTGTCCCGAGCATCAGCCCTAAGACTGTCATAATTAAAGCTTTTGTAATTGAACGGCCTGCAAGTCCACTTACTGCAGCAAGCCCTAGTAGCATTAATGAAAAGTATTCTGCTGGTCCAAATTTAAGTGCTAATTTTGATAATGGATTCGCTAATAGTATTAGTCCAAGTAATGCTATAACACCAGCACAAAATGAACCAATGGCTGCAATGGAAAGGGCACTTCCAGCACGGCCTTGCTTAGCCATTTGGTAGCCATCCAATGTTGTAACAACTGATGAGGATTCACCAGGTGTATTTAATAGAATCGAAGTTGTTGAACCGCCATACATGGCTCCGTAATAAACGCCTGCAAGTAAGATAATTGAGCTTGTAGCGGCTGCCTCCGTAGGTAATCCCGCTGTAATGGTTGCTGTTACTGGGATTAATAAAGCAACGCCGCTCATTGGACCTATGCCAGGAAGGACACCAACCGCTGTTCCAATTATGACACCGACAAGAGCGAATAATAGATTTTGCCATTGAAAAGCAATAGCAAATCCATCCGCTAAAAATTGCAATGTCGACATATGTTCACTCCTTTACATTAAAAAGTTGGGAAGCTAGGCAATGAACCGCCTAGTAAACTTGTAAATAAATAATAGACACCAAGTGAAAATCCAGCGGCAATAATAATTGAATAAATAAGCTTTGCTCGTTCCATCGTTTGGAAGCTAATACATAAAAATAAAAACGTTGTGATCACATAGCCTATTTTTTCTAAGAAGAATACATAGGCAATCGCACTACCAAAAATGATTAAAAATTTTTTGAGCTCAGTAGAGGAGGTTTTAGAAGGTGCAGTGGGTCCTCCTGTGATTCGCTCCCTTACAGCATTTTTCCATGATTCATAAAATAATTGAAGACTTAATAAACCTAAAATAATACCTAAACCTAGTGGAAATATTTTAGGGCCGACTGTAGATCCATAAGCACTATCAGAAATTTGCGTTGCTTGAAAGATAAATAAAATGCTAACAGCTAATAGGATAATGCTAAATGTTTTATCAAATGTGTAATTCAATCGTTTACACCTCCGTTGATAATAAATGTAGGTTGCACAAGTAGATCTTATAGGAAGGAAATACTTGTGCTCTTTTTCAACACAGTCAATTCTTTATTTTTGCATACCAAGAGCTGTCAGTAGTTCTACGATGATTTTATTTTGATTGTCTAGATATGTTGTAAATTCCTCTGCATTGCGGTATTCAGCTTGCCAGCCATTACGTGTCACCTCAGCTTGCCATTCTTCTGATTCAGACATTGCTTGTAATTTTTCGGACCAGTAAGTAACCGCATCTTCACTCATATTTTTTGGGCCAAAAATACCACGCCATATAGTAAATTCTTCATCAATACCAGCCTCTTTAAATGTAGGAACTTCTGCTAACTCACCTTCTAATCGTTCAGAGGAACTTACGGCTAATACGCGGACATCTCCTGATTTAACATAAGTAGCGATTGTGGAAGCATCTGTTGCAATGACATCAGCGTTGCCGCCTAGTAATGCGGTTACAGCTTCACCACCACCATCGTAAGAAACGTATTTAATTGTTTTTAAGTCTATACCGGCTTTATAGGCGGGGATAATCCCTACTAGATGATCCATAGAGCCCGGTGCAGAGCCACCTGCTAACGTAACATCTTTTGGGGAATCTTTTAGGGCCATTAATACATCTTCAAGCGTTTGGAATGGCGAATCCATTTTAACAACGATTGCACCATAGTCACGCGTTAATTGTGCTAAAGGCGTAGTATCCTTGTAGCCAAATTTACTATTTCCTTCAGCTTTTTCATGATTAATAAGAATTGGCGGTGATTTAACCATTAACATATAATTATTGCTTGCTTCCTTTGTAGCAAATGTTGCCATAAAGGCAGCGCCACCACCACCAGGCTTGTTTTCAACTTGAATCGATTTATTAATTAAACCTGTATCATTCATTGTTTTTGCTATTGCACGAGCTGTTAAATCCCAACCACCGCCCGCACCTGAAGGAGCAACAATGGTGATATTACTTTTCGGATAATTACTTGCTTGCTTTCCATCAGCTGTTTCTCCATTTGATGAAGAACAACCAACTAAACTAGTAAATAGTAAGCCAGCTATCATAACTTTTGAAATCTTCCTCCACATAAAAATCCCCCTTAAAAATAAAATGATAGCGCTATCAATCGAGCGCTATCATAACTATAACTTATATCAGAATTGTTAAAATATTGTGGTGATATTGTGGATTAACGTCATTTTGTTCATAAAGTTTATGGGAAAATAAAGTATCGTCGTTCAGGGCGACCAACTGTGCCATAAGTTAGCTCAATATAGGCCTGCTTTTGTGTGACTAAAAATTCTAAATAACGGCGAGCAGTGGAACGACTTACACCAATATTTTTCCCTAACAGTTCAGCTGTACTACCACCTTTCATTGTACTTAAATAGTTGATGACATGATTCATCGTTGTTAAATCAATGCCTTTTGGTAATAGTAGCTGTGTATCTTCAGAGATGGATGAAGTCGCTTTTGGCCAAAGGTATTGAAGCTTTTCTTGTGTAAATTTCTCATTATTTTGGAGTAGCAGATGTTTGTAACGGAATTTTTCTATACTTTCTTTTAATTGATCAAATGTAAATGGCTTCAAAATATAGTCTGTAACATTTTTCCGATACGCTTTTTGTACAATGTGAGCCTCTGTGGCAGCGGTAATCAAAATAATGCTACTGATTGGACTAATTGTATTGATTTTATCAATTAAATCCACGCCTAATATATCTGGTAAAAATACATCGAGTAATATTAGCTGTGGTGAAAATGATTGTAGCCAATCTAAAGCTTCTTCTCCAGTGTTTGCACAAGCAATTACTGTAAATCCTTCAATTTTATCTAAAAAACGACGATGTACGTCTGCTACACGTACATCGTCTTCAATTACTAGTACTTCAATATTAGTCATTGTTAAAAATCCCCCTTTTACTAATAGATACGATAAATAGGGCACCTCCTAAATCGCCTTCCCCAAGAGCGAGTGTGCCATTTAAATCCTGGATGCTGGAAATTACTTTCCTTAACCCATAGCCTCGATGCTTCCTATCTTTTGTAGAAATATTTTCTGAAAACAATACATCTAGTTTTTCTTGTGCGATGCCATTGCCAGAATCCTCGACCTCAAAAATGATTTCTTCTCCATTATCAAATATAAAAAGCCTTACTATAGGCCGTTGCTCTTTATTTCTTTCGACCTCCTCAAAAGCATTGGTTAGTAAATTACCCATAATCGAAATAATAAGACCTTTTTCTATATTTTCAGGAAAGATATCTAAATAACTATCCTCATCAAATATCAGCTGAACCTTTAATTCACGCGCACGATTAAAAAATCCGATAATTAAACCATTTAAAAATGGGTCTTTAACACGATTTGTAATAAATTGTGTTAAAGAGGAATGTCCTTGTACCTCTTTATGAATAATTGTTAAAGCCTCAT
The DNA here is from genome assembly GCF_000801965.1 of Lysinibacillus sp. A1. Taxonomy (NCBI): domain Bacteria; kingdom Bacillati; phylum Bacillota; class Bacilli; order Caryophanales; family Bacillaceae; genus Lysinibacillus; species Lysinibacillus sp. A1. Next base: position 273,397 of record NZ_JSZM01000012.1, read on the forward strand.
CGGATGCATTTAATTGAATAAGGCCAGAAATGGTATAAAGGATATTATTAAACTCATGTGTTTGTGCACGTAAAGCTTCTGTATATTGTTTAACTTGTGATAATTCAATCGCCATTTGCTCAATTTCTGATTGTAGCCGGAAACTTGCTACAGCACCGACAATTTTACCCTTCACCTTCATAGGAACACGGTTGACAATAATTTCATCACCGTTGACAATCATCAATTTATCAAGCTGTTTTTCACCATTCATCAATACATTCAGTAGATGAGTATTTGGGATATGTTGCTTAATATTATCACCAATAATAGAAGCAGCATCGGGTAAATTTAAGATATTGGCGGCGGCGTTGTTTAGCGTTGTAATTTCACCTTTATCATTGACCGTAATAATAGCTTCCCGTACTGATTCTATTAAAGTATTTTTTTCTGTTAATAGATTGGCAATTTCATTTGGCTCCAAATTAAAAATTTGCTTTTTAATATTCCGAGATAAAATAATGGAGCCGATAATACCGATGGTGAGTGCAATAATGATCGTATAAAAAATATTATCCAAATATAAAAAATATAAGTTATCTAATTCACTCGTTAAATAACCAATGGACACAACGCCTAAAATGGCTCCATTCGTATCAAAGATAGGCGCTTTCCCACGAATAGATTGTCCCATTGAACCATCGGCAATTGAAACATAAGATTCACCGTTGATCAATGCTTTGTCGTTATCATCACCAACCATCGATTTGCCAATACGATCGGCGAGAGGGTGGGTGTAGCGAATGCCATTTTTATCACCGATTACAACATACGTGGCTTTTGCAGCGTCCATAATCTCATCGCTAATTGTTTGCAGACTTTTTGATGGGTTGTCAGTGTGAAAGGCTTCTATAACGTCGCCCCTACTAGCAGTTGTTTCCGCCAAGTATAGTGCTCGGTTACCAATTTGTGTTTGCAGTGCATCAGAAATGGTTACGTAAAAGAGTAAACCAGCTAAAGTGACGATAAGAAAAATTAAAAAGCTACTGTAATAAGCAAAGCGAGTTTGGAGTTTTAATGTTTTAAGGATAATAGAAGATCCCACCTTATTGTGTATTATGGAAATTATAGTATTATTTGAAAAAATGAGTATCTTTTGTAATTTCAGATTATATATAAAATTTCTGAAATTTGCTAGCTAGTGATGAAAAATTTAAAGGCGATAGGTAGTGGATATTCATTTTAGGGAAAGAACGCTATTTGAATAGTCCGAGTGATAAATTACCCTAAATATCGATGAAAACACTATATATGTATACATGTGATTTTTGGGAATATGGAACTTAGCTCTTTTTGATGCTGATTATTATTTTTCTAAAATTACAATAGACAGAAAATTCCTACAGATGTAGAATGAACGATATAGGGGGTGAAAAGTAGCGAAATGTTGAACGAAAATTTTGCTGCACTGTTGTTGCGAGTTGTTCGGATTATTGTTCAAATTGGCATACTGACCATTTTTTATTATATGGGAGTAGGAATTGTTACTTATTTACACATACCGCTTCCAGGGAGTGTCATTGGATTACTGTTACTAGTACTTTCACTCATTTTTAGAATCATTAAGGTTGAATATATTCAAGATGGAGCAAGTTTTTTAATTGGCGTTTTAACGTTGTTTTTCATACCAGCAACAGTGGGCGTTATTGATTACCCAGAACTCATGTCAATTACTGGCTTGCTTATCATTCTAGCCGTTATTGCTAGTACATTAATCTCTATTTATGTCACAGGTTTACTGACGCAACTAATTGAGAAGAAAGAATTAAAGAAAAAGGAAGAAACGGAGTCTATTGTTGAAGAGGGAAAGGGTGAGTTAACGGTTGATTGAAGCAATTGTTGTCCTGAGCACCATCATGATGTTCATATTATTTACGAAGCTTTATCAGCGATTTCCGCATCCTATTATGATTCCTTTAGTCACGACTACTGTTGTTAGTGCAGTGATTTTACTAGTATTTAATATTCCATATTCTACATATATGGTGGGTGGAGAATGGCTTCAGAAAATGCTTGGGCCAGCTGTAGTCGCACTTGCCTATCCTCTTTATAATCAACGAGCTATTATTATCAAATATAAATATTCTATTTTATCAGGACTATTCATCGGCATGGTGACAGGATTAGTGACCATTTTCGTGCTGTTAAAATGGATTGGTGTAAAATCTAGTTGGATGTTGACAGCCTTGCCTAAATCTTTAACGACCCCTGTTGGAATGCAGGTCAGCGAAACAATAGGGGGTATTCCGCCACTAACAGCTGTTTTTGTCATGATAGCAGGGTTTGTAGGAGCTATTATTGGTCCTTTAGTTATTAAGTATGGCAAAATCGACTCGGCCGTTAGTAGAGGAGTGGCAGTGGGCAGTGCCTCGCATGGTGTAGGACTTGTAAAATTAAGGGAATACGGAGAACAGGAATTATCAGTTGGTTCATTATCAATGGGATTAACAGCTATAATAGGGGCATTTTTCTGCCCATTATTTGTGTATTTATTTTTATAAAAATTTTCACTTTAGGAGTTGTCTCAACTGGTTAGAGACAACTCATTTATTTTTTTTCAATAATGAATTGAATGGTATGGGCTAGTCCAGTGTGTAACGCTCCTTCATGGCGTATTTGCTCACCTGTAAAGAAATGGATAATTTTGTGTGACTCACACCATTGCAGGACATCTTTTGGATCATATAAAAAATCAAGCTGCTGTGGACCACCAGACGCATAGGGGAGCTGATAAATAGAATATAATTCCATCATAATCCGTCCGCCTTGCTTCACTGAATCGATAATCTTTTGGATGACTGCCTGCTGTTGTTGCAATGGAAAATGACCAAAAATCATAATAGCCGCATCATATTTCTCCACAGGAAGCTCATCCAGTAGTAAATCGGTTAGCCTAGTTTGAACTGTTACATGCTGTTTCTGGGCTAATTGCTCTGTTTTCGCAAGACCACTTTGTGCATAGTCATAGGCAGTAACAGTATGGCCCCTAGAGGCTAAAAAAACAGCATTGCGCCCTTCACCTTCAGCATAGGCTGCGATATTAGGGCATTCTTTCAAAAAAGATACATATTCTTTAATAAAGGTATTTGGTTGTTCACCATAAACGTATTCAGATTCTAGAAAACGTTGATTCCATGTATTCATGAATCATTCCTCCTTTTCTCTATTGTAGATAATGTGCATTTGTTATTCTAACTTTTAGCTTATAAAATCAACTAATAAATGCTCGTTGCATATTTAATTGCGATCTATTTTGTAATAAATAATACGGATGATTTTGAAAACCGTTTAAAGAAATTAAGGGAACAGCATCACTATACTCAGAATGAAGTGGTAGAGTATTTAAATATTTAACGACAGGCTGTGTCTTAATGGGAATTAGGAAAAGGTTATCCTGATATAGATAATTTTATTAAATGGGAAAGGGAAATTTTCTAAAGTAGCTACGGTTTCCGTTAAAACAGTTGGAGATTTTTTATGGCAATATGGGTAGTTAGCTTTTCCAAATTTATTGATATTAACCTCTGCTTCTTATAAATAATGAAAAAGCTAGCTCTTCAAGAAGAGCTAGCTTTTAAGATTAAATAATAGGTTTTCGTTCTTTAATAACACGAATCGTTTTTAATGTTGAATCCTCTGGTCCCTGAACGGGTAAACCCGCCTCAATATTCATTTGAATATAATGAATATTTTCTTGAGTAATTATTTCCCCGGGAATAAAAATTGGGATTCCAGGAGGATATACCATAATAAATTCTGCACAAATACAGTTATCTGCTTCAGCAAGTGGAACTACCTCAGTATCAGCATAAAATGCATCACGGGGTGACATAGCTAGCGCTGGAATATCTGGGACATTCACGACAGCTTCTGTGATAGCCGCTTCCGAATCAAACGCTTTTGACATACGAGATAATGCATTTACTAAAAGATTAATTTCTTTTTTCGTATCTCCTAATGTCACTAAACATAAAATATTGTAAAGGTCAGACAATTCTACTTCGATATTGGCATTATAACGTAACCATTCCTCAGCTCTATGCCCAGAAATACCCAAATCCTTGACGCTAATAAGAAGTTTTAAAGGGTCCATATCATAAGTAGCGGATGAATGTAGTTTTTCCTTGCCTGCACATTTTAAATGTGGGATTTGGTTGATTCGTTTACGTGCATCCTTTGCTAAACGTAATGCATCGTCAATTAAATCATATCCGTGAATCGCTAATTGACGTCGAGCTGTGTCAAGGGAAGCGAGCAATGGATAAGATGTAGATGTCGTTGTTAGCATAGAAAAAACAGCTTGTACACGTTTTGCTGAAACAAGTCCTTCACGAACATTTAAAATGGATGTTTGTGTCATAGAACCACCAAGCTTATGAACACTTGTAGCAGCCATGTCGGCACCTGCCTCCATTGCTGAATAGGGAAGGTCATCATGGAATTTAATGTGTACACCATGTGCTTCATCTACTACTACAGGAATATCACGGCTATGAGTGATTTCGACAATGCGTTTTAAATCTGCTGTGAAGCCATAATAAGTCGGATTAATAACTAGCACAGCTTTTGTATCAGGATAAGCATTTAATGCTTTTTCGACAGCCTCAGGGGATATGCCATGAGAAATCCCGTATTCACTATCGACTTCAGGATGAATAAAAATTGGAATTGCACCAGCGAAAACTATCGCCGACATAATAGATTTATGGACATTCCGCGGCACTAGAATCTTATCACCTGGACCAACGACGGTCAGAATCATCGTCATGATGGCGCCACTAGTACCTTGAACGGAAAAGAATGTATGATCAGCACCAAAAGCTTCTGCTGCAAGATTTTGCGCTTCTTTAATAGCACCCTTTGGTGAATGTAAATCGTCTAGTGGAGCAATATTAATTAAATCAATTGATAAAACGTTGTCGCCGACGAATTCTCGGAAAGCAGGGTCCATCCCTTGCCCTTTCTTATGGCCTGGAATATGGAACTGAATAGGATGTCTGTTCCGATGTTTAAGTAATACGTCGAACAATGGAGTCTCTAGTTGTGACAACGCAGGTACCACCTCACTTTAAATTATCTAAGAAAACAAATGAATTATAGCACCTAACGACACGAAAAAATAGACTTTTCATAAAAAATAAAAGGATTTTTTAAGGATATCGAGAAATTAATACCGAATGAAAGGGGAGGTATTATGAGTTGGAATACACGGGTGACAGAGCTTTTACAAGTGAAATACCCAATTATTCAAGGCGGTTTAGCGTATTTAGCCTATGCTGATTTAGCGGCGGCTGTGTCGAATGCTGGAGGGTTAGGTCAAATCACAGCTATGAGTTTACGAAACCCTGACTTATTGCGAGCGGAGATTCATAAAGTACGAACATTAACAGATAAGCCTTTTGGCGTAAACTTTGCTATAGGTATGCATGGTACAGGCTATGAGGAAATGGTTCGCGTTGCAGTGGAAGAAGAGGTACCTGTTGTGACGATGACAGGTGGTAATCCTGCACCCATTTTTGATTTATTAGCAGGCACAGATATTAAAAAATTAGTACTTGTAGCTGCACGTAGACAAGCGCAAAAAGCTGAACAGCTTGGAGCAGATGCTGTAATGGTTGTTGGACAAGAGGGTGGCGGACATCTTGGTAGGGATGATGTAGGTACGATGGTGCTCGTCCCACAGGTTGTTGATAGTGTGAAAATCCCAGTGATTGCTTCAGGTGGAATTGGCGATGGCAGAGGCTGGATGGCTGCCCATGCACTGGGAGCTGAAGGAATTGAAATGGGTACTCGTTTTATTGCAACAAAGGAATGTGTTGATGCTTCTGCAGCTTATAAAGAGGCACTAATAGCAAGCACAGAGGCTGATACGACGATCATAAAACGTTCTATCGGTGCACCAGCTCGAGCTTTACGTAATGAGTTTACGGCAAAAATTTTAGAAATTGAAGAAAAAGAGCCATCCTATGAAGCGTTAAAGGAATATATAAGTGGTTCAGCGAATAAGCGTTTTATTTATGATGGTGAACAAGAACAAGGCTTTGGTTGGGCTGGACAAGTGACAGGGATGATTCATGATATTCCTACTGTTGAGGAATTAATCAATCGAATGGTTGCAGAAGCGGAAAGTATCCGGTTAAAATGGGGGCAATAATGTAAAGGTGGTTTTGTCGAATGGAATATTCTTATCCGTTTTCAACAGATTGGTCTACAGAGGAGATTGTGGATGTTGTTCAATTTTTTGAAGGAATTGAACAAGCTCATGAAAAGGGCATCAAGCGTGAGGTCATGATGGCTAAATATCGTCGTTTTAAGGAAATTGTTCCTTCACAAGCAGAGGAAAAAACAATATTTCGTGAATTTGAAGAAGCGAGTGGCTATATAAGCTATCCTGTTGTTAAACAAACAAAAGAAGCCGCAGATGGTACAATGATAAAAATAGCCCCTAAAAAAAATCGATAAAAAAGTGGATGTGAGAACAACTCACATCCGCTTTTTATTTTGTTGTGTTAAAAAACGACATTTTGCATACACTACTTCAACAAATAACATGAGGTTAAAGCTTATTTTAAATCTTTACCAACAATGACGTTGTAAAAAGGTAGTAAGCTGTTGAATGTTTGCTCGGTTAACTGGTGGAATTCACTGGCTGATAATTTTATTGCTTGCTCTTTTGGGATATGACGACCAATTAAAAACTCACCTTTTTTTACATCTCGCAGACGTAAAAGTAGTGCCTCAAGCTTGTCTTCTTTCGATTCTTCAAGTGAAATGGCCTCTGGGGACATATGGTCACCTGACACAATAAAGTCACCAGATAGCTGCTCAAATAAGGATTGATGAGCGAGTAAACGTTCAGCCATCACATTTTTTTGAGGAGCTTCATAAATAATAGCTAAGACGATGAATAAATGTGAGTGCCATAGACCAATCTGAAAGTGAGGCAATGATTTATAACCTCTTTTATATGGTGCAAAGGCAACCCAACTATCTTTTGGAGGGTTGACAGTTCTTCTAGCGTGTTTGGCAACATGAGGGAAGAATTCTTCACCTAGCTGGCTTGAGAAATAGGCAGCAAAATCATCACCAAGCTGATGGAATTTTGGGCGTACATGATCGTTTAATGCATCCATTCTTTGTTCTAAACCGTCTATTTTAAAAACATTAAAATCTTTGTTTGTCCACTTTATTTTTGGCAATTTTATTTTGCTCCTTTCGTTTTATAAGGTTTATTTTACGCTGATTTTGGGAAAAAATCTTATAACAAGAACTTTATCGAATATGAGAAGTTTTTGTAAAAAAAATAAAAAAAGGAAGTGTTTTTATGAAACCAATCGTAAAAATTATACGTAAAGTTGACATTGAAAAGCAATATGAACACATTTTACAATTAGAATTAGATTATGAATTAGCTTCGCTTTTTGCAGCGATGAATGAAAAAAATGATATTGAAATTGAAAAAAGTAAAAAACGTCTTGGAGAAATCCAGATGGAACTTGAAAGCTTCCACGCCTATGCGTAATCAAAATCTTATACCCATTTAAAAAATCACTTGCTGAATATTCCGACAGCAGGTGATTTTTATTGTGACAAAGGGTAAAATAGATACTATATCATAGCGTAAAGAATTTCAGTATTTCTTGAAGTTCATGTTGTATATCGCAATAAAGACAATGGACAAGGTAAAATTTATGAATAAAGCGTGAGGAAAGTAAAGGCTTTTTCTTATATTCGAAGGGTGGGTTTTAATTGGATTTACAACAAATGGATGAATTTGCGAAAAGTATAATCTTTGAAGCTGGAAGGCGTATTCGAGAAGCCTTTTCGTATAATTTAGTGATCGAGACAAAATCAGGTGCCAATGACCTGGTAACAAATATTGACCGAGAGACCGAGTTATTTTTTATCGACCAAATTAAAGCTTTTAATCCAGCCCACAAAATTTTAGGCGAAGAAGGAATGGGGGAAAAGGTAGAGTCATTAGATGGTGTAGTTTGGATTATTGACCCTATAGACGGCACGATGAATTTTGTTAAACAGCATCGTCACTTTATGATTTCTATTGGTATTTTTATTAATGGGGTAGGTAAGTTAGGGTACATATTTGATGTCATGCGCGAGGATTTATTTTATGCGATTGAAGGCCAAGGCGCATGGTATAACGATTCTCCACTGCGGAAGCTTCAATCTGTTACGATGGAGGAATCAGTCATTGGTATCAATGCACATTGGGTAGCTCCTAATCGACATATTCATCACGAAAAGGTCATTGAGATGGTCCGCAAAGTTCGGGGCACACGTTCCTATGGCTCGGCTTGCATGGAAATCGCATTTGTTGTTAGTGGTAAGTTGGATGCCTATGTTTCCATGCGTCTATCACCGTGGGATATAGCAGGTGGTACCATTATTGCTCAAGAGGTCGGGGCCATTGCCACAAACTTGCACGGAGAAGGCTTTGACTTCTTACATCAAGATACTTTTATTATCGCCAATCCTTCCATTCATAAAGAATTATTGGAAAAATATATTGTACCTTATGAATAAAAAGGAGCCGTCTATTTACTAGACAGCTCCTTTTTTTAACTACAGTAACCCTTGCATACGTAGTTTACGCTTCATTTTAAAGGCTGTCATGAAAATGACACAAGTAGCCACAATACCCGCTATTGCACCAAATACACTACTAGCCGCCACAGAATAGCCAATTGAGCACATTGCTAATACAGCTGCTAATGCATAAATAGCCATTACGAATTTTGCACGATTCATAGCCTAGCCTCCTATATAAAAAATTTATAAATGATATATATTTTTTAGAATGATGTAAATTCTAATAAGGACATTTCTATCCTTCTTGTGCTATAATATCACAGTTAAACATTCGAAAAAAGAATATGGAGTGGAATAATGACAAACTTACGTCAAGATCTTCGCAATATCGCAATAATCGCCCACGTTGACCATGGTAAAACTACCTTAGTCGACCAATTACTAAAACAATCAGGTACATTCCGTTCAAACGAACGTGTTGAAGAACGTGCAATGGACTCTAATGATATTGAACGCGAACGTGGTATTACGATTTTAGCTAAAAATACAGCAGTAAACTATGAAGGAACTCGTATCAACATCCTTGATACGCCTGGACACGCTGACTTCGGTGGTGAGGTAGAACGTATTTTAAAAATGGTAGACGGCGTTTTACTAGTTGTCGATGCGTATGAAGGTTGTATGCCTCAAACACGTTTCGTATTGAAAAAAGCATTGGAACAACGTCTAACACCAATCGTAGTCGTAAATAAAGTAGACAAAGATTCAGCTCGTCCGCTAGAAGTAGTAGATGAAGTACTTGAATTATTTATCGAGTTAGGTGCAGATGACGATCAATTAGACTTCCCTGTTGTTTATGCTTCAGGTGTAAATGGTACAGCTTCTTTGGACGCTGATCCATCTAAACAAGAAGAAAATATGAAATGTCTATTTGAAAAAGTTATTGAATCTATCCCAGCACCAGTTGATAACTCAGAAGACCCATTACAATTCCAAGTAGCTTTACTTGACTATAATGACTTCGTTGGACGTATCGGAATTGGTCGCGTATTCCGTGGAACAATTTCTGTAGGTCAACAAGTTGCACTGATGAAGTTAGACGGTACAGTGAAAAACTTCCGTGTAACAAAAATCTTTGGTTTCTTCGGTTTAAAACGTGAAGAAGTAGAGACAGCAAAAGCTGGTGATTTAATCGCCGTTTCAGGTATGGAAGATATCAATGTAGGTGAAACAGTTTGTCCTGTTGAGCACCAAGAAGCGCTTACACCATTACGTATCGATGAACCAACTTTACAAATGACGTTCTTAGTAAACAACTCTCCATTCGCTGGTCGTGAAGGGAAATGGGTTACTTCTCGTAAAGTAGAAGAGCGTTTACGTGCTCAATTACAAACGGACGTATCTTTACGTGTTGAAGATACTGATTCTCCAGATGCTTGGACAGTTTCAGGTCGTGGTGAGCTTCACCTTTCAATCCTTATTGAAAATATGCGCCGTGAAGGTTTCGAATTACAAGTATCTAAACCTCAAGTAATCGTGCGTGAAATCGATGGCGTAAAATGTGAACCATTCGAACGCGTTCAAATCGATGTACCGGAAGATAATGTTGGTTCAATTATTGAATCAATTGGTACACGTAAAGGTGAAATGCTTGATATGGTAAATAACGGCAGTGGCCAAGTTCGTTTAACGTTCTTAGTACCAGCTCGTGGTTTGATCGGTTATACGACTGAATTCATGTCGATGACAAAAGGTTTTGGTATTATCAACCATACGTTTGATTGCTACCAACCATTACTACCAGGTAAAATTGGTGGACGTCACCAAGGTGTACTAGTTTCTATGGAAACTGGTAAATCAACAACTTATGGTATGATGCAAATTGAAGATCGTGGTACACTGTTCTTAGAGCCAGGTACAGATATTTACGAAGGTATGATCGTTGGAGAAAATACTCGTGACGCTGATATCACTGTAAACATCACAAAAATGAAACAAAAAACAAACATTCGTTCAGCAAATAAAGACCAAACGAATGTTATTAAAAAACCACGTATTTTATCTTTAGAAGAAGCACTTGAATACCTAGGTGATGATGAGTATTTAGAAATCACACCAGAATCTATTCGTCTGCGTAAAAAAATTCTAGATAAAAATGAACGTGAGAAAGCAGCGAAAAAATTACGTAACGCAGAACAATAATTTTCGCTGACATGAAAGGAAGAGGAGTCTTGGATATTAAGTCCGCTTTATTGGGTGAACTAAATGTTATTCAAGTTGCTGCACAGACAAGTTCCGAGGAAACAACAAGAGTTTTTGGAAGAATGGCGGGTATAACGAGATTTTTATATGAAAATTTACCAAGCTATGAAATTGCAGGCTATGTTGTATTTCTTCTTGTATTTGCACTTTCTGCCATTGTCTATAAGCTAGGCTTTGCCAAGAAATTAAAACTATCTCAAAACATTATTATTTATGCGTTCCTCTTTGTAGGTTGTATCATGCTAACATTCTTTGCTCTATTCTTGCCAATGATTGAAGGATTGATTGTAGCCGCCTTAATTTTAATAGTTTATAAAACAAGATTATGGCGTGAAAAAAGAGAAGAGCAACAAGCTGCCAATCAATAAAAGGTAGTACGTATTTTATAATAAGAACTTTTATCGTTTATCAAACAGCCTTAGCGCAATAGTCGCTAAGGCTGTTTTCTTATATAACTAAAAAACTTTTTCAAAAATCCTATTTGGCATAGCTGATCCTACACAAGTGTAAAATCAACATAAATTGGTTGGCACCGAATTCTTCTGATGTGAATAAGTTAATGTCGATAGGCTTATTTTCATCACATCAAGGAGGAAAGGGAATGCGTTGGCTTACAAAAGGTTTTCTATTAGGTGTCATTGCTTTGTTACTCCTTTCTTTGACGGCATGTAATAAAGCAGAGCTAGAAAAAGTCAAAGTTGGAGAAGTAACTCGTTCGATATTTTATGCGCCTCAATATGTAGCGCTTGAAAAAGGATTCTTCGAGGATGAAGGTCTTTCTGTAGAGCTACAAACGATAGCGGGTGGCGATAAAACCATGACGGCATTGCTGTCAGATGGTATTGATATTGCTTTAGTTGGTTCGGAAACTTCAATCTACGTCACACTACAAGGGGCGAATGATCCCATTCAGAATTTTGCTCAGTTAACTCAAACTGACGGTACTTTTTTAGTTGCAAGGGAAAAAATGGATAATTTTTCATGGGATCAATTGAAGGGCTCTACATTTTTAGGGCAGCGTAAAGGTGGGATGCCGCAAATGGCAGGTGAATTTGTGCTGAAGAAGCACGGCATAGACCCTGTTCATGATTTAACCCTTATTCAAAATATTGATTTTGCAAATATAGCCACTGCTTTTGCTTCAGGTACTGGTGATTATGTACAGTTATTTGAACCAACAGCTAGTGTATTTGAAAAAGAGGGGAAAGGCTATATTGTAGCATCTTTCGGTACAGAGTCTGGTAATTTGCCTTACACATCCTATATGGCGAAAAGCAGTTATTTAAAGGATGATGAGAAGACAGTTCAAGCCTTTACAAATGCCTTACAACGGGCACAAAATTTTGTACAGAATGAAAGTGCCGCAGAAGTGGCAAAAATTATTCAACCTTATTTTGAGAATGTAGATGTTGCGGTTATCGAAACAGTAATCGAGCGTTATAAAGCACAAGGCTCCTATGCATCAGACCCTATCCTCGATGAGGGGGAGTGGGATAACTTGCAAACAATTATGGAGGAAGCAGGTGAACTTTCTCAACGCGTGGAGTATGAAAAACTTGTGAACACAACCTTTGCTAAAAAGGCTGCTGAGTAATATGGAATTTTTACAGCTAGAAAATATTCACCATAGTTATTTTTCAAGCACACAGGCAAAGGAAGTATTACGTGATATTAGTTTAGCCATTCGTGAAGGAGAATTCGTGTCGTTTATCGGGCCTAGTGGCTGTGGGAAAACGACCTTATTATCAATAATCGCTGGTTTGTTTCCATCAACTGAAGGCAAAGTCTATATTGATGGTGATGAACTAGCAGCACATAATCAATCAAGCATTGGCTATATGCTTCAGCAGGACTATTTATTTCCATGGAAAACCATTGAAGAAAACGTCACGATTGGTTTAAAAATTATGGAGCGGAGCAATAATTCACATAAAGTAACGGCCAATGCTCTTTTGCAAGAAGTAGGATTACCACATGTAGGGAACAACTATCCACGAGAATTATCAGGAGGTATGAGACAACGTGTGGCACTTGCTCGTACTTTAGCGGTAAATCCTAAAATTTTATTGTTAGATGAACCATTTTCAGCTCTTGATTATCAATCGAAATTAAAGCTTGAGGATTTAGTGGTAGAAACATTAAAGACCTATAGAAAGACAGCAGTTCTTGTGACGCATGATATTGGAGAGGCAATAGCTATGAGTGAGCGTGTCTTTTTATTTTCTGCTAATCCAGGGACATTGCATAAAGTGTTTGAAATACCTGAGGCACTTCGTGAATTATCACCGTTTGATGTAAGACAGCATCCTACCTATGCAGATGTATTCCAAATGATTTGGAAGGAGCTGGAGAGCCTTGGATAATACATTATTTAAACAATATCAGCAAATGTTAAAAAAAGAAAAACGCTTTGTAAGGCTGTATCAGCTTATTATTCTGCTTCTGTTCTTTGGAGGATGGGAGCTGCTTTCTAGATTAGAATGGATAGACCGTTTAATTTTTAGTTCACCCACACAAGTCTGGCATACATTTATCGAAAAAGTAACTGATGGAACTTTAACTTTGCATGTTGGTGTGACATTAATGGAGACGGTGATTGGCTTTATTGCGGGTACTTTACTAGGGACGTTCATCGCTATCCTTTTGTGGTGGTCACCATTTCTGTCGAAGGTACTGGACCCTTATTTAGTTATTTTAAATGCGATGCCAAAAGTTGCGTTAGGGCCTATTCTTATTGTTGCACTAGGGCCAGGTTATTTTTCCATTATTGCAATGGGAGCTTTAATTTCTATCATTATTACGACCATCGTGGTATATACGGCTTTTAAAGGTGTCGATCCGAATTATAGTAAGGTCTTACAAACATTTGGTGCATCTAGGTGGCAAATCTTTCGTGAAGTCATCTTACCTGCATCTTTTCCGACTATCATTTCAACATTAAAGGTGAATGTAGGATTATCGTGGGTTGGGGTTATTGTAGGTGAGTTTTTAGTGGCCTCAAAAGGTCTTGGCTATTTAATCATCTATGGCTTCCAAGTGTTTAATTTTAACCTTGTGCTCATGTCCTTGCTCATCATTGCATTTTTTGCAACAATCATGTATCAGGTGGTTGAGTTGATAGAAAAGTCGGTTATTAAAAATAACGGCTAATAAATAAAAGAGGTGTCTCCCGATGGAGGCACCTCTTTTGTGTTCATTAAATATTAAAATTCTTTATCCATTTGTGGTGAAGTTCTATAAAAACGGAAATTCCCTGTTTCTAATCGTGCAACCGTGTTTTCTTTAATACGATCATGGCAATTTTCACACATATAAGTATGGATTGGACGATTACGTAATTTTTTTGCTAAAGGTAAATTATCGTCTATACTTTGAATCGTATCGCAAATTACGCATTTAACGCGCATTGCATTCCCCCCTATTCAGCGCGAATGGCTATTACGTTTTTAATAGGATTATCAATATTTGAACCATCTCTCATTAATACATGAATGGGACCGTCCTCTAAGAGTGGCTTGCCATCTTGGCTATATTTTAAAATAAGTGTAGATGCTTCTTCAATAGAAAAAGGATATTCCTGACCAGTTTCACATTCAAAGATAATTTTTGTTGCTTCAGGTTTAATTTCAGCATTTTTCAAAAAATGACCTAATTCGATACCAAATGTCCCTGTTTCCATTCCTTTACGGTCAAACTTACGCTCTGATTTTAATGTAGGCGGGAATGTAGCTCCCTCCATAATCTCACGAGACCAGTGAGCACCAACCTCACGCATATATTTGATGTCTGAATCTTCCTTAACATCTTGTGTCGTGAAATATGTTTTTAAATCTAATTTACGATCATCGAAAATCCAAACAGTGGGATCTAATGTTAATTGATATGTTACTGCGCCCTTGATAGGAATTATTGTTTCCATGATAGAAATCCTCCTCAAATCTTGTATATCCATGACATAGTATAACGCTAATGCCCAAAAATAATAAAGAAATAAAATTGGAATTCGGTATTTTCCAATGAAGACACTTGCAATTTTAACGACTAGAAGATAAACTTTATTAAGATAGAATCGAAGAAATATCAGATAATGGGGGCGTCCTCATGGATACGAAATCACAAACTTCTTTTCAAGAAAAGGCTTTGGAGCTTTTAGTTGCTGATGCAGATAAGATTGCTCGCCTTATTCGAGTACAAATGGATCATTTAACAATGCCACAATGCCCTTTATATGAGGAAGTATTAGATACACAAATGTTCGGCCTGTCTCGTGAAATTGACTTTGCTGTGAAGCTAGGTCTGATTGAACGTGAAAAAGGCAAGGAAATTCTCGATTCACTCGAGAAAGAGCTTTCTGTACTACACGATGCGTATACAGACAAATAAAAAGAAAAACTCAAACGCTTTTTTGCGCTTTGAGTTTTTTTACTAGAACGAGGTTTTTCAGATGAAACAATACTTAAAACGATATGCACAAAATTTTGATTACCCTTTATTTTTTACTGTCCTATTATTGAGCTTATTTGGATTAATCATGATTTATAGTTCAAGTATGATGGTCGCTATTGCACGAGAAGGAGAAGCACCTGATTATTTTTATCGAAAGCAAATAACCAATTTAATAGTGGCCTTTTTAGGTTTTATTGTGGCAGCATTTTTCCCTTATAAGCATTATGCGAATAAGAATATTATGATGTTGCTAACCATCGTATTAGCTGTTCTATTTACTTGGCTAAAGATAGCAGGGCATGGTGCAGAAGATGTAGGGTCACAAAGTTGGATACACGTGCCTGGTTTAGGGAACTTTCAGCCATCTGAATATGCAAAGCTATTTATAATTTTATATTTTGCAGCTGCATTTTATCGAAAATCACAGAAATATACATTTGAAAAACTTCAACCGACAGAAATTTTTTATCCCATTTTTCTATGGATCCTAGTAGTTGCTGGTGTTGCATTCGAAACAGATTTAGGGGCAGTAATCATTTTATGTGGAATTGCCGTATCTGTCGTTGCTTCCAGTGGCATTCCTTTTAAGACGTTTTGGAAATTTTTCGGTGTGTTGGCAGCATTCGGCGCAGCGATTCTTGGTATACTTTTGTTATTCAAGGGAGAACTATTAACGGAGAACCGAAAAGGGCGGATTTTATCTTATTTAAATCCGTTCGAGTATGAAAATGGTAGTGGTCACCAAGTGGCCAATAGTTATTATGCAATTGGCGGAGGCGGCTTAGAAGGTAGAGGACTTGGTCAATCCATTCAAAAATTAGGATATTTACCTGAACCACAAACAGACTTTATTATGGCTATAATTATGGAAGAATTAGGTATATGGGGAGTTATCATCGTCCTGACTGGTTTAGGGTTTATTGTATATAAAGGCTTTTCTATTGCATTGCGAACAAAGGATCCAATGGCACGCATGATTGCGGCCGGTATTGCGAGCTGGATAGGCTGGCAATCGTTTATCAATCTTGGGGGTGTAACCGGGTTAATCCCGTTAACCGGTGTAACGTTACCTTTTATAAGCTATGGCGGTACATCTATAATCATTCTATCTTTAGCGATGGGAATATTAATTAATGTTTCTATGTTTGAAAAGGTAGAGAGGAAAAAAACAGAATCATAAAGGGGGATACCTATGGAATCAATCAACAAAATCCTTGTAGCCAATCGAGGAGAAATTGCAATTCGTATTTTCCGTGCTTGTACGGAGCTGAATATCCAAACTGTTGCTATCTATTCAAGAGAAGATAGTGGTGCTTTTCATCGCTTTAAAGCCGATGAAGCTTATTTAGTGGGAGCGGGCAAGAAACCAATTGATGCTTACTTAGATATTGAAGGTATTATTGCCATCGCAAAAGATGCAGATGTTGATGCGATTCACCCAGGGTATGGTTTTTTATCAGAAAACGTGGAATTTGCACGTCGCTGTGAAGAAGAGGGTATTATCTTCATCGGACCAACTTCTCAGCATTTAGATATGTTTGGGGATAAGGTTAAAGCACGTTCGCAGGCGATTGCGGCTGACATTCCTGTTATTCCTGGTACAGATGGCCCTGTAGCCAATTTAGCAGAGGTAGAAGCGTTTGCTAGCACTGTTGGCTATCCAGTTATGATTAAGGCAGCGCTTGGCGGCGGTGGTCGTGGTATGCGTCTTGTGCATGCAGCTGAGGAGCTTGCATCAGCCTATGAACGCGCAAAATCAGAAGCAAAAGCTGCTTTCGGCTCTGATGAGGTGTATGTAGAAAAGGCCATTATCAAACCTAAGCATATTGAAGTACAAATTATTGGTGACCAGCAAGGCAATATTGTGCATTTATATGAACGTGATTGTTCAATCCAACGTCGTCACCAAAAGGTAGTTGAGATTGCTCCTTCTCATTCGATTTCCGAAGAGTTAAGAAATCGTATTTGTACTGCTGCTGTGAAAATAATGAAGAATGTCTCGTACATAAATGCAGGGACAGTGGAATTTTTAGTCGCAGGGAACGATTTTTATTTCATCGAGGTAAACCCTCGCATTCAAGTAGAACATACGATTACAGAAATGATTACAGGTGTAGATATTGTCCATACCCAAATTAAGGTAGCAGCAGGTTATGCTCTGTTTAGCGAAGAAATTCATATGCCGAAGCAAGAAGATATGCCAATGATTGGCTATGCGATTCAGGCACGTGTAACAACAGAGGACCCTGCTAACGACTTTATGCCGGATACAGGAAAGTTAATGGTTTATCGCTCTAGTGGTGGCTTTGGAGTCCGTTTAGATGCCGGCAATGGTTTCCAAGGTGCTGTTGTTACACCATACTACGATTCCTTACTCGTAAAAATCTCTACATCTGGCATGAACTTTAAAGAAGCTGCTGCGAAAATGGACCGAAATTTAAAAGAATTCCGTATTCGCGGTGTCAAAACGAATATTCCGTTTTTAAATAATGTTGTGACACATGAGAAATTTTTATCTGGTGCTTTTGATACAAGCTTTATTGACACTACACCAGAGCTGTTCCATTTCCCAGTACGTCAGGACCGAGGGACAAAGCTGTTAAGCTATATCGGTAATGTGACGCTAAACGGATTCCCTGGTGTGGAAAAGCAATCAAAGCCAATTTTTGTTCAACCAAATATTCCTAAAATAGACCGGTTAATTGTGCCACCAGCTGGTACAAAACAAATTTTAGATACAGAGGGTGCAGACGGCTTAGTGCAATGGATCTTAGCCCAAGATGATGTGCTTTTAACAGATACGACTTTCCGTGATGCTCACCAATCACTTCTCGCTACTCGAGTACGCTCGCATGATATGTATCAAATTGCAGATGCAACAGCTCGTATGATGCATCAATTATTCTCATTGGAAATGTGGGGCGGTGCTACGTTTGATGTGGCGTATCGCTTCTTAAAGGAGGACCCATGGGAGCGTTTAGCAAAGCTACGTGAGCAAGTGCCAAACGTGTTATTCCAAATGCTATTGCGTGGTGCTAATGCTGTAGGTTACACGAACTATCCTGATAATTTAATCCGTGAATTTATCGCAGAATCAGCTGCATCAGGTATTGATGTATTCCGTATTTTCGATAGCCTGAACTGGATTAAGGGAATGGAAGTAGCTATAGATGCAGCCCGTCAATCAGGAAAAATTGCGGAAGCGGCAATCTGTTATACAGGCGACATTTTGGATGATACTCGTGCGAAATATTCTGTGCAATATTACAAAGACATGGCCAAAGAACTGGAGGCTTCTGGTGCCCATATTCTAGCTATTAAAGATATGGCTGGTTTATTGAAGCCTGAAGCAGCGTATCGTTTAATTTCCGAGTTAAAAGAGACGACAAGTCTGCCAATCCATTTGCATACCCATGACACTAGTGGTAATGGAATTTACTTATATGCGAAAGCCATTGAGGCAGGTGTTGATATCATTGATACAGCATTAGGGTCCATGGCGGGTCTCACATCTCAACCAAGTGCAAATTCACTTTACTATGCCATGAAGGGTAGTAAGCGTGAGCTACGTGCAGACATCGATGCATTGGAAAGATTGTCTTATTATTGGGAAGATGTGCGTAAATACTATAAGGATTTCGAAAGTGGCATGATCAGCCCGCATTCTGAAATTTATGTACATGAAATGCCTGGTGGACAATATAGTAACCTACAACAACAAGCAAAAGCTGTAGGCCTTGGTGATCGCTGGGAAGAAGTCAAACGTATGTATTCCCGTGTGAACCTATTATTTGGGGACATTGTTAAAGTAACACCTTCCTCAAAGGTAGTAGGGGATATGGCACTCTTTATGGTACAAAATGATTTAGATGAAAACACTGTATTAACAAGGGGCCAAACGATTGATTTCCCAGACTCTGTTATTGAATTATTCCAAGGCTATCTAGGACAGCCACACGGTGGGTTCCCTGAGGCATTGCAACAAGTAGTGCTGAAAGACCGTAAAGCTATTACGGTTCGACCTGGTGAGTTATTAGAGCCTATTCAATTTGAACAATTGGAGGCAGTGCTAGAGGAAAAATTAAATCGTCCGGTGTCGAAAAAGGATGTATTGGCATATGCCCTTTATCCAAAAGTTTTTGAAGAGTATGCGAAAACGGCAGAATCCTTTGGCAATATTTCAGTTCTTGATACGCCAACATTCCTTTATGGCTTAAAGCTTGGCGAAATCATTGAAGTCGAAATAGAAAAAGGAAAAACGCTCATTATTAAACTAGTTTCTATCGGCGAACCACAACACAATGGAACGCGTGTCCTGTACTTTGAGCTAAATGGTCAATCCCGTGAATTGGTCATTCAAGATATGACAGTAGAGGTAGATGGAAATCTATCATTAAAGACAGATCCAAGTAATCCAAATCAAATTGGTGCTACAATGCCTGGTACTGTATTGAAGGTCGTTGTGTCCAAAGGAAGCCCTGTCAAACGTGGTGATCACCTATTGATCACAGAGGCAATGAAAATGGAAACGACTGTTCAAGCGCCAAAGGATGGTATTATAAAAGAGGTTTATGCTAGTGCAGGAGATGCTATTTCAACAGGTGATTTGCTGATTGAAATTGAATAACTGGTAGTGAAAAAAAGGTATGTAGATGTATTTTTAACATCTACCTGCCTTTTTTTATTGTGGAAATGAGAAAAAATGCGTAAAATTTGATTGGGTGATCAAAAAAATGTTTGAGTAATCAAAGGGAGAGTTTATGGAAACTAATAAAAGTACCTTTATTCAGGAAGCAAGGAAACAGCAAATAATTGATGCGACCATTAGGACTTTAAGTGATATTGGCTATGTGAAGTCGAGTTTAGCTCAAATTGCAAAACGAGCTTCCATCAGCACAGCTTTAATTTCGTATCATTTCGCAGATCGACAAGATTTAATTGAACAAAGTCTGCAAGCACTGATTGAGCAATCCGTTACATATATTTTGACGAAAACATATGCTGAGGATGAACCAGCTTCGCAATTAGCTACATTTATTGAGGCGAGTATTGCTTATCAAGCAACACACCCAGAAGAAAATATAGCGCTACTAGAAATTATTTTTAATGCTCGTACTGCAGATGACATTCCTTTTTATAAATTGCCAGATGATGGAGAGGATCCTTTGTTAAAAGCCTTGAGCAACATATTAACGAAGGGAAAGGAACAAGGGAAATTTACTATCACTTCCGTCCATGTAATGGCAAAGGTTATTCAAGGAGCTATTGGGGAGTACATGTTGATTGGGGGACCACTTTCTAGAGAAGTAGAACAATATAGTGCAGAGGTCATCAACATCATCTGGTCAGCCATGAAAGTAGAGGAAACTAACAATGCTTAAAGCTTTATTTAATTGGATGTTTGTCATTGGTTTACTATTATTAGGCGGCCGTCTTGTAACGGCAATTTGTCGATATTTTGACATTCCATTTACAACATTCTTTAAAGACTACGCCCTAGTATCTATGATTATTTTAATAGTAGGAATTATAGGTACTGAATCCATGAAGAAACAACGATAAGCATAAAAAAGATTCGTTACAATCATGTAACGAATCTTTTTTATTAGATTATTTCATTTTTTCATTGTAGTTACTACGAGCAACGAGCATGATCATGTAACATAATAGACCGAACAATAGAGAAATTAATAATGAATGCATTAAAGCGACTGTTAAGTTCAGCTTCGTTAGGACTACTAACATACCAGCAATCACTTGTAAAAATACTATAGTAAAAGCAATAATCCAACCATAGTAAACCACACGTTGGTTCTTATATTCTTTCACAGCGTGCCAAGTTATGTATGCAATCCAAATGAAAATAATAAGAACTGCTAAACGATGTCCCATTTGCACCCATTCGTACATGTTATTGGGTGATGCTAACGGTGTTTCGTTATAGCAAAATGGCCAGTCTGGACAAATTAAGCTCGAATCTGTATGTCGAACTAACGCACCAGTATAAACGACCAAATAAGAATAAATTGTGACAGCAATTGTATGCCAACGTAACTTTTTACCAATAAATACTTTATCGGCATCAAATTTCCGATCGACTTCAAATACAATCATAGAGAGAAGCAGAACCGCGGCAAAGGAAATAAGAGAAATACCAAAATGAAGTGCTAAGATGAAGTCACCTTGCCCCCATAGTACTTGTGCAGCTCCAATAAGAGCCTGCGCAATTAAGAAAAACATTGCTAAGAAACCTAAAAGCTTTACTTCGCGAATATGTCCGAGCTTACGCCATGTCCAAACTGTTAGCACAAGAATTGAAATTGATACGACTCCAGTAACAAGACGATGTGAGAATTCAATAAGGACTTCCGGTGTAATCTCCTTTGGAATAAGAGATCCATTACAATCAGGCCAGTTTCGACCACAGCCTAAGCCACTATCTGTTTTCGTAACGAGAGCTCCACCTAGTAATATAAGGAGCATCCCTAGCGTAGCGGCAACAGCAAACCACTTCAAATATCTGTTGTGTTGCATAAAATGAGTCACCTACTTTATCTATCAACATTACAAGAAAGTAATGTTTCTGCTACTAGATAATATCGAAAATACGTTTAAAAAACAACTTGTAAAGGGAAGGGAGTACTAGATGTCGATTCCATTTCACAAATTGTTCATAATTTCGTGCTTTAACCTTCACAATTCATTTTAGAAAATGTTTTACTATAGATATGTTGTTTTTAATTATATTTCTAGACAAAACTAATTTTTACAACTTCATCTAAATTTCACTTAATGTCTAGAAATCAATCGCAAATTTCGCTATAGTTATTGTTAGCGGAATATGCTTACAAAAATGAAAGGAGAGGTAGTATGTCAAACGGTCGTACACTGGCGGCTACTAGAAATACTGGTCCAGAAACAACATCAGTTGTAAAAGATTTCTTAGCACTAATAAAAATCGGTATTGTAAACTCGAATCTTGTCACAACGTTTACAGGGATGTGGCTGGCTTTTCAATTTACTAGTAGACACTTCTTGCAAGAGCTAGATGTCATCTTATTCACCATGCTGGGTGCGGCATTAATCATTGGTGGCTCAGGTGCAATGAATAACTTTATTGATCAAGATATAGATCCGATCATGAAAAGAACGAAGGCAAGACCGACAGTGACTGGCAGATTCAAGCCAAATTTTGTATTGACCATTGCCCTCTCATTTTTAATTGTAGGTGAAATTTTGTTATTTGCGGCATCGTTTGCAGCCGGCATGTGGGGACTAGCAGGAATATTTGCTTATGTCGTTCTGTATTCAATGTGGTCAAAGAGAAAGCATGTTAGTAACACGGTTGTAGGAAGCATTTCAGGGGCTATTCCTCCTATTATTGGATTTGCAGCAGTCGAGCCTGCTTTAGGTCCAGGAGCACTTGCCTTATTCCTAATTATGTTTGCATGGCAACCACCACATTTCTATGCGCTTGCTATGAAACGTACGGAGGAATATCGTGCGGCTAAAATACCAATGCTACCTGTTGTAAAGGGATTTAAACGTACAAAGTACTCAATGTTATTCTGGATTCTTTTATTATTACCGTTACCTTTCCTTTTACCGGAGCTTGGAATTGGCTTTTTAACTCTTGCTACTACATTGAACTTGGGTTGGTTAATACTAGCTCTGAAAGGCTTTACAGCAAAAGATGATATGAAATGGGCAAATAGAATGTTTATTTATTCATTGAATCATATGACCATACTATTTGTATCCATCATAATATTTGCGGTGTTTAGCTAAATTTAGGAATTCTTTCTTTTTCTAAAGAATTCATATAGACAGAACTAATGTCCTATGTACACATGAAAATACAACAAAGAAAGAGGGGTTTAATTAAGCTATGATGAAAGGGCTTAAAAAATGGCGTCTTTTTTCACTTCTAGCAGTGATGATGGTTTTCCTTTCAGGTTGTGGTGAAGATTATCTTTCTACACTAAAACCATCTGGAGAAGTAGGTAAACAACAATTAAATTTATTACTGTTAACTACTGTAATTATGACGCTAGTAGTGGTAATAGTATCCGTTATTTATTTACTTGCATTCTTGAAATACCGTCGTTCACGCGTTGGTGAAAACGTTATCCCTAAGCAAGTAGAGGGTAGTCATACGTTAGAAGTGATTTGGACAGTTATACCAATTATTTTATTATTAATTATTGCTGTACCAGTTGTTACAACTACTTATAAATTTGCAGATGTTGCTGCAATGGATGAGGTAGATGAAGAGGGGAATAAAACTGCCCTAACAATCAATGTAACAGCTAAATTGTACTGGTGGGAGTTCGAATATCCTAACCAAGGTATTATAACGGCTCAAGAGCTAGTAGTACCAACAGGTGAAAAGGTTTACTTTAATTTAAAAGCTGCCGATGTTAAGCACTCATTCTGGATTCCTGCTGTAGGCGGTAAAATGGATACAAACGTAGAAAACTTAAATAAATTCTACTTAGTATTTGATAAAGAATCGAAAGATCTAAAAGATGGCGTATTTTATGGTAAATGTGCTGAATTATGTGGACCTTCACATGCTTTAATGGACTTTAAAGTAAAAGCTTTAAGCCCAGATGCATTTGACGCTTGGGTTGATGCAATGAAAGCGACAGAAGGTCAAACTGCTGACAAAGCTTCAACGGATCTTGGCGAAGCAACTTTTGCTAACAGCTGCTTAGGCTGTCATGCTATCTCTGGTTCAGGAGCAGGCGGTACACCAGGTCCAAACTTAACTACGTTTGGTGACCGTAACCGTGTTGCTGGTTTCTTAGAACACAATGAAGAAAACTTACAAGCTTGGATTAAAAACCCTGAGGAATTTAAACCAGGTAACTTAATGATGAATGCTGAGGGTACTGCACCTATATACGGCGATTTATCTGACGAAGAAATTGAAGCTCTTGCAACTTACATCATGGGCTTATCAGTTGAAAAATAATTTCCGTTCTATGTAACAAATTTTTGAGGGAGGTAAAAGTTGTGAGCTCATACACACAGAAAAAGGGCTTTGGAGCAACTGTCTGGGATTACATTACTACTGTTGACCATAAAAAGTTAGCAGTCATGTATTTATTAGCCGGTACATTGTTCTTCGCTATCGCTGGTTTTGAAGCGTTATTAATGCGTATTCAGTTAATGAAACCAAATAACGATTTCGTGTCAGCTGGTTTTTTCAATGAATTATTAACAATGCACGGAACAACAATGTTATTCCTAGCTGCTACTCCATTACTATTCGCATTTATGAACATGCTTGTACCATTACAAATTGGTGCACGTGACGTTGCATTCCCGTTCCTTAACTCATTAGGGTTCTGGTTATTCTTCCTAGGTGCAGTATTCCTTCACCTGTCATTCTTTATGGGTGGCGCTCCTGATGCGGGCTGGACTTCTTATGCATCATTATCTTTATATTCTCCAGGACATGGTATCGACTTCTATGTTCTTGGTTTACAAATTTCAGGGGCAGGTACTTTAATTTCGGGACTTAACTTCATCGTTACGATTATCACGATGCGTGCTCCTGGTATGACATTCATGCGTATGCCATTATTCACATGGACAGCTCTTGTATCAAGTGCATTAATTTTATTCGCATTCCCTCCATTAACAATTGGTTTATTAATGATGTTATTTGACCGTATGTTCGGTGGTAACTTCTTTGACCATACAATGGGTGGTAACACAGTTATTTGGGAACACTTATTCTGGATCTTCGGACACCCAGAAGTTTATATCTTAGTATTACCTGCGTTCGGATTATTCTCTGAGATTATCCCTGCGTTCTCTCGTAAACGTTTATTCGGATACTCTTCAATGGTATTCGCAACAATTTTAATCGGTTTCTTAGGGTTCATGGTTTGGGCCCATCACATGTTTACAGTTGGTCTTGGGCCAACAGCAAACGCTATCTTCGCTGTTGCTACAATGGCAATTGCCGTTCCAACAGGTATGAAGGTATTTAACTGGATCCTAACAATTTGGGGCGGATCTATTAAAGTTACAACGCCAATGCTTTATGCACTTGGTTTCATCCCGTCATTCGTTGCGGGTGGTGTTACAGGGGTTATGCAAGCATCTGCACCTCTTGACTATCAATTACATGATTCTTACTTTATCGTAGCTCACTTCCACTATGTAATCGTTGGTGGTATCGTTACTGCATTATTTGGTTCAGCACATTTCTACTGGCCAATTTTCTTCAACCGTATGTTAAACGAAACGCTTGGTAAAATTACGTTCTGGGTATTCTTTATCGGATTCCATTTAACGTTCTTCGTTCAACACTTCCTTGGTTTAATGGGTATGCCACGTCGTGTATTCACTTACATGGAAGGTCAAGGTTGGGATCAATTCAACTATATCTCTACAATCGGTGCATTAATGATGGGTGTAGGGGTTATCTTAATGGTAATCAACTGCTTAATGTCTATCAAAGGCAAACCAGCAGGTCGCGATCCATGGGGCGATGGACGTACATTAGAATGGTCAATTCCACAACCAATTCCATTCTACAACTTCCGTCAAACACCTCTTGTTCGTGGTTTAGATCCATGGTGGATTGAGAAACAAGAAGGCAACAAAGAAGTTACATTTGCTGAGCCACTAGGCGATATTCATATGCCAAATAACTCAGCGATTCCATTCGTTATTTCATTAGGTATGTTTATTGCAGCATTCGGTGCGCTTTACAACCCTGATGCAGATAAACCTTGGTCAATCTATATTTTAATTGCTGGTCTTGCAATTACATTTGGTGCAATGATTGTCCGTTCTGTTAAAGATGATCACGGCTTCCATTTACACAAAGAAGAAATTATTGAAATTGAAGAACAACTTTATGGCAAAGGAGGAAATAAATAATGGATTTCAATACTAAATTTACTCCTCATACTTGGCCAGATCATCCTGAACAAGCAACGCTGGAAGGTAAAAACAAAGTCGTTGGTTTCTGGATTTTCCTTGCCTGTGAAGTTGTACTTTTCGCAAGTTTATTCGCTACTTACTTAGCGCTTAAGAACAAAGGGCCAGCTGGCATGGAGTTCACAACTCAAGGGTTATTTGAATTACCATTAGCATTTGCTATGACGATGTTACTTTTAACATCTTCACTAACATCTGTTTATGCAATTTACCATATGCGTAACTTTAACTTTAAAGGGATGCAAACTTGGTTAGCCATTACTTTAGCTTTAGGTCTTGGTTTCTTAGCACTTGAAATTTATGAGTTCCAACACTATGTGCATCTTGGTTTTACATTTAACCAATCTGCATTCGCAACTGCATTCTATTCTTTAGTTGGTACACATGGTTTCCACGTAACTTTAGGACTTGTATGGATCGCAACTTTAATGATTCGTAACGCTAAACGTGGTTTAAACTTGTACAATGCACCTAAATTCTTCGTAGCTGCTTTATATTGGCACTTTATCGATGTTGTTTGGGTATTCATCTTTACAGTAGTTTACTTGATGGGAGTGATCGGATAATGTCTTCACACGATACACCTATAGTTGCTAAATCACAGGCACAATATGAGTATGATCGTCATCATAATGCCGTTCATATGCGTAAACAAGTACTCAACTTTGCGATTATGATTTTCTTTACTTTTATCGCTTTCGCAGTAGTTGCAGCTGATTTTTCTAAATACTTAATTATGCCATTCGTTTTATTATTAGCGGGTGTTCAAGTTGTACTTCAACTGTATTCTTTCATGCACTTAGAAGACAAAAAAACACACTTCGGTGGAGTTATTGGATTCTTCATGTGGATGGGGATTTTAATTGCATTTACATTCTTCTTAGCATTCTTAACAATTATTTGGTGGTAATCACCAATAAAAGCACGTTCGTCACTTTGTACGAACGTGCTTTTTGTATTTTAAATTTTAGTGATGGTTGCAAAAAGAAGCAAACACTGGCAAACTTAACATTTGTTCACCTTTCGTTCATTGCAGTATAGCTGTAAGCGTTTTATAATAGGAGTACTGAAGTTTAAAGGAGTGCGTTCTATATGCCACTTAGTATATTTGGTTTCCAAGCGTTATGGAGCCCATATTTAATAGGGGTTCTTGTTTTTATAACAATCGTCTATTTTTTAGTCACAGTAAAGTGGCGTCAGGATTTTAAAGAAAGCGAACCTTTAAAAAAGGGACAAGCAATTTATTTTGTATTAGCGATGATTACCATTTATATCATTAAAGGGTCTCCAGTTGATTTAATGGCTCATATTATGTTTACGATGCATATGGTTCAAATGGCTATTTTATTATTGCTTGTACCGATTTTCTTAATTAAAGGAATACCTTGGTGGGTTTGGAAGGTTGCGATTGAAGCACCAGTTGTTAGAACGATATTTAAAGTACTAACATTACCAGTAGTTGCAGTGTTTGTGTTTATTGGTCTATTTTCCTTCTATCACTTACCGGATGTATTAGATTATATTAAGTTAAATGAAACACTACATGGTACCTATACATTTGTCTTATTTCTATCAGCTGTTTTCATGTACTGGCCTTTAATTCAAAATATGCCAGGTAAAGAACAAATGAAGCCCTTGCATAAATTAGGCTATATTATTGCCAATGCCGTTTTAATAACTCCCGCTTGTGGATTAATCATTTTTGCACCTAATGCTATGTATGAAACGTATACGAATGGTGATGCTTGGTTAAAGGCAATGGAGCTTTGTGTTCCAGCCTCTACGTTGTCGGGACTATCATTATCAGGACCTGAGCTATTTACGGATATGAAACCTGTTGCTGACCAGCAGTTAGGCGGCGTGCTTATGAAAATTATACAAGAGCTGATTTTTGGTATATTATTAGGTGCAATCTTTACCAAATGGTATCGTGCTGAACAAAAAGATCCAGATAAAATTACTGCTGATGCATTAGCAGCCCATCAAAAAAAATGGGAAAGTCAACAGCAACATTAATTATAAAATAGAAATTTACTTTGTATAAGGGGTTTTGATAATGGAATTACAAATTTTGCCTACTATTAGTACATCGTTTATTGTTATTAGTGCTGTACTAGTAGCAATAGGTTGGGGCTTAATTATAAAAAGAAATGTAGAAGGGCATAAAAAAGTAATGCTTGCTGCAGGTGTTGCTGCACTGATCTTCTTTATTATTTATGCTTCCCGTACAGTGTTTATTGGAAATACTGCCTTTGGTGGTGGAGAACATTTAAAACCTTATTATACGTTCTTCTTGATTTTCCATATTATTTTGGCAACTTCTGGGGCCGTATTTGGGATAGTTAGTATAGTTTCAGGTCTTAAAACGAATTTAAAATTACACCGTCGTATTGGACCGATTACAAGTATTATTTGGTTCTTCGTCGCTATAACAGGTGTCCTTGTTTATTTATTATTGTATATTTTATTTGAACCGGGCGAAACAACATCGGTTATTAAAGCCATTTTAGGTATATAACAAAAATCTCCCACCTTATTTTTCAGTAGGTGGGAGGTTTTTTGTTGTTGGCTGAATTAATGAGAGAACTACTACAAAAAGTAATGGGCCAATTAAAATACCAGAAAATCCAAAAATTTTAAATCCGATAAACATCGCAATAAAGGTTGAAAGAGAAGAAAGCCCAATTTTATCACCTATTATTTTTGGCTCAATCATACGACGAACTAAAAATTGACCTACTGTTAATACAATTAACACAGCGGCGTAAATATAATCCCCAGCAAAAACTTGATAGATTGCCCATGGGACTAATAAAATAAATGAGTCAAGAAAAGGAATAAAGTCTAAGACGACAAGCAACAATGCTAATAATAGAGGAAATGGCGTTTTGAGAAAATAAAAGGCTGCGATAGCTAAAGCAAAAATACCTAATCCGACAAGCAATTGTGCTTTCAAAAATCCAAATAAGGCTAATTTAACTCGTTCACCAATAAACACAATTTTCTGATGGTAGTGGAAAGGGACGGGCATTAAAATTTTTTGATTGATGGTTGGCAATTCCAAAAGCAACATATACAAGACAATCCAATAGACAAAAATATCAAATAATCGTGTAGGGATATACGTTAATAAGGCAGACCAGACATCGATGTTTGTTAAGGAATGTGCAAATTTTTCAGTGGAAGCTAAAGCCCTTGCAATCATGGATTGAATTTGTGAAACTAGTTCTACAGGTAAATGATAGGTGTGGTTACTTAGTTTAGATTGCATTTGAATCCATAGTGCAGAAAGTTGATTCAAATAATCTGGAATATCAATAATAAATGATGAAAATTGTTTCCAGCTTACATAAATAATAAGCGTACATAATAATAAAGAGATACTTAGGAAGAATAAAAAAAAGATGGAAACCACTATTTTACGCTTTTTTCGAAAACGTTTGCTCATCCGAACTATAATAGGTTCTAAAAGTAAGGCAGTTAAGTAGGCAAGTAAGATCGGCAATGATATTGAAATAAACCAGAGGAGAAAAATCCCAATCGCGATAACAATAATGGGATGACGAAAAAAAGGACGATTAAAAAATGACAACAATTTTCTCACCTACATCTTGTTCTAGATATAGGTAGTATGAGAAGAAATCTAATTTTTACTCAAAATAAAAAAGACTGGACTACCAGTCTTTTCGTAACAATGAAGCTATTTAATGCTATACTTGCTATCACTTTTTAATGAATAAAGATTAGCGTGCGTTAACAGGTTCAAAGTTATTTTTATTTGTAGGCTCGATTGAGAATTGATCTAATTCTAATTTAACCTTTTTTAAGATTTCTTCACATTTTTTCACAATATGTGCTGGGAAAACTTCATCTTCTCCATATTCAACACCATGTGGATAATAGTACTTACCAAGTGCTGGTTTCATTAATGTAAGGATGGCATCATGAGCACCAACATCACCAGAAATGGCATATGCGAAAACGCGTAGGTAATAACGACCTTCACGAGTATCGAAACGTTTATCGAATGTCATACGTTCATAATCCCAACCGCCATCACATTCTAAACCATGTTTTTTCATAATGCTGACAATTAGCTCTTGATCAGCGGTTAAATTTTCAAGGTTAGTATTTTCAAAATACATGTATAATCCTCCTTTAGGTTCTCGTACAAAGTATACGCTCATTTTTATAATAGAGCATATTCGACATTGTTGCAATGACAACATTGTGTCAACCCAATTACAATTGATATAATAACTTACAATAATGGTGATGAAAGGAGTCCTATATGAAAGCTTTATTCCGCATATTAATGATTTGTGGTGCAATCGCATTAATCGGCTTTATGTTTTTTAATACCCCTAAGGAAAATGAACCACTAGAAGGCCCAAATACCAATTCTAATATAATCCCTCAAACGGAGCTAAAACAGCCCGATATAGGAGCAATGACACGTCCACAAACGGGTATTTCAACATTAATAGGGAAAGGCACACAAACCGTTTTGGAGCAATATGGGGAACCTGGACGGAAGGAACCCTCCTCTTTTGGGTATGATTGGTGGGTCTATAATAAAGATGTGTCTACCTTTTTTATGATTGGCGTTGAAAATAACGTCGTCACGCAAGTTTACATAGCAGGGCAAAATATCAATGCATTTCCTTTTAAAGTTGGGCAAAAACGAGATGAAATTTATCGCATGACGATTATTGATTATGAGGTAGCCGCAAATGTTGGTGATAATATTTACATATTCTCCATGAATGAAGAAGATATGCAAACAAGATTACTGATCAAATTTGATGGACTATACGCGCAGCTTTATATTGACCGGGAAACGAGTGAATTACAAGGGATACGATATACCAACAGTAAAACACTTGTCCTTCATCAGCCATATGAAATGAGTTACCAAGGAGAGCTTGTTAGACGTACCCCGCCTTCTTCATTTTTACAGCAGGAAATTGATAGGGCGAATGCCAAACAGCTCGATGATTTACTAAATGTAACGCGGGAGCATCATGGGTTGCCGCCTGTAGAGATGAATGAATCATTGGAAAATACAGCGAGAATGCATAGCGAAGATATGAAGGTGCAAAATTTTTTATCACATGAATCTCCCACATATGGAGATCTTAAAAAGAGGTTACAAGCGCAGAGCATTGACTATAGCGATGCGAATGAAAATCTAGCAACTGCCTATCTTGATGCGATTGAGGCAATGCATGGCTGGACAAATTCTCCCGAACACCGGAAAGTTCTATTAAATGATAAATATTCACAAGTTGGTTCAGGTGTTTTCGTCGATTATTATACACAAATTTATATAGAACCTGCTTCACTGAAGATGGATAATGAAGATTCAAATAATGAAGAGTCTGAAAGTGAAGAACCTGTAGAGCAAGAGAAAACCGATCAATCGCCATAACATAATAAATTTACATGAAGACAAGCATTCGCTGAATGGACTTGTCTTCATTTTTTTTGTGCTTCCACTTGCCCCAAGCGGCTTCTACATTTTTCGTCACACCGTTACAAAGGCCGTCATATGATAGAGAACTGAAAGGGGGAAGAGGCTTGCAATTAGCTGAGTTATTGAAAGACTGGCCATGTAGCGTAACCGGAGGATCGATTCGAACAGAAATTACAGGCGTAGAGGATTATGCACAGGCCGTACAACCTGGCGACATATTTATTGTACGAAAAGGCAAAAAAACTTCAGGAAGTCGTTTTGTCAAAGAAGCATTGGCCCGTGGAGCAGCAGCAATAGTCTCGGAGGAAAGTATTTCCTTACCAATTATTGATAAAGAAATTCCTTTTGTATGGGTTCCTAATACAGCCTTATTCCTATCGTATGCAAGCGCGAAGTTAGCAGCTTTTCCAGCAGAAGCATTAAGTGTTATTGCAATAACGGGGACAAACGGAAAGACGACAGTGAGTCATTTTGTCAGTCAGCTTTTAAACGCTCTACATAAAAAAGCGGCGGTTATAGGAACAATTGGGTTTTATCTTGATGGCGAAAAGCAACAAACTTCTTACGAGGAACTTACCACATTGCAGGCGAAGGAATTGCACCCGATATTAAAACAATGTGTACGCAAAGGTGTGTCACATGTAGTATTAGAAGCATCTTCAATGGGGTTACAGCAACATAGACTCGATCATTGTGACATTGATTGCGGCGTGTTTTTAAACCTATCTGAAGATCATTTAGAGGATCATGGAGGATTAGAAGCCTATAAACGGGCGAAGAAAAGATTAGCTGATTTATCTAAAAAGCTAGTATTAAATGGCGATGATAACTTTTGCCGTTCTGTTGGAATTTATGATAAGAAAAAATCCTGCTCATTTGGCTTTGATAATCACAATGATTTACATATCCAAATTGTCAGTGAAACAGTTGGCAAAACAGTGCTCTGCTTACAAACATCCGCGAGTGAGCATATTGTAGAAATTCCTTTTGTAGGGAAGTACCATGTGCAAAATACGGTTGCAGCATTGATGGCAGTATGGCGCTTAGGAATTCCAATGGATGATATAGCCGAACATATGTGGTCCTTAAGGCTTCCTGAAGGTAGGCTCGAGAAGATTGATAACCCAGTAGGAATTGATGTGTATGTAGATTATGCCCATACGGCTGAAGCCCTCCAAGCTGTGTTACAAACATTCGATCGCTCGAAAACGATTTATCTTGTCTTTAGTTGTGGTGGAAATCGGGATAAAGCGAAACGTTTTGCTATGGGCGCTGTAGCAAGTAAATATGCAGACGTTATCTATTTAACAACGGATAATCCTCGAGATGAAGATCCGATCATTATAAACGAAAGTATTATTGCTGGTTTTACAGAGCAACAATACTATGAAATCTATTTAGACCGTAAAGTTGCAATCCATCAAGCATTAGCGAAGGCGAAAAAAGGGGACATTGTCCTTGTTGCCGGAAAAGGGCATGAACAAACACAACAAATTAAAAATCAAAAATTCCCTTTTTCCGATCAACAATGTATTAAGGACTATTTTACAGGTCTACTTACCGACGCTGAATAACAAAAAATGATCCTGTAGCAATGGCTAGCTTGCGCCCTGTCTCATCTTCGATATCACATTCCATTACTAGTGTTTGCCGCCCTTTATGGACAAAACGACCACGCGCAATTAATTCTTTATTCGTTGTTGTGGCAATGTACGTGACATTCATATTGGTAGTTACTACATTAAATCCTTCTGGTACAGAACGGGAAGCAAGTCCCCCCATTGCCGCATCGGCTATCGTCGCAATGATGCCCCCGTGTGGCACCTTAATTGTGTTGTGAATTATTGGTGTAATTGGAATACGTACCTCACTGACTTCAGGCTCAAACTTGCCAACCATATGTAAGGCTGCGTTAATATAGCGACGGTGAATACCTTGCTGTTTTTCTCGGAGCCCGGTTAAAAGATGTAAAAGAACTTCTTCATCTTCCTCCGTACTATCTTGTAAAATTGCCCCTAATAATAGTTCGATTTTTTCTTTGGGTGTTGTCATCAATTGGAAAAACCTCTTTCATTAATAATCTCAATAATGTAAAATTACCATAAAATCTGTTATGATGGGTAAGAGATTGGGGGAATTAAAAATGATGATGACCTCTGACTGGGTATTCATTTTAGATGAGGCGGAAGCGCTTTGTGAGATGATTCTTTCCTCAGAACCAGCGATGGCGCTTCAGCAAGCGTATGATGCCGTTTATAGTGATACACAAATTGTAGAAGCTATTTACGCGTTTAATCGCATGAAAGAACAGTACGAAGATGTACAACGTTTCGGAAAATATCATCCGGACTACCATACAATTATGAAGTCGATTCGCCAACAGAAAAGGGCGCTCGACTTAAATGAAAAGGTTTCAGCTTTAAAAATTGCTGAAAACGATTTTCAGGACTTGCTTGATGAGATTAGCCTACTTGTAGGGAAAACAGTCTCTGAAGCGGTAAAAGTCCCTGTAAGCAATCCATTCTTTGCATCTGGCTCATCTTGCGGAGGAGGATGTGGCTCGGGCGGTTCATGCTCTTGCTCAGCGTAAATTAAGATGTGTTTAAACACATCTCTACGAGACTGTACACAACTCAAAGGTAAAACTGAGTTTGTTTACAGTCTTTTTCTATACAATTATTAAAGGAGGCAGCATACATGAAAACATATCGGATTGCAGTCATACCAGGGGATGGAATAGGGCCTCAACAGATCCTTCAGCTGGTGTTGATTTCGTTGTTCTTTTTGTCTCTTTTTTCATAGATGGATGCCCCTTTTTTTTAGAAACAAGAGCATCATAACCACCAACTTCAAACTTTAACTTCCAATTCCGAATCATGCCAGGAGATGAAATAATGAATAGTGCAGCTGTGTCTCTCGAAGATGTACCTGTCTCGTTCATATAATTAAGTACATTCAATTTATAGTCAGCTGAATATTTTGTATAGAACTTTAAGAAAGTCTCTACGCCATTTTTTTGATTACGGCGAACCCATTCACTGACAACCTGAGCTGTCACACCGATATCTTTCGCAATTTCGATCATAGGTTCATTTCCATGTAAATATCGTTGAACTGCTTGAATACGTTGTTCAACACCCATAAAAAAACCCCCCGTAAAAGTTAGATTGATGTCTAACTTTTAGGGGGTAGTTCAAGTAGGTGGGAAGGTACTTATTTAGAGCATTGACCCTTCCATGGACTTACTTATTAAGACTCTTGCGTTTGAAATAGCTCTACGGCTATATCTGGGCGATCCGTGATAATTCCTTTAGCGCCGTTATTAATTAATTTTTTCATTGTGTCTAAGTCATTGATTGTCCAATAATGGACAGGAATGTTGAGATTATTTAAAAACTGAATAAACTTTGGAGAATCTAAAGCGATAACCCCTGATTTAGGAGGAATTTGGAACACATCTACTTTTGGATGATACAAATGTCCGAATTGACTGGAGAAGGAAGCAAATGCTTTTCTCACATCTGATTCTCCTGCACCAAGCGCTACCTGATTTTGAGCATATAAGTTAAAGCGATCTATTTGCTCCCCGTAAAAGCTTGTTACAACGACACGATCCTCTGCGCCTAGTTCTTCAATTAAACGCCAAAGCTTAGAAGGCATTAGACTTCCTTCATAAGTTTCAGGGGCATCTTTAATATCAATATTGATCAACATTTGTGGATACGCCTCAAGTAGCTCTCGTAATGTTACAACTTGTATTTTATCCTCACGGTATGGGAAGGCCCCATCTAAATTTTCAAAATGATAGCCGTGATTTAAGGCATTGATTTCTGCCAATGTCATATCAGCTATAAGGCCATAGCCATCTGTTGTTCGTTCAACTGTATCATCGTGGAAAACAATAATTTCTTCGTCTTTTGTTAAACGTACGTCTATTTCAAATCCATCAACGCCTAGCTGCGCTGCTTTGTCAAAGGCGATCATAGTATGTTCAGGTGCTAAATGAGCTCCGCCTCGGTGTGCAAGAATGATTGTGCGATCAAATTGTAATGCTTGTTTACCTTCACGTTGCTGTGGTTTAGAAATAGCTTTACTACCTGCCCAAGCTGCCGCACTTGCAGCTGCGATTGCAATTGCTATTTTAGTTTTCTTCCCCATATTCGTCCTCCTTAACAATTTTTTACCTATTAAAGTAAATGGTGAATTCATTGTGTAATGACTAGCTCCCACTTCCGTCCGAGAGCTTTATAAAACTAGTAATTAGGTTAAGTGAATGATGATTCTTTCATGCTTCCTATGGTGGAGGTATGAGGCATTATCATCCTTCAGCAAAATGTACATTCATTCCGTGGAAAAATAATCATGTAAGCTATTTAAAACAACTGATTCGAATTCCTACGATGTTTAACGTAGTATGCTTTTCCATTATAACGGAAAATCGAGTGTTCTGTCAGCTAAACTCTGTTGCTATCATTTTCTGGTCTATGGTATTCTTTTAGGTAAGAAATGAGGGAATCCAATATGAACGAACGACAAGGGCTAATCGTTTACGTCCATCAATTAAAACATGCGAAGTCTCTTCGGAAATATGGTCATGTTCTTTATATTTCTAGAAGACAAAAATACGTAGTGCTATATTGTAATCGTGAGGATATTGAAATGTTGACAACAAAACTACAACGCCTTCCTTTTGTGAAAGACGTTGTGGAATCTTATCGTCCATTTGTCAAAACTGAATATGAAAATGCAAAGCCGGATAAAGCAAAGGAATATGACTATAAAGTAGGTCTATAATATTATGCTAATGCAGGTATATAGTTATTTAGTCTTAATATGCCGATTAAGTATTGATAAAATAGTTTTGATTCCGAAAATATAGATGAGTGCTTTATTTCTACAACAACTGCTTTTCGGTCTAGTTGTTCTATTTGTGCTTCAAACATTTTTTGTCGCTTAGTTGGTTCCTCATCATGATAAGGGATGCCTTCACGACAAATATATATGGGCATGAATTTACTTTCGCCAACTGGTTTGAAGGCAACGGCTAAGGAGATTACCTTTTTATCTCCTTTTGTAGATGTTAGTAAAAAGGCCTGATGAAAGCGTTCCTGATTGGTTTTAATAATTTCAAGTAGCTCGTATACATCACCATAGCCTTCTCCTAATTCTATAAATTGTTGTGGCATAATAACTGCACATCCTTTCCAATACTCATAGTATCATGCTGCGGGAGGTCAAGCACATGAAATTTGCATTAAGCTTTTTTTCTATTTTAGTACTTATTATTTCAGGGACGTTATTTTTCCAGTATCATGCATACTCATCTGATTTAGAAACCGGCATAGGGGATTTTCATTACTCTCAGGAAATAGAGATTGTTTATCGTGAAAATAGCTTAGATATTCGTCAGCATTTTAAAAATTTACCCAATCAAAAGGTAAAAATTAAATGGCCTGAAAAGGCAACAAACCCTAGTTGCTTTATTGAGAATGAAAAAAGCTGTGATCGATTATCAGATGAGGTCTCTTATTTTGCAAAAGGGGAAACAAAATCACAATCTGTGTCATACATAATTCCGATTGAGGGTGGCTTGAAAAATAAGATGCTCCTTCAAGATGTTTTTGCTACACTAATAAATGGTGAAGCGTCCTATTCAATTGTTCATATTTCTACAGATAGTAAAATTAATGGACAATGGATTACAGGTTTGCCATTAGTAGGTCAACAACAGCTATCACTCGTTAACTATACGATGTTTAGAGGCAACGGGACTGTTCATGACCTTTATTGGCAAGCAGGAAAACTCAAAGTACAAGAACAAACGCCTGTATTATCGATTTATGCACAACAGGCTATTCCGAATGATTTCCTAAAATCATTAGAGAATTTACAGTTTTTAAATGATGAACATATTGCAATTATTCAAGAGAAAAGTCCTGTCCCAATTCATGATGAAAGATTGTTATTTTTACCAACACTTACAGCACAAGCTGTTGAACAGGAAGTCATTTTGTCCCAAATAAAATCGCAATATACATTTGTAGACTCCCCAGAATGGTTGCTTGAAGTTATGGCATCCTATTTAGTAAACGATCCAATTGGTGGAGACAAGGCAAAGAAAATTGTAAAGACATTAAATGATTACATGACAGATAGTCAACAGCAGGCTTGGCAGGATAAGTTGAAAAAACTTGGAGATGATCCTCTATCACCAAAAACAATGGATGAGTATTTATCACAAGTGTTAGATGCTCAAACATCTTACTTTACGTTAAATGCAGCCCAGAAAGAAGGAACGTACCCATTATTATTTGAGGATTCTCGTGATGTGTATGTAAATGATGTATTGAAGGAAGACGTTCATGTTATTCTATATGAAGGACAAGCGTTATATACGGCAGATACGTTATTACCTTATCTTGGGTATACAGTTGGAGAAGGGAAAAACGGCTATTATGTAAATAGCGAGCATCGCACATTCCGATTCCCTAAAGAACCTGGTTTCTATGTATTTAATCAGCGAAGATATTCAACTATTTCAGAGCCAATTATTAAAATTGCTAATCAATATTATGTGGAAGAGGCTTGGTTACAACGTTTATTCTTAGTTGAATTACAAAAGAAAGAGGAACGTATTCAAGTATTAACACAAGAGCAACAATAACTTTTGCAGCGGAGGGCTTTCCTTTCGCTGCAAAAATACTTTATATGGATGAAAGTACGGTGATAGCTTATATGAGAGTTGTAGCAGGAGAGCGTAAAGGAATGCCGCTAAAGGCGATAGCTGGGAATACGACGAGACCTACAACTGATAAGGTGAAGGAATCGATTTTTAATATTATTGGTCCTTTTTTTGATGGAGGTACTGCACTTGATTTGTTTGCAGGAAGCGGTGGTTTAGGTATTGAATCGCTAAGTCGTGGGGCAGAGCGTGCTATTTTTATTGAAAAAGATGCAAAAGCCTTTCAGGTGCTACAAGAAAATATTAAAAAATGCCGTTACGAAGAACATACTGAGCTGTTTCGCATTGATGCAAAGCGTGCTGTGAAAGCGCTATTAAAGCGTGATATTACGTTTTCATTAGTTTTTTTAGATCCGCCTTATCATCAAAAGGAATATTATGACTTAGTGCAATTACTCGTTGATAATGAAAAAATTCAACAAAATGGTATTATTTTATGTGAACATGCAAAAGAAATAACATTACCTCAAAGTTTTGGTGAGTTTGTTTTAAAAAGACAAGAAACATATGGCGGAACAATTATTTCTGTTTATCGCTGTACAGAGGAAGAGGGAGAATAAGTTGTCAGAGAAAATTGCTGTAGTTCCTGGAAGTTTTGACCCTGTGACATTTGGCCATTTAGATATTATTAAACGTGCAGCCGATGTGTTCGATATCGTCTATGTAGCCGTATTAAACAATTCAGCAAAAAATCCGTTGTTTTCTGTAGAGGAGCGTATGGCTTTAATGGCTGAAGTAACAAAAGCGATACCTAATGTTCGGATAGAAAGTTCTTCAGGTCTTCTTATAGACTATGCTAAAGAAAAGAAAGCTAAGGCCATTGTACGTGGCTTACGAGCAGTTTCAGATTTTGAATATGAAATGCAAATTACTTCTATGAACCGTTTCCTAGATGAAACAATCGAAACATTCTTCATTATGACGAAGAATCAATACTCATTCCTAAGTTCCAGCATTGTAAAAGAGGTTGCGAAATATGGAAGTGATGTCAATGAGTTGGTTCCAGATTGTGTTGTACAAGCTCTAAAAGAAAAATATGGTTTTACCCAATAGTGGTTGAAGAGGATGTCGGTAATATACGCTGAACATCCTCTTTTTTATCGGTGAAAACTAATTATTTCAGAAAAAATAGAGCATAAATAGTTGGTACAATGATTATGCTAAGGAGGCGAAATTTTAGATAAGGTCTCACAGAAAGTTTGGCGGATTTAGCAATCACAAAAATTTGTAAATGAATACTTATACTTTGCATCGTTAACAAAATGACGACTAGTAAAGAGGTATACTGGAAATCAGGGAATGCCGTAACGGTCATTTTAAGACCATTTGTCACTTCTAGGATGGCGGCTAAGGAAAGTTCAATAGTATAAGGTAGCTTCGGTATTAA
Organism: Lysinibacillus sp. A1; assembly: GCF_000801965.1. Taxonomy (NCBI): domain Bacteria; kingdom Bacillati; phylum Bacillota; class Bacilli; order Caryophanales; family Bacillaceae; genus Lysinibacillus; species Lysinibacillus sp. A1. The sequence goes on from NZ_JSZM01000012.1 coordinate 313,261, forward strand.
TTGATCTAAGCCCTGTTGCACGATAGTCTGAATGGTTGTGAAAAAGATAATGGTTGTACCCACTAATAAAATGGTTGGGGCAGTTTCTTTAATACTTTCTGAAAAGGGAGCTGTGTACAGTGTAGTGTTGTGTACAGTGATGGTTGGTGAATCCGTTTTGCGGTATAAAAAGTAACCAGTTACTAAGCAACAAATATTAAACATATGTAGTAAACATAAAAACAACCATCCAAACGTATTACTGTGTAGTAAATCAAGGCTTACAAAGCCTAACACGAATAATGGACTTGGTGCATGACAAACGGCTAGTAGAAAATTTGCTTCCTTAGGATGTAATTGTCCACTGTTTTTTAAATAAACAATAGTGGTCGCTCCAGTAGGATAGCCTCCAAGTGCGCTAATAATGTAGGCTTGTACGTATAAAGAAGCTCTTTTTGTTTTGGTACGCATAGGGGCTGTTAAACGCAGGAGCCATTGTGTTAACACTAAATACGGTAGTAAATACGGAAATAGCGCCTCCATGAAAAGAGATAAGCCTAAATCAGTACCACTATGAGCGGTTTGTGGGAATAACAAGAGTAAGAGAATTAGAATTACGCAGAGCGCTATTTGAATTGTAGCAAACATATGATCATCTCGTTTCAACTTTTTGTCATTCACATAGGCAAATGCTAAAATTAATATATGTGTGAAAGGCAAAAACATGAACGTATGGTTTTTGCAAGCGTCCTAGGAGGTGTATTCAAGTGAAGAGAAAAATTGGCATTTATGCGGTGTTAATAGTCGTGATTTGTTCTATGATGTTATACCGACTAGACGCGTATATTATGAAACCTGGTAGTGCCTATGATGTCAGTAAATTTGTTACGGTCGATAGCAAGGAGGCAGATAGTTTAGGGTCTATGAGTTTGATGACGGTCGCTATGCAGCAAGCTACACCGTTTTCATATTTATGGGCTAAAACTCAAAAGTATCAAAAGCTCATGGATATTGAACAAGTCCGAAATCCATTAGAGGATGATGAGGAATATAATGTTCGACAGTTAAAATTAATGTCGGATTCCCAATTTAATGCTAAATATGTAGCTTTCCAAAGAGCGGGATTAGAGACAAAAGTTCATTTTAATGGTGTCTTTATCTTAAATGTATTGGATGGTGGCGCTTCAGATGGCATCTTAAAAGCCGGGGATGAAATAATTGAAGTAGATGGACAAAAAATAACTAATCAGCAAATGCTTGTTGAGCTTTTACAGCCTAAACAGCTCGGGGATCAGGTATCGATTCAATTTATACGTAATGAAGAACAGCAGAAGGCAACAATTACATTGAAAGAAATACCAAATGCACAGGAGCATAAAGCCGGTTTAGGGATTTCTTATACAGAAAGCAAATCGATAGAAACTAATCCACAGGTGACAATGAAGACAGAGGATATTGGTGGTCCTTCTGCAGGATTGATGTTTACACTTGAAATATTAGATCAACTTCTGGATGAGGATTTAACGAAAGGTTATGCCATCGCGGGTACCGGAGAAATGCTAGTTGATGGATCTGTTGGCCGAATTGGCGGAATTGACTATAAGATAATAGCGGCTGATCGTGATGATATGGAAATCTTTTTTGCCCCTGATGATGATATTTCACCAGAGATGAAGGCAAAGTATCCAGAGTTAGAATCCAATTATACGACTGCTGTAAAAACAGCGAAGGAGATTGGGACAAAGATGAAAATTGTACCTGTGAAAAACGTGGACGATGCCATCCATTATTTAAAGCAGCTACAACCAAAATAAAAGACGATAAAGGGATGCTAGAACCCATCTAGCATCCCTTTTATGCCTTTAATAACGGATTGGTGGTGTTTGATAATCTTTTGGAAGACTTAGCGCTGTAACGCCTTGCTCTATACTTAAATTGTATAGCTCTGCAGTATGAATATCGATGGCCAGCATAGCATCTTTTGCAGCTGCAACACGGCTTATTAAAGGTAATTCGATATCTTTTTTCCGCTTTCCTAAATAAGCTTGGCCAGTTTCGCTCATGCCTAGTAAACGGATAAATGATGGAGCTTCAAAGCTGTGTAGCTGTTCCTTTGTAAATCCTGTATAAATATGTGTAATCATACGTTGAAGGCGTGTCCAGGTATAACGTTTAGATTTTATTTTTTCCATAAAGCTATTAAAGGATGAGCTGTTTTTGGCTGCTTTCATAATAGCATTCTCAATCCCCTCAGTTACTTCTGCATAACGAGTGAGCTCAGAAGGCGTGTGTCTCATAATCGTGAACTGTAATAGTGGCCAAAATGATTCCCAGCTAGCAAATTTTTTATAGTGTCTATGCCAGTCTGCCAAATAATCAAAAGATGCCTCCGGAACAACCTTTTGAATACTCTGTAAAGAACTTGTAGTTGCTAGGGCCTTACGTATTCCCGTAGCACTTGCGATGGATGCGTCCTCTTTAAGTGCATCATGATAGCCTGCTGCAATACGAGGGATGGTAAGTGGCTGGATGTTACTGTTCAGCGTTCTCGCAGCCTCTAGATAATGAAAGCCAAGAATATTATTGGGTTGTGCAAGATCAATGTATGGAGCAGGGAACTTCTGAGTAAGCTGTTCATAGGCGTAATATAGGCTTTTAGGATAGCTAGTGCCTGTTTTAAGGCTGTCTTTAATAAGTGCGTCATACTCTGTACGATTATTGTCGATCAGCTCAAAAGTGTTCAAGAACGGTTGGATAGAGCCATCCTCACTACCAAAAGCGAACGAGTCGCAGCCAACAGCAGTTAATAATGAAATCGCACCCTTGGCGAAATCAGTAGCAGGAGCTGTACTATAGACATAAGGAAGCTCAATGACAATGTCTACACCACCTGCGAGTGCCATTTTTGTACGTGTCCATTTATCAACCATAGCTGGTTCACCGCGTTGTAAAAATGTTCCACTCATAACAGCGATGACAATATCTGCTTTCGCTACTTTTTTTGCCTGTGTTAAATGATAGGCATGCCCGTTGTGAAAAGGATTATATTCAACAACAACTCCAACTGCTTTCATGCTTTCCCTCCTGATCATTTATGTTTTATGGTAAGCTGTTTAGAGCAAATATACTTCTTATAGTATATAATTATAGGTAGGTTTTAAAGAGGTGACAAGAAATTATCTTGACATCTATTTTTACACATTATATAATCAACATTGTTGTCTCGAGGTGATTAAACGAATGAAATGGTCAATTCATCAATTATCTAAATACCGCCAAAACGGGATGCCAATCGATGCCTTTGTCCAACTGGACGAAGTGATGGAGCGAAACCAGGATATTCGAGCAATTTCGCCCGTTCATGTAAAAGGGCTATGTACTTTTGGTGCATCGCAAATGACATGTCAGTTAACTGTGACAGCGACGTTAACGCTACCATGTGCTCGCACGTGGGAGGATGTTGAGTTTCCTATCGATGTTGAGACAGTTGAAATTTTCAGCTGGATTGACGAAGATCAACGAGGAGACGATGACGGAGACATTCACTATATTGACGGTGAAGTCATCGACATGAAACCAGTTCTTGAGGAGCTAGTGCTGCTCGAGGTACCTATGCAAGTGTTCAAGGAAAATACCGAAGGACAAGTGCAAGGCGGTAAAAGCTGGTCTTATGCAACAGATGAAGACGTAGAGCTACACAAAAAAGCTGACGAACAAAAAGTGGATCCAAGACTAGCTGCTTTAGCTAAGTATTTTGATCAAACAGACGAATAGACGATCTGTAAGGAGGTGCCATCAATGGCTGTACCATTTAGAAGAACTTCTAAAACTGCAAAAAGAAAGCGTCGTACGCATTTCAAATTATCTGTACCTGGTATGGTAACTTGCCCTAACTGTGGTGAGGCTAAATTATCACACCGTGTTTGCAAAGCTTGCGGACAATACAAAGGTAAAGAAGTAGTAAGCAAATAATACAGTGTTTGCTCACTTAAAAGGCTAGTAGAGAGACCATGGCTCTTTACTAGCCTTTTTCCGATGTCTTAAAAACAGAATATTGCGTTGATTGCGAAGTTTAATATAATAGTGAAATAATTGTATGATACAATTTGTTCATGGAGACAAAGGGGGTAATAATGTGAGTTATACGATCGACAATTATGATGGTGTTATGACTTTTACGATTAATCGAGAAGAGAAGCGCAATGCTGTCAATGATGAGGTTATGAATGGTCTTCAGGAAATCATTACGTATATTCGAAAACATGAGGATGTTCGTTTTTTAGTAGTGACAGGAGCTGGAGAAAAATCATTTTGCTCTGGAGGGGATTTATCTGAGTTTCATTCACTGGAGACGGAGGATGAGGCATTTGGTATGTTAAGTAAGATGGGGAAAATATTATATGACCTTGCGACACTCCCCGTACCCACTATAGCGCTTATAAATGGTACCGCAGTTGGTGGAGGTTGTGAGATTGCCACAGCCTGTGATTTTCGTTTAGTGGCAAATCATGCGAAATGTGGTTTTATTCAAGGAACCTTAGCCATTACGAGTGGTTGGGGTGGTGGTACATATCTTTTTGAACGAGGATTACGTCATGACCGTGCATTAAAAATGCTTGTGGATGCGAAGCCGTATCCTGCGCAGTTGCTCTATGAAATTGGGTGGGCAATGCGAGTTTTTGAAGGCTCAAAGGATGAGGCGTTAAATGATTTTATTGAACATATGCGAAAAATTCATCCTTCTGTTCATAAAGCTTATAAGGAAATCGAGCTTCGGAAATGGCGAGAACGAAATATGTATGAGCGGGTGATGGAGGAAGTTCGTACGTGTGCAAAATTGTGGGAAAGCGAAGCGCATCATCTGGCTGTTAATAATTTCTTAACAAAGAAGAATAATAAGTGATGTATAAAGGCAGTGATGAAAGAAAAACATAATCACTGTCTTTTTTCATGCAATGATTCTATTTTGCTCGCTACTGCATATAGTAGTAAAAAATGCGAGGGTGATAGATTATGGAATTGAAAAAAAGAAAAGATCAATGGACAAAGGAAGACGATGAAAGACTAGCAGAAATTGTCTTGCATAATGTGCAAAATGGCAAAACGCAGTTGGAGGCTTTTGAAATGGCGGCTGTGGAACTGGGCCGTACAAAGCAGGCGTGTGGCTTCCGTTGGAATAAAACATTACGTGGTCAATATAGTCAGTCATTATTAGCTGTACGAAATCAACCCCAACAATCTATGCGAAGTCACTTGAAATTGGCATTGACAAGTTTTGACGAATTAACAGATGCTTATCAAACCCTTGAAATGAGACATCGAGAGTTGCAAAATGAACATGAGAAATTAGTGAAGTGGCTGCAGCAAGGTTATTCGTTAATGAAAGATTAAACTTCAGTAACTATGATGAGCATACAATATTTATCTTTCCTAGAGATAAAACCCTTTCTGTATATCGTCAATAATCAGCCAATCTTGTATAATAGAAGAACCTACTTAGGGGTGCCTTAGAATTTATTCTGAGGCACCTTATTCTTATAGTTTCAATAATGTAGAGAGGAAAGGGTGTAAAATAAAATGATGAAGGTAGCAGTTATTGGTGCTGGAGCGGTTGGACAATTAACAGCAAGCTTTTTAGCAGAGTCGGGAATGTCAGTATCATTAGTGACAAGAAAACAGAAGCAGGTAGAAGAGCTAACTACCAATCAATTAACGCGAATGAATGTTGATGGGACTAAAACTGTACAAAAAATTGCTTCTACAACAAATTTAATTGCATTACCACCTCAAGATTTAATTGTGATCGCTGTTAAATATGTCCATTTACAAAATCTCTATGACCAATTAGCATCACTACCAAATGAAATACCTTTGCTCTTTATGCAAAATGGCTTAGCTCATTTTGAGGAGGCACGAAGTTTACCTCAAAAAAACATCGCGTTTTGTTCCGTTTCTTTTGGTGCACAATTGCGGAATCAAACTACGGTTCAACATAGAGGAATTGGTCCTTGTAAAATAGCTATTGAACGAGGGGAAGCACCTGTTTTTCTAAAGTTATTACAATTACAAAAACCATTGTTTCCTGTTGAAATGGTCGATAATGCGGAGAAGATGCTATTTGAAAAAGCAATATTTAATAGCTTAATCAATCCATTAACTTATGTATTACAAATAAAGAACGGGGAACTAGTGACTAATACACGAGCGTATGCCCTTTTGAAGAATATTTATCAGGAGTTAACGATTGCGTTCGAAGATATTGAGCGCACTATATCTTTTGGAGATGTGGTAGACTTATGTAGGCAAACAGCCGAAAATACATCTTCCATGCTTGCAGATCGTATGCAGGGAAGAAAAAGTGAGATTGAAACAATTGTTGGTGCCATTTTGGATAAAGCTTTAACAAATGGTCATCATTTGCCTACTTTGCGTACTTTATATCTCCAAGTACTTGCGATAGAGGAGAGCGGTGAACAAAGTTGAAAGACCTTTTACATATTATTGTTAGTATCGTTATTTTTTGCCCAATTGTTCTTTTTATTATAGTCTATTTAATTAGCCGGAAAGTTAAAATACGTGGTACCCATGCATTTGGTGCGGCCTCTGATGTGACAACCTTCTGCTTGTTCTTTTCAGTCCCCTTAGGTATTGGAGTACTGTGGCAAGTAAATGCAGGGGGACTTTTAGTCATCCTTGCAATAATGATGGCTATGATTTTTACATATATTGAATGGCGGACAAAAAAAGAAATAGAAGTGAAGCCTTTATTAAAGAAAATTTGGCGTTTTTTATTTTTATTACTGAGCACCGCGTATGTTGTGATCTGCATAATCGGTGTCATTCAGTCCCTTGTAGACTATTTACAGGTTGCCTAAGCATTTTCTTTTCATGTTGGAGCTATAAGGGTTAAAATAATAGCATTATAAAGTAGATATAAAAAATCATTCTTTATGGATGGGAAACTGATTAAACGTCATAAAGCCTAGTGCTAGAAGAATAGTTCCGTAATATTGCGCAGTGCTATGTTCATGGTGGGGGAAATGCAATATGGGCTAAAAACATTTACAGCATCAAGTGCATAATATGTGAGGAATCAATTTCTCGTTATCAGTAAAATAATGATTGAGTGAGTAGAGGAGCTTATGTTAAATGAAACTGGAGTCTATCCAAGTACCTATAAAAAATAATGTGCTAGCCGATTACTGGTCGCCAAATACTGCCATTCATCAGTTTTTTGAATACGATTTTAATGATCAGGCTTTTGAGGAAAGAGCGAAGCATTTAGCACAACATGCCAGAGATCAAAAAGAGCTGACAGCCATCATCCGTCAATTTATGGAGCCACTAGGGCTATCACAAAAAGCGAATGAACATTTACAACAACTAGAACAAGGAGCTATGGTCATAATCGGTGGCCAACAAGCAGGTATCTTAACTGGCCCTCTTTACTCCGTTCATAAAGCGATTTCAGTCATTGTGTTAGCAAAAGAGCAAAGTGCGAAGCTTCAAAAATCTGTCGTACCTGTTTTTTGGATAGCTGGAGAAGATCATGATTTGGAAGAAATTAATCATACCTATACGGTGCATGGTGAGTTATTAAAAAAACGAGCATACAGTGAGCGCTCTAGACGTAAAACAATGGCCTCGGCAACGATGCTCAATAAAGAGTCGATGACACAATTTATTAATACCATTGTTAGAGATATTGGGGAAACCGAGTATACAGAGGCGCTTATTAAACAATTAGTAGATGTGCTAAACGAAAGTGAGACATTTACTGATTTCTTTGCGCGGTTAATGAATCAATTATTTAAAGATGAAGGGTTACTGTTCATTGATGCGGCGGATTATAATTTCCGTCAATATGAAAGTAACAATTTTGCACACATCATTCAGCATAGTGAAGAAATTGCTAGAGTTGTAACAGAAAAGGAAGAGCTGCTAGAGCAAACGGGCTACGGTAAACCTATTTTAGCGACAAGAGAGGCAGCTAATCTATTCTATGTAGAGGACGGAGAACGTCATCTTTTGGAAAGAAAAAATGATCTATTTATTAATTTAGCAGCAAACCTTAAGTTTACTCGTGAAGAGCTATTAGAGATTGCCGAGAAATATCCAGAGCGTTTGAGTAATAACGTAGTGTCCCGTCCATTAATGCAGGAGATGACGTTCCCTGTACTGGCATTCGTCGGTGGCCCTGGTGAATTAGCTTATTGGGCAACATTAAAAAGTGCATTTTCTGTACTAGACCTACAAATGCCTATTTTTGCCCCTCGCCTTCATATGACGATTGTGACACGTCATGTAGAGCAATTATTGTGTGAACATCAATTGACTGTTACGGATGTTTGGAATGGCAAAGCTTTAGAAATGAAAGAGCGTTTTATTGATGATGTGCAGGATAGTGAGGCTAAACGTCAAATTCAGGCTATGGAGCAGTTGTTAGCAGAAAAGTACAGTGAGCTTGCATCGTATTTAGAGGAACAGCATTTAACTTTAGATAAAATCCTTGTGAAAAATCAAGAAAATCATGCAAAACAATTTGACTACCTTCAGCAAAAAATCGAGCAAACTGTACTTGACAAGCATGAAACTACTATCCGCAAATTTACGACGCTACAAAATGAGTTGTATCCAAACGAAGGTTTCCAGGAAAGAACTTATAATCCATATCAATATTTTAATGAGTTTGGACCTATGTTGATTGCTGAAATGTTAAAGCAAAACTATAGTATTGGCAAACACCACTATTTACTTTATTTATAAACCTATCTGACAGGTTCTTTATACCTAAGTGTTTTTTTGATACAATAGGGATTTGATGAATTTTGTCTATAAAAATAGTATTTAGAGAGCTATCCTCCTAAGGGTAGCTCTTTCTTTATGTCATTTAGCATATATCAATAATTCCCATCAAGGTCTAATTGCACATTAAGAGATAAAATGTCAAGTTTTTTTTAAAAAAAGTGGAGGAAAGTGGGGGGATGTGGTACATTATTTAATAAAGTGGGGTGAGTAGTATGTTCATGGGAGAATATCAACACTCCGTTGATGCGAAAGGGCGATTAATCGTGCCGGCAAAATTTCGTGAAGCTTTAGGCGAAGCGTTTGTTGTCACAAGAGGTCTCGATAACTGTCTATTTGGCTATCCTATGAATGAATGGCGAAAACTCGAAGAAAAGTTAAAAGATTTACCGATGACCAAAAAGGATACACGTGCATTTGCAAGGTTTTTCTTTTCTGGCGCAACAGAGGTAGAAATAGACAAGCAGGGGCGAATTAATATTCCAGCTACTCTTATGCAACATGCACATCTTGTAAAGGAATGTGTAGTGTTGGGGGTTTCAAATCGAATTGAGATTTGGGCTAAAGATGCATGGGAAGCTTACTTCAGCGAGTCTGAACAATCTTTTAATGAAATTGCAGAAAATATGATTGGCTTTGATTTTTAACTTTTGATAAGCATGTCCATTCAAAGATGACATGAGGTTAAGGCCTGAAAGGAGCGAGTGGTATGTTCGATCATACAACCGTGTTATTAAAAGAAACTGTTGATGGGTTGAACATCGATCCTGATGGTGTATATGTGGACTGTACGTTAGGTGGTGCAGGCCATAGTGAATATTTAGTGCAACAATTATCTGATAAAGGCCGTTTAATTTGTTTCGATCAAGATATGACGGCTATCGAAAATGCGAAAATTCGATTAGCGCCTTATATTGAGCGCGTCACGTTTATTCATTCGAATTTCCGGTATTTAAAAGAAGAATTATTAGCTCATGGTTTTGAACAAGTGGATGGTATTTTATATGACTTAGGCGTATCTTCACCTCAGTTAGATACACCTGAGCGAGGCTTTAGCTATCACCATGATGCACCACTTGATATGCGCATGGATCAAACGGCAACACTTACAGCTTTTGAAGTTGTCAATCAATGGGCATATGAAGATTTAGTACGTATTTTTTTCCGTTATGGAGAAGAAAAGTTTTCAAAGCAAGTTGCTCGTAAAATTGAAGAGGCGCGTAAGTCAGCACCAATTGAAACAACTGGACAACTTGTAGAGCTTATTAAAGAGGGTATTCCAGCAGCGGCACGCCGAAAAGGTGGGCATCCAGCAAAGCGCATTTTCCAAGCAATAAGAATTGCTGTCAATGACGAGTTAGGCGCGGCAGAGGATTCATTAGTCGATGCGATTGATATGATAAACGTAGGTGGACGCATTAGTGTCATTACGTTCCATTCATTGGAGGACCGCCTATGCAAGACAATCTTTAAGGAAGCGTCATCATTACCGGAATTACCACCAAATTTACCAGTAATTCCAGATGACATGAAGCCAACTTTAAAGCTTATTTCACGAAAGCCAATTCTTCCTTCAGATGAAGAATTAGAAGTGAATAATCGGGCTCGTTCAGCAAAGCTTAGAGTGGTGGAGAAAATTAACGACAAAGGGCGTGAGTAAATGGCAGCCGTACGTGTAAGGCAACAGCACCAACATCAACAAGTGCAACAACCGATAACACCACCCAGTCCACAACCCACTATCATACGTCGTAAAAAAACGAACCAGAAGTTTGAGAAGACAATGCTAATTGTTTTAGTTAGCATTATTGCTGTATTAGGAGTCCTAGTATTAAATAAACAAGCAGCTATTCAAACGACAAGCATGGACATTCAAAAGATCGAATCAGAAGCAGATGAGATTGCAAAACAGAATGTTGACTTAACGGTTCGTGTAAGTGAACTTTCTACATACGATAACATATGGAAAAAAGCGAAAGAACTCGGTTTAACTCAAAATGAGAAAAATGTAAAGGTAGTGCCGGGAGAATGAAAAAAAAGAGATTTCGATTCCAATGGGGAGCCTTTCTATTAATGATTTTTTATGGAGGGCTCTTTTTTCTATTATTCACAAGAATGGTGAACATTCAGGCGACAGGGCAAGTAGAAGGACAGGAGCTTGCAGCAAGAGCAGCTGCTAAGTATGGTAAGGAAAGTGTTATCACAGCAAACCGAGGAAAGATTTATGACCAAAACGGTCAAGTGATTGCAGAAGATACGTTAAGCTATCGTCTAGTTGTTGTCGTAAGTGAAGCAGCTACAACAGATCCAAAGAAACCTAGACATGTTGTAGATGCTGAAAAAACGGCTCAAGTTTTAGCAAAGTATATTCCGGCAATGCAAGGAAAAGAAGATGAAGTTCTTAAAAAGCTAAATAATCGCTATAGAAGCGATGGTAAACCATTATATCAAGTGGAGTTTGGGAGTTCTGGACGCGGTATTAGTCACGAGGTTATGAGTAAAATAAAGGAAGAAAAATTACCAGGGGTTCTATTTGTTAGTGATTTAAAACGTTATTATCCAAATGGTGTCTTTGCCTCCCATTTAATTGGCTATGCACTGAAAAAGGATAATGCGGACGGAACTGTTACTACAAAAGGCGAAATGGGCCTAGAATATACGTATGATAAAGAACTGACAGGTGTTAACGGTAAAATTAAATACGAAACAGATGCTTTCAGTTATTTATTACCGAACAGCGAGAAGATGGTGACACCTGCTAAAGATGGGGACGACATTTATTTAACGCTCGATAAAACCATCCAAAGCTTTTTAGAGGAAGCAATGACAAAGGTTGAACAGGAATATAATCCTGAGTCCATGACGGCAGTTGTAGCAGATCCGAAGACTGGGAAAATATTAGCGATGTCTCAGCGTCCTACATTTAACCCAGAAACACGTGATAGTCAAAATATGAAATGGCTGAACGAGGTAATTGAAGAAACGATTGAGCCTGGTTCAACGATGAAAACATTTACACTTGCTTCGGCTATTGATACAAATACTTGGGCTCCGAATGCAGAATACCAATCAGGCTCTTATACCGTACATGATCGAACAATTCGAGATCATAATCAGGTTGGATGGGGACAAATCAGCTATTTACAGGGATTCCAACGCTCTTCAAATACAGCCATGGCCCATTTATTAAAGTTGATTGGCGATGATGTCTTTGTGGAATATTTAGACCGTTTTGGTTTCGGTCATAAAACAGGAATCGATTTACCGAACGAAGCGACAGGTACAATATTATCTCAATACCCAATCCAACGAGTGACAACAACATATGGGCAAGGGTCAACTGTAACACCTATCCAAATGATCCAAGCCATGACTGCTATTGCGAATGATGGTAAGATGATGCAGCCTTATGTAATTGACCGTATCGTTGATTCATCAACAGGAAAGGTTATTCAAAACCATGAACCTGTTGAAAAAGGACAACCAATTAAAGCAGATACAGCGAAACAAGTACGAGAAATCCTTGCCTCTACACTGACATCAAAATATGGTACTGCGAAGGATTTTATTTTGGAGGATTATGAGGTTGCAGGGAAGACAGGGACAGCACAAATTCCGAGAGCAGATGGTACGTATGCTTGGGGTGCTAACCAATTCCTCTATTCATTTTTAGGAATGGCTCCTGTCGATGATCCTCAGCTCATCATGTATGTCTCAGTGAAAAAACCTAAGTTAAATAATGAGCTTGGATCAGTACCGGTATCTAAAGTGTTTAATCCTGTTATGTTAAATAGCTTAAAGCACCTTAATATTAATCCAGGTGATGTACAGTATGTGGATAAGGTAGATATTAAGGATTATACAGGCCAAAGTGCTGAGGCGATTGAGGTAGAGCTAGGGAATGATGGCTTAAAGCCTGTTATTGTTGGAAGCGGGGGTAAAATCATAGATCAATATCCGAAAGATACAAAACAACTAGTTAAAGGTAGTTATGTATTTTTGAAGACGGATGGAGATATCATATTGCCAGACTTTACGAATTGGTCATTGAGAAATTTACTTGTTTTCAAATCTATGACAGGGGTAGAGATGGAGATTTTCGGTGAAGGCTTTGTAGCGAGTCAAAGTGTGTCTCCAGGGACTACTATAACGGATAATTCACCGATTGTTGTTAAGCTTAAAACACCTGCTGAAAGCTTTGTACAAGATGTCGAGGCAGCTTCTGAGGGTGAAATTGAACAAGTAGAAGATGAATAATACTGAATAGAAGTCCACTTTATTTCATACGTTGTAAAAAACAAGGTGTGATGTCGAATGAAGTGGATTTCTATCCATTCTAAAAAGCGTTTACGTATTTTATATGTGTTGTTTATGTGTGCGGCAGTGGCGATAGTGATTAGGCTTTTCTTTTTGCAAGTGTTGGATCAAAAGGAACTGACAACGAAGGCAGAAGAGAACTGGGACCGAGAAATACCATTTGCTAATGAACGAGGGCATATTACTGATCGAGATGGTGAGAGTATTGTAACCAATAAGCTAGCACCAACATTATATTTTATGCCTTCCCAGAGTAAAGATATTGAAGGGGCGGCTGAAAAAATTGCGCAAGTTCTAGAAGTGGATAAAGAGAAACTTTTAGAGAAGATGAAGAAAAAAGCCTATTTAGTAAAGCTAGCGCCTGAGGGGAAAAATATTCCCTATGAAAAAGCGGTGGAATTACAAGGCTTACAAATTGAAGGACTATATAGTGGTGTCGACTACTCAAGAGACTATCCATATGGGACACTTTTATCTCGATTTTTAGGCTTTACAGGGTATGATGCACAAGGCTTAGCTGGTATCGAATATGAATATGATAAGTTTTTGCAGGCTAATTCATCTGCAATTCGCCTATTTACCGATGCAAAGGGCAATAATTTACCGAATGTCGCGAGTGCTTGGAAGGCTGGCGAGGATGGGGCAACTATTGAGCTAACGATCGATGTCGATGTCCAACAGGTCGTTGAACGTGAATTGTCACAGGCTATGGAGCGCTATGAAGCGGACCAAGCATTGGCTATTGCTATGAATCCAAATAATGGAGAAATATTAGCGTTAGCCTCCTATCCAACCTTTAATCCGGCTGAATATCAATTAGTCGAGCCTGCGATTTATAATCGAAATTTACCTGTGTGGATGACATATGAGCCAGGTTCTACTTTTAAAATTATTACTCTTAGCGCTGCATTGGAAGAAAATTTAGTGGATTTAGAGCATGATACTTTTTATGATCCAGGGTATACGATGGTCGCTGGAGCAAGACTTCGTTGTTGGAAGCGTGAAGGGCATGGACATGAAACCTTCTTAGAAGTTGTGGAGAATTCCTGTAACCCAGGCTTTATTGAATTAGGGCAGCGGTTAGGTAATGAGCGACTATTGCAATATATTAAAGATTTTGGCTTTGGTCAAAAGACTGGTTCCAATATTGCTGGTGAAGCTTCAGGAATATTATTTTCTAAGGAAGCCTTCGGACCTGTTGAACAGGCAACAACCTCATTTGGGCAAGGGGTAGCGGTAACTCCAATTCAGCAAGTTCAAGCGGTAGCAGCAGCAATAAATGGAGGCAAGCTTTATACGCCTTATGTTGTGAAAAAAGTATTTAATCCTAATACAGGGGAAGTCATACAGGAAACTAAACCAGTTGTCAAAAATCAGGTGATTCGTGAGGAGACTTCTGCAAAGGTTCGAGGCGCATTGGAGTCTGTTGTAGCGAATGGTTCAGGTCGACAAGCCTTCCGGGATGGTTTACGAATTGGCGGTAAAACAGGAACAGCACAAAAGGTTGAAAACGGCCGTTACAAAAGTGGTGAATATATCGTTTCATTTATTGGCTTTGCGCCAGCTGACAATCCGCAAATTGTCGTCTATGTAGCAGTCGACAACCCTAAAAAGACGACGCAGTTTGGTGGCGTTGTAGCAGCTCCTATTGTTGGGCAAATTATTGAGGATGTTGCACCGTTTATAGGTATTGAAAAATCGAAGGAACAGCTCGAGAAGGATTATCGTTATGGGGATCCAATTACTGTGAAGGTACCGAATTTTATCGGGCAAACAAAGGATGATATTGCCAAGCAGTTTTATCCATTCCGTATAGAATGGCATGGAGAAGGGACTAAAATTGGTAACCAGTTACCTGAAGTGGATAGTGTTATCAAACAAGATGGTACCATTCATTTATATTTGGAGAACTGAAATAACTTTACCTTTAAAAAATGGGAAAGAACCACTATTATTATGAAGGGTAGTAATAAATAAATGAAAGTTTATGCTTTTTTCCTAACGAAGAAAGTGAAACAAGATTTAAAGGAGATTTTTCAATGAAACTCGCAACAACACTTACCATTTTAGCTCTTGCTTTTATAGTAACAGTTATCCTGGCACCAATTAGTATTCCACTTCTTCGACGCCTAAAGTTTGGGCAAAGTATTCGTGAAGAGGGACCAAAATCACATATGAAAAAAGCTGGTACACCAACAATGGGCGGTATAATTTTCTTAATTTCTATCGTCCTAACAACTGTTGGTGTAGGAAGCTTTTTAGATTTATTAACGACACAGACCGTAGTACTTTTACTAGTATTAGCAGGATTTGGCTTAATAGGTTTACTGGATGATGGTTTGAAGGTTGTATTTAAAAGGAATTTAGGGTTAACCTCTCTTCAAAAATTAATTGGTCAAATAGTTATCGCCATCCTTGCATATTTTCTACTGCATGTTGGATCGTTTGATACAACACTTGCTATTCCATTTACAAATTGGACAGTTGATCTTGGTGTCTTCTATGTTGCCTTTTTAATTTTTTGGTTAGTAGGCTTCTCCAATGCGGTGAATTTAACAGATGGTTTAGATGGACTAGTGGCAGGAACTGCATCGATTGCTTTTGCGGCATTTGGCGTTATTGCACTTTTCCAAAGCCAAGCTGATATTGCTTTATTTGCCTTTGCTGTTACAGGAGCATTATTAGGGTTTTTATTATTTAATGCGAATCCAGCAAAAGTATTTATGGGTGATACGGGTTCATTAGCATTAGGTGGGGCGTTAGCTATGGTATCGGTATTAGTAAAAGAAGAGTTTTTACTTTTACTAGTTGGTTTGGTATTTGTCATCGAAACATTATCCGTTATTTTACAGGTAGGAAGCTTTAAACTGCGTAAAAAGCGTATTTTTAAGATGAGTCCAATCCATCACCATTTTGAATTATCAGGTTGGTCAGAGTGGAAAGTAGTGCTTGTCTTCTGGTCAACTGCCCTAGCAGTAGCATTGATTGCAGTCTTATCGGAGGCGTTTTAATGAAAAACTATACAGATTTACAACATAAAAAAGTACTTGTGTTAGGCCTAGCAAAAAGTGGTGTGGCCGCTGCAGAAATTTTACATGAGCTTGGCGCCTTTGTCACAGTCAATGATTCCAAACCATTTGATGAAAGCCCGGATGCTCAGGGCCTATTACAAAAGGGGATTACCGTGATTTGTGGCCGTCATCCTGAGGATTTACTGGATGAAGGTTTTGAATTAGTCGTTAAAAACCCAGGTATTCCTTATAGTAATCGCATTGTAGCGGATGCTCTACATCGCGATATTCCTGTGTGGACGGAGATTGAACTTGCTTATTTAATCAGTGATGCACCTTTTATAGGTATTACCGGTTCGAATGGTAAAACAACGACGACTACTTTAATATTCGATATGTTGAACAACGGAAGTAAAAATCCTTTAATTGCAGGGAATATCGGTACAGTTGCTTGTGGGGTCGCTAAAGAAGCTAATGAAGATGACATTATTGTAACGGAGCTGTCATCGTTCCAATTGATGGGGACTAAAACATTTAAGCCTAAAATCTCTATTCTAACAAACCTTTATGATGCCCATCTTGACTATCATGGAACATTTGATAATTATGCGGAAGCGAAGTTTGCTGTGACGCGTAATCAAGATGAAAGTGATTACTTTATTTATAATGCTGATCAACCAATTGTAGTTGGATATGCAGCGCAATCGAATGCGCAAAAAATCCCTTTTAGTTCAAATGGACGTACTGTCAATGGAATCAGCGCAGATGATACAACGATATATTGGCAAGGGGAACCTTATATGGACCGGGCGAATATCGCGCTGCCTGGTAAGCATAATTTAGAGAACATCCTAGCAGCAGTGGCAGCCTGTATTTTAGTTGGCTGTGACAAAGAGAAAATGGAAGAGGTTTTAGCAACATTTGGTGGTGTGAGACACCGTACTCAATTCGTACGCGAATGGAATGGTCGGAAGATTTATAATGACTCCAAAGCAACAAACTGTTTAGCAACAAAAAGTGCTTTAGACGCATTCCAAGCGCCGGTTATTTTGCTAGCAGGTGGTTTAGATCGAGGACACTCTTTTGAGGAGCTTCGATCAAGTATGAATCATGTGAAAGGTGTTGTCGCATTCGGAGAAACTGGACTACGTTTTGTTGAATTTGCAAAATCATGTGGTGTCCAACAAACAGTTATCGCTCAAAATGTGGAAGACGCTGTACACTATGCAGCACCGATGTCAGCGGAGGGAGATATTATTTTATTATCTCCAGCATGTGCAAGCTGGGATCAATATGACAGCTTTGAAATACGCGGAGATGTTTTTATTGATGCTGTAATGAAGCTGTAATGAGCCTGTAACTATTTTAGAATATACTTGACTTGGAAGGATGGCATTACTGAGAGGGAAAGAAAGTTACTTATTGCTCGTCACAACTTTGATGCTATCAGTAATCGGCATTATTTTCGTCTATTCTGCGGGGACTTATTGGAGTGCCATTCATTATAGTGGAAAAATGCCGTTTTATATGAAGCAAAGCGTATACTTTGTGGTAGCTATAATTGTATTTTTAATCACGATTCGATTAAATATTTTGAGAGAGCAGTCCTTTTGGAAAATGGCCTATATATTTTCGTTAATTTTACTTGTCCTAGTGTTAATACCTGGTATTGGGCTAGTGCGAAATGGTTCGCAAAGCTGGATAGGGGTTGGTCCATTGACAATCCAGCCAGCGGAGCTAACGAAAATAACTGTCATTGTTTACCTGAGTCATATTTTAGCGCAGCATAAAACAGGGACGCCCGTTGTTAATTGGCGCCATGCTTTAATCCTATTAATCCCTGTTGCATTGATTATGTTGCAGCCTGACTTCGGTTCAGTATTTATTCTTGTTGTTGCTGTATTTTTATTGTTTTTTGTCGCTGGGTACCCGTTAAAACTATATGCCATGATTATGTTGGTTGGTATAGCGGGACTAGTAGGATTAATTGCAACTGCACCATATCGACTAAAGCGAATAGAAGCATTCCTCGATCCATGGGCTGATCCCTTAGTAAGTGGGTTCCAAGCTGTGCAATCACTAATGGCGATTGGTCCTGCCGGAATTTTTGGTCATGGTTTTGGACAAAGTCGGCAAAAGTTTCTATATTTGCCTGAGCCACAAAATGACTTTATTTACGCTATTATTTTGGAAGAAGTCGGCTTGATTGGTGGTCTCTTTATTTTAGCACTATTCGTACTGACAATTTATGCGGGCTATAGATTTGCTGTACAGGCTAAAAACCGAACATCCTATTATGCGATTATAGGGCTAGTCACAATGCTGATGGTGCAAGCGTTTCTTAATATAGCTGTAGTAATAGGTTTAGTACCTGTAACCGGTGTTACATTGCCTTTTATTAGCTATGGAGGAACATCTTTAGTCACAATGTGGTTAATAATAGGTATTATTTATCAATTAGCGAAATAAATATAAAGGAGGAGTACTTTTTGGAGAAAGTAATTGATATAGAAGATCGTATACCTACGCTAAAAAAGCGACGAAAAAAGCGTACAAATCGTAAATTTATCGTGCTAATATTACTTTTCTTTATTGTGTTAGCGGTACTCCTTTATTTTCAATCTCCTTACAGTAACATCAATAAAATAACAGTCAATGGTGCGAAGCTGGTAGATAATGAACATTATGTGGAGACAAGTACCCTTGCGCTAGGTAAATCAATGTGGGGGTTTAAAATAGAAGACGTGGAGAATCTTCTGTTAAAGGATAAATGGGTAAAAGAAGCACATGTTAAACGTAACTGGCTTCGAGGCGTAACGATAGATGTGAAAGAATGGAAAAAAGTTGCGTATTTGGCTGGGGACGGAACCTATTATCCGTTGCTTGAAAATGGTGAACGTTTTGAGCAAAAGGGCAATGATACTCCAATTGATGCACCTGTTTTTATTGGTATTACTGGTGAAAAAACAATTAAAAAACTAGTTGCACAGTTAGCACAATTAAAACCAGAAGTATTAGCTTTAATTTCTCAGGTTAACACGAATAGTAATGATACAAATCCGAACGCGGTAAAGCTTTATATGAATGATGGCTATGAGGTACGAGCTATTATTCAGACGCTTGCGGATAAGTTAAATTATTACCCCTCTATTGTTGCACAAATTGCAAATTTAGAAAAAGGTGTGATTGATTTAGAGGTCGGTTCCTATTATCGTCCTTTTAACGAGGAGTACAACAAAATAAGCATCGACATGGAAGCTAATGAAGATGGGGAAATGGTTGACCAGGAAGTGACAGAAGATGAACAACAAGAAGAATAGCAAAGGGAGTTTTTTTTCTAGAAAACAATTTGAATTATTGATTGTTTGTGTGACAACAGGGTTTATCATCGGCTATTCATATAATCAGGCAAAAGATAACCGCGAAGCAGGTACAATTAGTTCAGAGCTTTTTGAGCAAGAAGATTCTTATCGTGAGGAATTGATCACTCAGCAAGAACGCAATAAAGAGCTAACGGAAGAGTTAAATAGCCTACAGGAACAAATTCGGAAGTATGAGAAATCATTTGCTTCTGATGAGAAGGACTATAAGAAGCTTGTTGAACAAGCGGAGGATTTACGGCTCTTACTTGGTGAGTTGAAGAGTGATGGAAAAGGAATACGGATTACTCTCCAAGATGGTGATTATGATCCAAAATCTTTGAATCCGAATGATTATATCGTTCATGAAAGCCATGTTTTTAAATTGTTGAATGAATTGAAAATTTCAGGTGCCCAAGCCATCGCTATTAATGGGCAACGTGTCTTGGCCAATTCCTATATCCGATGTAATGGTCCCGTCATAACTATTGATGGCACACAGCATCCCGCTCCTTTTGTCATAGAAGCTGTAGGAGATTCTGATACTTTAATGGCTTCTTTAAATTTAAATGGCGGTGTCGTTGATCAATTATTAAATGACAATATTGTGGTGTCTTTAGAAGAACATCAAAAACTTACAATGCCAAGAGTAAAAGTAGAAAGTTAAGGACAAGTCCTAGTTCATGTTTAAAGTCTAATTTCAGCCTCCATAGAAGTTTTACATTGACTTCTGAGGGGCATACGATACGTCTAGGAGGGGCTATTTTGCGAAGAAATATGTACACCCGAATAACGATCGTGCTATTTATTATCGGTTTGATGATAGCGGTACAATACAATACCATACAAAAACCAGCAGAGCGAGATACACGAGATATTTGGGCAATAAGAGAGGAATTAGCACAAGAAAAGCAAAGGCATTCCGCATTACTGGCAGAAATTCGCTCACTTCATGAAGTAGTGGATCGCTATGAGCAATCTGAAAAGGTAAATCAGCAAGCAGCTTTACATGAAACATTGAATCGTTTAAAGCAACAGGCTGGACTAACAGAAGTGATAGGGCCTGGTGTCATACTTCGGATTGAACCAGCACCTGAATTAATGGAGATGGGCTATGACATTAAAGAAATATCGCCCGATTTATTAACTCAATTATTAAATACGCTGTTTAAAAACGATGCAACAAGTGTTTCAATAGATGGCAATCGTGTTGTTCAAACAACAGCCATTCGGGACATTAATGGGAAGACAACGGTGAATAGTGTACCATTGTCGTCACCTAAATTTGATATATATGTTGGGACAAGCGATTATAAAGCAGCTCAAAAAATGTATAATTCGCTTCAAGCCTCGACGTTTATAGATTCATTTTATTTAGATAATTATAATTTAGTAATTGAAGAGCCAATAGATCAATTACAAATTCCAGCATTTGATCAGCCATTGACAAATGATTACTTAGCAGAGGTAAAAAAAGGAGATTAATTTATGTGGCTACCATTTTTAGGTTTGATATTTGGACTTGCCCTTGGCTTGTTAACAAATATACAAATCCCCTCTATGTATGAAAATTATCTGTCAATAGCAGTTTTAGCAGCTTTAGATACATTATTTGGTGGTATCCGTGCTCAATTACAGCAAGTGTACGACGATAAAGTTTTTGTATCAGGATTCTTTTTTAATATAGTTCTCGCAGCAGGGTTAGCGTTTATAGGTGTGAATTTAGGAATAGATTTGTATTTAGCGGCCATTTTCGCTTTCGGAGTACGTTTATTCCAAAATATTGCAATAATTAGGCGTATATTACTAACTCGCTTGGATGAGAAACGTCACAAGAAAGAAAAAACTTCCATAGATTAAGAGAAAAATTGACCAAAATACTCGATTTGCTTAGACATTATGCCAAATTTACAATAGAATGAAAATAAGAGCATTTTTCAAGGAGGTGCAGCGAATTGAATCAGCAAGATTTATACATTTCACTTGATATTGGTTCCTCCTCTATCAAGGTATTAATAGGTGAAATGAGTGACGGACAATTACATGTAATTGGCGTCGGAAATGTAAAATCGAATGGGGTTCGAAAAGGAGCAATTGTTGACATTGATGCAACAGTTCAATCTATTCGAAAAGCAATAGAACAAGCCGAACGAATGACAGGTTATCAAATTCACGAAGTCGTTCTAGGCGTTCCTGCTAACCAAACGATGTTACAGCTAGTTAAAGGTGTTGTCGCTGTAAATAGTGAAAACAGAGAAATTACAGATGATGATTTAGACAGAGTGGTAGAATCTGCACAAGTCATGTCAATACCTCCTGAACGTGAATTAGTTAACATCATTCCAAGACAGTTTATTGTGGACAATCTTGATGAAATTAAAGATCCTCGTGGTATGATTGGCATCCGTTTAGAAATGGATGCAACAATGATAACGACATCCAAAACGCTTTTACACAATGTTCTTCGCTGTGTTGAGCGTGCAGGTTTAAGTATACGAGAAATATATTTGCAACCATTAGCATCAGGCTACTTTGCATTAACTGAAGATGAGAAAAACCAAGGAACTGCCTTTGTAGACATAGGAGGCGGCTCTACTACAATCGCGGTATTTGAAGAGGGATTGTTAACGCATACAGGCGTCCTACCAGTTGGTGGTGATCATATAACGAAAGATATTTCCATCGTTTTAAAGACACCAACAGAACAGGCTGAAAATATCAAACACCAATTTGGACATGCCTTTTATGATGATGCATCTGACGATGAAATCTTTGAAGTACCGATTGTAGGAACAGATTCTACTGATCAATATAGCCAACGCTATATCTCAGAAATTATTGGCGCTCGCCTAGAAGAATTACTAGAATTAGTGATTGACGAGTTAGCACGTCTAGGTGTTAGAGATTTACCTGGTGGCGTTGTTTTAACTGGTGGTGTTGCTAAACTTGAAGGTATTGCCCAGTTAGCACGTCAAATTCTACAAACGCGTGTAAGAATTTATACACCCGATTATATTGGCGTTAGAGAGCCTTCATTTGCAACGGCGGTTGGACTAATTCGTTACGCCTATTTAGAAGATGATTTTTACGGTAAAAGTACGAATACGCAACCTATTGAATATGCAGCTGTAGGAGCTCAAGCAGCTATGCCTAAAAAGCAAGAGTATTCTGCACCTTCAGAACCAAAAGAAAGCGTAATCGGGAGAGCAAAAAAATTATTTGATAAGTTTTTTGATTAACTAGAATGCGTAATGATTGATACAGAGTCGAGTTACCGTGGGAGGAAAAAGAGATGTTAGAATTTGATACAAATGTAGATGAACTTGCAGTAATAAAGGTCATAGGTGTTGGTGGCGGCGGTAACAACGCTGTCAATCGAATGATAGAACATGGTGTACAAGGTGTTGACTTTATCGCAGTTAACACAGATTCACAAGCATTGAATTTATCAAAGGCGGAGGTTAGGCTTCAAATTGGTGCTAAACTGACGCGTGGATTAGGTGCAGGTGCTAATCCAGAAGTAGGAAAAAAAGCGGCTGAAGAAAGTCGTGAGCAATTAGAAGAAGTTCTACGTGGCGCAGACATGGTATTCGTCACTGCCGGTATGGGTGGAGGAACTGGTACTGGTGCAGCGCCAGTAATTGCACAAATTGCTCGTGAGTTAGGAGCACTAACAGTAGGTGTTGTGACACGTCCATTTACGTTTGAAGGACGTAAACGTCAAACACAGGCTATCGGCGGAATTGGTGGTATGAAAGAAGCCGTGGATACGCTAATTGTTATCCCGAACGACAAGCTATTACAAATTGTCGATAAATCAACACCAATGTTAGAAGCTTTCAGAGAAGCGGATAACGTACTTCGTCAAGGTGTCCAAGGTATTTCTGATTTAATCGCAACGCCTGGTCTTATTAACTTAGACTTTGCAGACGTGAAAACAATTATGTCAAACAAAGGCTCAGCATTAATGGGTATCGGTATTGCTACTGGTGAAAACCGTGCTTCAGAAGCAGCAAAGAAAGCCATTTCGAGTCCTTTACTAGAATCATCTATCGATGGTGCTAAAGGTGTTCTTATGAATATTACAGGTGGCTCTAATCTTAGCTTATTTGAAGTACAAGAAGCAGCAGATATTGTAGCTTCTGCATCTGATGAAGAAGTAAATATGATTTTCGGTTCTGTCATTAATGAAAACCTAAAAGATGAAATCATTGTGACAGTTATCGCAACAGGCTTCTCGGAAGAAGCTTTACAACAACAACGTCATACAGTTAAACCGTCACTTAATATGAATAGACAATCTGCTCCACAACAACAAGCACCAATTCGTGAACAACGACAAGAAATGCATGTTCAACAAGAGCAGCCACGTCAAAATCAGCAACATTATGCACAGGATGACATGCTTGAGGTCCCAGCATTTTTACGTAATCGCAAAAATCGTGGTTAATTGAAATAAAACAACTTCTAAAAAGCTCGTATTTTACATATGTAAAATACGAGCTTTTTATATTTGTTGTCGAGATGTTCATTTGTGTAAGGAAACCATGTATTTTGTCAAAACATTTTAAGGAAATGATGCGATTGTTTGACAATATTTGTGGGTGTAACGTGCTAACTTTGTAAGTAGGAGGCGGCTGTTATGTATGGAGAATGGCTGGTGCTCATTAATACGCTTTTCAATCTAGCGATACTCACGTTTACGGCAAGAGTAACAGGGGTTTTGGTCAAGAATTCAAGATTATTAATGAGTTCGTTTTGTAGTAGTTTAGTAGCTGTAATTGGCGGTCAAATGCTGTGGACAACGGTTCTTAGTTTTATATTACTCATAGGTATAGCTTTTCGCTTTAAGATTCGGAGCTTCCAAAAGCAAGGACCGATCGTTTTAACAGCAACGATCGTTATCGGCGGATTGTTAACAGCACTACAACCTTTTTTTAAAAATCTTTCTGCCACCCATTTTATAATGATTTGTTTTGTACTCGCAGTTTTAAATCTCGTTGCATTCTATAAGCAATGGGGGTTTGTGAAGCTAGAGCGTTTAAGTGGACAATTTGTATTTGAAACAACTTTAAAAATCTTTGGTTCTCTAATACCACTTTCAGCTTTTGTGGATACAGGCAACCAAGCAATTGAGCCACTTTCAGGTAAGCCCGTTCATTTCGTCTCATATACAGCTTTAAGTCCACATTTACCTGCGGATTTCCGCAAATCATTAGTAGAATGGCAAGAAACAGATCCGTACAATGTATCTATGTTTTCAGAAGATTATCAGCGTTATATACGATTTATTCATATCAATACTGTACAGCAACAAACTGTTGTATTAGGTTTTCGCTTTGATGAATGGCTTATAAAGGGGGAGCCTTCACAGGTGAAATCGAATGAATATATCGTTTTAACAAAAAAAGCTAAAAATTTTCCACATAGCACAGCAGCAATTTTACATTTTTCAGCGCTTTCAAATAACTCATAGAGGGGGAGAACTATTGCTTCTTAGGCTACTTGCTAGCTTGAAAAAATTTTGGAGTAAGTTTCGTAGTCGTGAAACGTACTATATAGGGGGAAATGATTCATTGCCAGTGCCACTAAGTCGAGAAGAAGAAGTTACAGTCATTGCATCCTTTATGAAAGGTGATTTACGTGCTAGAGACACACTAATTGAACGTAATTTACGTCTTGTTGTTTATATTGCTAGACGTTTCGACAATACGGGGACGCCAATTGAAGATTTAATCAGCATTGGTTCTATCGGGTTAATAAAGGCGATTGAAACGTTCAATACAGATAAAAATATTAAGCTTGCAACTTACGCATCACGATGCATTGAAAATGAAATTTTAATGCACTTACGAAAAACTAGTCGTATGAAGGGTGAAGTGTCATTAGATGAACCATTAAACTCTGATGCAGATGGAAATGAATTATTACTATCAGATATTTTAGGTACAGAAGAGCACATTATTCTTGATAATGTGGAGAAAAAAATTGAACGTCAGCATATGTTCCATGCCATTAATTTATTAGGTGCACGTGAACGATATATTATGGAATGCCGTTTTGGTCTCAATGGGAAAGTGGAAATGACGCAAAAAGAAGTGGCAGATCATTTAGGGATATCACAATCCTATATTTCCCGCTTAGAAAAGAAAATTATTCAAGATTTACGTGAAAATTTAAATCAACCAATTTCTTAGAAAGGGAAAATTAACCTACCTAAAATTGGTCATAGCTTTTGTGCATATTCTTGTTTCTCTCGGACAAACTGATGTCACGGTTTAGTCAGAGAATAACATCCGGAGGAATCGAATATGCGAACAAAAGTAGATCTTTGCGGCTTAGATACATCGACTTTGCCAATTTTAAAGCACGAGGAAATGAAGGAACTCTTCATTCGTTTACAAGCTGGTGAAACTGAAATCAGAGAAGAGCTTGTCATGTGCAATTTAAGGTTAGTGCTAAGTATTGTTGGTAGATTTGCCTATAGAGGTGAACAGGCAGATGATTTATTTCAAGTAGGCTGTATTGGCCTCATGAAAGCCATAGATCATTTTGATTTAAAGCATAATGTAAGATTTTCAACATATGCTGTCCCAATGATCATTGGTGAAATTCGTCGCCATCTGCGTGATCATCATGCATTACGCGTATCTCGTTCTTTAAGAGATATTGCGTATAAGGCAATGCAAGCAAAAGAACAGTGGATAACCGAAAATTTGCGCGAACCAACGATTGAAGAAATTGCTGACATGATCGAGATGAAAAAAGAAGATGTTTTATTTGCTTTAGATGCCATTCAAGACCCTATGTCATTACAAGAGCCTATATATTCAGATGGAGGGGACGCTGTCTATATGATGGACCAATTACGTGATGATGATGTATCAGAAGATCAATGGGTTGCCTATGTGTCGGTAAAGGAAAGCTTGCAAAAACTAGATGAACGTCAGCAAATGATCGTGGCAAAACGTTTTTATTATGGTGAAACACAAACTGAGATTGCTAAGGAATTAGGGATTTCACAAGCACAAATTTCACGTCTTGAAAAAAATGCAATTGAAACAATGCAAAAAGATTACAAATAAAAAAATGCGCATCGAATTATTCGGTGCGCATTTTATCTTCATTCAATGAACGATTGATACATAAATATAAAGAGACAGCAAAGTTTGATGATAGAGAAAAATAATTTAGATGAAAGAGTAATGGATAGAGGAGGTTTTTCATTGCGGTTCTCATTATTACAACAAAAAGAAGTAATTGAAGCAGGAAATGGACGATTTATAGGATTTGTGGTAGATGCTGAGGTATCAAAAGAAACGGGCTATGTAACAGCATTTTTAATTGCCGAGCCCCGAAAATATCTTGGTTTTTTTAAAGGAGAAGAATCTGTAAGAAAAGTGTATATGAAGGATGTGCTTGTCGTTGGCAAGGATGTCATTTTGGTAAAGGCACTTTCCTAAAAGGCTGACATAGGTCAGGCTATTCATTGATAAATCAAGCATTGCTTGTTACAATAAGAGAAACTAATGTTGTAAAGTTGGGAAAAACAGTGACAAAAATTTTAGCAAATTTAAACAAACTAAATGATTTAATAGCAGCAGCAGAAACAAGAGTCAATCGTGAAGCCAATAATGTTCAAATAATAGCTGTGACGAAAGAGGTTTCTGTAGAAAGAACCCAAGAAGCAATCGCAGCTGGATTGACTCATTTAGGAGAAAACCGACCTGAAGGTTTAAATCGTAAACTATCTGCGATTCAAGCTCATGTCAATTGGCATTATATCGGGTCCCTACAAACACGTAAAGTAAAACAAGTGATTAACAGCATTGATTATTTACATTCATTAGATCGTTTGAGTTTAGCAGAAGAAATTGAAAAAAGAGCAGTAAAACCTGTAAAATGTTTTATACAAGTAAATGTTTCAGGGGAAGAATCAAAACATGGTTTAAGCATGGAAGAAGTTTTACCTTTTGTAGAATCATTGAAAAGTTTTACAAAAGTCGAAGTTGTCGGTTTGATGACAATGGCACCAAACACAGAAGACGAAGCACTTATTCGTACTGTATTTAAGCAATTAAAACAATGTCAACAGCAAATAGCCGAGCAAGGATTCGCACACGCACCTTGTACCGAGTTATCAATGGGCATGTCTAATGACTTTGAAATTGCGGTAGAGGAAGGGGCTACTTTTGTTCGAGTCGGAACGGCTCTTGTTGGAAATGAAAGAGGGGAACAGGATGAGCATGAAAAATAAAATTAAAAACTTCTTTTACCTTGAAGAAGAACTAGAAGAAGAAATCACGCAAGCTCCTATTCAGCAGCAACAACCCGTACAACAACAGCAACCGATTCATTCAGTAAAGCCTAAAAAAACAATTAAAGAACGTAAGGCATCGATCCATGAAATTGTGCCACAAAGTACAGCTACTCCTAATAATATTGTCAGCCTACAAGCTGCGATGAGTTCCAAAGGTGCAAAAGTTGTCTTAATAGAGCCTAGAGTCTATGCAGAAGCACAAGATATCGCGGAACATTTAAAAAATAAACGTGCAGCTATCGTCAATTTACAACGTATTGAGCGAGAGCAAGGTAAACGCATTATTGATTTTTTAAGTGGCACAGTTTATGCCCTTGCAGGGGATATACAACGTATCGGAAAAGATATTTTCCTTTGCACTCCAGACAATGTAGAAGTGACTGGTGAAATTACAAACTTTATTTTAGACGATAATTAATAGCGAGGATTGTAGTTTATATGACTTTTTTTATAATACTTGGTTATGTATCATTAGCATTTAGGATTTATTCATTTATGCTAATTGCATATATCTTAATGTCTTGGGTGCCTGCCGCTCAAAATTCAGCCATTGGACGAATGCTTGAAAAAGTGTGTGAGCCTTATTTGGGGATATTCCGAAAGTTTATCCCACCGCTTGGTATGATTGATATTTCACCAATTGTGGCAATCTTTATGCTGAATTTTATTGAAAGAGGACTTGTGATAGTCATTCAGAAATTATTTCTTATGTTCGTATAAATATAAAATCCTCACGTTTTAGTGGGGGTTTTTTATTTATATAGAAAATAGAAGAAAAGCAGACGTCGCGAATTTTATAGTGACTATTCGAGTGAACTCGAAAAAAATTTAATGCCATGATGTCAAAGTACCGATGATTGGGAATACTATGTTTATCCAATCATTGAAGTAAATAGGAACGATGAAAGAGGAGACAACGAGATGGAGCACTTGATTCAGCATTTTCGGAAAGATGAGCAACCTTTTATTGAACAGGTAATAAGCTGGCAGCGGGAGGTAGAGGATCGCTATGCACCTAAGCTGACTGATTTTCTTGATCCAAGACAGCGCTTTATAGTGACATCTATTATTGGACAGGATGACTCAATGAATACATTATGTGCGGGACTATTTAATGAGGCGGAGAGACAACGTATGCTCATTTATCCAGCCTACTATGAGCCTACTGATAAAGACTTTCAACTGACAGCTTTTACACTTCAGTATCCCGTTAAATTTGTACAATTACGCCATCCAGATGTTTTAGGAGCCTTGTTATCGTTAGGGTTAAATCGAAATAAATTCGGTGATATTCGCGTGAGTGAGCATCAAATCCAATTTGTCGTTGCACGAGAAGTGGCAGAATATGTCCGTTTACATTTAACGGGCATTGGTAAAGTAAAGGTACATGTCGAATCCCTTAAAGAACAGGAGCCTCTTCTTATTAATGAAGATGAATGGCTGGAGGAAGCTCACACGGTTACCTCCATGCGATTAGATGTTATTATGGCAACCGTTTTAAAAGTGTCTCGTCAAAAAGCACAGGCTTTAATTACTGGTAAAAAAGTGCGTGTAAATTGGACAGAGCGTGATGCCGTTGCTTTTGAATTACAAGAAGGCGATATTTTATCGATAAGAGGGAGCGGTCGTATGAAAATAATTATGACAGAAGGCCGTACAAAAAAAGATAAAATCCGTCTACAAGTCGGTCGATTGGCCCAAAAAAGCTAAAAGAAAAGTAAATTTCATTAATTTATACTGCTAAGTTGTCGGAAGAATTGTATAATAGGAAATACGAATGTACACGAAAAGGAGAGAAGGATAGTATGCCATTATCACCTATTGATATACATAATAAGGAGTTTACAAAAGCTTTCAGAGGATATGCTGAAGATGAAGTAAATGAATTTTTAGATCAAATTATTAAAGACTATGAAATTTTGCTGCGCGAAAAAAAAGAGGTTGATAAGCAACTAGAAATGGCCTTAGAACAAGCGAGGCATTTTAGCACTTTAGAAGAAACTTTACAAAAATCTATTGTGGTTGCACAAGAAGCTGCAGATGAAGTACGTAGAAATTCTCAAAAAGAGGCAAAGCTTATTGTCAAAGAAGCAGAGAAAAATGCTGATCGAATCGTTAATGATGCTTTAACGAAAGCACGTAAGGTTACAATTGAAATTGATGAGCTTAAAAAACAATCTAAGGTGTTCCGTAATCGTTTCAAAATGCTTGTTGAAGCCCAGCTTGATTTATTAAATGCAGACGATTGGGATCATTTGCTTCAGTATGATATCGATTTAACAGAAATTCAAGCTTCTGTAGATGAAGCGCAAGAAGCAGAAGATATGTAACTCGCCTTTTCGTGGAGAGGATCAAATTTAAATGAAACTTGACGCGATTGTTTGAATTTCATATACTTTGTAATAGCAATTATTTTGTACAGACATATGCATAGAAGCAGAGACGAAGACAGTATTTGTTAGGCGTGGTGAAGCGATTTGGGGATAGTGGAAGCCCAAACAAGCAACTAACAATGAACATCACTTCTGAGCTAAATAACTGAAAAAAGTAAGTTATTTCGTGATGCACGACGTTAATGTGCTTGAAAGAGGTAGTGCAACCTATTGGATTGTGCTACAAGTAGGGTGGTACCGCGAGTAGAAGCTTCTCGTCCCTTAGTGGATGAGGGCTTTTTTTATTTGTCCGCGAATTGTTTCAGAAAAGTTAGCCCATAACTGTCGTATGAGAAGAGTGTCGATATGCTTGATGTTAAATAAAGGAGGATTTTTTTATGGTGGAATACAAAGATACTTTATTAATGCCAAAAACGGATTTCCCAATGCGTGGAAATTTACCAGCAAATGAACCAAAAATGCAAGATAAATGGAATGAGATGGATATTAACAAATTACAGATGGAGCGTACAGAAGGTCGTCCTGAATATGTACTTCATGATGGCCCTCCGTATGCAAATGGTGATATTCATATTGGACATGCATTGAATAAAGTATTAAAGGATATGATTACACGTCATCGTTCAATGACTGGTTACCATGTTAATTATATTCCTGGCTGGGATACGCATGGTCTTCCTATCGAACAAGCATTGACAAATAAAGGTGTCAAACGTAAAGAAATGTCAGTAGCAGCTTTCCGTCAACTTTGTGAAGAATATGCATATGAGCAAATTGACAATCAACGAAATCAATTCCGTCGTTTAGGGATCCGTGGTAATTGGGAAAATCCGTATATTACATTGAAACCTGAGTTTGAAGCTCGTCAAATTGAAGTATTCGGAAAGATGGCGGAAAAAGGATATATTTATAAAGGTTTAAAACCAGTATATTGGTCACCGTCTTCTGAATCTGCTCTTGCTGAAGCAGAAATTGAATATAAAGATATTAAATCGCCTTCCATTTATGTAAGCTTTGCTATTAAAGATGCAAAAGGTGTTGTACCAGCAGATGCTAAATTTGTTATTTGGACAACAACTCCTTGGACATTACCAGCAAACTTAGGGATTTCTTTAAATCCTGAGTTCGTTTATGTTGTCGTTGCAGTAGCAAATAAAAAATTCATCATTGCAAAAGATTTATTAGAAACTGTGGCAACTGCTCTAGAATGGGAAGCATATGAAGTTGTTCAAGAAGTGAAGGGTGAAGCATTAGATCGTATTGTCGCTCAACATCCTTTCTATGATCGTGATTCACTTGTAATGGTAGGGGAACATGTTACTGCTGACGCAGGTACTGGCTGTGTTCACACAGCTCCAGGACACGGGGAAGACGATTATCATATTAGTAAGCAATATGGCTTAGACATTCTTAGCCCACTTGATAACAGTGGCTGCTATACGGATGAAGCACCTGGGTTTGAGGGAGTCTTTTATAATGATGCCAATAAACTAGTGACAGAAAAGCTAAAAGAAGTAGATGCATTAGAAAGTCTTGGTTTCATTTCACACTCATACCCACATGATTGGCGTACAAAAAAACCAGTTATTTATCGTGCCACACCGCAATGGTTTGCGTCTGTTGAAGCGTTCCGTGGTGAGCTATTAGAGGCTGTTAAAGCAACTGCATTTACACCAGCTTGGGGAGAAACACGTCTTTACAATATGATTCGTGACCGTGGAGATTGGGTAATTTCTCGTCAGCGTGCTTGGGGTGTACCAATTCCAATTTTCTACGCTGAAAATGGTGAACCAATTATTACACCTGAAACAATTAGTCATATCTCAGCACTATTCCGTGAACATGGCTCAAATATTTGGTTCCAAAAAACAGCAAAAGAGTTGTTACCAGAAGGCTTTACACATCCGGGTAGCCCGAACGGTGAATTTACAAAAGAAAATGATATTATGGACGTATGGTTCGACTCAGGTTCTTCACACCAAGGTGTACTTGTAGAACGTGGCATGAAATACCCTGCTGATCTATATTTAGAAGGCTCTGACCAACACCGTGGATGGTTTAACTCTTCTCTTATTACATCAGTAGCTATTAACGGCTTTGCACCATATAAAGGACTTTTAACGCATGGTTTCGTTCTTGATGGTGAAGGTCGTAAAATGAGTAAATCATTAGGGAATGTCATCATTCCACAAAAGGTAATGGATCAATATGGAGCAGATATTCTTCGTCTATGGGTTGCTTCTGTAGACTATACTGCTGACGTGCGAATTTCTATGGATATGTTGAAGCAAGTATCAGAAGTATATCGTAAAATTCGTAACACTTTCCGTTTCCTACACGGCAATATTGCTGATTTTGATCCAACAAAAGATCGTGTAGCCTACGCAGAGCTTCGTGAAATGGATCAATATGTGTATATGCGTTTACAGGATGTCCTAAAAACTGTACGTGCTGCATATGATCGTTATGATTTCGCTGCTGTTTATCATGTTGTGAATAATTTTGTAGCAGTAGAGTTATCTTCATTCTATTTAGATATTGCAAAAGATGTAGTTTACATCGAAGGTTCAGACAACAAAGATCGACGAGCAATGCAAACAGTTATTTACGATACATTAATGACTTTAGTTAAAATTATGACACCGATCATCCCTCATACTACAGATGAAATGTGGTCATACTTACATGCTCAAGGTATCGTAGAGGAAGCTTCTGTTCAATTAACGGACTTCCCAGTGGAAGATGTACAAGCTAATTTTGAAAATCTTCGTGCAAAATGGGAAAAAATCATTGATGTACGTGATGATATTTTAAAAGCATTGGAAGAAGCTCGTAATGCTAAAACGATTGGTAAGTCTCTTGAAGCAAAAGTAACAGTATATGCAAAAGAAGATATTGTAGCATTATTGAACGATGCAAACATTGATTTTGCACAACTATCTATCGTTTCTGCTTTTGAGGTAGCTACAATTGAAGAAGCACCAGCAGATGCTTTGGTACTTGAACATGTATCCATTGTTGTTGAAAAGGCTACAGGTGAGAAGTGTGAACGTTGCTGGTCTATTTCGGAAACAGTTGGTGCAAATGAGGCACATCCGACAGTTTGTGCTCGCTGTGCAGAAGTAGTAGAAAAATATTACGCGTAATTGGAATCAGTGAATAATAAGAATCTGCATTCTATGTAGCTTATAAGCAAGTCTCCTTTAGGGGGCTTGCTTTTTTCATGTGGTTTTTGCAGATTCTCGAAAAACTACATCCTATTTAAACAAAATTTCTTTCGTATTGCGGTAGTCTGTTGGCGATATTCCAACATATTTTTTAAAGGTTAGACTGTAATAATTCGGTGTATTGAACCCACAGGTAGAGGAAATTTTATCAACTGTATAATCAAACTTTCGTAAAAAGGGTAAAGTTTTGATAATACGTGTAAAGGCAACATAGTCAACAAAATTGCGACCCGTTTCTTTTTTAAATAGCCTGCTAAAATGTGTTGGGCTAAAGCTTATATATTTCGCAACTTCACTTATAGAAAGCTGTTCGTCAAAATGCTCTTCTATAAATTGAATGGCCTTTTGAAGCTGTTGGTGCTTGGTTAAATCTTCGTAATACCGTATATGAATGTTATCAATAGGCGGTTTTCTTCGAGCTTTTCTTGCCTGAGTATAGGACTCCTTTACTTGCATAGCATCCTGAAATACGCCCCCAATCCCCATAAAAAGGTGGATACAATGGTCCTTTTTTAGTGTCTCGATGACCTCTAATAAAGATGCTTTGCCCTCTGACCAATGCTTGAATGAGTTATAGTCTTTAGGAATTCGCAAAAGAAGAAGTAAATAGCGTTCAAAATGTAAAAAGGATAACGGGGCTTTATCTGCAAATTTCTGCTGAATAACAGTTGTGATAATGCTACATGCATCTTGTGGATGAGCTCTCTCTTCATTTACATCAATATAGCCTTGTATTAAGAACACCGTATTAGGAATACAGTTAGTCGATAAAAAGGATGCAGATTGTATGATTTCCTGTTCATTATCAATCTCACCGCGTATAAGACGTTTTAAAAAAGCTTCTCGGAAAGGAGAAGTTTGATGTTGGGAAATTTGTTGTGTCAGGTCGAGCATGGTAAGTGTGCTACCCTTTTTCTCCTGATAGGAAGTGTGTAACTTTTTTACAATTCGTAAAAATTTTGATTTTTGTAAAGGTTTGATGAGAAGTGCAGGTAAAACTAATTCAATTGCTATACCAGTCGAGTAGGTGAGGTGTTCTGTAACAATTGGGACAATTATACTATTAGGATAATTTCTTTTTAATCGCTTAATCTTCACCCAATCAAATAACCGATTGACTTCATAGACAATAAGGGTGTCATCTTCTGGTTTTGGCTCTTTACACTCCATTAAAGCGTTTGGTAAAACTTCGTCTAACCAATCTTTCATTTGTTGCTTATCCAATGAGCTTTCCATAAACCATACCACCTTTAAAATGCTACCAACCCCCAAGAATAAAAATGATAGAAATATTTTAACTTAAAATAGCATTTTTTTGTACTAATACAGCAATATTTTATATCTATATTGAAGTTGAAATAGAATAAAATAATTGTAGTGAATAATAATTTGAAATTTCAGATAATTATTTACTGATACAAATAAAGGGGGAGTTGGCTATGGCAGAAGTAGGGAGTCATGATTATGAATATGTGGAGGCAGGCACCATTGATGTAAAGGATCTTCCACCTCTAGATGCGGAGACCAATAAAATTATGAAAGATGAATTTACAACGGGTTTAGGCTTATCGGTATTTTATTTTATATTAATTTTTAGTATCCCTGTTATGAATTGGTTTGCACCAGCATTTGCCTTTAAGAAAATGTGGGGTGGCATGACGGTAACCTGGTTTGTGACAACTGTTGTCATGATGGCGATGGCATTTATTATCGCTTATGTGCACACTGCCATGTACGAAAAACGCCTGAAAAAATATGATTTAGCCAATAAGTAGTTGAAACAAGGGGGATGAGTTGAATGATAGAAGCTCTTTTAGAACCAAAGATGTTAATGACCATTGCATTAATGGGAACGATTGTATACATTACGTATTTAACAAAAAGAAATGCAACAGCATCGGATTTCTTTGTAGGAGGCAGAAGCTTTGGCTGGTTTACAAATGGTTCTGCAATCGGTGGGGATTATTTAAGTGCAGCCACATTCCTCGGTATTGCGGGTTTAACATTTCAACTAGGATATGACGGGGCTTATTATGCTTTTTGTTTCTCAATTGGTTTAACCTTATTAGCTATATTTGTAGCAGGCCCTTTGAGACGATTTGGTGCATTTACGGTAGCAGATTTTTTGGGCTATCGTTTTCATAGTAAACGAGCACGACTAGTAGCGGTTGCGGTAGTATTAGCAATTTCAGGCTTTTATGCAGCTCCGCAACTATTAGGTGCTGCTCAAATTTTAAGTATGTTTTTCGGCACATCCTATGAATTTGGTATTATCTTTACATGTGTTGTTATGATTTTTTATGTAGGTATAGGTGGAATGAAAGGAACAACTATTAATCAAGCATTGGAGCTGTGGATTCGTCTTGGCGCATTTATTGTGATGTTAGTAGCAGCGGTATACAGTGGCTTACATTACGATAAAATTCTTGCAGCTATTAATTCCTTTAGCGGTCCTATTACAGGCACATCCCCCTATGCTTTAGATGGCAATGACGTTAATTTTGATGGTGCCGCATGGACAGGGACAGGCTTTTATTTCCCAACATTTTGGCAAACGATTAGCATGACGATTGGTTTAGCTTTAGGAACGATTGGACTTCCTCATATTTTATTGCGTTTTTATACGAATCCAAGTGCTAAAGCAGCTCGAAAATCCGCGCTGATGGCTATTGGGATTGCTAGTACATTCTTTTTATTAGCGGTTTATTTGGGTGTTGTTGGTCGTTCAATTTTTATCTCGGGAACAGCGAGTGAAGAGGTTATGCGCGATCTTGTACTGGGCGGAAACAACATGGTGATACCGACTACAGCGCTAGCTCTAGGTGGTAAATGGTTGCTTGGCTTAGTTATAGCGGGGGCATTTGCAGCTATATTCTCCAATCTTTCAGGGCTCTTTATTACAAGCTCTGGGGCACTCGCTCATGATTTATATGCTAACATTATGAAGAAGGACATTACGCAAAAACAGCGTGTCATTGCTGGAAAAGTAGCTATCGTCCTATTGGGTATTTTGTATGGAGCACTTGGGCTTCTTGTTAAGGATGCATCTATCGGTCATTTAGTGGCGCTCGCCTTTACAGTCGCAGCAAGTACATTTACGCCAATATTCATTTTAGGTATTTGGTGGAGAGGCATGACAGAAAAAGGAGCCATTGCAGGATTACTTATTGGACTTGGTGTGTCCATGTGGATGATTTTTTTACCAGGAACTTTACCGAGTTTCTTACAGTTTAAAATTCCAGGGATTGTGACGGTTCCTGTCGGTTTCTTATCAGTGATTATTGTGTCACTATTAGATCGAAAGGTACCTGCTGATGTCAATGATTTTATGAAGCGGGTCCATTCAAAAGAATCTGAAACAGTATAGAACAAGAAGTTTGGCTATTTCTATTGCTCAAAAAGTGATAGAGATAGCTTTTTTGTATTTTCAAGAGATTTGGAATCCGCCATATTTTGATGTGATATTAGTTATTGTGAATGGTGCTGATATGGTAGAATAGGTTAGATGTTGAGCGAACGGAGGAATGTTTGTGTATAAATATTATGGATTGGCTGCCTTTGTCGTATTATTGGACCAATGGACAAAGTGGTTGATTGTGAAAAATATGGAGTATGGTGAACGTATTGCTTTATTAGACCCATGGTTTGGTATTTTATCTCATCGTAACAGAGGTGCAGCATGGGGGATGCTAGAAGGGCAGATGTGGTTGTTTAGTATCGTGACAGTTGCCGTTATCTGTGCTATTGTCTATTTTTATCATAAAGAAGCAAAAGGGAAGCCAATTTTTCAAGTGGGTTTAATGCTATTACTTGGTGGAGCAATAGGGAACTTTATCGATCGTATATTTAGAGGAGAAGTGGTCGATTTTGTAGATGTTTTAATTCCGATTATTAAGTATGATTTCCCAATTTTTAATGTGGCAGATGCTGCATTGACAATTGCTGTTGTTATACTAATGATTGGCTTAATTATGGAAGATAAAAAAGAGAAGAAACAGGTGAAACAATGACGCAAGTAACATATACAATCGAAGAACAACAGCAAGGAGAGCGCATTGATAAAGCACTTTCAAGCTTACAATCTGAATGGTCGCGCACGCAGATTGGGAACTGGGTTAGTGACGGAAATATCAAAGTAAATGGTGATGCTGTGAAACCAAAATATAAGGTAAAAGCGGGGGACGTTATTGCTATCGATGTACCAGAAGCTGAACCGCTTGATGTAATCGCAGAAAATCTAGCACTTGATATTGTTTATGAGGATGCTGATGTTCTTGTTGTGAACAAACCAAAGGGTATGGTCGTTCATCCAGCACCAGGGCATTTGACAGGCACGCTAGTAAATGGGTTAATGTATCAATGTAAAGATTTATCGGGTATCAATGGGATTATGCGTCCAGGTATAGTCCATCGTATTGATAAAGATACATCCGGCTTATTAATGGTTGCCAAAAATGATGTAGCTCATGAATCATTAGTGGATCAGCTAGTCAATAAAACGGTTACTCGTAAATATATTGCTCTTGTACATGGGCATATTGCACATGATAAAGGGACTATTGATGCGCCAATCGGTCGTGATCAGAAGGACCGTCAGAAGCAGGCTATTGTGGATAATGGTAAACATGCAGTTACTCATTTCCATGTGGTAGAGCGCTTTGGTGATTATACGCTTGTAGAGTGCCGTCTAGAAACAGGACGAACACATCAAATTCGTGTGCATATGAATTATATCGGCTTCCCGCTTGTTGGAGATCCAAAGTATGGACCGAAAAAGACAATTGATTTTGGTGGACAAGTTCTTCATGCAGCAACGCTAGGCTTCAATCATCCTTCTTCAGGTGAATACTTAGAGTTTGAAACACCACTTCCTGCTGATTATGAGCAATTATTAAATGAATTACGAAATAAGCATTGACGTATACGCAAAGAAAGTCTATACTAACGACAGTGAATGAACAACCTAACTAAATATTCACCTTTAATAGCAGTCCAGAGAGGCTGAGAAGGGTCATGTGATAGTGTTGCAAAAAATTTGTGCTGCAAATTTTTCAACATGCTTTTTAAACACGTATACAACCCTCTCAGGCTATTCGCCTCGAGAGGTTTTTTTATGGACATATGGCCACATTAGATTGTAGAGAGGAGGAAACGAACTTGGCTCAAAATGAATTGTTAGATGGCCCTTCAATGGCACGAGCATTAACACGTATTGCCCATGAAATTATTGAACGTAACAAAGGAATTGATGAATGTATTTTAGTTGGCATTAAAACACGAGGTGCTTTTCTAGCCAAACGCTTGGCACAACGAATTGAAAAGATCGAAGGTAAACCAATTCGTACTGGAGAGCTTGATATTACACTTTATCGCGATGATTTAACAATGAAGCATGAAAATGAACAAGCACATGTCGAGCAAGTTGACATTGAGCATGAAGT
This sequence comes from Lysinibacillus sp. A1, assembly GCF_000801965.1. Lineage (NCBI taxonomy): Bacteria > Bacillati > Bacillota > Bacilli > Caryophanales > Bacillaceae > Lysinibacillus > Lysinibacillus sp. A1. The sequence goes on from NZ_JSZM01000012.1 coordinate 352,113, forward strand.
GAAAAATCAAAAAATTATTTTAGTCGATGATGTTCTTTATACAGGGCGAACAGTTCGCGCAGCACTAGACGCTGTCATGGATTTAGGAAGACCTGGACAAATTCAACTAGCTGTTTTAGTTGATAGGGGTCATCGAGAGTTACCAATCAGAGCAGATTACGTTGGGAAAAATGTTCCGACTTCTGGCTCTGAGCGCATCATTGTCAATTTACAAGATGTGGATGGAGAAGATTGCGTTATTATTTATAAAGAAGACGAACAATAAAGTGAGGAAACAAAATGTCAAACGCAGTATTAGATATTAAGGATAAACCAACCCCACTTCAGCTAGTGACATTAAGTTTCCAGCATATGTTTGCAATGTTTGGTTCAACAATCTTAGTGCCACAGTTAGTAGGTCTTAGCCCTGCAATTGCCCTTTTAACAAGTGGGATTGCAACAATATTCTTCCTATTAATTACAAAATTTCAGGTACCTGCTTACTTAGGCTCCTCCTTTGCCTTTATTGCTCCCATATTATTGGCGGCAGGCGGTTTGAACGAGGATGGCTCCAGTGTAAACCCAGGAAATGCCATGATTGGCGCAATGGCTGTCGGAATCACGTATGGAATCGTATCTTTAATCATTTGGAAAAGTGGTTATAAGTGGATAATGAAAATTTTACCACCGATTGTAGTTGGACCAGTAATTATGGTTATTGGACTAGGCCTATCGGGTACGGCCGTGAATATGGCGATGAACGTCAATGGGGAGTATAGCTTTTTACACTTCTCAGCAGCTTTAGTCACAGTGTTTACAGCGATTATCTTCACGATTTTCTTTAAAGGAATCTTAAGTACAATGCCAATTTTGATGGGCTTAATCGTAGGCTATATTTACTCCATGATTGTCGATATTGTAGATTATACACCGATTGCCAACGCAAAATTCTTTGCTATGCCAGACTTCTTGCTACCCGGTGTGCATTATGAATTTGAAATCACAACAAAAATCCTACTTGTCATGGTACCAATCGTGATTGTAACGATTTCTGAACATATTGGTCATCAGCTTGTATTAGGGAAAGTAGTTAACCGTGATTACATTAAGGAACCTGGTTTACACCGCTCCCTATTAGGTGATGGACTTGGCACATTCGTAAGTGCACTAATCGGTGGTCCACCTAAAACAACTTACGGTGAAAATATTGGAGTTCTAGCAATTACTCGTGTCTATAGTGTGTACGTTATCGCGGGTGCTGCAATAGTAGCCATTTTACTATCATTCTTCGGGAAAGCAATGGCAGTGATTGCAACTATTCCAACCGCAGTATTAGGAGGGGTGTCCATCTTGCTCTTCGGTATTATCGCAGCTAGTGGTTTACGAATGCTAGTAGATAATCATATTGATTTCGGGAATAGTCGTAATCTAGTCATTGCCTCAGTGATTTTAGTCATCGGGATTGGCGGAGCGAAGTTCGTCATTTCAGAATCATTAAGTATTGAAGGAATGGCACTAGCCGCTATCATCGGTGTCCTATTGAATGCCATATTACCAGGTAAGAAAGAAGCCGAAAAACCTGTACCATACAATCAAAATAAAAATTCATAGTAGTACCTTTTAATGAATTGTCCAGAGAGGCAAAAAAAGGGAAGTTGTGGATAGACTAAAGTAAGGATGTTTCCCTGCTGTAGTTTGTCACGCCTCCTTATGCCTCGTTGATGACATCAACGGGGCTTTTACTTTATGAAAAGAACGTCATACATAGACGTTCATGACACACAACCTTATGGGGGTCACATGATGAAGAACTTATTATCGATGGAACATTTAACAACAGAAGAGATTAACCACATCCTAGATCTTGCGCAAGCGTTTGAAAATGGTGAAACATCATCGTTATCTCGGACTTACAACGTTGCCAACTTATTTTTCGAACCAAGTACACGGACAAAATCAAGCTTCGAAATGGCTGAGCATAAAATTGGCTGTCATATCATTCCTTTCGACGCTGGATTTTCGAGTGTGACTAAAGGGGAGACATTGTACGATACGGTCAAAACTTTAGAAATGATTGGTTTAGATGCAGTCATTATTCGAGCATCAGAAGATGAATATTATAATGAGCTACTAAATGGTATTAATGTAGCTATCATCAATGCAGGAGACGGCGCAGGGCAGCATCCATCCCAATCATTATTGGATCTATATACGATAAAAAAAGAGTTTGGTTATTTTGAAGGGCTGAATATTACGATTGTTGGGGATATCTCACATAGTCGAGTAGCAAAATCAAATGCCCATGCATTGCAACGTTTAGGGGCAAATGTTCACTTCCTTTGTCCAGAAGAATGGTCAGGAGGATTTGAAGCTCATCATTCTTGGGATGATTTAATCGAAATTAGCGATGTCATTATGCTATTACGTGTGCAACATGAACGTCATAAAGTAAATAAAAGCTTTTCGAAAGAAGGCTACCATCAAGAATACGGCTTAACAATTGAACGAGAAAAGCAAATGAAAGAATCAGCCATAATTATGCATCCAGCACCAGTGAATCGTGATGTAGAAATTGCTACTGAGCTTGTAGAGTGTGGACGTTCTCGAATTTTCGAGCAGGTACGAAATGGAGTCTACACACGGATGGCCATTGTGGAAACCATTTTAAGGGGGAGAGAATAACATGACAAAAGTACTTCAAAATGTGCAAATGTTAAATGAACAAGGTGAGCTGCAAACAGTCAATATCGCCATGGCTGAAGGAAAAATTACAGCAATTGGCCAAGATATAATGGTCGTAGGTGCAGAGGTCATTGAGGGTAAAGGCTTTATTGTAGCACCAGGTTTTGTCGATGTGCATACACATTTACGAGAGCCAGGCTTTGAACATAAAGAAACAATCGCAACAGGGTCTGCCTCAGCAGCAAAAGGTGGTTTTACGACAATTTGCGCCATGCCAAATACAAAGCCCGTCCCAGATTCAGTGGAAAACATGCAGCTTATTAATGGGCTGATCAAAGAAAGTGCTGTTATTCGTGTACTCCCATACGGTTCGCTAACAAAGGATATTTCTGGGGAAGTTCGAACAAATGTGGAGGAGTTAAAGGCGCATGGAGCTGTAGCGTTCTCAGATGATGGCGTAGGAATTCAGCTTGCTTCAACTATGTATGAGCAAATGAAGGATGCTGCCCAGCACGATATGGTAGTTGTAGCGCATTGCGAGGACAATTCATTAATTTATGATGGGGTTATGCATGAAGGAAAGCGTAATAAGGAGCTTGAACTTCCAGGGATTCCTTCCATTTGCGAATCCGTTCAAATTGCACGAGATGTACTGCTTGCTGAGGCTGCAGGTGCACGCTACCATGTTTGTCACGTATCAACAAAAGAATCTGTTCGTGCGGTAAGAGATGCAAAGGCAGCCGGAATTCGTGTAACTGCTGAGGTTTGTCCGCATCATTTATTACTAGAAGAAATGGATATTCCATCCGATGATGCGAACTGGAAAATGAATCCACCATTGCGTGGGGCTGATGACAAAGATTCGTTACATGCCGCACTACTTGATGGGACTATCGATTGTATCGCGACAGATCATGCGCCACATACAGTGGAAGAAAAATGCTGTGGTATGGTGGGGGCACCGTTTGGCATTGTAGGTTTCGAAACAGCCTTCCCACTACTCTATACACAATTTGTTGAAACAGGGAAATGGACTTTAAAACAATTAATAGACTGGATGTCCGTGAAAGCAGCTGAAATTTTTGATCTACCATATGGCACATTAGCAGTTGGTGCTTCAGCGGATATGATTTTAATAGATATTCAAAAAGAACAAACAATTGATGCGGAAGGCTTTGTATCAAAAGGACGTAATACACCATTTAACGGTTGGGTTGCAAAAGGTTGGCCAGTACTAACCATTTTTGAAGGAAATATCGTATATCAGGAGGCAGAGTAATGAAAAAACGTTTACTAGTTTTAGAGGATGGCACAGTATTTACAGGTACAGCATTTGGGAGTGATCGTGCTTCACAGGGTGAGGTTGTATTTACGACAGGTATGACAGGGTATCAAGAAACAATTTCAGACCCTTCATTCTACGGTCAAATCGTTACATTGACGTATCCAATGGTAGGAAACTACGGCATTAACCGAGATGATTTTGAATCCATTACGCCAGCTATACGTGGATTTGTCGTACGCGAACTAGCTAAAACGCCTTCTAACTTCCGTTGCGATTTAACATTAGATGACTATTTAACATCGAAAGATATCCCTGGTATTGAGGGAATTGATACGCGTAAATTAACACGTATTATTCGTAGTAAAGGATCAGTAAAGGCGATTTTGACAGCAGCCAATGAAGAAGTAAATGTGAGTGAGGTTATCGCACAACTGCAAGCGACACCAGCTATAACACATCATGTACGTGAAGTATCGCCAAAAGCGGCCTATCCATCACCTGGACGAGGTAAACGAGTGGTCTTAATTGACTACGGTATGAAACACGGCATTCTTCGTGAATTAAATAAACGTGATTGTGATGTACTAGTCGTTCCTTATAATACGTCAGCTGAAGAAATTTTAGCTTGGCATCCAGATGGCATCATGCTATCAAACGGGCCAGGAAATCCAGAAGATGTTCAAGAAGGTATCGAAACAGTACGTAACTTAATCGGAAAAGTGCCAATGTTCGGTATTTGCTTAGGTCATCAAATCTTTTCGTTAGCGAGTGGAGCGAAAGCCTTTAAACTACCATTTGGACACCGTGGTGGTAATCATCCAGTAAAAGATTTACGCACAGGTCGTACAGATTTAACATCTCAAAATCACGGTTACGCTATCGATATCGAATCATTACAAGATACTGATTTAGAATTAACGCATATCGCCTTAAATGACGGTACATGTGAGGGTGTACGTCATAAAAAATATCCGATTTTCACAGTACAATACCACCCAGAAGCATCACCGGGACCAGAAGATTCAAACCACTTATTTGATGAATTTATCGAAATGATGGAAGTAGAAGCAGGGAAGGGGAAACAACATGCCTAAACGTACAGATATTGAAACAATTTTAGTAATCGGCTCAGGCCCTATCGTCATCGGACAAGCAGCAGAATTTGACTATGCAGGAACACAAGCTTGTTTGTCATTAAAAGAAGAGGGCTACCGTGTTATCTTAATCAACTCAAACCCTGCCACAATTATGACTGATACAGAAATTGCGGATAAAGTTTATATCGAACCGATTTCTCTTGATTTTGTCTCTCGCATTTTACGTAAAGAACGCCCAGATGCTATTTTGCCAACCCTTGGTGGTCAAACTGGTCTTAATATGGCGATTGAATTAGATCAATCGGGCATCTTAGATGAGCTTGGTATAGAAATTCTTGGAACAAAACTAGATGCTATTCATAAAGCAGAGGACCGAGATTTATTCCGTAACTTAATGTACGAATTGGGTGCTCCAGTACCTGAGTCTGATATTATCCATTCCTTAGACGAAGCGAAAAAGTTTGTAGTCAAAATTGGTTATCCTGTTATTGTTCGTCCAGCCTTCACGCTAGGTGGTACAGGCGGCGGTATTTGCTACAATGATCAGGATTTAGAGGAAATCGTAACATCGGGCCTTAAATATTCACCCGTAACACAATGCTTACTAGAAAAATCAATTGCAGGCTATAAAGAGATCGAATATGAAGTAATGCGAGATGCAGTAGATAATGCCATTGTGGTATGTAATATGGAAAATGTTGACCCAGTAGGAATTCACACAGGTGATTCGATTGTAGTAGCACCGACTCAAACACTATCAGATCGTGAAAATCAAATGCTACGTAATATTTCATTAGATATTATCCGAGCGTTAAAAATCGAAGGTGGCTGTAACGTACAGCTAGCACTAGATCCATATAGCTTCAACTACTATGTAATTGAAGTAAATCCACGTGTATCACGTTCTTCTGCTTTAGCCTCTAAAGCAACAGGCTATCCAATTGCCAAGCTAGCAGCAAAAATTGCAGTTGGATTAACATTAGATGAAATTAAAAATCCTGTAACAGGATCAACATATGCTTGCTTTGAGCCTGCTCTAGACTATATTGTCGCTAAAATCCCACGCTGGCCATTCGATAAATTCGAATCAGCTAAACGTAACCTTGGCACGCAAATGAAGGCTACTGGTGAAGTGATGGCGCTAGGCCGTACATTCGAGGAAGCGATGTTAAAAGCGGTTCGTTCACTTGAAACAGGTCAAGTTCACTTAGAGCTAAAGCATGCTGAAGACAACTCTGATTCTTGGATCGAAAAACGTATCCGTAAGGCTGGGGATGAGCGTTTATTCTTCATCGGGGAAGCATTACGCCGTGGTGTGACAATTGAACAAATCCATGAATGGTCAGCCATTGACTTATTCTTCTTAAATAAATTTAAAAACATTGTAGATATGGAACAAACGCTAGTTGACCATAAAGATGATCAAGAAGTGCTACGTACTGCAAAACGCTTAGGCTTTGCCGATAAGAAAATTGCTGAGCTTTGGAACACGACAGAAGAAGCAATCTACGCATATCGTAAAGAACATGGAATTATTCCTGTCTATAAAATGGTTGATACATGTGCAGCAGAGTTTGAATCTGAAACACCTTACTTCTACGGCACATACGAGGAAGAAAACGAATCGATTAAGTCAGAAAAACCGTCTGTAGTAGTACTAGGTTCAGGACCAATCCGCATCGGGCAAGGGGTAGAATTCGACTATGCTACTGTCCATTCAGTATGGGCCATTCAAGAGGCTGGCTATGAAGCGATCATTATCAACTCAAATCCAGAAACAGTGTCTACGGACTTCTCAATTTCTGATAAATTATACTTTGAGCCATTAACAATCGAGGATGTTATGCATATTATCGACTTAGAACAGCCAATCGGAGTTGTTGTTCAATTCGGTGGTCAAACAGCGATTAATCTTGCTGATAAGTTAGCTGCAAATGGTGTGAAAATCTTAGGAACTTCTCTAGAGGATATCGACCGTGCAGAAAACCGCGATAAATTCGAACAAGCTTTACGAGACTTAGATATTCCACAGCCACAGGGTGAAACAGCGGTTTCTACAGTGGAAGCACTTGCCATTGGTGAGCGTCTAGGCTTCCCAGTACTTGTTCGTCCTTCCTATGTGCTAGGTGGACGTGCGATGGAGATTGTTTACAATCAAGAAGAGTTAAAGCACTACATGGAGAACGCAGTGGAAGCATCTCCAGATCACCCAGTTTTAGTGGACCGTTATCTAACAGGTCAGGAAATTGAAGTAGATGCTATCTGTGATGGAGAAAATGTATTAATCCCAGGTATTATGGAACATATTGAGCGCGCAGGGGTACACTCTGGTGACTCTATATCAGTTTATCCCCCACAGAAATTAACACAGCATCAAAAGGATACATTAGTAGACTATACAACACGTCTTGCACAAGGTCTTGGAATCGTTGGTTTAATGAACATTCAATATGTAATTTCCCAAGGTGAAGTATTTGTCATCGAGGTGAATCCACGTTCATCACGTACAGTACCATTCTTAAGTAAAATTACAAATATCCCAATGGCTAATATTGCAACGAAAGCTATTTTAGGGAAATCAATTGTCGAGCAGGGCTATCCAACAGGGTTAGCGCCTGAACAAAAAGGTGTATTTGTGAAAGTTCCGGTGTTCTCATTTGCCAAATTACGCCGTGTAGATATAACATTAGGCCCTGAAATGAAATCTACTGGGGAAGTAATGGGCAAAGATGCAACTTTAGAAAAAGCACTTTATAAAGGTTTAGTTGCAGCAGGAATGGAAATTCGCACAGAAGGAACAGTGTTGTTTACAGTATCTGATAAGGATAAAGAAGAAGCAATCGCATTAGCGAAACGTTTCTCAACAGTAGGCTATCGCATTGTAGCGACTGAAGGAACAGCAAAAGCATTTGAAGAAGCTGGAGTGCGCACAGATGTCGTTGGCAAGATTGGTGCGAAGGGACAAACTCTGATTGATTTGATCCAAAATGGTGAAGCTCAGCTTGTTGTTAATACATTAACAAAAGGTAAGCAACCAGCTCGAGATGGTTTCCGAATCCGTCGTGAGTCAGTAGAAAATGGCGTACCTTGTCTCACATCATTAGATACAGCAGAAGCAATGGTACGTGTCATCGAATCTATGACATTTACAGCAGAGGAAATGCCAAAAGCGGAGGTAGTACATTAATATGATACGTCAAGAGAAAATGACGGTCGTCTCTCAAAAGCAAATTGCGACAAACATTTTCGAACTGACACTTCATGGTCAACTGGTTCAGGATATGACTCCTGGCCAGTTTGTCCATGTAAAGGTGTCGGATTCATTGGAGCCGCTTTTACGTCGACCGATTAGTATTGCAAATATAGATAAAGACAACAATGAATTTACAATGATCTACCGTGCTGAGGGTCGTGGTACAAAAGTGTTAGCGACAAATCGTGAAGGTCAACAGGTCAATGTCCTTGGGCCAATTGGCAATGGTTTCCCAGTAGACGCAGTAAAAGAGGGAGGAACAGCCCTGCTAGTTGGTGGAGGAATCGGAGTGCCTCCACTACACGAGCTTTCCAAGCAATTAAACGCACGTGGTGTTAAAACAATACATGTGCTCGGCTTTCAAACGGAAGATGTATGCTTCTACGAGGAAGAATTCAGTGCCCTTGGAGAAACGCACTATGTAACGGTTGACGGCTCTAAAGGGACAAAAGGCTTTGTGACAAATGTGTTAGAGTCCCGAGCACCTGAATTCGATGTCTTTTATTCTTGTGGTCCTCTACCAATGTTAAAAGCGCTTGAAGGCTTCTATCCAGAAAAAGAAGGATTTTTATCATTTGAAGAGCGTATGGGCTGCGGTATTGGTGCTTGTTTTGCATGTGTCTGCAAAACAACCGATCAAGTAGCAAAAGATTATGTCAAAGTATGCTCTGATGGTCCAGTTTTCCCGAAAGGTACGGTGGCATTATGAGTCGTTTAAACATTCAATTACCAGGTTTAGATTTGAAAAACCCTATTATGCCAGCTTCCGGCTGCTTTGGCTTTGGACGTGAATATGCACAGCTTTACGATCTATCTAAGCTAGGGGCAATCATGATTAAAGCAACAACAGTTGAAACTCGTGCAGGTAATCCAACGCCGCGTGTAGCTGAAACAGCAGCAGGGATGTTAAATGCAATTGGCCTACAAAATCCAGGCATTGAAAAAGTGATGAATGAGGAATTAAAATTTTTAGAGGGCTATGATGTGCCAATCATCGCCAATGTGGCCGGGACGGAGACTGCGGATTATGTAGAAGTAGCAAGACGTATTTCGGCAGCATCTAATGTCCAAGCTTTAGAGCTGAATATTTCTTGTCCAAATGTTAAGTGTGGTGGCATTCAATTTGGGACAGACCCTGCCACAGCACGAGAGCTTGTTAAAGCGGTTAAAGCTGTATCCACTGTTCCTGTCTATGTGAAGCTATCACCGAATGTAACGAATATCGTAGACATTGCTTTAGCTGTGGAAGCGGGTGGCGCAGATGGTATAACAATGATTAACACATTAATAGGTATGCGTTTAGATGAGCGGACAGGGAAACCAGTCATCGCGAATGGCACAGGTGGTCTATCGGGTCCTGCTGTAAAGCCCGTAGCTATCCGAATGGTTTATGAAGTATACAAGGCAGTCAATATTCCTATAATTGGCATGGGAGGTGTGACAGAAGCACAGGATGTCATTGATTTTATGTCCGCAGGTGCTTCGGCTGTAGCAGTAGGTACAGCAAATTTTGTAGACCACTTCGTTTGCCCAAATATTATTGATGAATTACCAGCAAAACTTGATGCCCTTGGAGTAGAACATATAACAGATATTATTGGAAGGAGCCATCGTTAATGAATACTAAACCTATACTAGCATTAGATTTTCCAGGAGAAAAAGAAGTATTCGATTTCTTAAAGCACTTCCATGAGCCTCTTTTCGTGAAAATTGGTATGGAATTATATATGCAAGAAGGACCTGATATTGTTCGAAAAGTAAAAGAATTAGGTCATGATATTTTTCTTGATTTAAAACTGCATGATATCCCGAATACAGTAGGCTCTGCTATGAAGGGCTTAGCAAAACTAGGAGTAAATCTAGTGAATGTCCATGCGGCAGGTGGTCGTCCAATGATGGAGGCTGCCCTAGAAGGTCTAGAAGCCGGAACATCTGCTGGCAAGGAATGTCCAGCATTAATTGCCGTAACACAATTAACTTCCACAACAGAGGAGCAAATGCAGGCAGAGCAAAGAATTGCTTTATCCTTACAGGAATCTGTTCTACATTATGCACGTCTCACAAAACAAGCTGGCTTACAAGGTGTCGTTTGTTCAGTACACGAGGCGAAGGCAATAGCTGAAGTGTGTGGTGATGATTTTCTTCGTGTAACACCTGGGATTCGTTTAGCAGGTGGCGCAGCACACGATCAAAAACGTATTGCTACACCGGATGGGGCAAAGCGTGATGGTTCTTCACTCATCGTTGTTGGACGTGCTGTAACAGGTGCACAGGATCCAGTAGCGGCATATAAAATCGTAAGTGAATTATGGGAGGCATAAATAATGACATTACAAAATGAAATTGCACACGCTATGCTAAAGGTGGGTGCTGTAGAATTAAATCCAATTGAATTATTTACATGGGCATCTGGTATTAAATCACCTATATACTGTGATACACGTTTAACAATCTCGGACCCTATTATTCGTAAACAACTTGCAAACGGCTTAGCAACTGTAATTAAAGAAAATTTTGGTGCGACGGAAATAGTAGCAGGTACAGCAACAGCAGGTATCCCACATGCAGCGTGGGTAAGTGATATTTTAGAATTACCAATGGTTTATGTACGCTCTAAAGCGAAAGAACATGGCCGTGGCAATCAAATTGAAGGAAAATACGCAGCAGGTCAAAAAGTAGTTGTAGTAGAGGATATCGTCTCAACAGGTGGTTCTTCGATCACGGCAGTTGAAGCATTACGTGCAGCAGGTTGTGAAGTACTAGGAGTTGTTTGTGTCTACACATATAATCTCCCAAGAGCTGAACAAGCATTTGATGAAGCAGGCATCCAATATGTCTCATTAACTAATTTCGATTATCTGATTGAAGCAGCAAATGAATCAGGTGCGATTAAAGAAGATGATATTCCATTCTTAAAAGAGTGGCATGCAAAATTAAAGGCTGGAGAGCTATAATGAAAAGCTGTTCTACAGGTTATTTGACCTGTAGAACAGCTTTTTTCTTCCTATTTAAATAGGGAGAGGGTATTTAAAATTGAATACTAAAACCATTAAAACGATGTATACCTGTCCCAAAGTGTACTAGATTATTTTCTCGAAGTGTAATAACTGCCTTTTTTACCTCTAATAAGATAGAAGGGTCAAGACCTAATGTATGATGTGAACCAAAAATTTTAGTAAGAGAAGATAAGTTAGCTATCTTCTCTAAAGATTGGACTAAATCCTCAGGGCTAGTAGTTGGAAAGAATGCATAAATAGGAGCATGATCATATAGTAAGTCCCCTGTAAACAAATAACCATATTTATGATCCAAAAGCGCAATATGGCCAGGAGAGTGCCCTGGCGTGTGGAGAATAGATAATTTTCGGTTCCCTATATTTATAACATCGCCATCTTCTAATACACCTGAAGGCTGTCCCTGAAAAGGTTTGTAGTGAGATGGATTAAATGTTTTGGGTGTGGGTAACGTAATATTACGTCCAACATCCGTTCTAATCTGTTCGATAGATAATTTAGGAATACCATGGATTAGCCAATCAACTTCCTCTTTATGAACATAAATATCATCAAACGCCCCATGACTACCAATATGATCCCAATGGACATGTGTTGTAATCACAGTAATAGGCAGAGAGGTTAATTGTTTACTAATCCTTTGAATATTATCGATCCCAAGACCTGTATCAATGAGAACAGCACGTTTTTCCCCAAGCAATAAAAAAGAATGCACTTTTTCCCAATGACCATATTCACTTATAGCATACGTTTCATTATTGATTTCTTCTACTGTAAACCATGCATCATTAATTTTTGCCATCACAGACAACCTTTCCTTATGCTGAATTAAAAAATAATATAATAAAACTTTGTCATTGGAAATTTTAACATAAAAACATGTAATTTCCTTTAAAAATATTCTAAATAGTATTTTTATATTGAATATTATATAAAAATTTGTCAATTCGGAATAATTAAGAAGTATGGTATATAGCCAAAAATAAAAAGCTTTAAATTGTTTTCTCAAAGTAATTTGAAATATTAGCACTTCAACGCCCAAAATTATTCATTGAAAGTAAAAATGTGTGAAATATAACTTTACCCTAAAAGTTAACTTTTAATTTTTTGCTTTAAATTACTTGTTTCTTTGAGATTAAAAGCATTTTCTTTGTAAATATAAATATATGACATGAATTATTTTATTATATTTCAATAATTTTTAATTGTGAAAATTATAACTTTGTAAAGGTAAAGTAAAATATTTCTTACAACCAAAATATATAAAAATTATTTTTAAAAGGGAGATGTCTGGTGGAAATTTATAAGCTGGATTGAAAAAATTTGAAAAAGGGACTTGCGTTTATACATGTTTTCTAGCTAAAATAATAGCACAGTTTAATTTTCAGATAATTCTATTAGTGGATAACGAGTTGAAGGCGAAAAATTTATTAAAATCACATTTGCCAAAATAAAAACGAGAGGAGAAGAGAGAAAAACTAAATATAATTCTGATATAAAGTATCGTTTGTATTTTCAGAATATTGAATTATAGAGGAGAGATTGTTTGAATACAGCAAAAGACTTACTAACAATAACAAATTTGACTACAAGTTTTCGCATAAAAGATACATACCACGCTGCTGTAGATGATGTCTCGCTTTCACTTCAAAAAAATGAGGTATTAGCAATAGTCGGAGAATCCGGTTGTGGTAAAAGTACGTTAGCGACTACTATTGTAGGCTTGCACAATGAAGTAAATACAAAGGTTACTGGTGATATTTTTTATAATAATCAAAATCTAGCTAAATTGAATGACCAACAATTTAATAACTTACGTGGTAATGATATAGGATTTATTTTTCAGGACCCACTTTCAGCACTTAACCCTTTAATGAGAATTAGCGAACAAATTGAAGAGGGGTTAATCTATCATACAAAGCTTTCAAAACAACAGCGAAGTGAAAGAGTATTAGAATTACTAAATCAGGTTGGGATTGCAAACCCAGAACGTGTAGCTAGACAATTTCCTCATCAATTATCCGGGGGAATGCGTCAACGTGTCATGATTGCAATCGCCTTATCATGTAAGCCTGCTATTTTAATTGCTGATGAACCAACAACAGCTTTAGATGTTACAATACAGGCCCAAATTCTGGACCTTTTAAAAGCATTACAGACTGAGACTGAGACAGGCATTATTCTCATTACGCATGATTTAGGTGTTGTAGCAGAGATGGCTGACCGAGTTGTAGTTATGTACGCTGGTGAAGTCGTAGAAGAGGCGCCCGTTCAGGAGTTATTCAATAATCCAAGGCACCCTTACACTCGTTCACTATTAAATTCAATTCCACAAACACATAGCGAAAATGAAAGACTCGAGGTTATTCAAGGAATGGTACCATCCTTAATTAATTTACCTCGAGAAGGTTGTCGTTTTTCAGGACGTATTCCGTGGATTGATACATCTTCACACGAAGCAAAACCACAATTACATGAAATTGCACCAGGACATTTTGTGAGATGTACCTGCTGGAAACACTTTCATTTCGAAGGTGAAGAAGGGAGCGGGACTGTATGAGCTTTATGCAAATTAAAGATTTAAGTGTTCACTATCCAATACGTGGTGGATTTTTTAATACCGTTGTTGATCGAGTATATGCAGTGGATGGCGTAACAATGGAGTTCGAAAAGGGCAAGACATATGGGCTAGTCGGAGAATCAGGATCAGGTAAATCAACAACAGGAAAAGCGATCATTGGCTTAGAAAAAATCACCTCAGGTCAAATTTATTATGAGGGTGAAAATGTGACAAATCAGCAGAGAAAAAGGGATTCTGCTTATAACAGAGACATACAAATGATTTTCCAAGACTCTCATTCCAGTATGAATCCTAGAAAACGCGTTCTCGATATTCTTGCCGAGCCTATTCGTAATTTTATGAAGCTTAGTGACCAGGAGGAACGCAAACGCATTAGAGAGTTGCTTGCTATTGTTGGGATGTCAGAAGATGTTTTACTAAAGTATCCCCATGAATTTTCAGGTGGTCAAAAGCAACGTCTGGGCATTGCGCGAGCGGTTGCTTGTAACCCTAAAATGATTATTGCGGATGAACCTGTTTCAGCGCTTGATTTATCTGTACAGGCACAAGTGTTGAATTTTATGAAAGATATTCAAAATGAGTATGGACTTACGTACTTATTCATTTCCCATGATTTAGGCGTTGTTAAACATATGTGTGATCACATTTCTATTATGTATAAAGGACGCTTTGTGGAAACTGGTACAAGACATGATATTTATAAAAATCCGCAGCATATATACACGAACCGACTTTTATCAGCCATTCCAAATATCGAACCAGAGACTAGGAATGAACGTAAATTAGTTCGACAACAAGTAGAAGGAAACTATCAACAAGAGCAACATAAATACTATGATGAGCATGGAAAAGTCTATCCACTGAAATCCATTTCAGACACACATATGGTTGCAATGTCAGGAGGAATGTGAAATGTGGAAAACAATAGCTAGAAGAGTAATTTTAATGATTCCTCAAATGTTTGTGCTAAGCTTAATTATTTTTATTTTAGCAAAACAAATGCCTGGTGATCCTTTTACAGGGTTAATTACACCAGAAACAGACCCTGCACGTATAGAAGAACTTAGAATTCAAGCGGGTTATTATGATCCATGGTATGTACAATATTATCATTGGGTGATCAATGCCTTTCAGGGTGATTTTGGACAAAGCTATACATATAAACTTGCAGTGTCCTCATTGATTGGCGAGCGTGCATTAAACACATTTTGGCTTGCCCTACTTAGTACCATCCTTGTTTATTTAATAGCTATCCCTTTAGGAATGATAGCTGGACGTAAGCAGGATACTTTGTATGATAAGTCGATTACTCTGTATAGCTTTATAAGCTATGCAATACCAACCTTTGTATTGGGCTTAATTTTCTTATATATTTTTGGCTATCGTTTAATGTGGTTTCCGACGAGTGGAACAGTCGATGTAGGTGTAGAGCCTGGAACGCTCGAGTATTATTGGAATCGCTTGTATCACTTAATACTACCTGCAATGACGTATGCCATTTTAGCGACAACGACGATTATTCAATACTTACGTTCAGAAATTATTGATGCCAAAACACAGGATTATGTTAAGACAGCTCGTAGTAAAGGCGTACCGATGAAAAAAATCTATAGAAGACATATTTTCCGTAACTCTTTATTACCAATTGCGGCCTTCCTTGGCTTTACAATTACAGGTTTATTAGGCGGCTCGATTTTCATAGAGACAATTTTTGGCTTCCCGGGCATGGGTCAATTATTCATCCATTCCGTAACAAGTCGTGATTACAGTGTTATTACAGCTCTTGTTATGCTTTATGGCTTCTTAGCGTTATTAGGTAGTCTATTGTCAGATATCATTATGAGCATTGTTGATCCACGTATCCGCATAGACTAACAGTTACATTGAACGCATAAGGAGAGGTGAATAAAATGGAGCAAAAAAATGATGTAGTGAAAGTTGAAAGTATGCCACCAACAGGAATTCAAGTCGTGATACGTGAATTCAGAAAAGATAAATTAGCGTTATTGTCATTTATTGGAATAACTTTGCTTATAATTGTAATATTGATTATGTCCGCCTTTATGAATCAGGATGAAATATTACGGATTAAATTATTAGAGCGTTTTACAGAGCCTGGTGTTAATGGATATATTCTTGGGGCTGATGAGGCTGGTCGCGATATGTATGGACAGCTAATTATCGGTGCGAAAAATTCTATATTAATTGCAGTTGCTATTACCCTTATTGCAAATGCCTTAGGGATCGCACTAGGTATTATAATGGGCTATTATGGCGGCTTCATCGATAATTTATTTATGCGTATCATTGATTTCCTTATGACATTACCGACATTAATGATTATTATTGTGTTAGTTACAATTCTTCCGAAATATGGTGTTTTTGAGTTGATTTTGATTTTAAGTGCCTTTCAATGGATAGGGACTGCGCGTCTCGTCAGAAGTAAAGCTTTATCTGAAGGACGTAGAGATTATGTTAGTGCCTCCAAAACAATGGGGACTAGTGATTTTGCCATTATGTTTAAAGGGATACTACCAAATTTAAGTTCGTTGCTAATAGTAGAATTAACGTTAAACTTTGCAGGAAATGTGGGCATTGAAACGGGTCTATCATTCTTAGGCTTTGGTTTACCGCCATCTACACCTAGCTTAGGGACGCTAGTAAGCTATGCAACAAACCCAATAGTATTATCTTCAAAATGGTGGATTTGGTTGCCCGCATCATTATTAATTTTAGTATTGATGCTTGGTATAAATTATGTCGGTCAAGCGTTAAGACGTGCAGCTGACGCAAAACAACGATTAGGATAAAGGGGAGGATTTACACATGAAGAAGAATTGGTTATTTTTGTCCATTCTATTTGCATTCATGCTAGTTTTAGCAGCCTGCAGTGGTGGAGGCAATGGGTCTGAAAAAGGCACGGAAACTGATAACACAGAAAAATCAGGTGAAACAGAAAAAGCAGGCGAATCAGAAGAAACGAAAGATTCATTATTACCAATGGAGGTAACAAATGAAGGAGACGCAATCCAAGGTGGTACTTTACGCGTAGGACTTGTAACAAGCTCTCCATTCCAAGGTATTTTTAACTGGGAACTATACGAGGATGCTTATGATTCAGAAATTCTAGCATTCGCTTCAAATGTACTTTTTGAACAAGACGGGAACTTCCTTGTTACAGACAAAGGTATTGCAAAATTAGACGTTGATGCTGAGGCAAAAACAGCAACAGTTACAATTCAAGGTGATTATAAATGGTCAGATGGTACACCATTAACTGCTGATGATTTAATTTTCCCATACGAGCTAATTGGTCATCCAGATTATACAGGTGTTCGCTATGATGATGATTTTAAAAATATTGTTGGTGCAGAAGAGTATCATAATGGTCAAGCAGATACAATTTCAGGTATTACAAAAGTTGATGACAAGAGTATTAAAATCCAACTTAAAAAAGTATCACCAGCTATTTACTCTATTGGTGATGGTTTATGGGCGTATGCAGAGCCTAAACATCAATTAGAATCGATCCCAGTGAAAGATTTACTTGCTTCAGATGCAGTGCGTAAAAATCCTGTAACACTTGGGGCATTTAAAATTGATAAAGTCGTTAATGGTGAGTCAGTACAGTTTGTTGCTAATGAAAACTATTATAAAGGTAAACCGAAAGTTGATAAAGTTGTACTTGAGGTTGTTCCACCAACTTCAATTGGTGAAGCACTAAGAACAGGGAAATATGATCTTGCAACATCATATCCAACTAATCAGTACGATAGTATTAAGGATCTACAAAACTTAGCAATATTAGGTCGACCAGAATTATCATATTCTTATATCGGCTTTAAATTAGGAAAATATGATACAACAAATAAAGTAAACGTATTTGATGAAAAGTCAAAAATGAATAGTATTGAATTACGTCAAGCTGTTGCGTTTGCAATGGATGTTGAAGGTGTTGCAGAAAAATTCTATCAAGGCTTACGTGAGCGCGGAAATTCTTTAATCCCACCAGTATTTACATCATTCTACGATTCAACATTAGAAGGCTATAATTATGATCCTGAAAAAGCAAAAGAATTATTAGATAAAGCTGGCTTTAAAGATGTTGACGGTGATGGCATTCGTGAAGATAAAGATGGGAAGAAATTCTCTATTCGCTTAGCTTCAATGGCTGGTTCAGAAACAGATGAAGCGATTGTTGAATACTTCCGTCAAAACTGGAAAGAAGTAGGCTTAGACGTACAATTAACTACTGGTCGTCTTATCGAGTTCAACGCTTTCTATGATAAAGTTCAAGCAGATGATCCAGAAATCGATATGTATCAAGCTGCATGGGGAACTGGAACAAATCCATCTCCAAAAGGTTTATATGGTGAAGGTGCTGAGTTTAACTTTAGCCGCTATGTATCTCCTGAATTAACAAAATTATTAGACGCTATTGACTCAGAAGAGGCTATGGATCAAGATACACGTACAAAAGCATTTAGAGCTTGGCAAGAATATATGAGCGAAAAAGCAATGGTAGTACCGACTTTCTTCCGTACAGAAGTTATACCTGTTAATAAACGCGTGAAAAACTATAATGTGGAATATGGAAATTCTACAGAACTGCAAGATATTGAATTAACAGCAGATGCTCCAATAAAATAATTGGTATCGAAGAAGCAGTCTTTCTTGATAGAAGAAAGGCTGTTTTTTTCAAAAAAAGAAGTGTATCTTGCTTAAAATAAGCTAAAAGGGGAAAAGACATTAATATCCCAATTAAAAATCCATCCATTGGAAAGCTCCAATGGATGGATATACAGTTAGTTTTTATCGATTATTAACCCAAGCTTTAACTAAATCAGCAGTGCCATATACATAATGTTGGTCGCCTACTTCATGATACGATGCAGTTTCGTCAACTTCAGTATGCTTGTATGGAATACGTTGACGACGTTTCTCTGACATTGGATCAGGAAGTGGGATTGCTGATAATAAAGATTTTGTATACGGGTGGACAGGGTGATTGTAAATATCATCTGCTTTACCGATTTCCATGATTTTACCGCGGTACATTACAGCAATACGGTCACTGATGTATTTTACCATCGAAAGGTCATGGGCAATGAAAAGATATGTTAAGCCACGTTCTTTTTGAAGTTGTTTTAATAAGTTAACAACCTGAGCCTGGATCGATACGTCAAGCGCAGAGATTGGCTCATCGGCAATGATAAACTTAGGATCTAAGCTTAGCGCACGGGCAATCCCAATACGTTGGCGTTGACCACCAGAGAATTCATGTGCGTAACGATTCGCGTGCTCTTTGTTTAAACCAACAGCTTCAAGTAACTCTTGAATTTTCCCACGACGTACATTTTTATCCTTGTAAAGACCATGGATATCAAAGGCTTCACCAATGATTTCACCGGCTGTCATACGAGGATTTAAAGAAGCGTATGGATCTTGGAAAATCATTTGCATTTGGCGGTTAAAATTCTTTAACTCATTTTTAGATTTTTTTCCATGAACATTTTCACCATCGAAAACAATCTCACCACCTGTAATATCATATAAACGAATGATTGAACGACCCGTTGTTGACTTTCCACAACCTGATTCGCCTACAAGACCAAGTGTTTCACCTTCATAAACATCGAAGCTAATACCATCTACAGCTTTGATTGGATTACTTGGTGACCCAAAATGCTGCTTTAAGTTTTTAATTTCAAGAATTTTTTTAGCACCAGTTTTAGTCATTTTCTTGTGCCTCCTTTGCTAAATACCCTTCAATACGTTTAGCAACTGCTTCAGGAAGAGGAATCTTTGGTGCATCTGGATGCAATAACCACGTTTTTGCAAAATGCGTTTCACTCACTTGGAACATTGGTGGTTCTTGTTCGTAATCAATGGCCATTGCGAACTCGTTACGTGCTGCAAAAGCATCCCCTTTAGGTGGGTTCGTAAGATCTGGTGGTGAACCAGGAATCGTGCGCAATAACTCATCCGTATCATTATCTAGATCAGGCATAGAACCTAGTAGACCCCATGTGTATGGGTGCTTAGGATTATAGAAAATATCATTAACAGTACCATACTCCACGATTTGTCCAGCGTACATTACGGCTACACGATCTGCAATGTTCGCCACAACACCTAAATCGTGTGTAATGAAAATGATAGATGTTTTCGAGTTCTTTTGAATTTCCTTCATTAGCTCTAAAATTTGTGCTTGAATGGTAACATCTAGAGCTGTTGTTGGCTCATCCGCAATCAGTAGCTTAGGATCAGCTGCAAGCGCGATCGCAATAACAACACGTTGACGCATACCACCTGAAAATTCATGTGGATATTGATTATAACGTTTCTCAGGGAAGGGGATACCCACCTGTGTTAAAAGCTCAATCGCACGTTTTTTTGCATCTGCTTTAGAAACTTTTCTATGTTGCAAAATTACTTCAGTTATTTGACGTCCGACCTTCATCGTTGGATTCAAACTTGTCATTGGATCTTGGAAAATCATTGCAATTTCATTTCCGCGTACTTTAGACATTTCTTTATCAGTTAACGGAACTAAATCACGGCCATTAAATAAAATTTGTCCTGACTCATAAATACCAGGTGGCTGTGGAATTAATTTCATTAATGCATTACTCGTAACACTTTTACCCGAACCTGATTCACCAACTATAGCTAGTGTTTCACCTTCCTTTAAATCAAAGTTAACACCACGTACAGCATGAACAAGCCCTGCATAAGTTTTAAAGTTAATTTTTAAATCTTTTACTTCAAGAATTGTTTTACTCATTTTCGGCCACCTCCTTATTTACGTAGTTTTGGATCTAGAGCATCACGTAAGCCGTCACCAACAGCGTTAAACGCAAAGATTGTTAGTGAGATAAATACTGCTGGGAAAATCAAGCGCCATGGTGCATTAGCTATAGCCTTATTACCGTCAGAAGCCATTGTACCCCATGAAGCAGTTGGAGCAGGAACCCCAAGACCAAGGTAACTTAGGAATGACTCAGTGAAGATAGCTGATGGAATTGTTAAAGTCATCGTTACTAAAATGGCACCAAGAGCATTCGGAACTAAGTGTTTAATAATTAAATGTCCTGTACTTGCACCTAATGTACGAGCAGCAAGAACGTATTCTTGATTTTTAATAGATAATACTTCACCACGAACGATACGTGCCATATTAATCCATCCAGTGATAGACAAGGCAATAATCATTGGGAATAGACCTGGTTGCATAACAACTAACAGTACGATTACTACTAAAAGGTAAGGTACAGCAGTTAAAACGTCAGCAATACGCATCATAATATTATCAACACGACCGCCTGATAAACCTGAAATACTTCCCCAAATTACACCGATAATTAAATCTATAATCGCTGCTGCAATTCCGATAAATAGGGAAATACGAGCTCCTTCCCAAATACGAACGAAAATGTCACGACCAAGGTCATCCGTCCCAAACCAAAATTGTGCAGATGGTGGTGCATTGTATACACCAAGCTGATCACTTGCTTTATATTGAGATAAAATTGGTGCGAATATAGCCATTAAAATAACAATAATCAAAATAATTATCCCAATAATGGCCATTTTATTATGAGAGAAACGGAGAAATACTTCTTTCCAAAAGGAGACTGATTTATCAGCTAATTTTTCCGTTGCTTCATGATTACCACCAACAATTTTAAACTTATCTTTTTCAATTTGTTGCTGTGTCATTATTTTTTCGCTCCTTTCAGCTTGATACGCGGATCAATTACGCTATATAGAATATCAACGATTAATACCGCAAATAAAAGGATGATGGAATAGAACACTGTCGTACCCATAATAACCGTATAGTCACGGTTTGTAATACTTTGAACGAAGTGTTTACCAAGTCCAGGAATAGCGAAAATTTGCTCTACGATGAAACTACCTGTAACAACCCCAGCAGTTAAAGGACCAATGTACGTTACAACCGGTAGTAGGGCATTTCGTAATGTATGGCGGAATACGATTGTCCATTTGCCAATCCCCTTCGCACGAGCCATTTTTACATATTCACTATTGTTTTGTTCAAGCATACTTGAACGAGTTAGCTTTGCAATAAAGCCCATGTGAGAGAGTGCGATTGCAAAGGCTGGTAATATACTATAAACAAAGCCTTTCCATCCACTAATTGGGAACCAACCTAGCTTAAAGGCTAAGAAATACTGCATTAAACCTGCTAAGATAAATGAAGGTACTGATATACCGAGCACCGCAAAGGACGTTGCCAAATAATCCGGGAACTTATTATGATATAGCGCGGAAACTACGCCAATTAAAACACCGAATCCAATTGCTAATAGCATAGCTTCAATCCCTAATGTTAACGAAACAGGGAAACTTTCAGAAATCATATCATTTGTAGAACGCGCTTTATATTTCATTGACTCACCGAAATTGAAAGTGGCCGTATCGATTAAATAATCTTTATATTGTATATACCAAGGGTTATTTAATCCATACGTTTCGTTTAACTTCTCCTCGATTTGAGGTGGGAAATTACGTTCACTCGCAAAAGGACTACCAGGAGCGAGACGCATTAAGAAAAACGTAACAGTTACGATGACGAAAAGCGCGAGAAGTATATACATCAGCCTTTTCAAAATATATTTAATCACATAAAACTCCTCCTTCTATTTGTCAATTGTCTGACAAATATATGCCTTCGTATTTTAAAAAGAGCTGACTCGCGCCGTAGGGGCTACGAGGCAGCTCTTCGCTGTAGAGCTAAATAAGCGAAATGTTGTTGATTATTTCTCTACTTTAACCTCTTTAAGAGAGATGTTACCAAGGATGTCTGCCTTCATGTCTTTCACATAATCTTGTACTACAGAAAGGTTCGTGTAGTAGTAAATTGGAACAACTGGGAACTCAGAAACAGCAATTGATTCAGCTTGTTTTAAAAGCTCAAGACGTTTAGCTGGGTCTGCTTCTGTATTAGATTGATCTAATAATTTTTTGTATTCTGCATTTTCCCAACCTGTATCATTGTTACCGTTTGCAGCAGTGTCATACATTTCTAAGAAAGTATAAGCATCATTGTAGTCACCAACCCAGCCCATACGGCCAACTTGGTAGTCTAATTGGTTAAGCTTTTCTAAATAAACTTGCCATTCAGAGTTATCAAGACCTACAGTGATACCAAGGTTTTTAGTCCAGTTCTCTTGAACGAATTGTGCGATAGCAGCGTGTGCTTCACTTGTGTTATAAGAAAGGTTAATTTTTACATCTGCTGGGTTTGTAATACCAAGTTCTTTCATACCAGCTTCAAGTGCAGCTTTTGCACCTTCGATATCGTTATCTTTGTAGTAACCACGATCTTCTTCAAAGCCGTGAACCGCAGTAGGAACCATACCTAATGCAGGTTTTTGTTCACCTTTAGTAACATTATCAATTAATCCTTGTCGATCAACTGCTAATGCTAACGCTTTACGGATGTTAGCGTTTCCAGTGATTTTATCTTTTGTATTTAGCTTGTACCAATATACAGAAGCTTGGTCATTGATATTTAAAGATTTGTCAGCTTTAAATCCATCGATAGCATCAAGTGCTACAGATTGGAAAGGTGCTCCAAGGTAATCAATTTCGCCACCTTTGAACATTGTTACTGCTGTTGCTTCAGATTCAACCATACCGATATTAACAGTATCTAAAGCCACTTTATCAGCATCCCAGTATTCTGGGTTTTTCTTTAATACGATTGTATCGTTGTGTCTCCACTCACCTAATGTGAATGGACCGTTTGTTACAAAGTTTTCACCAGCATCTGTGTACCACTCATCATTACCTTCAACTACTTTTTGGTTTAATGGTGCGTATGTTTTGAATGCTGTTAATTCTAAGAAGTAAGGTGTTGGGTTTTCTAAAGTTACTACTAATGTTTTGTCATCTTCAGCTTTAACGCCTACGTCATCAGCAGAACCTTCACCATTGTTGTATGCTGCAGCACCTTTAATAGAGTAAAGGATTGAAGCATATTCTGAAAGATTGTCTGGGTTTAATGCCCATTTCCAAGCATATTCGAAGTCACCAGCAACTACTGGATCTCCGTTTGACCATTTCGCATCACGTAATTTGAACGTGTATGTTTTTAGATCTTCGCTAACTTCCCAGCTTTCAGCCGCAGCTGCAACTGGACGAGCGTCTGCATCAAGCGTTGTTAATCCTTCAAAAGTATTTGTAAGAATAACTCCAGAAGTTGTATCTGTTGCTAATGCAGGATGAAGTGATGGTGGTTCAGAAGCTACTACTACATTTAATTCGCCGCCTGAAGAAGCTGTTTCTGATGAACCAGAATCTTTTCCATCGTCTTTTGATTTTTCAGACGAATCTCCACCGAAGCCACATGCAGCAAGTACTAAAGAAAATACTGCAAGAACTGTTAGTAATAAAAACTTTTTGTTTTTATTCATGTGAATCCCCCTTATACAATTTTTAAGCCTTTTGTGAAGCTCCTATTTAATATACCAAAAAAATCATTGTGCACAAAATAAAAAAGATTCAAATTTATATAGTATTATCTGACAGTTAAGAGAATAATAAATTTTTCCGATTTACCACGCTAATGAAATAGAGTGCTTGTGTAATAAAAATTTGATATTTACCTATTCTGAATATCAAAAATAGAATAAAAATAAAAAAATGATTTACTATATAGAAAATTCCTATTTTTTCGATAATAATATCAATATTTGAAAAATGATACAAAAGTCATAGATGTAATACTTTGAGGATATTGTATAGATTTGTAGAAAATCTAAGCAAAACTAAGTGAATTACATTCATTTGCAGGTAATTTCTTGTAATTTATGATCTCGAAATATGAATATTTCTATCTATTAATGATATATAAGAAACTTATTTTGTAATTTTCTAGGATTATCCAATTGTGGAGTGTGAAAAGAAATAATAGAGTTAATCTATGAAAAAATGTACCCATACTAAGAAAAAAATGGATTTAACGAAAGATTGATTATGTTAAATATATTCTATTGAAATAATTTCCTTGGAATGAGGTTAGCTATGTATATATGCAATCAGGTTAAGTTTTATTCATTAAAGTTGAAGTATATAAATACCTTGAATTCAGTACGCACTTTGCTAATTTAATCCATTTTATTTGTAGTGTTTTTTTGAGGATGTCAATTGTCTTACTGGCAAGGATTGATTATGCAAATAATTACTAAAAATCTGATTTTTTAACGTTCAAGTCCTTTACCAAACCTCCTGTTTGAGGTGTTGTGCATTATGATTCGGGAAATTTACATAATAAAATGAATAAAAAAATAGTGCATTCCGGTATATAGAATGCACCATTTGCTTCATTAAAGCTTAAATTGATTAATTTGATGCTGTAAATCTAAGGACTTTTCACTTAGATGTGCGGCAACCTGATTGATTTGTTGCATCGTGATTGTTTGTTCTTTGCTAGCGGCGGCCACTATTTGTGTGCTATCTGAGCTAGTTGAAGCGCCGTGAGCAATTTCTGCGACAGAAGCTGCTACTTGTTCTGCGCTAGCTGAAATTTCTTCAGAAGTTGCTGATATATCTTCTATTTGATCTGTCATTGCATTGATGGCTTTCACGATTGCCTCAAATGCTTGTCCTGCATGTCCAATGATTTTGACGCCGTCTGTAACCGAATGGAGGCCATCTAAAACAGCTTTCTCTACATTTTGCGTATCTTCTTGAATCTCCTGCGTTAAGGCAACAATTTGATTAGCCGATTGTTTAGATTCCTCAGCTAACTTCCGAACCTCATCCGCGACAACTGCGAATCCTTTTCCATGCTCTCCAGCACGGGCTGCTTCAATGGCAGCGTTTAGTGCTAATAAATTTGTTTGATCGGTAATGGCTGTAATAACTGTAGTGATTTGGCTAATCTCTTCTGATTGTTTACTTAATTTTTGAACAAGATTATTAATGATTTGTGTTGAATCATGGATTACATTCATTTGTTGTTGAGCATTCTCTACGGTACTGTTCCCGTTTGTAGCTAATTCGTTCGTTGTTACAGCACTGTGATGAAGTTGTTGCGTTGCTTCTGCTATACGTTGAACACCTACGGCTGTTTCATCCATTGCATGAGCACTTTCATTGGCAGCAACTGTGGCTGCTTTAGCAACATTGGCTGTTTCATTAATACGCACCGTTATTTCATCAGCGGAGGAAGTAATTTCCTCGGTAGAAGCAGAAAGTTCTTCTACTGATGCTGTTAAATGCTCAGCATTGTCTTGAATATGGGTTAATAAGTTCTTTAGATTGCCTTTCATTGAATTAAAGGACGTTGAAAGTTGACCAATTTCATCTTTAGAATGGTGAGTGACATCTTGATGGAACAGTTCTCCGTTTGCAATTTGGTTTGCCGAATGGACTACCGATTTTAAAGGGCGAGAAATAGTTCGCTGTATATAAACCATCAGAATAATGCCAAGGACAACACCAATAATAATGGCAATAATTGAAATGATTTGAGAGTTGAACACAGCTTGTTTAGATTCTTGTGTAACCGTTTCGAGTTGACCCTTTTGATAATTCGCAATTTTATTGGATATATCTTGGATGCCTTTATTAGCTTGCTGCACTTCACCATTAACCTTTTGCAAAGCTCCTTCTAAGTCGCCTGCTTCAAAAAGTGCTAGTGCCTCAGTAGCTGATTTATTAAAAGCATCATTAAATGTATTTAATTCGTTTGCATATGTATCCATTTCAGAGGAATTTGATTTTTCGTTGATTTCAGCTACTAGCTTATCGAGTAAATTTGCATGTTCTGTAAAACTTTCTTTATTCGCAGGATTGTCTTCGATAATAATGGCGCGGATAAATAGACCTTGCATGGCCATTTCAAATTGAATATCATCTGCTAATTCCACAAGGGCTACGTGAACTTCTAATGCATTTTCAATCTTCTTTTCTATATTTGAAAATAGCATGAACATAATCATTAATGAAATGATTAACGTGAGAATAATGGTAAAGAAACCGAAACTTAATTTTTTGCCTACAGACATATTGATACGCCCTTTCCGAAATGCTATTCAATCTTTTATATTTTGATTTTGCTTTGCTAAAGGGTAGAAGTCAATAACTGTTGTAAGAAACAGTTCAGATGATTCATATGTTTTTTTATTGTTATTATAATAAGGAAGATTGTCTGTAAGAATCAATCAAGATGTGGCTGTTTTCATTGATTTATAGTACGGATTACGTGCTATAAATTGAAAAAAAGAAAAAACCGAGAAAATTTATCTCGGTCTCTATCTTTACGACTGCTTTTTTAATTGTAATATGAGTGCCTCATCTGGATCGATATACAAGGTTTTTTGTTCGAAGTAAATCACAAAACCGGGTTTAGCCCCATTTGGTTTCTTGACCTGACGAATGTCTGTATAATCGACTGGAACAGAAGAAGACTCTCTTGCCTTTGAAAAATAAGCAGCTAATGTGGCTGCTTCCCGTAGAGTTGTTTCATCGGGTTCACTAGAATGAATGACAACATGAGAGCCTGGAATATCCTTCGTGTGTAACCATATATCTGTGCGTTTTGCGATTTTAAATGTCAGCATATCATTCTGCTTGTTGTTCTTGCCAACAGAGATGGCTATACCTGTGGAAGAAATATAGCGCTCGGGTTCAGGTTTCACAGGCTTTTTCTTTTTCTTAGAATGACGTAGCTTTAAGTAGCCCTGTTCGGCTAGTTCTTCACGAATTTCTTCAATATCTCCTGGTGCTGCTTGCTGCACTTGTTGTGCCAGCATTTCAAAGTAAGTAATTTCTTCTTTTGTTTTTTCAAGTTGTTGTTGCACCATGATTAATGCATTTTTGGCCTTAGTATATTTTGTATAATAGCCTTGAGCATTTTCTATAGGTGTTTTACGCTCACTGACGGGGATCGTAATCTCTTCGCTATTTTCACTGTAGTAATTAATGACCGTTACTTCCTTGACACCCTTTTCAAAGGAGTAAATATTAGCCATTAACAATTCACCATATAACTGAAATTGATCGAGCTTTGAGGCACGCTCATAGTCCTTTGTTAGCTTTTTCGTTTTTAAAGCCAGTTTATCAATTTCATTTTGTAGCCATCTTTCTAAATCACCCGCTTGCTGCTTGACACGGTCCCGCTCGGCACGTGCAAAGAATACTCGATCAAGAAGCTCGTGAACATTCGGATATGTTGTCATATCTCCATGTAAGTGAGTTAATTCAATTGGTGAGAAGTAGGTTTTATGATTAGCCAATACATACATAGGGCTCGTTCCACCATTTGCGAAGCTGGCTATAAATTCTTTAAAACATTGTACTCGATTGGATGCTGATGTCATACGGTACAATAATTCCTCAGCATGAAGAGGTGAAAAGCCAGTAAATTGTGTCACAATATCTTTGGCATTTTTAGTTTCCACAAAAAATGTTGCCAGCTCTTCCTCTGTAACTAATAGAGGATTCCATTTATTTTGTGTTGGTGGAGCCAAGTAAGGCTGGCCAGGTAATACGGTACGAAAACTGTTTACAGATGGAGGCAAGTGCTTTAAACTATCAACAATTTTATCTTGCTCTTTATCAATTAAAAGTAGATTACTATGTCTACCCATAATTTCAGCATGTAATTGTCTAACAATAGGATCGCCAATTTCATTTTTACTTTCGATTTCTACTATTATAATACGGTCAAATCCAAGCTGTTTAACGGAGGAAATAAAACCACCCTCTAAATGCTTGCGCAGCAGCATACAAAACATAGGAGGCTCTGCAGGATTTTCAATCGATTGTTCCGTAAGATGCACTCGTGCATAAGAAGAATGAATAGAAAAAAGCAATTTATGATTTTTCCCGTTTGCACGAACATGTAAAATAACCTCTTGAGCGTTAGGTTGATGTATTTTAGTAATTCGACCTGTCACAAGCTGTTGTAGGTCGGCTGTTATTGAATAAGTAAATAAGCCGTCAAATGCCATATGAATTCCTCTTTCCAATGATAGCAAGCATCTTGGTACTTTCGTATTTTTTCTTGTTGCACTTGCATTCGCTATTTCCAAGCTTCAGCAGAGCACTAATTGTATGTTTATCATAGCATTTTTTAGGCGAATATTAAAATATAGCTTCAATTGTGGTAGAATTAGCTCTTATTCGATCCAATTTTTTTTGGAGATTCGTCATATTCGATAAAGCTTATGTTATAATATTCCCAGTATGCAAAGAAAGGTGTGACGAACCTTGGTGCGTAGTATGACTGGTTTTGGCAGAGGTGTCACAACAACTAGAGACTTTCAATTAACCGTAGAAATGCGCTCGGTCAACCATCGCTTTTTAGAAATTAACGCTAAATTTCCGAAAGAATGGCTTGAAGCTGAAATTTTTGCAAAGAAATTTATTTCTCAAGCTTTGTCACGCGGCAAAATTGATGTGATGGTATATGTGAAGGACTTAGAAAATGTAGAGCAAGCTATCGAGATTAATTGGTCATTAATTGAAGCGTATCGTAAGGCAAAAGAGCAATTAGCAAGTAAAGTACCACTAGAGGAAAAATGGACGATGCAGGAGCTTTTATCGTTAGAGCAAGCACTCGTACAGCAAAAACCACAATTAACACCTGAGGATTTGCTTAGTGCTGTTGAACAAGCGATTTCACAGGCGTTAAAACAGCTCGTACTTATGCGTGAGCGTGAGGGGCAAGAATTGCAGGAAGTTGTTGTACAATATAAGGAACAGTTAAAAGAACAAGTGAACCAAATACGTTCATGTTCATCTCTTGCTGTTGAAAAATATCGTACACGATTAGTAGAACGGATTGCAGAGGTTGCAGATGGAACTTTGTTAGATGACCGTTTACTAGCAGAAGTAGCGATTTTTGCAGAACGCGTTGACATTTCTGAGGAATTAGACAGATTGGATAGTCATTTTAATCAATTGGAAGAAACGTTACATGAAACGATTTCAGTTGGACGGAAATTAGACTTTTTAATGCAGGAAATTCATCGTGAAATCAATACGATTGGCTCGAAAAATCAATCTACAGAAGCAGCGGTTGCTGTTGTTCAGGCGAAAACAATTTTAGAAAAGATGCGTGAGCAAGTTCAAAATATCGAATAACTTGCACGTGTCTGTTATAAATTAAGGGAGATATAGAGAATAAATGATAAAAGAACGTGGATTATTAATTGTTCTGTCTGGCCCATCTGGTGTAGGTAAAGGGACAGTGCGAAAAGAATTATTTTCTCAGCCGAATACGAATTATGAGTATTCCATCTCGATGACGACACGAAATCCTCGCGAAGGTGAAATCGATGGTATAGACTATTTTTTCAAGAAACGTGAAGACTTTGAAACGTTAATTGAACAGGGTGGCTTATTAGAGCATGCTGAATTTGTAGGAAACTACTATGGTACACCATTAGCCTATGTGAATGAAACACTGGATGCAGGTCGCGATGTGTTTTTAGAAATCGAAGTGCAGGGTGCAGCGCAGATTCGTAAAAAAGCCCCAGATGCCTTATTTATTTTCTTAGCCCCTCCAAGTTTAACTGAATTAAAAGATCGTTTAGTTGGACGTGGGACGGAAACAGAGGACATCATAGCAAAACGTATTGCTACAGCAAGTGAAGAGCTTGAAATGATGAGCTTATACGATTATGTTGTAGAGAATGATGAAGTGACAAATGCCTGTGATCGTATTAATGCGATTATTAAAGCAGAGCATTGCCGTAGAGAACGTGTTGAAAAAAGATATTTGTCAATGTTGAGAGGAGAATAAACAATGTTATACCCATCAGTAGATGCTTTAAAAAAAGAAATCGATTCAAAATATTCACTAGTGAGCCTTGCTTCAAAACGTGCTCGTCAAATGCAGGAAGAGCAAAACACAGAACGTTTACACAAGTACGTATCTCATAAATACGTAGGGAAAGCACTTGAAGAAGTAGCGGCAGGTGTACTTACGAAAGTATCACAGGATGAGTCAACTGTGTACGAAGACGAAATCTAACTTCAAGTTAGTCAGCAGTTGATTTGATTATACAGAATGCCGAGAGCTCCCAGGGAATCCTCCTTTGGGAGCTTATCATTTGAAGGGAAGACACCTAGCATGAATAAAAATATTTTACTATGTGTTTCAGGCGGGATTGCCGTATATAAAGCTGTTGCTCTAGTTAGCAAGCTATCACAAGCAGGGGCGAACGTAAAAGTGATAATGACTGCCTCTGCTAGACAGTTTGTGAATCCATTAAGCTTTCAAGTGATGTCTAAAAATGATGTTTATTTTGACACATTTGATGAAAAAGATTCAAATGTGATTGCCCATATTGATTTAGCGGATTGGGCTGATTTGATTTTAGTTGCACCAGCAACTGCCAATATGATTGGGAAATTGGCCAATGGAATTGCGGATGATATGGTATCAACAACCTTACTTGCTACTACTGCGCCTGTGTGGATAGCTCCAGCTATGAATGTACATATGTATGACCATCCAGCAGTAAAGCGTAACTTAGATCGGTTAGCAGCAGATGGCTACCAATTTATCGAACCTTCAGAAGGGTTTTTAGCATGTGGCTATGTTGGGAAGGGGCGCTTAGAGGAACCTGAAAAAATAACAGCTATTGTACAGGATTTTTTTTCCACGACAGCGACACTAAAACCTCTCACAAATAAAACGGTAGTAGTGACAGTTGGTGCCCTGCATGTACCGTTTGATGAAAAGCATATGATTAAACCACAAGCAAATGGTGTCATTGGACAGGCTTTGGCTAATGAGGCGAGGATCTTAGGAGCGCATGTGATTCAAATAGAAGATAGTAGTTTGAATGATTTGATGCAACAGCTGGAAAACTATAAAAATCAGGACCCAGAGGTTCTCTTCATACATGCAGCTAATGTACCGACAATAGAGAAAACACCACTTATTTCAGTAGAGGGTATCAAGGCTGTCACATTTGGACAAGAAGTGCTTGGCGAACCTCTGCTAAGCATTCAATCGGAGCATTGGATTGACTTCAGTGAGGAAGCTCAAATAAATGGGCAGATCATTGCTACAACTAATCCACAGCATTTTGCCCGAACGTTATGGGCTCAAATACTAAAGGGTGAGGAGCAATGAGCTTTTTAATAGCGGAAGTCATTGTAGATGTCTCGACCTACCATGTGGATCGTCCCTTCGATTATCAAGTACCACCTGAATGGGTAAATGTAATAGAAATGGGCTGTCGTGTAAAAGTGCCATTTGGTCCTAGGAATGTTTTAGGCTTTGTCGTGGGCATAAAAACTGAAACAGAAGTGCCACTCAATAAATTAAAATCAATTGCTCAAATTTTAGATATGGAGCCAGTACTAACTGGTGAAATGCTACAAATGGCAAAGTGGTTGAAGAATCAAACGATTTGCTATGAAATAGATGCTTTACAAGTAATGTTACCTTCAGCATTACGTGCAAAATATGAAAAAATTGTAAAGCTACATGAAGATCACAATATCCCGAGTGAAGTACAAGTGATTTTTGGTAAACGACAAAAAGCTAATTTTAAAGAATTTGAACGTGCAGGTTTACTGCCTTTATTAAAACAATTAGTTGCACAAAAAATGGTGACTATTGATAATATTGTGAAACAACAGGGTCATGTAAAAGAAATACGAATGGTGAAAATTATTGAAGAGCCAAGCATTATTGAAAAAGCGATAGAGCAATCAGCTAGAGCTGTGAAGCAACGTCTATTACTAGAATGGATGAGGCAGCATTTAGGAGAAGTTTTGTCACCTCAGCAAATTTGTGAGGAAGCAGGAGTCTCTTCATCAGTTTTAGAAAGCGTTATTGACAAAGGTGCGGCGCAATTTATTCAAGAAGAAGTATACCGTGACCCGTTTACAAATGAAGTTTCACGTACGCAAGCCTTACAATTAACGGATGAGCAACAAATTGCTTTACAAGCCATTACCGTGGCTATGGAGAAGCAACAAGCGCAAACATTTTTATTGCATGGTGTAACAGGGAGTGGCAAGACAGAGGTCTATTTGCAGGCGATACAAAAAGTGTTGAACGAAGGCAAAGAAGCTATTATGCTTGTACCTGAAATCTCTTTAACACCTCAAATGACGGAGCGATTCCGTAGTCGTTTTGGAGAGATGGTTGCAGTTATGCATAGCGGATTGTCGGTTGGCGAGAAGTATGATGAATGGCGTAAAATCCAACAAGGAAAAGTGAGAGTAGTTGTTGGTGCTCGTTCAGCAATATTTGCCCCCTTTACAAATATTGGCCTTATTATTTTGGATGAAGAACATGAGTCAACGTATAAGCAAGAAGACTCACCACGTTACCATGCAAGAGATGTAGCTATCTGGCGTAGTGAATATTATAACTGCCCTGTTATTTTGGGTAGTGCTACACCTGGGTTAGAATCTTTTGCAAGAGCAAAAAAAGGTGTTTATACCTTACTTTCATTAAAGCTGAGAGCCTTACATCAGTCATTACCAACCGTTTTTATTTCAGATATGCGTGAGGAGCTTCGACAAGGAAATCGTTCCATGTTTTCTCAATCACTTATAGAAGCAATCCGTGTTAGATTAGAGAAAAAAGAGCAAATGGTGTTGTTTTTAAATCGACGTGGCTACTCGTCTTTTGTGCTCTGTCGGGATTGTGGGACCGTTGTACAATGTCCCAACTGTGATATTTCATTAACCTATCATCGTACAACTGAAAAATTGAAATGTCATTACTGTGGTTATGAGGAACATGTTCCTCAAATATGTCCACAATGTCAAAGTGACCATATTCGTTATTTTGGTACTGGTACACAAAAGGTCGAGGAAGAAATATATAAGCTGTTCCCAGAAGCAAGGGTATTACGTATGGATGTAGATACCACAAAGCATAAAGGTGCACATGAAGAAATATTAGCTGCTTTTGGTGAAGAGCATGCAGATATTTTATTGGGCACGCAGATGATTGCAAAAGGGCTTGATTTTCCAAATATTACACTTGTAGGTGTACTGAGCGCCGACACTTCCTTACATTTACCAGATTATCGTGCAGCAGAACGTACATTTCAGCTTTTAACACAGGTAAGTGGGAGGGCAGGAAGGCATGATAAACCCGGAGAGGTAATTATTCAAACCTATACACCCGAGCATTATGCTATTGAATTAGCTAAAACGCAGGATTATGAGCCATTTTATGAGCGAGAGATGTTTTTACGCCGTCGTTCCAGTTATCCTCCATATTATTATGTAGCGCTTGTTCAGATTTCTCATGAGGATGTTATGATGGCTGCTGAATATGCAGGACGTATGGCGGATTGGCTCCGTGGAAATTTATCGGATCAAGTAGCTATTATTGGCCCAACGACGGCAAGTATTGCTCGACTCCAAAATAGATATCGTTATCAATGTTTGATAAAATATAAAATTGAACCAAATCTTATTCCAGTATTACAGCGTCTGCTCGCTATGTATCGAGCAGATTGGATCAAACAAGGAATATTAATGACGGTAGATTTAGATCCGTCTACTATATAAGAGTATATAAACACAGTTTTACGAGCATAAGACCATAAAATAAATAAAATGGTATGGCTCAAGCTAAAAGCGGAAATGAGGAAATAAAAATGGCAATAAAAAAAGTAATCGAACACCCAGCACAAGTACTTTCAACACCATGTGCTGAAGTAACAGAAATAAACGATGAACTCATTACATTACTGGATGATTTATATGACACAATGGTGGAATATGATGGTGTTGGCATTGCAGCACCACAAATTGATATAGGTTTACGAGTAGCGATTGTAGAACTAGGTGAAGAACGCGATATTTTAGAAATGGTTAATCCAACTGTTATTGAAACGGATGGGGCGGAAATAGATATTGAAGGTTGTTTGAGTTTCCCAGGATTATATGGTGAGGTAGAACGCCCTAGCTATGTAAAAATTGAAGCATGTGACCGTGAAGGACGTGTTTATGAATTAGAAGCAGGGGGCTTTGATGCTAGAGCAATTTTACATGAAATTGATCATTTAGATGGCGTGCTATTTGATTCAAAAATTAAACGTGTTATAACTGCAGAAGAACTTGAAGAAATGTATGCAGACGAGGAGGAATAAAATGACTTCGATTATTTTTATGGGGACACCTGACTTCTCTGCACCCATTTTGCGTATGCTACATGAAGAAGGGTACGATATTAAAGCAGTAGTGACACAACCTGATCGACCAGTAGGACGTAAACGTGTATTGACACCACCACCTGTCAAGGCAGCAGCATTAGAGCTAGGATTACCTATTATCCAACCAGAAAAGCTACGTGGATCAGAGGAGCTACAACAGATTCTTGCGTTACAACCAGATATAGTCATTACCGCTGCATTTGGACAAATATTACCGAAAGAACTATTGGATGCTCCTGCACTCGGCTGTATTAATGTCCATGCTTCGTTATTACCAAAATATCGTGGAGGCGCCCCTATTCACCAAGCTATTATGGATGGTGAAAAGGAAACTGGCGTCACAATTATGTATATGGCAGAAAAACTTGATGCAGGTGATATTATTTCTCAAAGAGCTATTCCAATTGAACAAGATGATCATACAGGTGGATTTTTTGATAAGCTAAGTATAGTTGGTCGTGATTTATTAAAGGACACACTTCCATCTATTATTAATGGAACAAATAGCCGTACAGTGCAAGATGAAACGCAGGTTACTTTTGCGAGCAATATTTCGAGAGAGCAGGAACGTATTGATTGGACAAAGGATGCGACAACTCTTTACAATCAAGTACGCGGACTTCATCCGTGGCCTGTAGCATATACCACTTTTGAGGATGGTAATTTTAAAGTATGGTGGGCAACTATTGGCAATAGCAAGCATGATAAGATTCCTGGTACTGTTGTAGCGATTGCAAAAGATCATTTTGAAGTAGCGGCTGGCAAAGGGACAACCTTAGCATTATTTGATGTACAACCTGCAGGTAAAAAGCGCATGACAGCTGAGGAATATTTACGTGGTACAGGTTCTAAATTACAGATTGGGGACCAATTCAAATGAGTAAAAAAAGTGTAGTAATTTGGGATGGAAATGTGCGAGATGCCGCATTGTCTATTCTGTTAGCAGTTGATAAAAATCAAGCCTATAGCAATTTACTTCTCAATGAAACCATTAAACGACATAAAATAGAGGCGAAGGACCGTGCTTTATTAACAGAATTAACATATGGCACATTACAACATAAAATGACTCTTGATTATTATTTAGAGCCTTTTATCCGTGGTTCTATAGATCATTGGGTTCGTTGGTTATTGCGTATATCTTTGTATCAAATGCAGTATTTAACGCGTATCCCAGCGCATGCAGCCGTTAATGAGGCAGTAGAAATTGCGAAGCGCAGAGGGCATCGTGGTATTGCTTCGACGGTCAATGGTATTTTAAGATCTGTCTTGCGTCAAGGTGTACCTGCTATAACTGATATCGAAAATCCAATAGAGCGTCTTGCTATTGAAACAAGTCATCCGATTTGGCTAGTACAACGTTTTGTTGATAATTATGGTCTAGAAGTCGCTACAGGCATGTTACATGAAAATAATGTACCTCCTATGCAAACTGTTCGTGTCAATACAACAAAGGTAACTGTTGAGCAAGCGATAGCGGAACTCGAAGCGGAAGGTTTAACAGCGAAGCAAAGCGACGTCATCCCAGAATGTCTACATTTAACAAATGGTCAACCCGCTCACACCCATGCATTTAAAGAGGGGCATATTACTATTCAAGACGAGAGTTCAATGATACCAGCCAATGTTCTAAATCCATCTCCTGGTATGCGTGTCTTGGATATGTGTGCAGCACCAGGTGGTAAAACAACTCATTTAGCAGAAATCATGAAAAATGAAGGCTCTATTTTAGCAACAGATCTTCATCCACATAAATTAGATTTAATCGACCATAATACAGAACGTCTAGGGCTAGATATTATTGAAACAGCCCCAATTGACGGTCGCAAAGCACCTGAATTTTTACAAGCAGAGTCTTATGATGCCGTTTTAGTGGATGCACCATGTAGTGGACTAGGAGTTATGAGACGTAAGCCGGATATTAAATATACGAAGCGAGAAGAAGATTTAGAAAATCTTCAAACAATCCAACTAGCATTATTAGATGCAGCGACAAAAGTATTGAAGATAGAAGGTAAGCTTGTGTACAGTACTTGTACAGTCGATATACAAGAAAATGAAGGCACAGTAAAAGCCTTTTTAGCAACGCATCCAGAAATGGAAGCAATACAACTAGAATCTTTACCAACAAAATTAGCGGAAAAGCAAGCCAATGGCATGCTTCAAGTCTTTCCACAAGACTTTGGTAGTGACGGTTTCTTCGTTGCCGCCTTTCGTAAAAAAGGAGAATCCAACTAATGCTGGATCAAAAGGAATTTAATGAGCGTATTAACGATTTAGTTGAAGAGGCAGAAGAAAAGCCAGTTCGACGTGTGAAAAAGGAAAAACCAAATTTAAAGGAATCGATTTATTCTTTCCAACCACATCAATTAGAAGATTGGTTAAAGGAAAACGGAGAAAAGCCTTTCCGTGCAGCACAGATTTTTGATTGGTTATATAATAAACGTGTGAAGACGTTTGAAGAAATGTCAAACCTTTCAAAGGGATTACGGGACAAGTTAGCTGCAAATTTTGCATTATCTACCTTGTCAACAATTATAAAGCAGGAGTCTAAAGACGGTACCATTAAGTTTTTATTCCAATTGCAAGATGGTTACTCTATAGAAACAGTATTAATGCGCCATGAATATGGAAACTCTGTTTGTGTGACAACACAGGTGGGCTGCCGCATTGGATGTACATTTTGTGCCTCAACTTTAGGTGGCTTGAAACGACATTTATTAGCTGGGGAAATTGTAGAGCAAGTGGTAAAAGTACAGCAAACGTTAGATGAAGTAAGTGAGCGAGTATCACATATTGTTATTATGGGTATTGGAGAACCTTTCGATAATTATGATGCAATGATGAACTTCTTAAAAGTGATTAATCATGAAAAAGGATTAAATATTGGAGCGCGTCACATTACTGTATCCACATCAGGAATCGTTCCAAAAATTTATCAATTTGCTGATGAACAACTACAAATTAACTTTGCGGTATCTTTACATGCACCAAATCAAGAGGCTCGACAAAAGCTGATGCCAATTGCGCGTGCCTATAAATTAGAAGAGTTAATGGAAGCCGTTCGTTACTATACTAAAAAGACGGGCAGACGTGTAAGTTTTGAATATGGATTAATGTCTGGTGAAAATGATTCAGTAGAGATTGCAGAAGAGCTTTCTGCTTTAATTAAAGGAATTAAATGTCACGTTAACTTAATTCCTGTTAACTACGTACCAGAACGTGATTATGTTCGTACGTCTCGTAGCCAAATTTTTGCGTTTGAAAAAACATTAAAGAAAAATGGGATAAACGTAACGATCCGCCGAGAGCAAGGTTCTGATATTGCGGCTGCGTGTGGTCAATTACGTGCGCAAGAGAGATCTGAAGAAACGAGGTGACCAGTGTTGGAATACACAGTCGAAAGTGATATTGGTTTAAAACGATCAATTAATGAAGACCGTGCTGCATTATTTAAACGTCCTGATGGGCTTGCGCTAGCACTTGTGGCGGACGGCATGGGTGGTCATAATGCTGGAGATGTGGCAAGTGATATGGCAATAAAACAGATGGAGACCTTTTTTTTACAGGCAGACGCACATCATTTTGTATCAACGACATCAAAGAAAGAATGGTTATTACAAACAGTAAAGCAATTGAATAAAAATATTTATGACTATTCTTTATCACACGAAGACTGTAAAGGAATGGGCACGACGTTTATTGCAGTGTTAATAGAAGAACATCATTGTTTCATTGCACATGTTGGAGATAGTCGTGTGTATTATTTCTTTGAAGATGGTGCACAACAAATCACAAGAGATCATTCTTATGTGAATGTACTGGTTGAAAATGGAGAAATTAGTGAAGAGGAAGCATTGACGCATCCAAAGAAAAATTTCATCTTAAAAGCTGTTGGTACAGAAGAAGCAATAGAACCAGATTTTTATGAAGTAGAGTTGGCACCAAAATCGTATTTACTCATTTGTTCAGATGGATTAAGCAATAAACTAACTGTCTATGAAATGGCTTCGATCATTACGTATCCTGATCCTATATTGGAAAAAGGACGTAAACTTGTAGAATTAGCAAATGCCAGCGGGGGAGAAGATAATATCTCCCTCGTGCTACTAACTAAAAAGGATGAGGAGGTGTAAGAATGCTGGTAGGTAAAAGAATTAGTGACCGTTATAAGATTTTAGAACTCATTGGTGGCGGAGGTATGTCCAATGTTTATTTAGCTCATGATATGATATTAAATCGTGATGTAGCCATAAAAATATTACGCTATGATTTTTCCAATGAGGATGAGTTACATCGACGTTTTCAACGTGAGGCACTGTCTGCCACAAGTCTTACACATCCTAATATTGTTAGTGTTTATGATGTAGGTGACGATGGGGATCTACACTATATTGTGATGGAATTTGTTCAAGGAAAAACGTTAAAGCAGTACATACAAGAATTTGCACCAATTTCTCCATCTAGAAGTGTGCATATTATGAAGCAATTAACGTCTGCTATTGCTAATGCCCATGAAAATCATATTATTCACCGTGATATTAAACCACAAAATATTTTGATGGATGCAGAGGGAAATGTCAAAGTAACTGATTTTGGCATTGCCATGACGTTAAGCGCTACTTCCTTTACTCAAACGAATTCTGTGCTAGGGACAGTGCATTACTTATCACCAGAGCAGGCACGGGGTGGGACGGCTACAAGTCAATCGGACATTTATGCACTGGGTATTGTATTGTATGAATTATTAACAGGTGAATTACCTTTTTCAGGGGAGTCAGCTGTTTCTATTGCCCTTAAGCATTTACAAGCGGAAACACCTTCAGTTCGCGCTTTTGATGGAACTATTCCGCAAAGCTTGGAAAATGTGGTGCTCAAGGCTACAGCAAAAGATGCATCTCATCGCTATAATACAGTGGAAGAAATGTATGATGATTTGGAAACCGTCTTATCATCTTCCCGAATAAATGAACCAAAGTTTGTTATTCCAGTGGATAATGATGCGACAAAGGCCATTCCAATTATTAAAGAGGAAGCTCTAAAGAAAGATGAAGATTTAACTAAAACAAGGGTTATTGAACCCATTGTGGAATATAAATCTCCTGCTCAGGCACTACCTAAAAAACCTGTAAAAAAACCTACTCCTGTTAAAGCAAAGAAGAAAAAATGGCCTAAGATTGTGGCGGGATTATTAATAGCGGT
The DNA here is from genome assembly GCF_000801965.1 of Lysinibacillus sp. A1. Classification (NCBI taxonomy): domain Bacteria; kingdom Bacillati; phylum Bacillota; class Bacilli; order Caryophanales; family Bacillaceae; genus Lysinibacillus; species Lysinibacillus sp. A1. Next base: position 392,388 of record NZ_JSZM01000012.1, read on the forward strand.
AATTATCATCTTCTTATTCTTCATATTTGCAGCAGATTTATTTAGCCCGAAAAAAGTGGCAGTCCCAGATGTAATAAATTTGACTGTAGAGGAAGCTACAAAAAAATTAGAAGCCGAGGGATTTGTTGTTGGTGAGGAGCATCAGGAGCGAAATCATGAGGACATTGAAAAGGGTCATGTTATAGAAACCGATCCAGAGAAAAACTCGATGCGTGCAAAAGGTTCAGAGATTGACCTAATTGTTAGTTTAGGTGTGGAGACGACGACCGTTGATAATTATGTCGGTCAAAATTATAGTCAAGTAGAGGCTTTAATAAAAGGAAAGTATAAAGAAGTAAGGAAAGAGGAAGTTCCTTCTCGTGAACCTGAAGGTAGAATTATTGAGCAAAGTATCCCGGCAGATACGGAAGTGGTAGCGAAAGAGGAAACGATTACCTTTAAAGTAAGTCAAGGTGTTCGTATGGTCAGAGTAGAAAATGTTGTGAATTATTCGAAAGCGGATATGGATAACTATGTGAATAGAGTAGGTCTCAGCTGGCGAGTATCTCGTGAAGACTATCATGAATCGATCCCTGCTGGTAGTGTAATTTCGCAATTGACAAAAGCAGGTACTATGGTGGAGGAAGGTTCTGCTATATCGGTTATAATTAGTAAGGGACCAGCTAAAAAGCCTGAGAAATTTCTGCTTAAGCCCGTAGTCATTGAGTATAAACCTAAAGAAGAGGGTGTACCTCAAAAAGTTCGCATTGAAATTCAAGATAAAAATCATACTTTTTCAGAACCAGTTACGGAGCTAGAAATTTTAAATGATACGCCTTACAATATACAGCTTGTTATTGAAGAAGGCAAAGATGCGAGTTATAGAATTATCCGTGACTCAGAAATCATCTTAGAAGAAAAAGTTAATTATAACGATATCAATTAAGGAGGAATTGGATGGCGCAAGGCCAAATAAGAAAAGCTTTAAGCGGTTATTATTATGTTTATGATGGTCATCAGCTTATTCAATGCCGAGGACGTGGGGTCTTTCGCAATCGTGGAGAATCCCCGCTTGTCGGTGATATGGTAGAATATTCATTGGAAACAGAAGGATCGGATGGCACTATTCAAAAGATTTTAGAACGTCAAAATGAATTAGTTAGGCCGCCAATTGCCAATATCGATCAGGGTATCTTGGTTTTTTCTGTCAAAGAGCCTAATTTCAATACGATATTACTCGATCGCTTTTTAGTTGTTTTAGAATCATTCCATGTACACCCTATTATTTGTCTAACAAAAATGGATTTACTAGAAAATGACGAACATGAGGAATTACAGCGTTATATCGCTGATTACGAAAATATAGGCTATACCGTTCTTCAAACTTATAAAGATGAAGAAGAATTAGTGGAAAGATTACAGCCTATTTTAAAGGGAAAAACAACTGTTCTAGCAGGCCAATCGGGTGTTGGAAAATCCACATTACTAAATACATTAATTCCTGAATTGAATTTAAAAACAGGTATTATCTCACAGAGCCTAGGACGTGGAAAACATACGACGCGTCACGTTGAGTTAATTGAGGTCTGTGATGGTTTATTGGCAGATACGCCTGGTTTCAGTTCTTTTGATTTTGACGAAATTGAGAAAGAAGAATTAGGCGCATGTTTTCCTGAAATGATTAGAGTGGCTGATCATTGTAAGTTCAGAGGCTGTTTACATATGAAAGAGCCCAAATGTGCAGTCAAGGCGTCCGTAGAGACAGGTGAAATTCGTGACTACCGCTACAAGCATTATGAACAATTTATGCAAGAAATTATGGATCGAAAGCCGAGGTATTAATGATGATACAAATAGCACCATCAATTTTAGCAGCGAATTTTGCAAAATTAGGAGAAGAAGTAAAAGAAGTAGAGCAAGCAGGTGCAAAACTAATTCATATAGATGTGATGGATGGTCATTTTGTGCCGAATATTTCATTTGGCTCAATCGTATTGGATGCTATCCGTCCATTAACAGATTTACCATTAGATGTGCATTTAATGATTGAAAATCCAGATCAGTATATTGAACAGTTTGCTCAAGCTGGAGCAGACTATATTACCGTACATGTTGAAGCTTGTCGTCACCTACATCGTACAATTCAATTAATCCGTTCGTATGGTATAAAGGCGGGGGTCGTTTTAAATCCACATACACCGATAGAATCTATCCAGCATGTTCTTGAAGATATCGATATGGTATTATTAATGACTGTCAATCCAGGGTTCGGCGGACAAAAATTCATTCATTCGGTTGTGCCTAAAATCGAGGCTTTATCTACATTGATTAAAGAGCGTGGGTTGGACATCGCCATTGAAATTGATGGTGGCATTACAGCTGAAACGATTGTTCCATGTGCACAGGCAGGGGCGACAATTTTTGTGGCAGGATCAGCCATCTATAGTAAAGAGGATCGAACAGCTGCGCTTCAAGAAATCTTAGCGGCTGGTGAGGCAGCGATTAACGGATGACGACAGTCGTTGTTTGTGCAGGTGGTCCAAAACAAGAGCTGTGTTCATTCACATCGTTTCAACAACAACAGGACGTAGTGTTTATTGGCGCAGATCGTGGTGCTTTATATTTAATTGAGCAGGGGATTACGCCTCATGCAATTGTTGGAGATTTTGATTCTTTGTCAGAAGAAGAATATCAGCGGGTGTTGGCGTGGACAAATGATCAACAACGTTTTCAAGAAGAGAAGAATGAAACAGATACGGATTTAGCCTTGCTTAAAGCATTTACGTATGCACCAGAAGAAATTATTTTGACAGGTGTTACAGGAGGGCGTCTAGATCATTATGAGGCAGCTGTTCGTTCTATATATCGTTTACAAAAAGAGCATCCACACATTGTATTGAAGATTATTAATCATACAAATATGTTACAATTTTTATTGCCAGGTACACATGCTATTTATGCAGATAAACGATACCGTTACTTATCCTTCTTTGCTCATGAAGAGCCGATAAAAGATGTGACATTAAGGCAAGTGAAATATGAAACGACGAAAGAAGAAATTTCTTTAGGCACATCCCGATTTACAAGTAATGAAATAATAGGAACTTCAGGGTCTATATCTTTCTCAAGAGGCATATGTTTAATGATAAGAAGCATAGATTAGCGTAAGGGGGAGAGAGTCCTGAAAGTATATACGTTCCAATTGCCGAAATTCGTTAGTAGTATTACGCGCACGTGTATTAACCTATTTAAAAAAGATAAGAAAGTAAAAAAATCCGACTAATAGTAGTCGGATTTTTTCATTCTTTGCTATATGTAGATTTTTACTGCAGTAATCATTCTATAACCAAAGAAAAAAATCGATTTACGCTCAAAGCGAAATCGATTTTTTAGAAGCGTCGATTAAACGCGCTCGATTTTACCTGATTTTAATGCACGAGCAGAAACCCATACACGTTTTGGTTTACCGTCAACTAAGATACGAACTTTTTGAAGGTTAGCACCCCAAGTACGTTTGTTAGCGTTCATAGCGTGGGAACGGTTGTTACCAGTACGAGCTTTACGTCCAGTGATTACACATTGTTTTGGCATGTTGTATTCCCTCCTTACTGTTGATGCTGAAAGATTATTATATTTCAGTTCGGTATTTCACATACCATAATAATTTAACATACGATGGCGTTCAGTGCAATAGTTTTCACGTAACCTTTCAAGAAAAAAACCTTTACAGGCAAAATTGATGAACAAAAATAGATTTTCTTTGAAGGAAGCAGTTCTTCTAATCTTTTCCTCGATAACCAAGTTTCAGTGAGATGTGTTTTCCGGTATTTACCAAACGTTCAATGAGTGTTTGAATGTGCTCTTGAGAAACATTAAAGCTGACAAAACCGATGCTTACTGCTCCTAATACTTCACCAAAACCATCTAAAACGGAAACGGCAATGGAGGAAGTACCAGCCGTTCGTTCTCCGTGACTAATCGCATAACCTTGTTGTCGAATTTGACGAAGTTGCTCCTCCAGTTCAGGCATTTCATCTTGCATGACTAGTTGTTCTAATATTTCTTTTGATTGTGCGTCAGACATAGAGGCGAGAATGGCTTTATTGGCTGCTCCAATATGTAGCGGTATACGAATACCCAGCTGGTCATAAATACGAATTGGATTGGCAGCGCTATCTATTCTTTCAATAATAATCGTGTCTAAGCCTGCTGGCTTACTTAAATAGACACTTTCCTCAACATCTCTTGCTAATCGCTCTAGCTCTGGTCGGATTTTGCTAATATAATCCATCGTATCATAGACTTGCAAACCGAGTTCCATCCAAATGGTCCCGAGTCGATAATGTTTAGTTTGTTCATCTTGCTCAATCATTCCTTGATTAATCATCGCTTTTAAAATTCTATGTAAAGTACTTAGAGGTAAATCACATTTTGTTGAAAGCTCCGAAATGGACAAGCTACTGTCATTTGCTTCAGAAGCTAAAACCTTCGCAATAGTCATAGCCCGCTCTAATAATTGCATTTGTCCTACCTCCTTTTCTCCTATTTTATTTTTATTCTCTATCTACGTCTAGTTCCAATCTTACTGAGACATGAGTTCATTAAATACAAAAAGTAAGAGAATATCCTTTTTAAAAAATTTAGACATAATTCAACAGGGCTTACTGAGAGTAGTTTGAAAAGAATATGAAAAATAAAAGTTTTCTAAATATATTGACAGTATAACATAAAACGCATATATTTTTCATATAAACTTTCCTCTAAACGGAAACGTTTTCCACTAAACGGAAAAGGAGTGAAGGGAATGCATTATTGCTCGTCGATGTATACACCTTTAAAACACGTAATAGTAAAACATCCAAAAGATGCCTTTCGAAGTCAGAAGCATCTTAGTGATGAATGGAAAACTTTTAACTACCTATCTGAGCCCAACTTTGAAGAAGCATTAAAGGAATATGCAGAATTTGTTGAGATTCTTAAGAAGTACGTGGACACAATTGATTATCTACCACTTTCAGATGAGGTAGGGTTGGACTCGCTTTATGCCCATGATCCAGTCAAATTTACGCCGAACGGTGCCATATTATTAAAGTCTGGAAAAAAATTAAGACAGCCAGAAGCTTCCATCTACAAAGAATTTTTAAAGGACAAGGGTATTTCCATAATCGGAGAACTCACTGGAGATGCAGTGGCAGATGGTGGAGACATTGTTTGGTTAGATGATCGAACACTTGCTGTTGGGAGAGGTTATCGAACAAATGATGAGGCCATTCGTCAGCTAAAAGAAATGACAGCTGAAATGGTAGATGAATTTATAGTGGTACAGCTACCACATGATTTAGGTGAAGCTGAATGCTTACACCTTATGTCTTTCATTAGTATGGTTGATAAAGATTTAGCAGTTGTACATTCCCGTTTAATGCCTGTATTTTTCCGCCAACTACTGGTGGAAAGAGGTATTCAGTTAGTGGAAGTACCAAAGGATGAATACGATACACTTGGCTGTAATGTGTTAGCGCTTGCACCTAGAGTTTGTGTTATTCCTGAAGGAAACACGGTCACAAAACAGCAACTAATTGAAGCTGGTGCAAGGGTATTTGAATATAAAGGTCAACAAATTTCGGTATTAGGAACAGGCGGACCTACATGTCTGACTTGTCCGGTAATAAGAGCATAAAAGGAGAGAAAAGAATATGTTTAAAAATGTTATTGTTAAAAATCCAGGAAATAGTTTTGTAAACGGTTTAACAACTAGTGATTTAGGAAAACCGATTTTAGAGAAATTATATGAGCAGCATGACAAGTATGTAGAAGCTTTAAAAAAGTGTGGGGTTGAAGTAACACAATTACCAGCGAATGAGGCATTTCCTGACTCAACATTTGTGGAGGATACAGCAGTTTTAACACCAGAATTTGCTATCATCTCAAATCCAGGAGCTGCTGCCCGTAACCGTGAAATTGAAGATATCGAACCTGCTGTAAAGCAATTTTACGATAAAATTTATTATATAAAAGGATCTGGAACGCTTGATGGAGGGGACATATTACAGGCTGAAAAGAAATTTTATGTAGGAATTTCAGATCGTACAAATGAAGAAGGGGCACAACAATTTAAGGAAATCGTTGAACAAGAGGGGTATGAGGCGACGATTATCCCATTAAAAGAATTCTTCCATTTAAAAACAGGTATTGCTTATGTAGGAGATAATCGTATGGTGCTAGCTGGTGAGTTCGTAGATCATCCGGCATTTGAATCCTATGATAAAATTATTATTCCAAAGGAAGATGAATATTCTGCTAACTGTATTCAAGTCAATGATTATATTATTATTCCAGCAGGATACCCGGACACAAATCGTAAATTACTCGATCTAGGTTATCAAACGATTGAACTTGAAATGTCTGAATTTAGAAAACATGATGGTGGCTTAAGCTGCTTATCATTACGTTTTTAAGTAAAACTACTTGAACCCAATCAATTTAAAAATGATAAATTGGTTGGGTGCTTTTGTTATTTATATATCAGAATATTCAATAAATTCACATTATATGGGAGGGATGGATAAATGTTGGATAATCAAGTTCACCATCAACAATTAAACCGTTCAATGAAAAGTCGTCACTTATTAATGCTTTCTCTTGGAGGGGTTATCGGAACAGGGTTATTTTTAAATGTAGGCTATACCATTAATCAAGCAGGTCCAGGTGGAGCACTGATTGGTTATTTATTTGGTGGGTTAATTTTATTTATGGTAATGAACTGTCTAGGGGAATTAGCTGTTTACATGCCTGTTACTGGTTCCTTTCAAACATATGCTACTCGTTTCATTAGCCCTTCAGCGGGATTTTCATTAGGCTGGATGTACTTTGTCGGTTCAGCAGCGACAGCGGGAGTGGAGTTTACAGCTGCCGGAATTTTAATGCAGCATTGGTTTCCAGATATACCTATTTGGATATGGTGTGCTGTATTTATGGTTCTTTTATTTGTCTTAAATGCCTTAACTACAAAGGGGTTTGCTGAAGCAGAATTTTGGTTTGCGAGTATTAAAGTAGTCGCAGTTATTGCCTTTATCATAATCGGTGGAGCGGCTATTTTTGGATTGATTCCGTTAGCAGATCGTCCAACACCTCATCTCACAAATTTAGCACCATCTGGCTTATTCCCAGCAGGTATTACCATTATTTTTGTCACGATGATGAATGTTATTTTCTCATATCAAGGGTCAGAGCTTGTGGGAATTGCAGCTGGTGAAACCGAAAATCCCGAAAAAAATATTCCAAGAGCTATCCGGACAATACTTTTTAGAATTATTGTTTTTTATATTGCTTCTATTATTGTATTATCAGCCATTTTCCCATCATCAGAGCTTGGCCTAATGGAAAGTCCATTTGTCACGTTGATGAATTTGGCGGGTGTTCCCTATGCAGCTGGTATCATGAATTTTGTTATTTTAACAGCGATTCTATCCGTTGGTAATTCATGTTTATATGCGTCAACTCGTTTATTGTTCTCGATGTCTCATGAGGGAATGGCACCAAAATTATTTGGTCGCCTTACTAAAAATAAAGTGCCACTAAATGCACTGATCTTTACAATGGTTTTCTCACTCTTATCATTACTAACAAGTGTGATGGAAGCAGATGCGGTATTTGTTTTATTAATGTCGATTGCAGGAATATCTGTCACGATTTCATGGATGGGGATTTGCGCTTCACAATTAATGTTCCGCTATCGTTATATTAAGTCGGGTGGAAATTTAGCTGATTTAAAATTTAAGACTCCTTTATTTCCATTAATACCGATATTTTGTATTTTCTTTTGTTTAGTTATTCTGATCTTTTTAGCATTTGATCCAACGCAAAGAATCGGCCTATTGTATGGCATTGGCTTCTTTATGGCTTGTATGATTTTTTATCGATTGAAATTAAAGAAAGCACCTATGGCTACTACAGATACCGAAAATGAAGAGTCATTAGATATTCGTTAAGAACCTTAAACGAATGAGATTTAAAGGAGAATTTTTATGGATAATTATATGTGGAATACACCAGAAAAACTGCGAGCACTACTTTGCGAAATTGTCAGCTGGGACAGTAGAACATTGACTGAGGGTGAAAATGAATTTGCCTATAAATTGAAAAATAAATTGATGGCGCTTCCATATTTCAATAAGCATCCTGAGTTGATTGAATTGCATGAGGCTGGTTTAGGAAGAAACGCTGTAACGGCACTATATAAACATCCCGCTGCAACCGACACGGTAGTGCTAATTAGTCACTTTGATACAGTGCATACGGAAGAATATGGAGAGTTAGAGCCTCTAGCTGTTTTCCCAGAGGAATTGACTAAAAAGCTGATGGAGCCTAAGTACAAAAAGGATTTACCAGAAACTGCTAGATTGGATTTGGAATCAGGCAATTATTTGTTTGGTCGTGGCACAATGGATATGAAAATGGGATTGGCATTACACATGCAGCTAATTGAAAAGGCAAGCTTCGAGCAATGGCCAATCAACCTGATTTTAACGACGGTTCCCGATGAAGAAGTAAATTCAGCAGGAATGAGAGCTGCTGTAGTGGAGCTTGTAAGAATACGAGAACAGTATGATTTAACGTATCAATTATTTTTAAATAGTGAACCGTCTTTTTCACAAGGACCATCTGATACGAATGAATATATTTACTCAGGCACCATTGGTAAGATAATGCCCGCCGCACTGTTTTATGGGAAGGAAACACATGTCGGTGAGCCTTTAAAGGGAATGACAGCAAATTTCATTGCATCTTATATGACGCAGCATATGGAGTGGAATCTTCTTTTCCGCGAAACAGATTTAGGAGAGAGTACACCACTACCAGTCTCTTTACAGCTAAAAGATTTGAAAATGGAATATTCTACACAAACGCCATATCGTGCTGCGGCTCTGTACAATGTATTTTTATTAAAACGTACAGCAGCAGAAGTGATGGATATATTTGAACAGGTCGCATGTGAAGCAATGACGGCCTGTAACGAACAGTATATGCAAATTTGCAAACGAGAAAAAGTACAAGGTGTTGGGTCAATCAAAGTATTGCGATATGAGGCTCTCTTAGAACATGCCATCCGGAAACTGGGAGCTGCCGAAGTCGATTCTATCAAATCTCAAGTGCTTCAGCATAGTACGTGGGATGATCGTGAAAAGTCAATACGCATCGTTGATCAGCTTATGATACGTTGTCAGGAATTAGCACCAGCTACTGTCCTGTTATATGCTCCACCTTATTACCCTGCTATTAATTCATCCACTCATCCACTTATTATAAAATCGATTGAGTTAATGAAGAAAACGGCGCAAACTTTCGATGTTGAGGTGGAACAAATCCATTATTTTAATGGAATTTGTGATTTAAGCTATGTGAACTATACAGATGAATCAGATGAATGGTTAGCCTTCGAACGCAATACACCTGTATGGGGGGATACGTATAGTATTCCATTTAAAGAAATGACTGCTTTACAAGGGCCGGTCTTAAATGTAGGACCATTTGGTAAGGATGCGCACCAAAAAACAGAAAGATTACATGTGGATAGTGCCTTTAAAGAAATGCCAGTTATGATCGATACCCTTATAAAAAATTTAATTTAATGCAATATAAAGTTGATGCTTTCATAGTATCAACTTTTTTATATCTAGAATGGACTGTGATGTTTAAGATAAATATAGAGAAGCCATATTGGCATGTGTCCTAATAAGATTTTGAGGTAAGGGTATATATAAATAGGCTATAAGCTTGCTGACCGAGCGTTATACGTCATAAAACAATTAGGAGGAAATAAATTTTATTGTAAGAACGCCATTTTTGATGAATTCGTAAATACGTCGATTTAAAGTCACAAAACGTTGCTACATAGCCTTTCTTTACCCCCTTAGGTTGCTTAAATTACAACGAAAGTGTTACAATATAGTTTAGTCAAAAAGAGCCAAGGGGGCATTTCTATGTCAATTGAATTAAACAGTGAATTCGGCCAAATTGATATTTCAACAGATGTACTTGCACAAATTGCTGGTGGTGCTGCTGTAGAATGCTACGGGATTGTTGGCATGGCATCAAAACATCAAATTCGTGATGGTCTAACTGATATTTTACGTAAAGAAAACTTCGCAAAAGGTGTTGTGATTCGACAACAAGACGACGATTTACATATTGATATGTACATTATTGTTAGTTACGGGACAAAAATTTCGGAAGTTGCTTACCAAGTACAGTCGAAAGTGAAATATACAGTAGATAAAACATTGGGTATGAGCGTAAAATCTGTCAATATCTTTGTACAGGGCGTTCGTGTAGCGAATTAAGAGGAGGAACTAAATCGAATGCAGTCTTTAGACGGTATAAAGTTTGCAGAAATGGTAAAAATGGGTGCGCATCACCTATTCCAAAATGCAAATTATGTAGATTCATTAAATGTTTTCCCGGTACCGGATGGTGACACAGGGACAAATATGAACTTATCGATGACATCTGGTGCAAAGGAAACTGAGCTTTATGCTTCAGAGCATATTGGTAAAACGGCACAGGCCTTATCAAAAGGTTTATTAATGGGTGCGCGTGGAAATTCAGGTGTAATCCTATCACAATTATTCCGTGGATTTGGAAAATTCATTGAAAAAGAAGCAACAATTGATGCGAAAGGTTTTGCAGGTGCCTTCCAAGCTGGGGTAGATACAGCATATAAAGCAGTTATGAAACCTGTTGAAGGAACTATTTTAACGGTTGCTCGAGAAGCGGCGAAAAAAGGCGTAGAAGTGGCAGAAACTGAAACCGATATCATTGCGATAATGGAAGCCTTTACTGTAGAGGCAAAGGCATCGCTAGATCGAACACCGGATTTATTACCTGTTTTAAAAGAGGTAGGGGTTGTCGATAGTGGTGGCCAAGGATTATTGTTTGTATATGAAGGGTTTTTAGCTTCTTTAAAAGGCGAGCCTCTTCCTGAGAAAAATGATGCGACTTTAGATGATTTAATCAATGCGGAGCATCATAGAGCTCAAGACTTTATGAATACTGAAGATATTGAATTTGGCTATTGTACAGAAATAATGGTGCGTTTAGAAGATGGGAAAGAGCCATTTAATGAGGAACAATTCCGTCAAGAATTAAGTCCTTTAGGTGATTCTTTACTTGTTATTTCAGATGAAGAAATTGCCAAGGTTCATATCCATTCTGAGCAACCAGGCTCTGTTTTATCAATTGGACAAAAATATGGTAGTCTTATGAAAATAAAAGTCGATAATATGCGTGAACAACATTCAGCTATCGTCGGTGAAGAACATAAGGCACCTACGACAACGAAAAAATTGGAAAAACATCCCTATGCTATTGTAACAATTGCGATGGGTGAGGGTGTTGCAGGATTATTGCGTTCGATCGGTGCATCTTATGTCATTGAAGGTGGTCAAACGATGAACCCTTCAACAGAAGATATCGTTAAAGCAGTACAAGAAATTGGTGCAGAAAAAGTTTTAATTCTACCTAATAATAAAAATATAGTGATGGCTGCAGAGCAAGCTGTTGAGCTTTTAGAAATTGAAGCAGCAGTTGTCCCAACGAAGACAATTCCGCAAGGTATGGCTGCAATTTTAGCGTTTAATCCTGAAGCGGCTGTAGACATAAATAAAAAGACAATGACGGATGCATTTGCCAATGTAAAGACGGGTCAAGTAACTTATGCTGTGCGTGATACATCTATTGATGGTGTTGAAATCCATAAAGATGATTTTATGGCGTTAGCAGAAGGGAAAATTGTCCTTTCTACACCAGCTTTAAAAGATGCAGCTGAAAAAGTAGTCGTTGATTTAGTTGATGAGGATGCTGAAATTGTAACAGTCATTTATGGAGAGGATACAACTGAACAAGATGCTACAGAGTTAGTAGCATTCATTGAGAAGAACTATCCAGACGTAGAAGTAGAATTATTTAATGGAAAACAAGGGTTATACCCATATATTATTTCGGTAGAATAATTACATGCTACTTTGCTATTCCGTAAAGAAAGCAGTGCACAAAATGTGTACTGCTTTTGTTTATGCTACAAAGAGAGTATTATCTATATTTAGTCGTAAACATACGTACTATTCATAGTTAAATGTACGTATGTAGAGGATATAAAAAATGGAAATATTGGAATATCAACGATTTTCATTAAGTGTGCACACGTTATGGACAATGTATAACATATCTCGATTGGCTACAAATTATAGTAGTGGTAATTTTCTGAAAGCTGACAAATTAAATACTTTACTTTTGTGGTAACTATCAAGCATGATATAAGTAAATATAAATATTATTATAGGAATAGAATAGAGGGGTGTTTGTATGAAATTTACTTCGGTTTTTGATATTATTGGGCCAGTCATGATTGGGCCTTCCTCCTCTCATACGGCAGGGGCAGCTCGTATCGGACGAGTTGCAAGGGATTTATTTGGTAGACAACCTAAGTGGGCGAAAATTCATTTATATGGTTCGTTCGCAGAAACGTATAGAGGGCATGGGACAGATGTTGCAATCGTTGGAGGCTTATTGAACTACGATACATTTGATGAACGTATTAAAACGGCATTTGAAGAGGCAGAAAATGCAGGGTTGGAATATGAATTTATTCCAGAAACAGCTAATACGGAGCATCCAAATACGGCACGTCTAGTTATTGGAGACGATGAAGGTGAAATGTCTGTCGTCGGTATTTCTATTGGTGGCGGTAAAATAGAAGTAAGTGAAGTAAATGGCTTTAAATTACGTTTAACAGGTGGTATGCCAGCAATCCTTGTGGTACATGATGACCGTGCTGGCTGCATAGCGAACGTAGCCAATTGCTTAGCGATGCACGAAGTTAATATTGGACATATGGAAGTATCACGTATAGAACGAGGTTTAACGGCTTTAATGGTTATTGAAGTCGATCAAAATATAGAAGACAAAGTACTACAGCAGATTTCATTAATCCCATATATTACAAAAGTATCAAAGATTAATAACTAAGGGGGTGTCCCAAGATGGACGTTTTATTTCATAATGTTCGCGAGCTTGTGGAACGAGCAGAACAGGAAGATAAATTAATATCAGAAATTATGATTGAACAGGAAATGTTGATAACTGGCAGAACACGAGAAGAAATCATTCAACAAATGGATCGAAACCTAACGGTGATGGAAGAAGCGGTAGAACGCGGCTTACAAGGTGTACAATCTGTTACAGGTTTAACAGGTGGGGACGCCGTATTACTTCAAAATTACATTGCACAAGGAAAATCATTATCAGGTGATTTATTATTAGATGCAGTAAGTAAAGCGGTTGCAACCAATGAAGTCAATGCAGCAATGGGAACAATTTGTGCAACGCCAACAGCAGGTTCAGCTGGGGTTGTACCAGGAACTCTTTTTGCGGTAAAAAATAAACTAAATCCAACGCGTGAGCAAATGATTCGTTATTTATTTACATCAGGTGCATTTGGCTTTGTTGTGGCTAATAATGCTTCCATCTCAGGTGCTGAAGGTGGCTGCCAAGCAGAGGTTGGTTCAGCAGCAGGTATGGCTGCGGCAGCTATCGTTGAGATGGCTGGCGGAACACCGCAACAATGTTCAGAAGCATTTGCGATTACGTTAAAAAATATGCTTGGCCTTGTTTGTGATCCAGTAGCAGGCTTAGTGGAAGTACCATGTGTGAAACGGAATGCTATGGGCGCTGCTAACTCTCTTGTAGCAGCAGATATGGCGCTTGCAGGTGTGACAAGCCGAATTCCATGTGATGAAGTAATTGGAGCGATGTATCGCATTGGACAATCTATGAGTCCAAACCTGAAAGAGACGGCACGCGGTGGTTTAGCCGCAACGCCAACAGGTAAAGCAATTAGCAAGGCCATTCTCGAAAATGGTGGATTACAAAGTATTAAAGCTATCCAATAAAACATGAAAAACATGCTATCTTATCAGGTAGCATGTTTTTACGTTGGTTCAATTAAGAGTGTTTTTAGTATAATGAATGGGTACGAGATACAAATCATTAGATGGGTTTTAGGGGCATATTAAAGGAGTTTTTTTATGGATATCACTAATTTGAAATGTTTGACAGAACAAGCAATAGAAGATCGTCGTTATCTTCATCAATATCCAGAGCTGTCAGGCCAGGAATATGAAACATGTCAATTTATTCGCAAAAGATTAGAGCAACTTCAAATAAAAATTTTGGATTTTAATCCTCCAAGTGTAGTAGCTATGGTTGAAGGGACGAAAGGTAGGAAAACAATCGCCTTACGAGCGGATATAGATGCTCTACCAATAGTAGAAGAAGGTGACAAGCCCTATATCTCTCAACGACCAGGTATAGCACATATGTGTGGTCATGATGGCCATGCAGCTATCCTATTAGCAGTTGCTGAGTGGATTTCGATGAATAAGGAAAAGATAGAACCGAATGTCATACTCATATTCCAATCAGCCGAGGAAATTACACCAAGCGGGGCAGATTTTTTAATTCAGAATGGTGTTCTAGAAGGTGTTGATGCAATTTTTGGTATTCATTTATGGCAAGGCTTAGAAAAAGGGAAAATAGGCTTAACATATGGTCCTATGATGGCTTCTGTCGATGATTTTGAAATAGAAATTCAAGGATATGGTGGGCATGGCTCCATGCCGCATGAAACTGTGGATCCTATTTATATTGCGAGCCATGTTATGCAATCTTTTCAAAGTATTATCAGTCGAAATTTAAATCCCATTGAGGCAGGCGTTATTACTGTAGGTAGTATTCAAGCTGGTACGACTTATAACATCATTCCAGACTCTGCAAAATTAATTGGGACGATTCGTGCATTGACACCTGAAACAGTCCATACCATCCAAGCAAAGATGGTGAAATTAACAGAAGGAATTTGTGGTGCCTTCGGTGCACAAGGGAAAATCGACTTTATTTTAGGGACGCCTCCCCTTATTAATAATTCTAAGGAATCTCACTTTGTGGGATCTATTGTTCGAGAAAACTTTGGGGAGAATGTATTTAAACTTGTTGATCCTGTAATGGGTGGAGAGGATTTTGCTTACTATCTAAAACATAAACCTGGCGCGTTTATCTTTGTAGGCATGGGGGGAG
Source organism: Lysinibacillus sp. A1 (assembly GCF_000801965.1). Lineage (NCBI taxonomy): Bacteria > Bacillati > Bacillota > Bacilli > Caryophanales > Bacillaceae > Lysinibacillus > Lysinibacillus sp. A1. Next base: position 407,496 of record NZ_JSZM01000012.1, read on the forward strand.
AAAAAAGCAAATATCCACATCATCACCCGAGGTTTGATTTAGATGAAGATGTATTCCCGGACGCGATTAAGCTTTTTATTGAAATTATTATGAATTATTAAGCGTAATGAACAGTCCATATGCATAACCCTATCAGTTAGTGGTAGGGTTTTTGCTAATGATTGTTTATTTACGGCAACGAATGGATTTTATGATACATTGGATAGAGAGAGCTAGGAAGGCTACATAGAAAAAATGTTAAGAATCAATGAAGGGAGTTGAGAGATAAGTGACTGATTTAAATAATCCTGTTACCGAATTAAAAGGTATTGGGAAAGAAACAGCAACGCATCTTGAAACACTAGGCATTGACACGATTGCTGATTTATTATGGACGTTTCCACATCGTCATGAAGATTTTCGTTTGAAGGATTTAGCACAAACACCGCACAATGAGCGTGTTACAGTCGAATGTAAAGTAGAACGTGAGCCGACCGTCTTATTTTTAGGCCGCAATAAATCACGTTTACAGGTAACCGTTTTGGCTGGCCGCCACTTAGTGAAAGTGGTGTTTTTTAATCAAGGCTACTTAAAACAAAAACTTATACCCGGCTCTATTATTACTGTGACGGGGAAATGGGATCGTGGGAGACAGGTCATCAATGGCACAACGGTGACATTTGGCCCTAAAACCGATCAAGTAGACTTTGAACCTGTCTATAGCCTGAAAGGTTTGATTCAACAAAAAAGATTTCGGAAATATATGCGACAAGTATTGGACGATTATGGCGCTAATTTGCCGGATGCTATTCCACAATATTTGCAGGATTCCTATAAGCTTGTGCCTATACAGGAAGGCTTGGAGGGTATTCATTTTCCGCTAGATGCACAACATGCTAAACAAGCGAGAAGACGTTTTGCTTATGAAGAGCTATTAAATTTTCAATTACGTATGCAGGCGTTACGTAAGGTACGGAAGGAAAATGAACAAGGAACTGTCATTCAATATGATGTGCATTTGCTACGTGAATTTATCGCAGCGTTACCGTATGAATTAACCAATGCTCAAAAACGTGTTGTCAATGAAATTTGTAAAGATTTGAAGGAGCCACATCGAATGAATCGCTTATTACAAGGTGATGTAGGTTCGGGGAAAACAGTGGTGGCAGCTATAGGTCTATACGCTGCAGTATCAGCAGGTTTTCAAGGGGCTTTAATGGCACCAACAGAAATTTTAGCAGAGCAACACTTGGAGAACTTGCTAGAATGGTTCCAACCATTTGGCGTTCGTGTAGCTTTATTATCTGGTTCAACCAAAACGAAGGAGCGCCGTGTTATACTAGCAGACTTGGCGAATGGAGAGCTCGATATTGTGATCGGTACACATGCCTTAATCCAGCCTGATGTTATTTTTAAAAATCTAGGTTTTGTTATTACCGATGAGCAACATCGTTTTGGTGTTGAACAACGTCGCATCTTGAGAGATAAAGGGGAAAACCCGGATGTGCTCTTTATGACAGCCACTCCAATTCCGAGAACACTTGCCATTACAGCGTTTGGGGAAATGGATGTGTCGATGATTGATGAAATGCCGGCAGGACGTAAGCAGATTGAAACCCATTGGATGAAAAAAGAACAATTCGGTTCGGTTATATCAAAACTAGAAGGAGAGCTAGCCGCTGGAAGGCAGGCCTATGCCATTTGCCCTCTTATTGAGGAATCAGATAAACTGGATGTTCAAAATGCAGTTGAAATCTATGAGCAGCTAGCAACATATTTTACTGGACGCTATCAAGTTGGTCTAATGCACGGACGTTTATCCGCAGATGAGAAGGATGCTGTTATGCGTGCTTTTAGTGATGGGTCCATACAGGTTTTAGTTTCTACGACAGTCGTTGAGGTAGGGGTGAATGTACCGAATGCTACATTTATGATTGTCTATGACGCTGAACGCTTTGGTTTAGCACAATTGCACCAGCTACGAGGACGTGTAGGACGAGGTGAACATCAATCCTATTGTATTTTACTGGCTGATCCTAAGTCTGACGAGGGGAAAGAGCGGATGCAGTCTATGACAGAAACAAATGATGGTTTCCGCTTAGCTGAGAAAGACTTAGAGTTGCGAGGACCAGGGGATTTCTTTGGACGTAAGCAAAGTGGTCTACCAGATTTCAAAGTAGCTGATTTAGTACATGATTACCGGATTCTTGAGACCGCTCGAAAGGATGCTACGACGATGCTTGAAACCGATGACTTTTGGTATGGTGATGACTATCGATACTTGCGCGAAATGTTAGAAGATTCTGGCGTTTTGCAAGGGGAGCGCTTTGATTAATAAGTGTACGAAGATTCATGCGGAGAATGCAGGACTTGATTTCAAAACAAGTCTTGCATTCTTTTTTTAACCTCTATATACTGATATTAGTACCAAGTGCTAATAACAACTCAAAAGGTGGCGAATGATGTTGAGACGAACAAAAAAAGAACGACAGCGACTACTATCTGAAACGATAGCTGAAAATCCATTCGTCACAGATGAACAGCTAGCAACACAGTTTCAGGTAAGTGTTCAAACAATTCGTTTAGACCGTATGGAATTATCCATACCAGAATTACGAGAGCGTATTAAAGACGTCGCTTCAAAAAACTATGAAAATGAAGTGAAATCTCTACCGATTGATGAAATCATCGGGGAAATTGTTGATATTGAATTAGATAATCGAGCACTTTCGATTTTTGATGTGAAAGAAGAACATGTTTTCCAGCGCAACGGCATCGCACGTGGACATCATTTGTTCGCGCAAGCAAACTCCTTAGCGGTAGCCGTTATTAACGATGAACTAGCATTGACAGTCCATTCTACTATTACGTTTGTGAAACCTGTTCGTGCTGGAAATCGTGTTATTACAAAAGCGATTGTTGTCGGACGAGATGATAAAAATCATCGGACAAAAGTCGAGGTAACATCTACTGTTAATGGTGAAACCGTTTTTGTTGGTGAATTTGATATGTACCGTACGAAAGGTAAAGGTGAGTAATAATGAAATTAGCGCTTGATGGAATGGGTGGAGACAATGCTCCAAAATCAGTAATTGAAGGTGCACTTTTAGCATTAGAGCAAATTCCAAATTTAGAAATTCAATTATATGGACAGCAAGAGAAGCTTGAGCCATTTTTAAAACAACATGATCGATTAACGATCGTACATTGTGAGGAAGTCGTTGAAGGAACGGACGATCCAGCACGTGCTGTTCGTAGAAAAAAGGATTCTTCCATGGCGCGCATGATGGACGCAGTGGATGAGGGTAGAGCAGATGCTTGTCTGTCAGCAGGAAATACTGGCGCTTTAATGGCAGGTGGTTTGTTTAAAGTAGGTCGTATTGAGGGAATTGCCCGACCAGCTCTAGCTACAACATTACCAACACTTGATGGGAAGGGCTTTTTAATGCTTGATTTAGGTGCAAATGCAGATGCCCGACCAGAACATTTAGTGCAATATGCTATTATGGGCGATATTTATGCGAAGAAAGTTGGCGGCTTACAAAAACCTAGAATCGGTCTATTAAATATCGGTACAGAAGATAAAAAAGGAAATGAATTAACAAAAGCAGCCTTTGATTTATTAAAGGAAGCGGATTTGAATTTTATTGGTAATGTAGAGGCACGTGATTTACTTGAAGGAGTAGCTGATGTTGTTGTTACGGATGGCTTTACAGGAAATATGGTGCTGAAGTCAATTGAAGGTACGGCAGGTGCTTTATTTTCCATGTTAAAAGAGGCGTTTATGTCTTCAACAAAAACGAAGATCTCAGCTGTTCTTATGAAAAATAATTTACGTGACTTAAAACATAAAATGGACTATACAGAATATGGTGGTGCAGGCTTGTTTGGCTTACAAGCACCCGTTATAAAGGCGCATGGATCATCTAATGCGAAAGCGATTTTTAGTGCTATCCGCCAAGCAAACACAATGGTAGAACATACTGTTATTTCGACAATTACAGAGACAGTACGCCACATAGAAATTGATTAGACAAAGGGGACTATTCAAATGACGAAAATTGCATTTATTTTTCCAGGACAAGGTTCGCAAGTAGTAGGAATGGGGCAAGAGTTTGTTGAAAATGCTGCGGAAAGTAGAGCCTTCTATAATCGTGCAGATCAAGCTCTTGAATTGGAGCTATCTAAGCTTATGTTAGAAGGTCCAGTAGAGGAATTAACATTAACATATCATGCTCAGCCAGCACTACTTACTACTGGGGTAATGGTAGCAGAGAAGCTACGTGCAGCAGGAATTCAACCTCATTATGCAGCAGGTCATTCTCTTGGAGAATACGGCGCATTGGTCATAGCGGGTGTCATGTCCTTTGAAGATGCAGTGAAGACTGTGCATAAACGTGGGCTATATATGAATGAAGCTGTACCTGCTGGACAAGGTGCTATGGCAGCCATTTTAGGTATGGAATTAGAAGCGTTAAATGAAGTAACTGAGCAAGTGTCAGCTGCAGGGGAACCTGTGCAGGTAGCCAATGTTAATTGTCCGGGGCAAATTGTTATTTCAGGTACAAAAGAGGGTGTAGAGAAGGCATCAAGTGCGGCAAAAGAAGGTGGGGCTAAGCGTGCTATACCATTAGTTGTAAGTGGTCCATTCCATTCTGAGCTAATGCGACCTTCTTCAGAAAAGTTGGAAGCGGCGTTGGCGAATGTTACTTTAGCTGCTCCGCAAATTCCTGTTGTAGGGAACGTTATGGCGAAGGAGTTAATGGATGTTCCAGCCATTCAACAAGAGCTTGTTGAACAGGTTTATAGTGCTGTACAATGGGAGGCCTCTATGCGCGAAATGATTGCACAAGGTGTGGATGTCTTTATTGAATGTGGCCCAGGTAAAGTATTAAGTGGTCTCTTGAAAAAAATCGATCGCTCTGTTACTGCCTATTGTGTCTATGATGAGGCATCGCTAGAAGCGGTTTTAGAAGCGTCAAAGGAGTGGTCAATCAATGCGTAAACTTGAAGGAAAAGTAGTTGTTGTAACAGGAGCTTCACGAGGAATTGGTCGTGCTATAGCATTAAAACTTGCTGACGAGGGTGCAAAAGTTGTCGTGAACTATAGCGGCTCGCAAGCAAAAGCTGAAGAAGTGGTTGCTATAATTCAAGAGGGCGGTGGCGAGGCAATTGCTGTACAAGCTAGCGTTTCTCAAACAGAAGAAGTGACAGCCTTAATGGATACTGCTGTGAAAACATTTGGCTCCCTTGATATTTTAGTGAATAATGCTGGTATTACAAGAGATAATTTACTTATGCGCATGAAGGAAGATGAATGGGATGATGTATTAGATACAAATCTTAAGGGTGTTTTCCTATGTACCAAAGCGGTAACGCGCCAAATGATGAAGCAACGTGCTGGTCGTATTATCAATATTTCATCGATTGTTGGCGTAGCCGGAAATGCGGGCCAAGCAAACTATGTTGCAGCTAAAGCAGGTGTTATTGGGTTAACAAAAACAACTGCGAAGGAATTAGCGTCACGTAATATTTTAGTCAACGCTATTGCACCTGGCTTTATTGAAACTGAAATGACTGATCAGTTACCAGAAGATATTAAACAAGGGATGTTAACACAAATCCCACTTGCGAAACTAGGGCAGCCGGAAGATATTGCTAAGGCAGTCGTTTTCCTTGCATCTGAAGACGCTAACTATATGACAGGACAAACACTTCATATAGACGGTGGTATGGTCATGTAATTTGAATTAGGCATAGGCGCTAATTTTTTGTATAATCATTTGAGGGGAGGTGAATCATTTGTCTACAGTATTAGAACGCGTAACAAAAGTAATCGTGGACCGTTTAGGTGTTGAAGAAAGCGAAGTAACACTTGAAGCTTCTTTCCGTGATGATTTAGGTGCTGACTCATTAGACGTAGTTGAGCTTGTAATGGAGCTTGAAGACGAATTCGATATGGAAATTTCTGATGAAGATGCTGAAAAAATCTCAACAGTAGGTTCTGCAATTTCATACATCGAAAGTAAAATAAACTAATTTCGTTTATACTTTATTTAGCAGAAATTTATCACCCTTATAGGTGTAATGGTTATCGTAATTATACAAATGGTATGGATGATTGGTTGAATAAAGGAGAAATAGTTTACTGCTTTTCTTTACAGTGAAGCAGATCTAATAGACAAGATGTATTCAAAGGGGGCGAAATAGATCGGTTTACGATCTATGGACGTCCCTTTTTTGTGTCAATTATACAGTGGATTTATCTCTCGAAGATCGATTCGGACGCAAATGTGCCAAGGCTTCATTGAATTTGGAAATGAATTTTCTAAAAATTTCCCAAAATATTGTGTTTATGCCGAAATACTTTTGCATAAACGCTTTGAAAAAGGTACACTAAAACGGTAGAAACTATTAGGAAGGCAGATTTGTTCAATGGCTATGAAAAGAAAAGGAACTATGCAGAAATCTGGCGTACTTCCTGAAAAAGTACGCAATCAATTCGAGCTTTTACAGCATGAATTAAATATCACATTTATTAATAAAAATTTATTGTATCAAGCATTCACGCATTCATCTTATGTGAATGAGCATCGCCGTAAGTTATTTACGGATAATGAGCGTCTTGAATTTTTAGGAGACGCAGTACTTGAACTGTCTGTTTCTAAATATCTTTTTGAGAAATACCCGAATATGAGCGAGGGTGAGTTAACAAAGTTACGAGCATCCATTGTTTGTGAACCATCTCTAGTTATTTTTGCGAATGAACTAGGCTTTGGTCGCTTTGTTTTACTTGGAAAAGGTGAAGAATTAACAGGTGGACGGGAACGCCCAGCACTACTTGCAGATGTGTTTGAGTCATTTGTAGGTGCCCTATATTTAGATCAGGATTTACAAACGGTCGTGTCATTTTTAGAACGTATCGTGTTCCCAAAAGTAGAAGTCGGTGCTTTTTCGCATGTGATGGATTTTAAAAGCCAATTGCAAGAAATGGTACAGCAAACGAATAATGGACTTCTTCATTATGAAATCATTGATGAAAAAGGTCCTGCACATAATCGTACCTTTGTATCAAGTGTCTTACTGAACGGACAAGAGCTTGGTATAGGTCGAGGAAAATCGAAAAAAGAAGCCGAGCAGCAAGCTGCACAATGTGCGATGCGAATGATGCGAGAAGAAGCTGCGAAAGAGGAGGCTTAAAAGATGTTCCTAAAACGACTAGAAGTGATTGGCTTTAAATCATTTGCGGAGCGCATTGGTATTGATTTTGTACCCGGTGTTACAGCAGTTGTGGGACCAAATGGCAGTGGAAAAAGTAATGTCACAGATGCAATACGGTGGGTACTTGGTGAGCAATCGGCAAAGTCGTTACGTGGATCAAAGATGGAAGATGTAATTTTTGCAGGGAGTGACTCTCGGAAGCCACTTAACTTTGCAGAGGTAACACTAATACTAGATAATACCGACGAGCAACTTGCTTTTTCCTATACAGAAGTAAGCGTAACAAGACGCGTATACCGTTCAGGTGATAGTGAATATTTATTAAATAACCAGCAGTGTCGCCTGAAGGATATTACGGACTTGTTTATGGATTCAGGGCTTGGAAAAGAGGCATTTTCTATCATTTCACAAGGTCGTGTCGATGAAATTTTAAATAGCCGACCTGATGACCGTCGTTCGATTTTTGAAGAGGCAGCTGGCGTATTAAAGTATAAAATAAGAAAGAAAAAAGCAGAGCATAAACTTGTTGAGACAGATGAGAATTTGTATCGTGTATTAGATATTCTCCATGAATTAGACAGTCGACTTGGACCGCTAGAAATGCAAGCATCTAGTGCAAGAGACTATGTACAAATGTCTACTGAGCTAAAAGATTTTGATATTGCCATACTTGTGCATGATTTTAAAAATTGTGCACAGTCTTTGCGTGCGCTTAAAGAAGAGTACACAAACCTATCTGAGATAGAGCAAAAGCAAGCTCAAGATATTGCTACTTTCGATAAACAGACAACAAATATTCGGAAGTTATTAAAAGAACTTGATGAATATTTGGATGTTTCTCAAGCGGACCTAGTCAATGCCACAATGGAGGTAGAACGTTGGGATGGACGAAAGGCGCTAATGGCTGAAAAGCGTCAAAATGCCTCCAATCAATTACAGCAGCTGAATACGTCATTACAAGAGGCCAAAGCAGAAGTAGAGGCACTGTTTATGCAGGAGCAGGAGAAAAAAGACGTATTCTCTGAAAAACAACAAGCTGTGTCGGTGCTAAAACAAAGCATTAAACAGTTAGAGCAATCTTTAAATCGCTCCGTAACAGAAATCGAACAAGAAATTGAGGAGCAAAAAAACCGATATATCGATTCGTTGAATGAAGAAGCAACTATCAAAAATGAGTTGAAAAATATCGATCAGCAGTTGGCTCAACAAAAGGCTATGGCAACACGAATGTCCGACCAAACTGATGAAATTGGGCAAGAGCTTATGCAAATTATTGCTGAAAAAGAACAGCTAGTAGCTGCACATACTTCAACAACAAATGACCTACAAGAAAAGCTAGAACAATATGAAGCTTTACAAATACAGTTAAAAAATGTTAATTCTACCTTTACTGAAAAGCAAGATATGCTATATAAGGCTTATCAGCATCAGCAGCAACTAAAAGCTAGAAAAGATACGTTAGCGGAGCTTGAAGCTGACTTTTCAGGGTTTTTCCAAGGAGTTAAAGAAGTGCTGCTTGCACGAGATAAAGATGAATTACAAGGTATTGAGGGTGCTGTAGCTGAATTAATTCAGGTTGAGGGGAAATACTCACAAGCGATAGAAACGGCGTTAGGAGCCGCCTCTCAGCATATTGTTACAACTAATGAACGCCATGCCCAACAGGCTATTCATTGGCTAAAGCAAAAACGAGCTGGGCGTGCTACTTTTTTACCAAAAACCGTCATGAAATCACGTAAAATCAATTTAGCGACTATCCAATTAGCAACTGAGCACCCAGCATTCATTCGGATGGCGGATGCGTTAGTGACTTTTAATGAAGATAATCGAACGATTGTTGAAAATCTTCTAGGCAATGTCATTGTTGCAGCAAATCTTGAAGGGGCAAGTCAAATTGCGAGATTATGTGGGTTCCGTTATCGAGTAGTTACACTTGATGGAGATATTGTTAATGCAGGGGGCTCATTGACGGGTGGTGCCCTGAAACAGCAATCTTCACTCTTTACAAGAAAAGCGGAATTAGATGGTTTAATTCTTAAGCTAGAGTCATTGCAAGCCTCCATTTATGGTGCAGAACAGGCTGTTGCAACGGAAAAAGAAAAGCTAGCAACACTTCGAGATCAAGTAGAGCTATTGAAGCTTGAAGGGGAGCAATTACGAAAAGATGAGATGCAGCAGGCAGGACGTTTACGTGAGCTAGAGGCTGTTGAAAAAAGCTTATCGGCTAGAGTAACCTTTGCCTCGACTGAAACACAGGATGTTAAAACACGAGAAGAATCATTATTGGCTCAAAAGCAAGAAGCAGAGGAACGTTTAAGCGCGCTTGCAGGAGAATTAATCGAAATCAATGAAACCGTTGAGCAATTAAGTAGGGTTAAGCTACAAAGTGAGACAGAAAAAGATGTATTACGTGAGCAATTGGCAGAAAAACGCTCACAATTAGCTGTTATGCAAGAACAAATGTCACAAGTTCAAATTGCTACGGCTGACTTAGCCCTACAATTAAACAAAGCTCAACAAAAAGTTGAAAATATTTCTCAGGAAATATCATGGCTCCAATCTGATGAATCGACAAATTATTTAAGTGATGAAGAGGTCGATGAACAGGTGTTGACGTGGAAGACCAGAAGAGATGCGCTACAAGAGACGATTTCTCAGAAAAAAGAGGAAAAAGTAGGGCAACAGGATGAACTTTCGTCGTTAGAGGCTCAGCTGAAGGAATTACAACGTATCCATAAAGGGTATCTTGAAGCGATTCGTGCAAATGAGTTGAAAAGAAATCGTGTCGAATTCGAAATGGACAATTTCACAGCTCAGCTAGAGGAAAATTATCAGTTAACATTTGAAGAGGCAGAAGAAGAAGCACAGGCTATAGAAGATGAGGAATTTGTACGTCGACGTGTTAAATTGCTTAAAAAATCAATTGAAGAGCTAGGCCCTGTTAATTTAGGCGCAATTGAAGAATATGAAAGAGTACTTGAACGACACACTTTCTTAACTGAACAGCGTGAGGATTTACTTGCAGCGCAAGAAACATTGCATGAAGCCATTAAAGAAATGGATGAAGAAATGACAATGCGCTTTAGCGAAACATTCTATGCGATCCGCGAACAATTTAGACGAGTATTCCGTGAATTGTTTGGTGGAGGGCAAGCCGATTTAGTATTAATTGATCCGGAAAATTTACTAGAAACAGGTATTGACATTGTTGCTCAGCCTCCAGGGAAAAAATTACAAAACTTAAGTTTGCTTTCTGGTGGTGAACGTGCGCTAACGGCGATCGCTTTATTATTCTCCATCTTAAATATAAGACCTGTCCCATTCTGTATTCTCGATGAAGTGGAAGCTGCCTTAGATGAAGCAAATGTTGTGCGCTACAGCCAATATTTGAAGAAATTTAGTGGTGAAACACAATTCATTGTCATTACACATCGTAAAGGAACGATGGAGGGAGCAGATGTCCTGTATGGTATAACTATGCAGGAGTCAGGCGTATCGAAACTTGTATCAGTAAAATTAGAAGACGAACCCGTACTTGCGGAGCAAAGGAGCAAATAAGGATGAGCTTTTTTAAACGTATAAAAGATAAATTGATGGGGAATCCAGCGGACGAAGAAAAACTAGAAGTCACTGAACATGATTTAGATTCTCATCCACAGGCATTAGAAGAAGGCGGTGAACCTGCCACTACTGAGACTGTTGTTGAAGAATCTTCTGAGCAATTCTCACCAATTGAAGATACTACAGAATCCGAACAAACGTCGGACATCGAAGGTACACAGGATTTAGAGCCGCCTTCTCTAATAGAGGAAGAAGAACAGCTAGAAGTACAAATTATTGAGGAACAACCAACTGGGGAGAAAAAACCTTCAGCTTGGTCTATTACGCAAAAATTTAAAGAGGGCCTTGAAAAAACACGTAATTCCTTTACATCGAAGGTGAACGACCTTGTTGCGCGTTATCGTAAAGTGGATGAGGATTTCTTTGAGGAATTAGAGGATCTTTTATTACAAGCCGATGTTGGTTTTGAAACGGTCATGGAACTTATGGATAAATTACGTTTCGAGGTACAACGTAAAAACATAAAAGATACAAATGGAATCCAAACTTTAATTTCTGAAAAGCTTGTAGAAATTTATGAGCAAGGTGAAGAAGATTTAATTGAATTAAATATGCAGCCTAATGGTGAGCTGACAGTCATCCTATTTGTTGGGGTGAATGGTGTAGGGAAAACAACAACAATAGGTAAACTCGCTCGTCGTCTCAAGTCCCAAGGCAAAACAGTTGTTTTAGCTGCGGGTGATACATTCCGTGCAGGTGCTATCGATCAATTACAAGTGTGGGGAGATCGTGTAGGCTGTGAGGTTATTAAACAATCTGAGGGCTCTGATCCAGCGGCAGTTATGTATGATGCAATTCGTGCTGCGAAAAATAGAAAAGCAGATGTGTTAATTTGTGATACAGCTGGACGCTTACAAAATAAAGTGAATTTAATGAACGAGCTTGAAAAGGTACATCGTGTCATTTCCCGTGAAATCCCGAGTGCTCCACATGAAGTATTATTAGCGTTAGATGCAACAACAGGTCAAAATGCCCTTGTTCAAGCACAAACATTTAAAGAGGCAACAAATGTGACAGGTATCGTTTTAACAAAGCTGGACGGTACAGCTAAGGGCGGTATTGTGCTAGCAATCCGTAACAAATTACACATTCCTGTTAAATTTGTAGGTCTTGGGGAGAAAATGGACGATTTACAGCCATTTGATGCAGAGCGATACGTCTATGGATTATTTGCTGATGGTTTAGATAAAGAATTACAAAATAATGAAGAATAACAGTGAAATGCGCAGTGTCATTTTATCTTGATTTAGCATTCATCTCCTTCATGTATTGGAGGGGATGAATGTTTGTTTTGTTTTTTATGGATTTTTCATTTTAGGTTAGACTTGCCATGTTTACATTAAGAAATGTGATACCAATCCACTGAGTGAAATGGAGTAGAAACGCTCGACTGTGATCAGTTGAATTGACTTGTTGGAAAAAGTCATACTAGCTACAGGAAAGAAATGCCCAAAAGTAAGTAAATTAGACTTTTAGACAAGGAGATTACCTTGACACAGACGGGCGCTTTTCGTTATGATACAAATGACTAAATAGCGGGAGGAGAAACATTCGATGCTACTTGAAAAAACAACACGCATGAACTTTCTCTTCGACTTTTATCAAGCATTATTAACAGATAAGCAAAGAAGTTATATGGAACTATACTATTTGGATGATCACTCACTAGGTGAAATCGCTGAATCGTATGGTGTATCACGCCAAGCTGTCTACGATAATATTCGTCGAACAGAAGCAATGCTTGAGGAATATGAAGAAAAATTATGTTTACTTGAAAAATTTCAACAACGTACCCAAATGCTTTCACAGCTAACAATGGGGATAACAGAACAAAGTATGACAGCTGAAGAGCAGTTAGCGCTTATCGAACAGCTGAAAGAATGGGATTAGGAGGCGAAAGCAATGGCTTTTGAAGGATTAGCGGAACGACTCCAAGGAACGATCCAGAAAATTAAGGGCAAAGGGAAAGTATCGGAGCAAGACGTCAAAGAAATGATGCGTGAAGTCCGATTTGCTTTAATTGAGGCGGATGTTAACTTAAAAGTAGTCAAGGAATTTGTAAAAAAGGTTAGTGAACGCGCTGTTGGTGTTGATGTTATGCAAAGCTTAACACCAGGTCAACAAGTTATTAAAATTGTACAAGACGAATTAACAGAATTAATGGGTGGCGAGCAAAGCCCAATTAAATTTAATACGAAGCCTCCAACTGTTATTATGATGGTCGGCCTCCAAGGGGCAGGGAAAACGACAACTACAGGTAAATTGGCAAATGTACTACGGAAAAAATATAATCGTAAACCATTGTTAGTGGCAGCTGACGTTTATCGTCCAGCAGCTGTTCAACAATTAGAAACATTGGGTAAACAACTTTCATTACCAGTTTTTTCGTTAGGCACTGATATTTCCCCTGTAGAGATTGCACGTCAGGCAATTGAAAAGGCAAAAGAAGAGCATCATGATGTCGTAATTATCGATACGGCTGGTCGTTTGCATATCGATGAGGATTTGATGCAAGAATTAAAAGATATTCGCGCATTAAAAGAGCCAGATGAGGTCTTCCTTGTTGTCGATGCAATGACAGGTCAAGATGCTGTAAACGTAGCAGAAAGCTTTAATGAGGCTATTGGTATTACAGGGGTTGTGTTAACGAAACTTGATGGTGATACTCGTGGTGGTGCGGCTTTATCTATTCGTTCTGTAACGCAGAAACCAATTAAGTTTGTCGGTATGGGCGAGAAAATGGATGCGCTAGAACCTTTCCATCCTGAGCGTATGGCGTCTCGTATTTTAGGTATGGGAGACGTTCTATCGCTGATCGAAAAGGCCCAAGCCAATGTAGATGAAGCAAAAGCCAAAGAGTTAGAAGAAAAATTCAAGACTCAAACCTTTACATTTGATGATTTCGTAGAGCAATTACAGCAAGTTAAAAAAATGGGACCTCTAGATGAAATTTTAAAGATGCTCCCTGGTGCAAACAAAATCAAAGGCTTAGATAATGTCAAAGTTGACGATAAGCAAATGGGGCGTGTAGAGGCGATTATTTACTCGATGACGCCTGCTGAAAAGACGAATCCTGAATTGATTAATGGCAGCCGTAAAAAGCGTATTGCTAAAGGTTCAGGGACTTCTATTCAAGAGGTGAATCGTCTGATTAAGCAATTTGATGAAATGAAAAAAATGATGAAGCAAATGACTGGGATGGCTAGTGGTAAGGGCAAGAAAAAAATGAAATTACCAGGCTTTGATTCATTGTTTAAATAATAATTTTTAGGTGTTAAGAAAAAACACTTTACAAACAACCTAAACATTGATAATATACTATCTTGTGTGAAACTTATTCGGAGGTGCTATTAAAATGGCAGTTAAAATTCGCTTAAAACGTATGGGAGCTAAAAAATCTCCTTTCTATCGTATCGTAGTTGCAGACGCTCGTTCACCACGTGACGGTCGTCAAATCGAAACAGTTGGTACTTACAACCCACTAACTCAACCAGCTACTGTAAACATTGATGAAGAGAAAGCTCTTAAATGGTTAGCTGACGGTGCAAAACCATCAGATACAGTACGTAACCTGTTCTCAGAACAAGGTATCATGGAGAAATTCCATAACCAAAAATTCAGTAAATAATCGGGGGCGACGTCTTTGAAGCAGCTGATTGAAGCAATCGTTTTACCGTTAGTCGATTATCCAGAAGAAGTTCGTATTGAGACGGATGAAAATGCAAATCGAATTGTTTATAAACTTTTTGTTCATCCAGAGGATCGAGGGAAAGTCATAGGCAAGCAAGGGCGAGTAGCGAAAGCGATTCGTACAATTGTTTATTCAGCGGCAGGTAGTCACCATCAAAAGAAGACCTACGTCGATATATTGGATTAATAGAAAAGATTTTCGCGCTCTTGCAATGAGTACAATTGAGTCCTGATAGGTGTGTTTACATGTCGCTTAGGAGTTCGAAGTGGCCTTTAGCATGAAGCGTAATATCTGGACTAAGAAGGAGGGAGCTTGTAGGTTCCTTCCTTTTTTTCTTTATTTCGCCTAGAGTTGTTCTTTTTATTTTGGACAAACAGGGCATATAGCTTGAACAAAGATTACAGCTAGAGACAATTGATTATATTAATATGGACGAGACAATTGATTGTCTAGGCTGAACCTACATTCTTCCAAAGTGAATTTAAGTAAGAGAATGAATGCAATGGGAGAGAGTAGTACGTTTTTAATGAGGTGATAGTTGAATGGAATGGTTTAATGTAGGTCGTATTGTCAATACACACGGTATTCGAGGAGAGGTGCGTATATTATCGACAACAGACTTTGAAAAAGAACGTTTTGCGGTAGGGAATAAGCTTGCTGCCTTTAAAAAGGACGATAAAAAGCCAACTTGGGTAACGATTCAATCTGTACGTCGTCATAAAAACTTTATTTTATTAACATTTGAAGGTATGAATAACATCAATTTGGTCGAGCCGTTTAAAGAAGGTTTGTTAAAAGTGACAAAAGATCAAATGACTGACGATCTCCTTCAAGAAAATGAATTTTTTTTCCATGAGATTATAGGTTGTACAATTGTTTCTGAAGAAGGCGAAACAATTGGTGTTGTGAATGATATTCTACAAACAGGTGCTAATGATGTATGGGTGGTTAAAGGCTCAAAGAAAGAGCATTATATCCCTTATATAGAAGATATCGTGAAAGATATTGATGTGGTTGAGAAGAAAATTGTTATTCACGTAATGGAAGGTTTATTATGATGAATATCCATGTGCTGAGCCTTTTTCCCGATATGTTCTCAGGTGTTTTCGGGGCTTCTATTTTAAAGAAAGCTCAAGAAAAAGATGCGGTCAAGCTAGAGGTAACCGACATCCGTACATTTTCGGGCAATAAGCACAATCAAGTTGACGACTATCCATATGGTGGTGGAGCAGGCATGGTTTTAAAGCCTGAGCCGATGTTTAGCGCTGTAGAAGCAATTTGTGCAGGAAAACAACCACGCATCATTTTAATGTGCCCTCAGGGAGAAAGATTTACCCAAAAAAAAGCAGAAGAATTATCACAGGAGAAGGAATTAGTCTTTTTATGTGGTCACTATGAAGGCTATGATGAACGTATACGCCAGCACCTTGTAACAGATGAAATTTCTATTGGAGATTTCGTTTTAACAGGTGGAGAACTAGGGGCAATGACGGTTATCGATAGTGTTGTACGCCTATTACCAGGTGTATTAGGGCAAGAAGATTCACATATACAAGATTCCTTTTCAACTGGTCTCCTAGAGCATCCTCATTATACTCGACCAGCAGAATTTCGAGGAATGAAGGTGCCAGATGTTTTATTATCGGGCAATCACGCAAAAATTGAGCAATGGCGTGAGGAGCAATCGTTGAAAAGAACCTTTGAACGTCGTCCTGATTTACTCGATCAATATCCTTTAACTGACAAGCAAAAATTGTATTTAGAAAAACTTAAAAACAATCAACAAGATGCTTGATTGCCTAATATATTTATGATAACATTTAAAATGTACTTCTATGTGAAGTACTGAATTACGGTGTTCCGCTGTGGCATAGATTGCGTGCAAGAGCATCTGTCTAAGGAGAGAAAACAATGTCAAACATTATTACAGAAATTACAAAATCTCAACTTCGCACTGATCTACCTGCTTTCCGTCCTGGTGATACTGTTAAGGTACACGTGAAAGTAGTAGAGGGTACTCGTGAACGTATCCAGCTTTTCGAAGGTGTAGTAATTAAACGTCGTGGTGGCGGTATTAGCGAAACTTTCACAGTTCGTAAAATTTCTTACGGTGTAGGTGTTGAGCGTACATTCCCTGTACACACACCAAAAATCGCTAACTTAGAAGTTGTACGTCGTGGTAAAGTACGTCGTGCTAAACTTTACTACCTACGTAACCTACGTGGTAAAGCTGCTCGTATTAAAGAAATTCGATAATTATGACTTAAAAGTGAGGGGCTTGTACGCAAGCTCCTTTTCTTTTTGCTTGTCATCTTAATTCCCTATCAACTAAAATAGTGTTAGACAAGGGGGCATTTCTCAATGGAAAAACAGGTGAAAGAAAAGAATGAATTATGGGAATGGACAAAAGCGCTATTAATTGCATTTGCGATTGCTGCAATCATACGATATTTTTTATTTACACCAATTGCAGTTGATGGTGAGTCCATGATGCCAACCCTTGAAGATGGCGACCGCATGATAGTGAATAAAATTGGTTATAAAATAGGTGAACCAAAACGCTTTGATATTGTTGTGTTTCATGCGCCTGAACAAAAAAATTACATTAAACGTGTAATTGGATTGCCAGGGGATTCACTGGAATATAAAGACGATCAATTATATATCAACGGTGAGCCAATAGATGAGCCCTATTTAGATGCTTATAAAGCTGAAATCGCAGGGGGAACATTAACTGAAGACTTTACCTTAAAAGACATCGATGTTTCATTAGATGAGATTCCAAAGGGGTATGTTTTTGTCATGGGGGATAATCGTCGAAATAGTAAAGACAGTCGACATATTGGTCTTGTAGATCAAAAGGAAATCATCGGCAATACAAGTTTGATTTTCTGGCCGTTTAATGACATAAAAATTGTAAAGTAATGCAAGAAAGGGAGCGTTCATGAACTCCCTTTTTCTTTTAATTTAGGAGGCACAGCAGTGACAATTCAATGGTTTCCCGGGCATATGGCAAAGGCCCGACGTGAAGTAACAGAAAAATTAAAGCTTGTTGATATTATATTTGAGTTAATAGACGCCCGTTTACCTTTATCGTCTCGTAATCCAATGATCGACGAAGTCATCAATCAAAAACCTCGTCTTTTAATTTTGAATAAGGCAGATATGGCAGACGAGCAAGAAACACGCAAATGGGTAGATTATTTTGCACAGCGTGGTCATAAAGCAGTAGCCATTAACTCCCTTGAGGGTAAAGGCTTACAGCAAGTAACAAAGGCAGCGCAGGAAATATTAAAAGAAAAGTTTGATCGCATGAAAGCAAAAGGGATGAAGCCTCGAGCTATTCGTGCAATGATTGTTGGTATTCCAAATGTTGGGAAATCAACATTGATTAATCGCTTGGCGAAAAAAAATATTGCTAAAACGGGAAATACCCCAGGTGTAACAAAGGCACAGCAATGGATTAAGGTCGGGAAAGAACTTGAGCTATTAGATACGCCAGGGATATTATGGCCAAAATTTGAAGATCAAGAAGTGGGCTTTAAATTAGCTTTAACAGGAGCTATTAAAGACACCATCACAAACATGGAAGACTTAGCAGTATACGGCTTACGTTTCTTATCCGTTCATTATCCAAAGCGTATGGAGGAGCGTTATGGCTTTGAATTGGTCCATGAAGATTTGGTTGAAACTTTTGACCATATTGGGAAACTTCGTCGCGTGTTTGGTGCAGGTGGAGAAATTGATTATGATCAAGTAGCTCAACTAATCGTTCGAGATATTCGAGGCTTGCAATTAGGCAAATTAACATTTGATTTTGTGGATGAACAACTAGAAAAAGAATCAGAACAATAAAAAGTATTGGAAACTGTCACACCCTCTTTGTGACAGTTTTTCTTTTAGGAATGAATTTTCCTACCGATAATAATTATATAGAGGAAAAATATGAAGCTACATAATGACTGAAATGGATATAGGTTTAATAAGTAGAGGCAAGAAGGAGTAAGAAATGAGAAGTATTAAAGAAATTACAGTAGCATTAAAAGATGCGGAAGAATGGCAAGAGTGGATGTCAGAAATTGCAGAAGATGAACGAGTAGGTGTTCAAAAGGCTTGGTTTTCTTGGCAAAAGAAACAAGAAAAAAGGCGCCAATTACTTCAGGAACATCAAGCAAAAGTGGCATTTGATTTAAGCTATGGGGGAATAGATGCATTAATCGCAGGTGTCGATGAAGCGGGGCGTGGTCCTCTTGCGGGGCCAGTCGTTACAGCGGCTGTAATTTTGCCAACAAATAGTGAGGCTCTTGTTGGTTTGAATGATTCTAAGCAATTATCGAAGGATAAACGAAATGCCTTTGCTGCATTAATTAAAGAACATGCTATTAGTTATTTTATTCACTTCCAACCGGCTCAACAAATAGACGAGCTTAATATTTATGAGGCGACCAAACAATCTATGAAGGCAAGTGTGGAATCGTTATCAAGAAAACCCGATTATGTTTTAGTAGATGCCATGACATTATCTATGGCTATCCCTCAGGATTCCATCATTAAAGGAGATGCCAAAAGCTTAGCAATAGCAGCAGCCTCCATTCTAGCTAAAACAGCCCGAGATGATTATATGGAACAATTAGATAAAGATTTTCCTATGTATGGTTTTGCACAACATGCAGGCTACGGTACAAAGCAGCATTTAAAAGCACTAGAAGAATACGGACCAACGATTCACCATCGTAAATCGTTCGAGCCGATTAAATCCATGTTTGAATAATACGTTAGCACCAATTACCGAAGGAGTAATTGATGAAAGGAGTATATATATGACAGCCACATCATTTAATCCGATCCACATGCAACAAAACCCAATAACTGCAAATAATCAGCCACTGGCCTTAAAACAGGGACAAGTATTTCATGGAACGATTAAGAAATTATACCCTGATCAAATGGCGGAGATACAAGTAGGAAATCAAAAATTTATCGCTAAACTTGAAGTTCCATTAAAAGCTGGAGATGCCCATTTTTTTCAGGTAACAGGAACAGATCCACAAGCAGAATTGAAAGTGGTGTCAGGACCGATGACGCCAACTGCTTCACCAAGTCAACAAATTAATCAGCTATTAGAGTCTATGAATTTACCTAAGTCAGCAGAGATGCAGCAATTATTAGGACATTTTATGAAGGCAGAGCTACCAATTTCAAAGGAACAACTTATACAAGCTGAAATGTGGTTAAAGGCATTACCAGAGGGTATATCTAAAATAGATGCTTTGCAAACGATTCAAAAAATGATAGAGCTTAAAATGCCCATGACTAATGAAGTGTTTCAAGCGCTAATGAGTGGACAAAAGACTTCTGGTATGGCGACTATTATGGAAAACTTTGCACAGCTTCTAGCAAAAGATACAGTAATGCCTGAACAGCTTAAACAAAATCTAATGCAACAAGTACAAGCAATTGCAAAGCCATTTGAAGTAGAAACAGGTAGTGTGGTTCTTGCAAAAGTTCTAGAAAATTTAACAAATAATGCAGCTACAACTAGTGAAAAAATCCAAGCCTTGTCGATCTTAAAGGAGTCAGGGATAATTCCGAATCAGGCGACATTGCAAAATTGGTCAAGTATGAATGAGGGAAAAGCTTCTCAGCAAATGCAGCAAGCGGGTCAAGTCGTTCAAACTATCCTAACAGCGAAGCCTGAAAATGTCGCTCAATTGATCGAACAGCTTAAATCGTGGACAACAAATCAACAATTTTTAACAAATGATCAAAAGCAGCAGATTAATCAGCTAATTGATCGTTTTAATCAGTTACCTGTCACAAAGCAAACAGTAGATATTTTTGCTAAACAGATGCAAGATCAATTATTAAAAGCCTTTTCTCAAAATACGTCCAATCATTTATTTACACAGGACATAAAAGGACTGTCAGTAAAAGATCATTTATTGTCCTTATTGAAGCAAGAGGTTGCTTCTCCCTTACAAAATGAAGCTTTAATGCGTAATCTTGTAAAAAATAGCATTGCTTCTTCACAACCCTTCATTCAACAAATAGTGACACAAGCAGACGCTCTTGTACAAAATTCGATGGATAGTAAGGCAATGGAGCATGCGATGAAAACAGTATTAAAAAATTTAGGGATTAGCTACGAGGCGACACTAGGGAACAAATCAGCGGATTTACAAATGATTGCACATCAATTAAAACCGCAGCTTCATACATTATTGCAGGAAACTAATATGACACCGCAATTGAAGGAAGCGGCAGAAATGCTAATGACACGAATGAATGGGATGCAGCTATCATCAGGCGAAAATGGACACCAACATCAACTGATTATGCAAGTTCCGCTTGAATTTTTCGGTAAGAGAATGGATGCTACATTGCAATGGAATGGTCGCATGAAGGATGATGGTAAAATTGATGCCAACTATGCGAGGGTATTATTTTATTTACAAATGGCATCCATGCAAGAAACGGTCATTGATATGCAGGTTCAAAATCGAGTAGTTACAGTAACGGTCTTTAATGAAAATTCACAGATTCAATCCCTTGCAGAACCATTAAAGGCAGCATTAAAAAAAGGGTTGGCAGAAAAAAATTATCAACTATCAGGCGTTTTTATGAAACAATTTGACGAGGACCTGGCAGTCAAAAATGGTCCTGTAGTAGAACAGCAAGAGGAACAGAGTGGGGTGGATATCCGCGTATGAGCGAAGAAAAATTTACCCGTAAAGAGGCAATTGCGCTAACTTATAAACTCGGTCAATTCGATAGTCCCACTGTTGTAGCAAAGGGAAAAGGGAAAATTGCCGAGAACATTTTGGCAAGAGCAAATGAGCATAATGTGCCGATTTATGAGGATCCTAACCTTGTGCAGCTGCTTGGTCAATTAGATTTAAATGAGTCCATCCCTGAGGAATTATATCAGGCTGTGGCAGAGGTCTTTGCTTTTATATATCGTTTAGATCAAGAACATGCGCGAAAATATAGAAAAAATGAAGTATTCTGATTATTATTGCAAGCTGTTTTAGTACACAAAATAGAAGAATACGTCATAATAATAGAGAAAATTCGAACAAAAGACAAAGTGTAGACTTTATCAGAATGTTTCGTTAGAATAGACTATGTTAGTAAAACAATTCTATGCAAATGTTTGATGGGAGGATGTATTATGAATATCCATGAATATCAAGGGAAAGAGATCCTGAGAAAATATGGTGTAGCTGTACCAAACGGAAAAGTTGCTTTTTCCCCTGATGAAGCAGTGAAAGTAGCGAAAGAACTTGGCTCTAATGTAACTGTAGTCAAAGCGCAAATTCATGCAGGTGGACGCGGTAAAGCAGGTGGTGTAAAAATCGCTAAAAACCTTGACGAGGTACGTACGTACGCAAAAGAATTATTAGGGAAAATTTTAGTGACTCATCAAACAGGTCCTGAGGGAAAAGAAGTAAAACGCTTGTACATTGAAGAAGGTTCTGATATCCAAAAAGAATACTATTTAAGTTTAGTTTTAGACCGTGCAACTTCTCGCGTTACAATGATGGGATCTGAAGAAGGCGGTATGGATATTGAAGAAGTAGCGGAAACAAATCCGGAAAAAATCTTCAAAGAAGTAGTTGATCCAGTTGTTGGATTAACAAGTTTCCAAGCACGTCGTATGGCGTTTAATATGAATATTCCAGCAAACCTTGTAGGGAAAGCTGTTAAATTAATGTTAGGTTTATATCAAGCATTTATCGACAAAGATGCATCAATTGTTGAAATTAATCCACTTGTTGTAACTGGACAAGGCGAAGTAGTGGCACTGGATGCTAAGTTCAATTTTGATGCGAATGCATTATACCGACATAAAGATATTGTCGAATTACGCGATTTCGATGAAGAAGATCCAAAAGAAATTGAAGCGTCAAAATATGATTTAAGCTATATATCTTTAGAAGGTAACATTGGCTGTATGGTTAATGGTGCTGGTCTTGCTATGGCGACTATGGACACAATTAGCTACTACGGCGGTAGCCCGGCCAACTTCCTTGATGTAGGGGGCGGTGCAACAGCTGAAAAAGTAACAGAAGCTTTCAAAATTATCCTTTCTGATCCACACGTAAAAGGCATTTTTGTAAACATTTTTGGCGGAATTATGAAATGTAACATTATCGCTGAAGGCGTTGTGACAGCTGCTAAAGAAATTGGTTTAGCTGTGCCATTAGTTGTACGTTTAGAAGGTACAAATGTAGAACTTGGTAAAGAAATTTTAAATGCATCTGGTTTAAACATCGTTGCAGCGGATTCAATGGCTGACGGTGCACAAAAAATTGTGGGACTAGTAGGCTAAGGAAGGCAGGGAGAACAATGGCTGTATTTATTAACAAAGATACAAAGGTAATTGTACAAGGGATTACGGGCGAAACAGCTCTTTTCCATACGAAGCAAATGCTTGAGTATGGTACTAAAATCGTAGCAGGTGTAACACCAGGTAAAGGTGGACTTGAAATCGAAGGAGTTCCTGTTTTCAATACAGTGGCAGAAGCTGTAGCTGCAACAGGCGCGACAACTTCAGTTATCTACGTTCCTGCTCCATTTGCAGCAGATGCAATCTTAGAAGCTGTTGATGCAGAATTAGAATTAACAATCTGTATTACAGAACATATTCCTGTTCTTGATATGGTGAAGGTTAAACGTTACATGGAAGGCAAAAAGACTCGCCTAGTAGGTCCAAACTGTCCTGGTGTTATTACAGCTGATGAATGTAAAATCGGTATTATGCCTGGTTATATCCATACAAAAGGCCATGTAGGAGTTGTATCTCGTTCTGGTACATTAACTTATGAAGCAGTACATCAATTAACGCAAGCAGGTATCGGTCAAACAACAGCTGTTGGGATCGGTGGAGACCCTGTAAATGGTACTAACTTCATCGATGTTCTTGAAGCGTTTAATAATGACCCAGAAACGTATGCAGTAGTTATGATTGGTGAAATCGGTGGTACAGCTGAGGAAGAAGCAGCTGCATGGATTCAAGCGAATATGACGAAACCTGTCGTTGGCTTTATTGGTGGACAAACTGCACCTCCAGGCAAACGTATGGGGCACGCAGGTGCTATCATTTCTGGTGGTAAAGGAACAGCTGCAGAGAAAATTAAAGCTATGAATGCGGCAGGCATTGAAGTAGCAGAAACACCATCTGTTATTGGTGAAACACTGATTAAAGTAATTAAAGAAAAAGGGCTATACGAAAAGTGTAAAACCCATTAAAATGGAAGATGTAGCACATAGTGGCTACATCTTTTTCCTTATTTATACACTGTTTATCTTCCTTCATTAAACAATTTCCTATTTACTGTATGGAAAATTACATCACAAAGTTGTGTTCAAATCATCATGCGGTCATTTACTTTCTTCTATTATAAAGGAGGTTTGTAGAATGATCCTTGCAGTTGATACACAGAGATTACTAGCTTTGCATTATGTATATCCTTTACCTCTTCAAAAACTTCAACGATTATTGTCCCCAGTGAACGTTTTAAACACTTTTGAAGAAGCTCATTATGATGAAATCGCAAATGTTTTACAAATATCGGCACATAAAGCATTGCAGATTTCTCAAAGCTTTCGACAAATTATGACAATCCCATTTGAAGAGGCCTATGCACGGGCCAATATTTTCCCCATACCTTTTTATCATCCTTATTTCCCGGCGCAATTATTTGAAATATCCAGTCCTCCTACTGTATTGTATGTGAAAGGTCAGCATTCCCTGTTAACAAACAAGAAACAGATAGCTATTATAGGCTCCAGGAAGGCTACAGCGTATTCTAAAAGAGCATTAGACCTAATTGTCCCATCACTTGTTCAATGTGGGTATACGGTCGTAAGCGGGCTAGCTAGAGGTGCTGATACAATGGCACATAGGGCAACAATCGATATGGGGGGGCACACAATGGCAGTTCTTGGGCATGGATTTAATTATCTCTATCCAAGCGAAAACCAAATATTGGCGAATGAAATGGCTATTCAACAGTTATTAATAACTGAGTATCCTCCATATATGAAGCCCGAAAAATGGCATTTCCCGATGCGTAATCGAATCATTAGTGGTTTAGCTCAAGCTTTAGTTGTGACAGAAGCAGCGTTAAAAAGTGGTACGCTTATTACAACAGAACTTGCATTAGAGCAAGGGAAGGATGTATTTGTAGTACCGGGACCTATTGATGCGACACAGTCCAAGGGGACCAACCAATTACTTGTGGATGGAGCAATTCCAGTAATAAATGGTCATCAAATCGTTGAAACACTGGACCTGTTTTCTAACAAAAATTGAAAAAAAGTTGCATTATCTTAAAATCTGTTATACATTTTGCAACAGGTAACTTAAAAATTTAGTAAAAGACCTCGCTAAGGGGGAGACATAGATGGCGGATTATTTAGTGATTGTAGAATCACCAGCAAAAGCAAAAACAATTGAACGTTATTTAGGCAAAAAATATAAGGTGAAAGCATCAGTTGGACACGTACGAGATCTTCCACGTAGCCAAATGGGTGTGAGTGCGGAAAATAACTTTGAACCTAAATACATTACGATTCGTGGTAAAGGACCTGTTTTACAGGAATTAAAATCTGCGGCTAAAAAAGTGAAGAAAGTCTATCTAGCGGCCGATCCAGACCGCGAGGGAGAAGCAATTGCTTGGCACCTTGCGACTGCATTAAATATCGATATTAACTCGGATTGTCGAGTTGTATTTAACGAAATTACGAAAGATGCGATTATTGAGTCTTTTAAAAACCCGCGTCCTATTAACATGGATTTAGTAGATGCACAGCAAACAAGACGTATATTAGATAGACTTGTTGGCTATAACATTAGCCCAATTCTTTGGAAAAAGGTGAAGAAGGGTTTATCAGCAGGCCGTGTACAATCAGTAGCGCTACGCATGATTATTGATCGCGAAAATGAAATTAAAAACTTCCAACCAGAAGAATATTGGACGATTGAAGGTACTTTTGAAAAAGGAAAAAAATCGTTTGATGCACTTTACTATGGAAATGGCAAAGAAAAAATTAAGCTAACAAATGAGGAACAAGTAAAGGCCGTTTTAAAAGGTGTCAAAGGGACAAACTTTAATGTTGTTAATGTTTCTAAAAAAGAGCGTAAACGAAATGCTGCACCAGCCTTTACAACTTCTTCGTTACAACAAGAAGCAGCGCGAAAATTAAATTTCCGAGCAAAGAAAACGATGATGCTTGCACAGCAATTATATGAAGGTATTGATATTGGTAAAAAAGAGGGAACAGTCGGGTTAATCACTTATATGCGTACCGATTCCACACGTATTTCTGAAACAGCAAAAACAGAAGCGGTTTCTTTCATCGAGTCAAAGTATGGAAAAGAGTATATTGCAACAGAAATAAAGCAGACGAAAAAGGCTTCAAATGCGCAGGACGCCCATGAGGCAATTCGTCCAACAAGTACGATGAGATCACCAGAGGAATTAAAGGCAGTCCTTAGTCGTGATCAGTTGCGTTTATATCGCTTGATTTGGGAGCGCTTTATTGCAAGTCAAATGGCTCCGGCTATACTTGATACCGTGGCGGTAGATCTTCAAAATGGTGATGTTTTATTCCGTGCGAACGGCTCACAAGTTAAATTTGCAGGTTTTATGAAGCTTTATATCGAAGGTACCGACGATCAAACAGAGGAAACGACAAAGCTTTTACCTGAGATGGAAATTGGTGATCAAGTAAAATCGCTTGAAATTGAACCTAAGCAGCATTTTACACAACCACCACCACGCTATTCAGAGGCGCGACTTGTTAAGACGATGGAAGAATTAGGTATAGGTCGCCCATCCACATATGCACCGACTCTCGATACAATTCAGCGCCGTGGCTATGTTGTGTTAGATGCAAAACGCTTTATGCCAACAGAGCTAGGCGAAATCGTACACCAACTCGTACTAGAATTTTTCCCTGATATCATAAATATCGAATTCACTGCACAAATGGAACAAGATTTAGATGATATTGAAGAAGGTAGTCGTCAATGGAAGAATATTGTGGAAGAGTTTTATAAAGACTTTGAAGTCCATGTTAAACATGCAGATGAGGCAATGGAGAAAGTAGTAATAAAAGATGAGCCAGCTGGAGAAGATTGTGAGCTTTGTGGATCACCAATGGTCTATAAGCTAGGTAGATATGGTAAATTTATGGCTTGCTCGAATTTCCCAGATTGCAGAAATACAAAAGCTATTATGAAACCTATTGGTGTAAAATGTCCATCATGTGAAACGGGCGAAATTGTGGAGCGTAAAAGTAAAACGAAGCGTCTATTCTACGGTTGTAATCAATATCCGGAATGTGAATTTGTGTCTTGGGACAAACCAATTAGTAGACCATGTCCGAAATGTAGTGCATTATTAGTAGAGAAAAAGATTAAAAAAGGTGTCCAAATTCAATGTACAAAATGTGACTATGAAGAAGCACCAACACAATGATAGGAAGATGGTAAAATCATGACTGAACAAGTAGTAAATGTAATAGGAGCGGGCCTGGCAGGTAGTGAAGCAGCTTGGCAAATAGCAAAACGCGGTGTGAAAGTAAGACTGTATGAAATGCGTCCAGTAAAGCAAACGCCTGCACACCATACAGATAAATTTGCAGAGCTTGTTTGTTCTAACTCGCTACGTGCAAATGGCTTAACAAATGCTGTAGGTGTTATTAAGGAAGAAATGCGTATTTTTGATTCTGTCATTTTAAAGGCAGCAGACCAATGTTCTGTTCCAGCTGGAGGAGCATTAGCAGTAGACCGTCATGAGTTTGCAGGTTATGTGACAGAGGCAGTGAAAAATCATCCATTGGTGGAGGTTATTCACGGAGAAGTGACAGAAATTCCTGAAGGTATAACAGTTATTGCTACAGGTCCTTTAACTTCGAAAGCTTTGGCTGAAAAAATTCAAGGTTTAACAGGTCTGGATTATTTATACTTTTATGATGCTGCTGCACCAATTATTGAAAAAGATAGTATAGATATGGATAAGGTTTATTTAAAATCTCGTTATGATAAGGGAGAAGCAGCTTATTTAAACTGCCCAATGACGAAAGAGGAGTTTGATCGTTTCCGTCAAGCATTAATCGAAGCAGAAGTAGTGCCTTTAAAAGAATTCGAGAAAGAAATCTACTTTGAGGGCTGCATGCCAATCGAAGTTATGGCAGCTCGTGGAGAGAAAACAATGCTATTTGGCCCAATGAAGCCAGTCGGACTTGAAGATCCGAAAACAGGGAAACGTCCATATGCCGTAGTACAACTTCGCCAGGATGACGCTGCTGGTACTCTTTATAATATTGTTGGCTTCCAAACGCATCTAAAATGGGGTCCTCAAAAAGAAGTATTGCAGCTAATTCCAGGACTAGAGAACGTGGAAATTGTACGTTATGGTGTTATGCACCGAAATACCTTTATTAATTCACCAAAAGTGTTAGAAAAAACATACCAACTTCGTGAACAAAAGAATATTTTCTTTGCCGGTCAAATGACAGGTGTTGAAGGGTATGTTGAATCAGCTGGTAGTGGATTAATAGCTGGAATAAATGCAGCTCGTTTAGCATTGGGACAAGAGCCAATTATTTTCCCATTCGAAACGGCGTTAGGAAGTATGGCGCGTTATATAACAGAAGCGCAATCGAAAAACTTCCAGCCAATGAACGTTAACTTTGGTATTTTCCCTGAATTACCACCAGGTCGCCGTTCAAAACCAGAGCGCGCTGAAATGCATGCAACACGCGCAATAAGCACAATTCATAATTTTGTGAATTCACAAACAATTTGATTGCCAAAAGCCTCTAAAAGTTGTTATACTCTTAGAGGCTTTTTCTTTTTGTTGATAATATGCTTGTTTAGACATGTTTTATTATTTTGTATGGAGATTTTCTCGAAATATAACTAATTACACTTGCTATCTTACAAAGATAGGTATAGTGTCAATATGTATGTTTATTAATGATGGTTTACGATACAAACTTGTAAGAGATGACAAAGAATTATTTATCCGTTATATTACAAGTGTCAGTCATTTGAGAAAATTATTAATAAATTATTGGTGGTGAATCTTTCTATGTTAGTTTCGTCCCAAGATGCACTCGAACAGTTCATGCTTTACATCCAAGTTGAAAAGAACTTCTCTGTTCATACAGTGCGAGAATATGAATCAGACCTGCTGGATTTTTTGGCCTTCTTACAAGGG
The DNA here is from genome assembly GCF_000801965.1 of Lysinibacillus sp. A1. Lineage (NCBI taxonomy): Bacteria > Bacillati > Bacillota > Bacilli > Caryophanales > Bacillaceae > Lysinibacillus > Lysinibacillus sp. A1. Next base: position 436,242 of record NZ_JSZM01000012.1, read on the forward strand.
GAAGGAATTCATGATTTAGCGAGTGTTGAATATATACATGCACGTCTTTATGTAACAAAGTTGTACGACGAAAAAAGAGCAAGGGCTTCTATTTCTAGAAAAATATCCTCAATACGCTCCTTCTTCCGCTTTCTAAATAGACAGTATGGATTTGATGATGGGGCATTTCGTTCTCTTTATCATCCAAAAAAAGAATCTCGTTTACCAAATTTCTTCTATGAAGAAGAATTGATGCAGTTATTTGATGCGAATACCGGGGATGATTTGAAATCATTGAGAAATATGGCTATATTAGAGCTGTTATATGCGACAGGTATTCGTGTAAGTGAGCTGACTTCCATTCAAGTTAAGGATGTAGATTTTCATTATTCCATCATACGAGTTATGGGAAAAGGTCGGAAAGAACGAATTATCCCATTCGGTCAATTTGCGAGTTTAGCAATGCTGGACTACATAGAGCAGGCTCGTCCTAGATTGATGAAAAAGACTAATCATCAGCAATTGTTTGTCAATATGCGAGGTGGGGAACTTACTCCACGAGGGGTACGTCATGTTTTAAACGAAATGATTGACAAGGCCTCACTCCATACGAAAATTTACCCACACATGCTTCGCCATACTTTTGCCACACATTTATTAAACAATGGCGCGGATTTGCGAACGGTGCAGGAGTTATTAGGCCACTCGCATTTATCTTCTACACAGGTTTACACACATGTAACAAAAGAGCACCTACGTCAAACATATATGAATGCTCATCCAAGGGCATAATAGAGTTAAGGAGGAAAGCAGATGGGACAAATTCATGCGACTACGATATTTGCAGTTCATCATAACGGAGGCTGTGCCATGGCTGGTGATGGTCAAGTAACATTAGGAAATGCAGTTGTGATGAAAGGTACAGCGAAGAAGGTCAGACGTCTGTTTAATGGGCAGGTTCTGGCAGGCTTTGCAGGCTCTGTTGCAGATGCATTTACACTATTTGAGATGTTCGAAGGCAAATTGAATGAATATAACGGTAATTTACAACGTGCTGCAGTAGAGGTTGCCAAGCAATGGCGCGGAGATAAAATGCTACGCCAACTAGAAGCGATGCTATTAGTCATGGATAAAACAACTTTACTACTTGTTTCTGGTACTGGTGAAGTCATTGAACCTGATGATGGAATTTTAGCCATTGGTTCTGGTGGAAATTATGCTTTATCAGCGGGTAGAGCATTAAAAAAATATGCAGGTGAAACGATGACTGCTCGTGAAATTGCTGAAGCAGCATTAGAAACAGCTGCTGAAATCTGTGTATTTACGAATCATAATATTATCGTGGAGGCGCTGAGCTAATGACGCAAAAAAATTTAACGCCAAGACAAATTACTGAGCATTTAGATCGTTATATTGTTGGGCAAAATGAAGCTAAGCGAGCTGTAGCCATTGCGTTGCGAAACCGCTATCGTCGTTCATTGTTAAATGAAGATATGAAGGCAGAGGTTATTCCTAAAAATATCTTAATGATTGGGCCAACTGGTGTCGGAAAAACGGAAATTGCCAGAAGAATTGCGAAGCTTACAAATGCACCTTTTGTAAAAGTGGAAGCGACAAAATTTACTGAGGTAGGTTATGTAGGTCGTGATGTTGAATCAATGGTACGTGACTTAGTAGAAGCTTCTCACCGTCTTGTGAAAGAAGAAATGATGGAATCTGTTAAGGAACAAGCAGAGCAATTAGCAAATGAAGCGATTGTGAAACTTTTAGTCCCGTCATTGCGTAAGAAACAGAGCATGCAAAATCCATTCGAAATGTTATTTGGTGGGAAAGAACAAACTCCAACGGATGATACATCGTCTGAGGAAACAGAAGTACGCTCTAAACGTGCACAAATTGCTATTGATTTACGAAATGGTAAATTGGAAAATGAATGGGTTACGGTTGAGGTAACAGAACAAACTCCATCCATTTTTGATGCATTACAAGGCACGGGAATGGATATGTCTGCTAATAATGGGATGCAAGATATGCTATCTAGCTTAATGCCTAAAAAACAGAAAAAACGCCGTGTGCAGGTAAAGGATGCACGTCGTATTTTAACAATAGAAGAAGCAAATAAGTTGATAGATGCAGATGAAGTGGCACAGGAGTCAATTGTTAGAGCGGAGCAAACTGGTATTATTTTTATTGATGAAATCGATAAAATAGCTAGTAAAGAAGGGAATTCTTCTGCGAATGTATCTCGTGAGGGTGTACAACGAGACATTTTACCAATAGTAGAAGGTTCAACTGTAACTACGAAGTATGGGGCTGTGAAAACGGATTACATGCTATTTATAGCTGCAGGAGCGTTCCATATGTCGAAGCCTTCAGATTTGATTCCGGAATTGCAAGGTCGTTTCCCAATTCGTGTAGAGCTTGAAAAATTAACAAAACAAGATTTTGTCCGTATTTTACAAGAACCAGATCAATCGCTCATTTTGCAGTATAAGGCATTGCTAGAAACGGAAGGTGTGGAAATCAATTTCACATCTGATGCCATTGAACGTATTGCGGAAATAGCCACAGAGGTTAATCAGGAAACAGATAATATCGGAGCTCGCCGTTTGCACACGATTTTAGAACGGTTACTAGAAGAGCTGTCGTTTGAAGCAGCTGAAATTGCACCAGCGAGTATACCGATCAACGCAGCCTATGTAGATCAAAAACTCGCAGGGATTGTAAAAAACAAAGATTTGTCACAGTTTATATTGTAAGATAAAGCTGATCAGTATCATTCAGTAGTAAAAAACTTTAGAATATTAAGTGAATACTCTTCGGATTATTTATAGGAGGAACATATAATGAATTTATTAGGAAAAACACGTAAAATTAACTCAATGCTACAAGCTTCTGCTGGTAAGCCTGTAAACTTTAAGGAAATGGCTGATACACTTGGAGATATTATTGATAGTAATGTCTATATTTTAAGCCGTAAAGGTAAGTTATTAGGTATTTCAATTCACCAACAAATTGAAAATGAGCGTATGAAAAAAATGTTTGAAGAGAGACAATTCCCTGAAGAATACACACATAGCTTATTTACAATCTCAGAAACATCTTCTAATTTAGATATCCATAACGAACATACTGCTTTCCCTGTGGAAAACAAAGATCTTTTCCAAAACGCATTAACAACAATTGTACCAATCGTTGGTGGTGGTGAACGTTTAGGAACATTAATCCTTGCACGTCTATCTTCTCAATTTGAAGATGATGATTTGATTCTTGCAGAGTATGGCGCAACAGTAGTTGGCATGGAGATTTTACGTGAAAAATCTGAAGAAATCGAAGAGGAAGCTCGTAGCAAAGCGGTTGTGCAAATGGCCATTAACTCACTTTCTTACAGTGAATTAGAAGCTATTGAGCATATCTTTGAAGAACTTGATGGTAACGAAGGTTTACTTGTTGCCTCTAAAATTGCAGACCGAGTGGGAATTACACGCTCAGTGATCGTCAATGCATTACGTAAACTGGAGTCAGCAGGTGTTATTGAGTCTCGCTCTCTAGGTATGAAAGGAACTTATATTAAAGTGTTAAATGATAAGTTCTTAAATGCATTAGCTGAAATTAAAATGAAATAATTCTTCTTAAAGAAGATAATGAAGGCGTCTACGTAAAACTAGGCGCCTTTTTGTATGCATTTCACTAGATATTTAGCGATGTAATTGATTGTTATTTTTTGTATAAATACAAATTTGGAGAATATTGATGTTTTTTGTTTCTTTTATCCTAATGTCGTTCATAAAATTGTCACTACAATTAGCATATAAAAATGAAATGTGTGTTACTTTAGAATAATGGTGAATAAACTGTTAATTGTCTATATTAGAATATTCAGCCATTTGTCGAACTAGTAAAATGGAACCTTAAATTAATTTCATTTTAAAAGGCGATAAAGCTCATAAAAAGGCAAATTTAATACTAAAATCGTAAACACTGTCGAAATAGTGTAAAATAACTAGATGTTAACCAACCTTTTATGAAGCCTAGAGCTACAAGGGATGCGGAAGTATTGTCCCGGTTGGGACGTTAAAAAAATAGGGCGTATATACTATTAAAAAGTGACAAAAGACAATAGACACTAGGTAGCATCTTAATTACAATTGTATTATTGAATATATTAACAAGTACATAGAATTTAATAAATTGAGGTGAACAGTTTTGAATTTATTTGGAGGAACTATTAGTAGCTTGGAAAATGGACTTTCCTATGCGACTTTGAATCATAAAACAATCGCAAACAATATTGCGAATGTCGATACACCTAATTATAAGGCGAAAAATGTTAGTTTTAAGGATATGTTGGCTGAACAAAAGGATATCTCTATTTCTGCTTATCGAACTGACAATAGACATTATGATTTCACAATTCGACAATCTACACCTGGTGTCAATAATATAGAAAATCTACGATACCGAAATAATGGCAACGCAGTAGATATGGATGCTGAACAGGCAAAATTAGCAGAAAATCAAATTTATTACAATGCTTTAATTGATCGTGTAAACGGGAAATTAAACACATTAAATACAGTTATTAAAGGAGGTAAGTAATAGATGTCTATTTTTCATGGGATGAATACCACTGCCTCAGCCTTAACTGCACAACGCCTACGCATGGATGTTATTTCTTCTAATATGGCAAACATGGATACAACTCGAGCTCGTCAAGTTAATGGGGAGTGGGAGCCATATCGACGGAAGTCCGTAACGTTTACAGCACAAGAAGGACAATTTTCAAAGTTTATGAATGTAGCACTTGGGAAAGACGCCAAAAGCGGTGTTGGTAATGGTGTGAAAGTAACTCGTATTGCAGAAGACCGAGAAACACCTTTCAAACTTGTTTATGACCCAACTCATCCAGATGCAAATGCAGATGGTTATGTCAATTTGCCGAATGTCGACCCATTAAAAGAAATGGTAGATTTAATGTCAGCCACTCGTTCTTACGAGGCAAACGTAACAGTATTTAACGCAAATAAATCTATGCTTACAAAGGCACTAGAGATTGGTAAATAAATAAGAAGAAAGGAAGATACATAATGACAATTTCGTCCGTTTCGCTAATGACACCTACTCAGGTTGTAAATGAAACAAATAAACTTAATACGACACCTTATGAAGCCCAACAAAGCTTCGCGAACTCGTTAAAAGAGGCAATAGCCAAAGTTAATGACCAGCAAATCACATCCGATAATTTTACTCAAAAGCTAATTAAAGGTGAAAATGTGGAATTGCATGAGGTAATGATTGCTTCACAAAAGGCGAGCATTACATTAAACGCAACAATTGAAGTTCGCAATAAGGTGATTGAAGCTTACCAAGAAATAATGCGAATGAGCGTTTAATCTTTTATTGAGGGGGAGAGCCCCTCTCAATGCAGATTAATGACTACCTAAATGGTAGGCTCTTGAAGTTCGCAAATTATTGATGGCTAGGTTATTCACTATAACCGGAGGATTCATAATGAATGAACGATTGACGAAAATAAAAAACGACACCAGTCAATTTTGGAAAAGTCGAAGTAAAAAGCAAAAAATAGTTATGATTGGCTCCTTGGTAGGCGTCATCGCTCTTGCGGCAATTGTAACGTTTTTCGCTTCAAAAACTACATATGTTCCACTTTATAAAGATTTATCAACAAGAGAAATTGGACAAGTAAAGGAAGCACTGGATTCACAAGGTGTAACATATCAAATTGCGCCAGGCGGAACATCTATTTTAGTGCCTGAGGAGCAAGTTGACTCCTTATTAGTGCAATTAGCATCAGAAGGATATCCGCAAACGGGTACGATTGATTACTCATTTGCAAACAGTTCAGGGTTTGGGATGACAGATAACGAATTTAATCTATTAAAAAAAGCAGCCACTGAAACTGAAATTGCTAAGCTTTTTAGAAACCTTGAAGGCGTTAAAGATGCAAAGGTAATGATTACTGTCCCTGAAGAAGGGGTCTTCGTAACAGATGTAAAAGAGGATGCAACTGCATCTATCGTATTAAATACAGATCCAGGATATAAATTTACAGAGCAGCAAATTACAACTATGTATAATTTGGTGTCAAAAAGTATTCCGAATTTAAAAACTGAGAACATCGTAATCTCTAACCAATTCTCAGAGTACTTTGACTTGAATGCAGCCACAACAGATGGTACATCTACAGCAACGGCTGAAGGTCAATTACAAATGAAAAAGTTAGTGGAACGTGATCTACAACGTCAAGTACAAAATATGCTTGGTACGTTGATGGGACAAGACAAAGTAATGGTTTCTGTCACTACGGATATTGACTTCAAGAAGGAAAATCGTGAAGAAAATCTTGTGACACCTGTTGATGAAGAAAATATGGAAGGAATCGCCATTAGTGCTCAAAGAATTACTGAGCAATATTCTGGAACAGGGGCGGCAGCAGCTACTGGAACACCTGAAGCTGAAACAACTACTGATAACTTTACTACCTATAATGAAGGTACATCGGGTAACGGTGATTATGAACGTACAGAAGAAACGATTAATAATGACGTGAATCGTATACGTAAAGATATTCAAGAAGCTCCTTATAAGGTGCAAGATATTGGAATTCAAGTAATTGTTGAACCACCAACAGCAACAGATGCAGCGTCATTACCAGACGGTGTTCGCGAAGATATTGAGAAAATTTTAAGCACGATCGTTCGTACAACGATTTCTAAAGACGTAGCAGCTGAGCTTACTCAAGAGCAAATTGATGAGAAAGTAGCCGTATCTGTACAGCCTCTATATGGTAAGGCCACACAGGTTGCTGATGAAAAACCAATGATCCCTTGGTGGGTTTGGGTTATTGGCGGTATCTTATTAGCTGTTATTGTATTGTTAGCATTCTTCATTATCCGTTCTCGTAAACGTGCACAGGAAGAAGAAGAGCTAAGTATCCTAGAAGAACAAGAAGATTTAATGATTGACGATATTAATGAAGAAATTGAAACGGAAGCTACAATGCGTCGTAAGCAGCTAGAAAAAATGGCAAAAGATAAGCCAGACGATTTTGCGAAGTTACTGCGTAGTTGGATTGCTGAAGACTAACTAGGAGGTTCGGCTGTGTCCAAGAAAGATAAGGAATTAACCGGAAAACAAAAGGCCGCTCTCTTGTTAATTTCATTAGGACCTGAAGTTTCAGCTTCAGTCTATAAACATTTAACAGAGGAAGAAATAGAACGTTTAACATTAGAAATTTCAAGTGTTAAAAAAGTAGAATCAAACGTCAAGGAAGAGATTATAGAAGAATTCCACAATATTGCGCTAGCTCAAGACTATATCACGCAAGGTGGTATTGGTTATGCGAAAACAGTATTAGAAAAAGCGCTTGGTGTAGAACAAGCTCAGACGATCATTAATCGTCTGACATCTTCGTTACAAGTGCGACCGTTTGATTTTGCACGGAGAGCTGATCCGGCACAAATTTTTAACTTTATTCAAAATGAACATCCACAAACAATTGCCCTCATTCTTTCTTATTTAGAAGCAGGGCAAGCGGGAGTGATTTTATCTTCATTACCACAGGAAGTACAGGCTGACATTGCAAAACGTATAGCTGTTATGGAATCGACTTCACCAGAAGTAATTAGTGAAATTGAATCGGTGTTAGAGCGTAAATTATCATCTACGGTTACCCAAGATTACACTGAAACTGGTGGTATTGATGCAGTCGTTGAAGTACTGAATGGTGTTGATCGACAAACTGAGAAAACGATCCTTGATGCACTTGAAATTCAAGATCCAGAGCTTGCAGAAGAAATCAAAAAACGCATGTTTGTATTCGAAGATATCGTTACACTCGACAATCGTTCCATTCAACGTGTTATTCGTGATTGTGAAAACGAAGACTTACTGCTTTCAATGAAAGTGTCAAGCGAAGAAGTAAAAGATATTATTTTCCGCAATATGTCTCAACGTATGGCTGAAACATTTAAAGAAGAAATGGAAATTATGGGACCTGTACGTTTACGTGACGTAGAGGAGGCACAATCTCGAATTGTTGCTGTTATTCGTCGCCTAGAGGATGCTGGTGAAATCATTATTGCACGTGGTGGAGGAGATGACGTCATTGTCTAGAATCATCCGTTCAATTTACACTCAATCCGATAGCGATAATGTAAAAGAGATACAAATTCGCGATATGTTTGAAGGATTTGATTTGGAAGATGGTGATGATGCTTCATCCCAACATCAATTAACAATAGAAGAAATAATGGCTGAGCGAGACCGTTTGCTTGCAGAGGCTAGAGCTTCTTTACAAGCAGAACGTGAAGCATTTGAGCAAGAAAAGCACATGCACTATCAAGAGATTGAGCATTTGAAGTTAAGTTGGGAAGAAGAAAGACCGAATCGAGTTCAAGAAGCCTATGATGAAGGCTTTGGACAAGGCTATGAAGACGGTGTGAATAAATCCACTGAAGCAATGGCCGAGTCACTTCAAACTGCGAATGAAGTCATTAATCAAGCAAAAGAAAACGCAAAAAAATATATTGATGAACAAGAAGCTGTGGTGCTAGAGCTTGGCCTAACGACAGCAGAACGAATAATGGGCATTTCTTTAGAACGTGATCCAGATCTATTTGTGTCGATTGTTCGTAGAGGCTTAAAAGAAGCTAGAGAGATGAAAGAAATTAAAATTTATGTGTCGCCAACCTACCACGCTTTAATTACTGCTAATCGTGATGAATTAGCGGAAATGTTCCCGGTTGATGTACCATTTATGATTTTTGTTAATGAAGATTTAAACAATGAAACAGATTGCTATATCGAAACAAATCATGGACGTATAGTAGTGAGTATCGATGAGCAATTGAACGAACTAAGATTAAAGCTTCATGAAATATTAGAAAGTAGGGAATGATCTAGATGAAGACGGCTCAATTAATCGAACATATTCCTCATATGCCAACTTTTAAAAAGTTTGGTAGAGTCACTAGAGTTGTCGGCTTGATGATTGAGTCGCAAGGTCCAGATAGTTCCATAGGTGATGTTTGTAAAATTCATGTGGAAACTGTAAACAATGGTCACCAAATCATTTTAGCTGAAGTGGTGGGCTTTAAAGATGAAATTGTTGTTTTAATGCCTTTCACTTCTTTAAGAGAAATATCTATTGGCTGTCTTGTTGAAGGGACGGGGGCTCCGCTAGAAGTAAAAGTGGGCCCAGAGCTAATAGGAAAAGTGTTGGATTCAATGGGAAATCCTATTGATGGCACCTTATTACCAAAAGGACTAATGACGGTTCCGACAGAGCAAGATCCGCCAAATCCACTAACACGTCCGCCAATTAATGAAAGACTTGAGGTCGGCGTTAAAGCTATCGATGGAATGCTAACGGTTGGAAATGGCCAACGCGTCGGGATTTTCGCTGGTTCAGGGGTCGGAAAAAGTACGCTTCTTGGAATGATTGCGAGAAATACGCAGGCAGATTTGAATGTAATTGCGCTGATCGGAGAACGTGGGCGTGAGGTTCGTGAATTTATTGAACGTGATTTAGGTCCTGAGGGTCTAAGTCGCTCTATTGTTGTTGCTGCTACCTCTGACCAACCAGCATTAATGAGGATAAAAGGGGCGTTTACTGCAACAGCAATTGCCGAGTATTTTAGAAATCGTGGATTAAATGTCATGTTGATGATGGACTCTGTAACACGTGTTGCCATGGCTCAACGTGAAATTGGACTTGCTACAGGTGAACCACCAGCACAGAAGGGGTATACACCATCTGTATTTGCGATTTTACCTAAATTATTAGAACGTACAGGTACTAATGAAAAGGGCTCTATCACTGCGTTTTATACGGTCCTAGTAGATGGTGATGATATGAATGAACCAATCGCTGATACGGTGCGAGGGATATTAGATGGTCATATTGTGCTTGATCGAAATTTAGCTAATAAAGGTCAATACCCTGCTATAAACGTCTTAAAAAGTGTTAGTCGTTTAATGAACCATGTAGCAGAGCCAGAGCATAAAAAAGCTGCAGAACGATTAAGAGAACTTTATTATACATACGACAAATCTGAGGATTTAATCAATATAGGTGCTTATAAACGAGGGACGTCTAGAGAAATTGATGAAGCTATACATTATGAACCGCTTATTACTACTTATCTTAAACAGGGCTATTTGGATAAAGTGACCTTGGAAGAAAGTGTAAATGAGCTGATATCCTTATCGAACGGTGGTGTGAACTAGATGGTCAGCTATGTGTATCGTTTTGAAAAAGTATTAACAATTCGTGAGCAAGAAAAAAACGAAACTGAAATGGCCTATAAAGAATCTGTCCGATCTTTTGAGGAAGTGGCTACGAAGTTATATGACTTGCTTAAAAAGAAGGAAGATTTAATTGCCTTCCAGCAGGACCGTTTAACGGTTGGTTCATCTATTGATGAAATTCATCACTACGCACGTTTTATTGATAGTCTGGAAAAAACAATTGCAGATGTTCAGCAGAAAGTGATACAAGCTCGTGCAAAAATGAATTGGCACGAAGATAAATTATTAGAAAAAAACTTGGAAGTACGTAAATTTGAAAAAATGAGAGAAAAGGATTTTAAGCTTTTCCAACAAGAGCAGGATCGTATAGAAAGCCTTTTTTTAGATGAAATTTCATTATTAACGTATAACAAGAGAGAAATCAGGTGATTTCATGGTGAGAAAAGACAATCGATTGAAAGCGGAATTAGTAGAACAGCCGCCTAAGAAAAAAAAGGGAGGCTTTCTAAAGTTTTTTACTTGGATCGTACTGCCACTTATGTTTGTCGTAGCAGTTTTACTTGTTGTGGCTACATTAATGAATACAAATGTTTTTGACTTAGGTAAAAAGGCAATTGGCAGTTTACCTTTTGTTCCGTCAGAAGAACAGCAAGCAAAAGATGCTGTCGTAATCAATGACTCGAAAATAGTTAATTTACAGGCAGAAATTCAAGAAAAAGAAGCAGAAATTACACAGCTGCAAAAAAAGCTAGATACGACAACAACTGAAAAAGAGAAGCTCACGATAGAAAAAGAGCAGCTTCAATTTGAAATTGAAAAATTAAATCGACAGCAAGATGATGTGAAGCGCGATTTCAACGATATTCTATCGACTTTCGATAAAATGTCTCCGAAATCTGCAGCACCTGTATTAATCAATATGAGTGATACAGAAGCATTACGCATTTTAACTAATTTAAAACCTGATAAACTAGCAGCAATTTTAGAGAAAATGGATGCTAAAGATGCAGCGAAATATACGGAACTCATGGCTAAACAATAAAGTTCATGAAAGGAGGTGAAAAGAGTGGATATAGCAATGATGAAAATGATCACTCAATCAGTACCAACTAAAAATGCGGCAGCAAAGCCAACAACGGCAGCTAGTAGCACTGATGGGAAGATCAACGGAACTTCGAAGCAGGATAATTTATCGAAATTCGGCTCTGTTTTTGGACAAGTCCTATCTTCCTCAACTCAATCAAATCAATCTGCTCAAACTACGCCAAATAATGAGCTAGCTGATTTACAGCAGGTTTTAAACGCTGATTCATTGGAAGAGGTACTCGATTTATTAGGAATCCCCCACGATGATGGTTTGTTAATCCTACAACTGGGAGAAGATGGTAAAGCGGTATCTATGGACGAAATGCTGGATCTGGACAATATATTAAATGCATTAGGTATTGATGATGAACAGCTTCAAAAAATAGTCCAGCAGCTATTAGGAGAAGAAAAAGAAGCTAGTGATGTTTGGGAGCTATTATCCTTAGTAGATGCCCAAGCGCCAATACTTCAAGCGCAAATAGGTGCTGCATTACAAGGAGAAGGTCTAGTAACACCAAAAGAAGCAACGCAATTACTGCAAGTGTTAAAGCTAGCACAATTAGTAGGACAGAAATCGGACTTAACAGCTCCACAAGAAAATTTGTTAACAACCGTTAAAAGTCTTTTAACGACATTACAAACCCAAGTAGAAACAATACAAGTAACAACAACCAAATCAACAAGTACATTGTCATTACAAGGCTTCCAGCAAGTCCAAATGACGAAGCAAAGTGAGACAAGTTCTAATGAAATGGTAACACCACAAACGGTGCAAACCAAACCGGATACGTTCCAAGTAACATTACCGACTGCTAAACCTGCACAGTCAGAGGCTTTATTAAAAGAAATGCAAGCCATTATCAATAGAGCTCAAATATCTAATGCACAGGGGATTACACGATTAACGATTAAGTTGTATCCAGAAAATTTAGGAACAATTCGTATAGAGCTTGTGCAAAATGATGGTGTACTGACAGCTCGTCTACTAGCTTCTACAGCTCATGGACGTGAAATGCTTGATAGTCAAGCACATCAGCTAAAGCAGGCGTTTATGCAGCAGAACATTCAAGTAGACCGTCTTGATATTGCCCAATCATTACAGGATGCAGATCGCCAACAACGTGATCAAAACTTCTTTAATAATTTCTTTAGACAGCAACAGGATGAAGATCAGCAACAAAAAGCTGAGGATGACGATGAAGAGATGTCATTTAGTGACTATTTATTAAACGAGGAGGTGTAATTGATGGCGGATGCAACGTCTAAAGCAACCAATACATCCATAACGGACGATCTTTACTATTCTAATTATAGAAAACCAACCAAACAAACTGGGAATAGTGAACTTGGTAAAGATGCCTTTCTTCAACTGTTAATTACCCAATTACAGCATCAGGACCCAACAAATCCGATGAATGACCGAGAATTCATTTCTCAAATGGCACAGTTTTCTTCTTTAGAACAAATGCAGAACATGACAAAGGCAGTAGAATCATTATTAGCATCACAGCAACAAACGCAAATGATGAATTATGCAACCTTTGTTGGTAAAGAAGTCAAATGGCATGAAATTACAGATAAAACAGATGAAAAAGGAGATCCAGTTGTAAATGAAGGATCAGGTGTGATCGAATCCTTGAAATTTGTAGATGGTAGTGTTGTCTTCAAATTAGCAGATGGAAAAGAAATAACGCCTGGTAATATTTCTGGAATCCTTGGCTCTGGAGCAAATGGGAATAATCCTGTGCCAGAAACGCCACTTGTTCAGGCGAGTAAATTGATAGGTAAAAAAGTTACATATCAAGATGGCGAGCAGGAATTACAAGGAAGAATCGTCTCTGTTTCCAATAAAGATGGCGTTATTTATTACGTATTAGATAATGATAAAAAACTTACGGATAAAGATTTTACAGTTATTAGCGAATAAAGGTGGGGAAAAGTGATGGATAAATTTTCAATTCATCGTGTACCCTTGCATCCATCTATTCGTGCAACTCAACCTACGCCCATTCATTCACAGCAATCCTTTAAAGCCCATTTACAGGAAGCATCAAAGCAAGAGCTGAAGGTGAGCAAACATGCGCATGAACGTATTATGGAGCGTAAAATTGACATCTCTGAACAAGAATGGCAGGTTGTCTCGGATAAGGTATTTGAAGCTCACTCAAAAGGTGTTAAACAGCCATTAGTCTTGATGGATCAAGCAGCTTTAATTGTCAGTGCTAAAAACGCTACTGTCATTACAGCAATGGATCGCACGGAAGCAAAACAACAATTATTTACAAATATTGATGGCACAATCGTGCTTTAAAGGCTGGACCTTCTTATGAAAGGAAGCCTTCGTGATGCTGATTGATAGAAGCACACAAATAAAAAATGAAGGGAGAACGAAAACTTATGTTACGTTCTATGTATTCAGGTATTTCAGGTCTTAAAAACTTCCAAACAAAGCTAGATGTTATTGGTAACAATATTGCAAATGTTAATACTGTTGGCTTTAAAAAAGGACGTGTTCTTTTTAAAGATTTAATGTCTCAAACACAAGCCGGTGCATCTGCAGCAACAGCTACACGAGGTGGTGTGAATCCACAACAAGTTGGTTTGGGTACACAATTAGCTGCCATTGATACGATTCATGGAGGCGGTTCCTTACAAAGTACAGGACGTGGTCTTGACTTAGCAATTGAGGGTGATGGCTTTTTCATGGTAGCTGATGCAAATGGTGCTCCTGATCCAGATAGTGGTTTCATCGACGAAGAAGGCTTCAACAATACTCTATTTACTCGTAATGGTGTTTTCTATATGGATAGCAATGGCTATTTAGTAAATGCTGACGGTAAATATTTAGTAGGTGTATCTGCTGGTGAGGATATCGTAATGGAAGCGGATGATGATGGTATCAATCCAGATGATGCACCAATTGCTTCAGGGGATGAAGGAGCAAACTTATTTGATGAGGATGGTGTACTAACACCTGATGATGGAACTGTAGGTCCAATTCGTATCCCTACGACTGCTAAAGAGATTAGCATCGGGGCTAATGGTACGATTGAATATGTAGACCTAAATGGTGAGCGTAAATGGGCTGGTCAGCTGATTATGGCTAAATTCCCGAACGCTGGTGGTCTTGCTAAAAATGGTGGGAACTACTATCAACAAACAGCGAACTCTGGTGCTGCATATGGACAAGTAGCAACTGTAGCAGGGATGGGGAAAGTAGTGCCTGGAGCTGTAGAAATGTCGAATGTTGACTTATCTGAAGAGTTTACAGAGATGATTGTTGCTCAACGTGGTTTCCAAGCGAATACTCGTATTATTACAACATCAGATGAAGTGTTACAAGAGCTAGTAAACTTAAAACGTTAATGATTGAATAGTCCTTTCATTCATAACGGACGTTTTAACAAACATATTTTCATATGAGGGAGGGTCGGGCCGGCTCTCATGCTAGACCCGGCCCTAATTCAATGATTGAACTAACACGTCTTAATGGCAAAGCATTTACATTAAATGCTTTATACATAGAAACAGTCGAATCATTTCCAGATACGACTATTACTTTAACAACTGGAACAAAATTAATTGTTTTAGAGAGTGAAGATGAGGTGCGACAAAAGGTAACTGCCTTTTATAACAATATACAAATACTATCCAACCCGCATCTACGAGGTGAAAAAGATGAAGAATAATAAAATGTTAACAATGATTATTATTTTGCTAGTAGCAGTCATACTGATCGGGGTTATCTTGTTTGTATTGCTTACACAATTTAATAAACCGACAGGAGCTATTGAACCAACCATTGATGAAATTGTAGAGGCAACAGTGGAGATTCCGGAAATCACAACGAATCTTGCAGATAAAAGAGTAGTACGCTTGTCATTAAAAGTTCAAACGACAAGCAAAGATGCTGCTGCAGAATTAACAAAGCGTGTTTTCCAAGTGCAAAACATTGCTATACAAGAGCTTTCTGAAATGGAGCAAAAAGATTTAGAAGGTAAGCAAGGGAAGCAAATTTTCCAAAAATCATTAAAAACCAGAGTAAATGAATTGATGCAAGAGGGAGAAGTCCAGGAAGTATATTTTACCTCCTTCATCACTCAATAAAATAGAAACTGCTTGAAATGGAGGTGGGCAAATGGCAGGAGATGTGTTATCTCAATCCGAGATAGATGCGCTGCTTTCCGCTATATCGACTGGGGAAATGTCAGCAGATGACATAAAAAAGGAGGATGAGGGACGTAAGGTTAAAGTTTATGACTTTAAACGAGCGCTTCGATTCTCAAAAGATCAAATCCGAAGTTTGACCCGAATACACGAAAATTTTGCACGACTATTGACAACCTTTTTCTCTGCACAACTTAGAAGCTATGTGCAAATTACGGTTGCATCAGTAGACCAAATACCATTTGAAGAGTTCGTTCGTTCGATTCCGAATATGACGCTCATTAATGTGTTTGAAGTGCCACCATTAGATGGTAATATATTGATGGAAATAAATCCGAACATTGCCTATTCCATGCTAGATCGTTTAATGGGCGGTAGTGGGGCGAGTCATAGTAATGTAGATAATCTAACAGAAATTGAAACAAAAATTATGACAAACCTTTTTGAACGCTCATTCGACAATTTACGCGAGGCGTGGGAAAATGTAGCGGAAATTGATCCGATTTTAGTGGAGCTTGAAGTTAATCCACAATTTTTACAAATGATCTCACCTAATGAAACAGTAGTTGTTATTTCATTAAATACGATCATTGGTGAAACAAGCGGTATGATCAATATTTGTATTCCGCATGTTGTATTGGAGCCGATTGTTCCAAATCTTTCTGTTCGCTACTGGATGCAAACAAATACGAAAGAAATGTCTCCAGAGCAAACAAAAATGCTTGAAACACGCGTAAAACAAGCAAAATTACCGCTTTCGGTTGAATTAGGGCTAACGGATATCACAATCGAGGATTTCCTTACAATGCAAATTGGTGATGTTATACAGCTAGAGCAAAAAATTAATGATCCACTTCTATTAAAGGTAGGAACGTTACCAAAATTCACTGTTCAACCAGGTAAGCAAGGCAAAAAATTAGCAATCCAGATTATCGACCCTTTGAAAGGAGGAGACGAAGATGAGTGATGAAATGCTCTCCCAAGAAGAAATTGAAGCGCTATTAAGGGGCGAGACGTTGGAAGATAAAAACAGCGGCACTGAAGCTTCTTCAATTGATGAAACAAATGATATACGAGTAGAGGATTACCTTGATTCGTTTGCACAAGATGCACTAGGTGAGGTAGGCAATATTTCCTTTGGTAGCTCTGCCACTGCACTTTCGGCATTATTAGGACAAAAAGTAGATATTACTACCCCAAGTATATCAATGATTAATCGAAATAAATTAGAAGAGGAGTTTCCACATCCTTATGTAGCTGTACAAGTGGAATATACGATTGGCTTAACAGGTATGAATTTACTTGTTATTAAACAATCGGATGCAGCAATTATTGCAGACCTTATGTTAGGTGGCGATGGATTAAATCCGAAACCTGACTTAGGAGAAATTCAATTAAGTGCTGTTCAAGAGGCCATGAATCAAATGATGGGCTCAGCAGCTACATCTATGTCGACAGTATTCAACAAAAAAGTGGATATTTCGCCACCGACAATAGATTTAATGAATATTTCTCAAAATGAAGGTCGAGAAAATATCCCTGAAGATGATTTACTAGTCAAAGTATCGTTTAGATTAAGAATTGGTAATTTAATTGATTCGAATTTAATGCAATTATTACCGCTTAAATTTAGTCAAAACATCGTAAAATCTCTACTAGGTGAAACTGAATCAATAGAAGAACCTGTGGCTGCAACGATTGCGCCTGAGGCACCGCCAATTGCAGCACCACCTGTTCAACAACAAGCGCCAGTTATGCCACCGCCTGCACAGCCTGTTTATCAGCAGCCGGAAGCAACTATGCAGCAACCAGTTTATCAGGAACCACAGCAGTTTGCGCAACCAGCGAGACCTGCACAGCCAGTGAATGTTCAACAAGCACAATTTGCTAGCTTTGATTCAAATGTAATCTCTCAATCTGAAGCTAGAAATTTAAATATGCTACTTGATATTCCATTGCAAGTTACTGTAGAGTTAGGACGTACGAAACGTTCTGTTAAAGAGATTTTAGAACTATCAAGTGGTTCGATTATTGAGTTAGATAAATTAGCTGGGGAGCCTGTTGATATATTAGTTAATAGTCGTTTAATCGCTAAAGGTGAAGTCGTTGTTATTGATGAAAACTTTGGTGTACGTATTACAGATGTTTTAAGTCAAGCAGAGCGTTTAAATAATTTAAGATAGTTTCAATTGGAGGAGTTAACCATGTCTAAAAGAATTTTGATTGTAGACGACGCTGCATTTATGCGTATGATGATCAAGGATATTTTGTCGAAAAATGGATTTGAGGTTGTTGGAGAAGCGGCAGATGGATTACAAGCTGTTGAAAAGTACAATGAATTAAAACCAGATTTAGTAACAATGGATATCACAATGCCAGAAATGGATGGTATTGCGGCTCTTAAAGCAATTAAGGGGTCAGATCCAAGTGCAACTGTAATCATGTGTTCAGCAATGGGACAACAAGCAATGGTAATCGATGCAATTCAAGCTGGTGCGAAAGACTTTATTGTTAAGCCTTTCCAAGCAGATCGAGTAATTGAAGCGATCCAAAAAGCGCTAGGATGATTGCATGAAAATGTTAAAATCATTTCGTTTCACGATGATTTTTGCATTTCTTGTATCCTTCCTGTTTTTGTACCCGACACCAACTTCGGTCTATGCAGACTCTGATACGAATAGTGTGACAGATTGCATTAAAGACCCAGAAGCTTGTTATGGAGATACTACCGATCCAGCTGCTAAACAAGAACCAAGTGTATCAGCAGCTGGAGATATATCTGCATGGGAATACATAAAAATGGTTTTAGCGCTTATTTTTGTTGTAGCTTTGTTTTATGGTTTAATGAAGTTTTTAAATAAACGAAATTTAAACTTTCAACGTAATCAACTGATACAAAATTTAGGCGGTTTATCGTTGGGTGCACAAAAATCAGTACAGCTTTTACAAGTAGGTAAAACCATGTACTTAGTGGGTGTCGGTGAAGACGTTCAGCTATTACGTGAAATTACTGATCCTGAAGAAATAGAAGCACTGTTAGCACTTTATAACGAAAGGCAAGAACTTGCAGCAACATCACCGTATATCGCAGAAGTATTTTCTAAGTTTAAGAAAAAAGATAGAGTGAATATGCAAAATGAACAAAAGCAAGAGACATTTGGCAAACTCTTTGAAAAAAAGATATCCGAAATTAAACAGGAGCGCAGTGAAGAGATTGAGCGATGGAAGCAAAAGGAGAAGGATGATAAATGAATGATTTAGTCAATATTTTTTCCAATAGCGATCCAACCAACGTCTCAACATCCGTTAAGCTCTTACTACTATTAACCGTTTTATCACTGGCACCAAGTATTTTAATTTTAATGACATCCTTTGCTCGTATTGTCATTGTTTTATCCTTTGTGCGTACAGCACTGGCTACACAACAAATGCCACCTAATCAGGTGATTGTTGGTTTAGCCTTATTTTTAACGTTCTTTATCATGGCCCCAACCTTTCAAGAGGTCAATAAAGAGGCTTTGCAACCACTATTTTCTGAAGAAATTGGTTTAGATGAAGCTTATGATCGGGCAAGCTTGCCATTTAAAGAATTTATGAGTAAGCATACAAGACAAAAAGATCTTGACTTGTTTTTATCGTACAATCAAGCAGAAAAACCAGCATCAGTGGAAGAAATCCCACTGACAATGCTTGTGCCAGCATTTGCTTTAAGTGAAATTAAAACAGCATTTCAAATAGGTTTTATGATTTTTATTCCATTCCTAGTGATCGATATGATTGTTGCGAGTACATTAATGTCGATGGGGATGATGATGTTACCGCCAGTAATGATTTCATTGCCATTCAAAATCTTATTGTTTGTTCTGGTCGATGGCTGGTATCTCGTCATGAAATCGCTACTACAAAGTTTTTAGGGGATGATACAGTATGACAGGTGAATTGGTTATTTCCGTTGCAGAACGTGCCATTATGATTATCCTTCTAACAAGCGGTCCGTTATTATTAGTAGCTTTAATCACTGGTTTGGCTGTAAGTATTTTTCAAGCTACCACTTCGATTCAAGAGCAAACATTAGCATTTGTACCGAAAATTATCGCCGTCTTTGTGGCCATTGTGTTCTTTGGCCCATGGATGTTATCTCAAGTTACTAGCTATGCGAGAGACATTTTTGAGAATTTAACACGTTATATAGGGTGAGTCCATGAATGAATTAATTCCGCATTTAACGGTTTTCTTATTGGTGCTTGTGCGTGTTTCAGCATTTTTTGTTACGGTTCCTTTTTTTTCCTATAGAACCATACCACCACAAGTCAAAATTACTCTCGCACTGGTTTTAGCTTGGATGATGTATTATACAATTGATGTTGAGCCATTTGCATTCAATGATGAATACATATTATTAGTGATGAAAGAAGCACTTGTTGGGCTGTTACTCGGTCTAGTAGGTTATATAATCATGTCTGCCATTCAAATTGCAGGGAGCTTTATTGATTTTCAAATGGGTTTTGCCATTGCCAATATTATTGATCCGCAAACAGGAGCTCAAAGTCCATTAATCGGTCAGTTTTTTAATATGTTAGCATTCCTTTTACTGTTAGCAATTAATGGCCATCATATGATTCTTGATGGAATTTACTATAGTTATCAGTTTTTGCCTATGGATCAATTCCCTAGTTTTACAAATGAGGGCTTTCCCCAATTTATCATCACAACATTTACAGCTGTTTTTGCTATTGCATTTCAGATGGCTGCACCTGTTGTGGCTACCTTATTTTTAGTCGATTTAGCTTTAGGAATAACTGCGAAAACAGTACCACAATTAAATATATTTGTTGTTGGTTTTCCTATTAAAATAGCCGTTAGTTTTTTAGTGTTATTTACAATGATGGCTGTAATGATTCAAGTCATTCAAAAGTTGATCACTATTATGATTTACGGCATGCGTGATTTAATGGCCATTTTAGGTGGTGGATAATATGAAACTACTACTGAATTTAGATATCCAGTTTTTTTCAGGTGAAAAGACTGAGAAGGCGACGCCAAAGAAACGTCAAGATGCTCGAAAAAAGGGACAAGTTATTAAGAGTCAAGATGTAACTAGTGCCATCGTTATGCTGATGGTCTTTATCTTCTTAATTTTCTTTGCAGGTTCTTTACGGGATGAGCTATTAGCGTTTTTTAGACAAACCTTTATCCATAACATACGCATTGAAACACTAACGATTGATAGTGTGATGCACTTATTTATAGAAACATTAATACAAATGGCTTTCATTATTGTACCGATTATGGCGATAGCTGTTGTTGGAGCACTTGCAGGTAACTTTTTGCAGTTTGGCTTTTTATTTACCCTGGAGCCAATGAAGTTTGATTTGAAAAAGATGGACCCTATCAAAGGGTTGAAAAGGATTTTTTCGGTTAAGGCAATTGTTGAGTTGCTGAAATCGGTGTTAAAGATTGGCTTTATCGGTAGTGTAACGACAATTATTATCTGGACAAACTTGCCAGAAGTTTTAGCTTTATCCTTTAAAAGTCCATGGATGACGCTCATTACTGTCGGAAAGCTAGTCGGCATTATGGGCATAGCGGCATCTTTAGTTTTACTTTGTGTATCCATTTTGGATTGGATGTATCAAAAATTTGATTATGAAAAAAATCTTAAAATGTCTAAGCAAGATATTAAAGATGAATATAAAAATAGTGAGGGTGACCCGCTCATTAAATCGAAAATCAAACAACGTCAGCGCGAAATGGCGATGCGTCGTATGATGTCAGAGATTCCAAGTGCAGATGTGGTAATTACCAACCCTACTCACTATGCGATTGCGCTCAAATATGACGAGGAAAATATGGATGCACCTCGCGTAATTGCAAAGGGTACAGACTTTATCGCTCAAAAAATAAAGCTGATTGCCAAAGAGCATGACGTCATTATGGTGGAAAATAGACCTTTAGCTCGCGCCATGTACGATCAAGTTGAAATTGGTGATCCCGTACCAGAAGAATTTTTCAAAGCAGTAGCAGAAATACTCGCTTATGTTTACCGTATTAAACGTAAAATTTAAAGCTTTTTAGTAGGAGGGACACAAATGAAAGTTCGCGATATTGGGGTTTTAGGTGCGGTTATTTTAATCGTTGCGATGCTCATCATCCCTCTTCCTCCGTGGATGTTAAGTTTCTTAATTGTCATTAATATTACTTTAGGATTAATTGTACTGCTAACAGCAATGAGTATGAAGGAAGCATTAGACTTTTCTATTTTTCCTTCTGTTATTTTACTGTTAACCTTATTCCGATTAGGACTGAGTGTTTCCACAACCCGTGCGATCTTAGCAACTGGGGACGCGGGCTCTGTCGTAGAAACGTTTGGTGATTTCGTAGTCGGGGGAAATATTCTCGTAGGTTTAGTTGTCTTTTTAATTCTAGTATTAATTCAGTTTATTGTTATTACAAAGGGTGCAGAGCGGGTAGCTGAAGTAGCAGCTCGTTTCACACTTGATGCGATGCCAGGTAAACAAATGAGTATTGATGCTGATTTAAATGCAGGAGTAATTTCCGAAAAGGAAGCACGCGAACGACGTGAAAAAGTAGCGGGTGAAGCGGACTTCTACGGAGCGATGGATGGTGCCACGAAATTCGTAAAAGGGGATGCCATTGCCTCAATGGTCATGGTTATTATCAACTTATTATTCGGAATCATCATCGGGGTAGTACAAATGGGACTTCCATTTGCTGAAGCAGCAACTCATTTTTCTAAGCTAACCGTTGGGGATGGTATAGTTTCGCAAATTCCTGCCTTGCTTATTTCAACAGCAACAGGGATTGTGGTAACTCGCGCCTCTTCTAAAGGAAGTCTTGGTCAAGATATAACAGGACAATTATTTGCTCAAGCAAAGTTACTCTATGTAGCTGGAGGTACCATAGTATTACTAGGGCTATTTACACCAATCCCTAACTGGGTAACACTTCCAATAGGTCTTTCCCTAATTGCTGGGGCTTATATGATGGAACGTAAGAAACCAGAGGATGAAGAGGAATTACTTGAAATTGAAGAAGAAGTGGCAACAGATGGCATGAAGAGCCCTGAAAATGTTGTGAATTTATTAAATGTGGACCCAATCGAATTTGAATTTGGTTATGGATTAATTCCGTTAGTAGATGCTGCTCAAGGTGGGGACTTATTAGATCGTGTCATTATGATTCGTCGACAGTTAGCACTAGAATTAGGAATTGTCATCCCGGTTGTTCGTATTCGAGATAATATTCAGCTTCAACCAAATGAGTATCGAATAAAAATAAAAGGGAACGAAATGGCAAGAGGCGAACTTTTACTAGATCATTATTTAGCGATGAGCCCAGGTGATGATGATTCTATTGAAGGAATTGATACAGTGGAGCCATCATTTGGATTACCAGCTAAATGGATTACTGAGCAAGTGAAAGAGGATGCTGAAATTTATGGCTACACCGTTGTAGACCCACCAAGCGTGGTATCCACGCATTTAACTGAAATAATCCGTGCGAATGCTCATGAATTATTAGGTCGTCAAGAGACGAAGCAGTTAATAGATCACTTACGTGAAACCCATCCTATTTTAGTAGAAGAGCTGACACCGGCACCTTTATCAACTGGAGAAATCCAAAAGGTACTTGGTAAATTACTACGTGAAAATGTTTCTGTTCGTAATTTACCCATTATTTTTGAAACGTTAGCAGACTATGCAAAGGTAACTAGTGATACAGATATTTTAACTGAGTATGTTCGTCAATCATTGGCTCGTCAAATTACTGCCCAATATGTGGGAGATAGTTCGGCATTAAAAGTTATTACAGTTTCAGGTAAAGTAGAAAAAATGGTTGCTGATAGTATACAGCAAACAGATCACGGAAATTATTTAGCAATGGATCCTCAAGATTCTCAAACGGTACTAGAGACGATTGCAGCAGAAATAGAGCGTGTGTCCTTTATGGAACAATCCGCTATTATTTTATGTTCTCCGGCTGTGCGCATGTATTTACGACAACTGACGGAGCGTTATTTCCCGCAGATTCCAGTTCTCTCATATAATGAATTGGATGCTTCTATTGAAATTCAAAGTGTTGGGGTGGTGAATGTTTAATGAAAATGAAAAAATATTATGCATCTTCCATACCAGAGGCTATGAAGCAAGTGCGTGCAGAACTAGGCGAGGACGCTGTTATTTTGAATTCTAAAGTAGTCATCACGAAGAAATTTTTCGGTATGATTAAACAGAAAAGTTTTGAGGTAGTTGCAGGAGTGGATGGAGTGGAGCCAAATCAAGTGGCTCCAGTACCAACGCCTGTAGAATTACCTATCGCAACTAAGGAAAATGCGAGACTACAAGATATTACAAATGCGATTCAAGAGAAAATTCATCAAGATCAATCATCGCATGATGTAGTTAAACACGAGGACACTGGCATTTCTGAAGAATTGAGGAAGGAAATTGCAGATTTAAAATCTTTAATGCAATCGATGCATAAAAAGACTACCCAAGCTCAATATCCCGATGAACTCTTCCCCTTCATTGAATACTTAAGACAGCAAGAGCTAAATGAAGAGCTCATCACAACGATAGGTGATGAGCTTTTTATGCATTTCAAAGAAGCATCAGAAATCAATTTCTCACAATGTAAAATGGTCACGAAAAATTTACTTCGTAAGAGATTAGAAAGCCTACCTATCGGAGGATTGTCCTATGAAAGAAAATACATCAACGTATTAGGTCCTACAGGTGTGGGTAAAACAACGACGATCGCCAAAATGGCAGCTAGAGCAGTTTTAGAAAAGAAGAAGAAAATCGGATTTATTACGACAGATACGTACCGAATCGCAGCAATTGAACAGCTAAAAACGTATGCGGGTCTTTTACAGGCACCCGTTGAAATTGCTTACAACGCAACAGATTTCGAACAAGCTATCCAAAGATTATCGCATTTAGACTTAGTGTTTATCGATACAGCTGGTCGAAATTATAAAGAGGTCAAGTATGTAGATGATCTCCAACGTCTCATAAAATTTGATGATCAAGCAGAATCCTACTTAGTACTCGCGATGACTACAAAAGAAAAGGATATGGCGAACATTATCGACCAATTTAATCAGCTACCAATTGAAAAATTTATCTTCACGAAAATTGATGAAACAAATTCTATTGGCACAATGCTCAATTTAATGATTAAATATAATAAAGGACTTGCTTACTATACGAATGGTCAAGAAGTACCAGAAGATATTGAAGAAGCTGATTTAGAAGCAGTGCTTAATTTGTTTTTTCAAGGTGAAGAGAAATGAGAGACCAAGCTGAAACATTACGCTTGAAAATGATGAGGCAGCAAGGCGATTTAGGTCGAGCAATTGCAGTGGTTAGTGGCAAAGGCGGGGTTGGAAAAAGTAACTTCACGATGAATTTCGCCTTGTCTTTGGCCCAAAAGGGAAAAAAAGTTGTCATTGTAGATATGGATATTGGGATGGGAAATATCCATATTTTAATTGGGAAAAATGCTTCCAATAGTTTGAAAGATTACTTAGAAGGAAATAAACTACTAGATGAGGTAATATTTGAGGGACCCCATGGTTTAAGGTATATATCAGGTGGGTCGGGTATGACAAATATTTTTAATTGGTCAGAGACGATGTTTGAACAGCTTATACATGCATTTGAACAGCTTCAGAAAAACTATGATTATATTTTATTTGATATGGGGGCGGGTGCGACAAATTGGTCGCTAGATTTACTCACATCAATAGACGAAATTATCGTTATTTCAACGGCAGAGCCGACCGCAATTACGGATGCCTATTCGATGATGAAATATATTCATATGCGGGATGCTGATAAGCAATTTTATGTCCTTTGTAACCGTGCATTTAGTAAAGAAGAAGGCATCGAAACAAACGAGCGTTTAAAGTTAGCCATGAAACGTTTTTTAGACAAAGAAGTCACGATACTCGGTTCATTACCCGAAGATTCGATTGTGCGGAAGGCTGTGCGTGAGCAAGTCCCATTTTCACTTGCTTATCCAGACGCACTGATTTCTAAAACATTACAACTCATAGTGATTCGTTTTATGGAGCATCGTGTGGAGGAAGTACATGCACATGATCAGACAGCAAAGAAATTTTTAACGAAACTAAGAAGTATTTTTTCGAAAGGGCGTGATTAATTGGACTTTTTACATAAAAGCAAGCTATTAGTTGTGGATGATTCTGCTTTTATGAGAAAGCTAATTAGTGACTTTTTTGTTGGCAACTCGAAGGTGGAAGTAGTTGGAACTGCACGAAATGGAAAAGATGCAATCAAAAAGATACAATCATTGAAGCCATCAGTTGTGACAATGGATATTGAGATGCCTGAAATGAATGGGCTAGATGCATTAAAAGAAATAATGATACAATGTCCAGTTCCTGTAATCATGCTCTCTAGTACCACTCAGCGTGGAACAGAAAATGCTATAGCAGCTATTGAAAGTGGCGCTGTAGATTTTGTCGCAAAGCCAAGCGGAACAATATCTCTTGATTTACATAAAATCCAAACTGAGCTTGTCCATAAAGTAGAGCAAGCTGCAATGGTGCCAATATCCAAATTGAAAAAACCTTCTGGTAGTAAACGACAACAAGATTCAGTGACAAAAGTGAGTACCGTAATAAAGGATTTACAACAACATGGTCAAATGCCTATTCCCGTGAATGCTACTGCTACTAAAGTAGCTGTAACAAAGGCGCAAACTGAATGGAATAAAGTAGGTAAAAAGATTGTGCTAATAGGTACATCTACAGGAGGGCCTCGTGCGCTTCAGGAGGTCATTACAAAAATTCCTAAGTCTATTCAAGCTCCTATCCTCATTGTTCAGCATATGCCTGCTGGATTTACGAAATCACTCGCTACACGTCTCGATCAGCTCAGTGAAATTGTTGTGAAGGAGGCTGAACAAGGCGATATTTTACAAAATGGGGTTGCCTATATTGCCCCAGGTGGCTATCACTTAAAGCTTAGGAAAGTAGGGACAACTTTTGGTATTGTTCTTGATAATCAAGAAGCACCAAGGTCAGGCCATAGACCATCTGTAGATGTAATGTTTGAAGATGTTAGTCAATATAAGGATTTTGATAAAGTAGCTGTGATTATGACAGGTATGGGGCATGATGGTTCAAATGGACTAAAAGCACTAAAAAAGACCGGTAATGTCATGGCCATAGCTGAGTCAGCAGAAACTTGCATTGTATATGGTATGCCAAAAGCAGCGGTAGAAACGCAACTAATTGATGAAGTTGCCGATGTAGATGATATAGCACTAACAATAATGAAATATTTGCCTTAAAAGGGGTGTCCTCTTATGGAAGTCAATCAATATTTAGAGATGTTTATCGAAGAAAGTAAAGAGCATTTACAAGCATGTAGTGAACATTTATTAGAATTAGAAAAAAATCCAGATGATTTGGCAATTGTTGGGGAAATATTCCGATCTGCCCATACTTTAAAAGGTATGTCTGCCACAATGGGTTTTGAAGATTTAGCCGATTTAACTCATAAAATGGAAAATGTGTTAGATGCGATTCGTAATGAAAAAATCCACGTAACACCAGAAATTTTAGATGTGGTCTTTGAATCTGTTGACCATCTGGAAGAAATGGTCATGGATATTGCGAATGGTGGAGATGGCAAGCGTGATGTTTCAGCAACAGTTGCTCAACTTAAGCGCATAGAATTAGGTGAGGAAGCAGTACCTGAGGTGGCAGCAACCGTTGCAGGACCAGCAGCCGTGGAAAGTGTTTTAGAATATGATAGCTTTGAACAAACAGTTATTGCACAATCATCTGAACAAGGTTTCCATGCCTATGAAATTTCAGTGAAATTACGAGAAGATTGTCTTTTAAAGGCTGCACGTGTATTTATGGTCTTCGAAATTTTAGAAAAAGACGGCGAAGTTATTAAATCGAGCCCATCTGTTGAAAAGCTAGAAGACGAACAATTTGATCAACAGTTTTATGTAGCCTATGTGACAAAAGAATCAGCAGAAGATATGCAGAAAAAGATCATGAAAGTTTCTGAGGTTGAAGAAGTTGTTGTCACAACAATAGACCAAAAGAAATTTAGTGAAAGAGAGTATGAATCACAGCAAGAAGTAGCTGCTACTGCATCGGCTGTAGCGGAAGTAGAGTCTACACCTGCTACTGTACCTTCTAAACCTGAACCAGCCGCACAGCCTGCAAAAACAGCCGCACCTGCAAAGGCTGAAAAAAATCACGCGCCTGTTGGAAATAAAACGATTCGTGTCAATATTGAACGTCTTGATATTTTAATGAACTTGTTTGAAGAACTTGTTATTGACCGTGGTCGTTTACAATCTATTGCTACAGAAGTAAACCATGGTGAGCTAAACGAAACTGTGGAGCGAATGAGCCGTGTAATGGGTGACCTGCAAACCATTATTTTAACAATGCGCATGGTGCCAGTTGAAACAGTGTTCAACCGCTTTCCAAAAATGATTCGTCAGCTATCCCGAGATTTAAATAAGAAAATTAATCTTGAAATCATTGGTGCTGAAACAGAACTAGATCGTACAGTTATCGATGAAATTGGTGATCCACTTGTCCACTTAATCCGAAATTCTGTGGACCATGGCATTGAAAATCCAACATCTCGTCGTGCAAAAGGCAAACCGGAGGAAGGAACGGTTGTCCTACGTGCTTACCATAGTGGAAACTATGTCTTTATTGAAATTGAAGACGATGGTGCAGGAATTAATCGTGACAAAGTACTAGCGAAAGCTATTGCAAAAGGCATTGTGACACAAGAACAGTCTTATTCAATGTCTGATAATCAAATCAATGAGCTTATTTTAGCTTCAGGCTTCTCGACTGCAGATGTCATTTCGGATGTATCTGGCCGTGGAGTAGGGTTAGATGTTGTTAAAACAACAATTGAATCACTTGGTGGTAATATTTCAATTGAATCCACACAAGATGTTGGTTCCATCTTTTCTATCCAATTACCGCTGACATTATCGATTATTTCTGTCATGCTCGTGGAAATTGAAAAGGAAATTTATGCAATTCCATTATCATCTATTATTGAAACATCTATTATCCGTTCATCGGAGATTATGAATGCGCATAATCAAAAAGTAATCGACTTCCGTGGCAAGGTTGTACCATTGGTATTCTTAGAGGAAATCTTTGAAGTACCTCGTACAGAGTCGCAAGATGAAGAATTCCATTCAGTAGTCATTGTTCGTAAAGGTGAAAAACTTGCTGGTTTAGTGGTGGATTCCTTCATCGGACAACAAGAAATTGTCTTGAAGTCTTTAGGAAATTACTTAACAAATATTTTTGCTATTTCAGGTGCAACTATTTTAGGAAATGGTAAAGTAGCCTTAATTGTAGATTGTAACGCATTAATAAAATAAGGTGAATGAATAAGAGAGGTGTAAAAGATGACAAACGCAGTGGAACAAGAAAGTATTAAAGTAATTGTATTTCAACTAGCGAATAAGGAATATGCTATTCCGGTGTCCCATGTTCAAGGTATAGAAAAGCTAATGCATATTACGCGCGTACCAAAAACGGCGAAATATGTAAAAGGTGTTATTAATCTTCGTGGTGTCGTAACGCCGATTGTGGATTTACGTGAACGCTTTGAATTACCTATTTCAGAACATGAGGAAACAACTCGCATTATCATTATCTCACTAGAAGATATGGAAGTAGGCTTTGTTGTTGATTCAGCAAACGATGTAATTGATATTCCTGCAAGTTCGATTGAACCACAACCAGAAGTTGTTGGCTCCCTTGAGGAAGAATTTATTTCAGGTGTTGCTAAAGTAGAAAAACGATTATTAATCTTATTACATTTAGAAAAAGTATTAAATCCACTAAAGTAGGGATCGATCATGACATTTAATCAAAAGATTACCTCGCTACATTTAGATGTATTAAAGGAAATTGGCAATATTGGTGCTGCGCATGCCGCGACAGCACTTTCCAATTTACTTGGGAAAAAAATTGATATGCGTGTCCCAAAGGTAGAAATGGTGTCCTTTAACGATATGATGGAATTGGCTGGCGGATCAGAAAATGTCGTTGTTGGTATTTACCTTCGCATTGAAGGTGATGCAGAAGGAAGTATGTTCTTTATACTACCTATTGAACAGGCAAACCGTTTTATCCGTCGTCTCATTTATGATGAAACATTTGATTTTAAAAAACGACCTGTTTCTGAACTAGGATTATCTGCTATGCAAGAAATGGGAAATATCTTATCAGGTTCCTATTTATCTGCCTTATCGGACTTCACTAATTTGAAAATTTATCCAACTGTACCAGGGCTAAGCGTCGATATGTTTGGTGCAATTATAAGTATTGGTTTAATAGAATTATCACATGTAAGTGATAATGTCATTGTTATAAATACATCCATTTTTGAAGAAGGTGTAGAAGACCATGAAACTGTGAGAGGTCATTTCTTCCTATTACCAGATCCCGACTCATTTGATGCTATTTTTAAAGCATTAGGGGTTTCCTAATGATGCTAAGTAGTAGCAGTGGGCAAGTGGTTAAAGTAGGAATTGCACAAATGGATGTAGTAAAGCTACCTAACACGATTCGAACTTCTGGTCTGGGTTCTTGTGTTGGCGTTATTTTATATGATGAGTCAAAAAAAATTGCTGGTTTAATCCATGTGATGTTACCAGATTCAAGCTTGGGAAGATCTGAGTCAATCAATGTAGCCAAATTTGCGGATTCTGGAATAGCAGCAATGATTGATCTATTAAAATTAGAGGGCGTTCAAAAGTTTAAACTAAAGGCAAAAATTGCTGGGGGCGCACAGATGTTTCAATTTACTTCGGACAAAGATTCGATGCGCATCGGTCCTCGTAATGTAGAAGCTGTCAAAAATGAATTGAAAAGGCATGGAATTCCTTTAGTAGCCGAGGATACTGGTGGAAACAGTGGTAGAACGATAGAATTTAATCCTGCCACATCATCATTACATATTCGAACAGTTAACCAAGGAGTGAGCGAAATCTAATGTTTGGTTCCGTATTTTATAATCTATGGGGAGCATTAATGGCTTTTACTATTTATTTTTTTAGTACATTTCTAAAGCCCTACACGCCCCTTCGAATCATTATCGGATCTTTTGTTACAGCAATCATTGTATTCCTTGTAATGTATATTGTACGTTTTTTAATAGCATACATTTTGTATACGCCAGAGGTAGATGAGGAAGCAGTTGAAGGTGAACTAGCAGAAAATGAACAAACTACTCCTGAAGGCACGAATCAAGAAGCAGCTTCGGCTCAATCAACCGTTGAATTTCAAGATGAGAACTCAGAGGAGATTGCACAAGTGGTTCGAACGATGATGAATCGAGAAGAAGAACAACAAGTGAATGCTTAAAACAAAGAGTCGCTAAGAGCGGCTCTTTTTTATTTTGCCATTCAAGAAACTTTAATATAGGGAAAACTTAAGTGAAATTTACTTTTTTTATATTATTCATATAGTAGTCTTCATGTTAGCATATTTGTATAAAGGAAAAGTAATGAAGGAACTCTTTTATGTGAAATTGCAGGGGGAAACCTAGATACATTATTAATGTCTCATAGAATTAGTTAAAAAGACTGAATATTCTGTTTGTGATATAGTGTTGCCACAACGCTAAGTCTAGAAGGCTCGTAATGATTGCTGAAATAACTAGTCAATAAGAGCAAGGTTAGTATAGTCACAACTCCGAATACGTTGGGTAAAATGGATTTGGCTACTGGACATCATTCAGTTTATATTACAGCTATTAACGTGATATATCTGCTTTTACTAGGAGGAATAGAATATGAATCAACATGAATTTATGAGAAAAGCGCTTGATTTAGCAAATGAAAATGCACGATCAGGACATGGTGCGCCATTCGGAGCGCTTGTAGTAAAAAATGGGCAAATTATTGGTTCGGGTGTTAATGAGGTAGCCAAAACAAATGATTTGACGAATCACGCAGAAATTCAAGCAATTCGCCAAGCTTGCCATACTTTGCAAACAACTCATCTCGAAGGCTGTGAAATGTATGCAAGTACAGAACCTTGTCCGATGTGTTTAAGTGCCATCTATTATGCCAAATTAACAACAGTCTATTACTTTCATGCTAGCAATACTAGCCAAGACTATGTTTATCATCAACTGTCCCTACCACATATAGAGAGGGATATTCAGATGGTTCAGCTTGAAGAAAAATAAAGGAGGTTCATATAATGACACCATTAGCATATTGGCTCATTAACGTACGACTAGAAACAGGCTTTCATTACAATCATACTACTGTAATTGGAACACAAACCGAGCTTTTTAATGTACAAATTGAAAAGGGGATAATACAGCAAATTAAACGTGGACATCAACCACTAGAGACGGATTTACCTCAATTGGATGCACAAGGCTACCTCATGCTACCATCTTTTAGGGATATGCATATTCATCTTGATAAAACATATTTTGGTGGGCCATGGAAGGCACCTACCATTCCAACAGAGGGTCTTATAACTAGATTAAAAGAGGAAGAATTACTCCTTCCTAGTTTATTACCGGTGACAGAGGAAAGAGCAAAAAAACTAATAGACCTACTATTAAATGCAGGCTCCACACATATTCGTACACATTGTAATATTGACCCGTTTATCGGTTTGAAAAATTTAGAGGCAGTCTTAAGAGCAAAAGAGGCTTACAAAGATAAAGTTGCTATGGAGATTGTAGCATTCCCGCAGCATGGGCTATTACGTAGTGATTCGGTTTCTTTAGTAAGAGAAGCATTGCGTAACGGGGCTTCTCTCGTAGGAGGCGTTGATCCAGCAACAATTGATGAAAATATTGAGAAATCATTACAAACCGTGATGGAATTAGCGGTAGAAGCAAATGCAGATGTAGATCTTCATATTCATGATCCTGGCCATCTCGGCATTTTTACGTATAAACGACTAGCAGCGTTAACAGAGGCAGCTGGTTGGCAAGGAAGAGTGACAATTAGTCATGCCATGGCTCTTGCAGATATTCCTACTAGTGAAGCGAGTGAAGTAGCAGAACTACTTGCACATCTTGGCATAGCTATTACTTCTACTGTGCCTATTGAGCACACTATCCCTATTCCTCTCTTAGATCATAAAGGGGTAAACATATCACTTGGCGATGATAGTATTACCGACCACTGGTCACCATTCGGCCAAGGGGATAGTCTAGAAAAAGCAGGAACGCTTGCAGAACGATTTGGTTTAAGTGATGAGCGTTCACTTGCTCAAAGCCTAAAATACATTACAGGTGGTATTACACCTCTAAATAAGGATGGTCATCAAATATGGCCGAATGTAGGAGATGAAGCAAATATTGTTTTTGTTGAAGCAACTTGTTCGGCAGAAGCAGTGGCTAGAAGGGCGAAAAGAGTGGCAGTGCTCTTTAAAGGAAAAATTGTTTCTGGTGAACTTTAAAATTGAAAATAGAAAGGATACATTTAAAATGCATGCTACTTTTTGGTTAACCAATGTACGACTTGAAACAGGCTATCATGTTGAAAATGGTATGGTTGCACAGACAAGAACGGCCTGCTCACATCTCCTCATTAAGGATGGGAAAATTGCAGATATTGTTTCAGCAGAAATGCAATTGAATGATCATTTTCCTAAAAAAGATATGAAGCAACTATTAGCGCTACCATCTTTCATCGAAAAACATTGTCATTTGGATAAAACACTTTTAGGCGATCAGTGGCGTGCTGTCACACCTGTGAACAATATTTTTGAACGTCTTGAAATAGAAAAAAAGGTACTTCCTACTTTACATACCACTACACAACAACGTGCAGAAGAGTTGCTTTCAGGTTATGTACAATCTGGGGTTACCCATGTTCGTACCCATGTGGATTTGTATCCCGAGGTGGGCTTAAAAAATTTAGAGGAAGTTCAAAAGGCTTTACAAACTTTTGAAGGAAAGTTGTCATATGAAATCGTAGCCTTTCCGCAGCACGGACTATTGCGAACGAAGGCGACAAATATTATCAGAGAAGCCCTTCGTATGGGCGTAGGCTTAGTAGGTGGTGTTGATCCAGCTACTGTGGATGGCGATATTGAGGCATCCTTACAACAAATGGTGGAGCTCGCTGTGGAGGGAAATGCTGGGATTGATTTGCATTTACATGACCCGGATCAATTAGGTACATTTACAATGAAAAGATTGGCTCAATTAACAAAGGAGGCTGGTTTGCAAGGTAAAGTGGCGATAAGCCATGCATTCGGACTTGGAGATGTTTCACGAGCTGAAGCAGAAGAAATGGCTGACATATTAAGAGATTCAGGGATTACGATAGTGACTAGTGTACCTATTCGCAGAAAGTTTCCTCCAGTTGGATTATTACATAGCAAAGGGGTACCGGTTGCAATTGGTTGTGATAATATTTTTGATGTTTGGTCACCATTTGGGAACGGAGATCTTTTAGAAAGAGCAGGTCGTTTAGCTAATAGTTCAGGGTGGAGAGATGAATATTCATTAGCGCAAACCTTGCAGTTTATTACAGGTGGGAAAACACCGCTGAATCAAGCAGGTGAACAAATCTGGCCAAAGGTTGGAGATAGTGCCAATCTAGTTTTAGTGGATGCTTCTTGCGCTGCAGAAGCAATCGCCCGCAAAGGTCAACGTAAGGCAACCATCTTTAATGGTAAAATGGTTTTTAGTTCCTTTTAAAGCGATATTTTCAAGAGGGTGGTATTGTTTGACTTCGGTCAAATAGCCATCCTTTTTTATGCTAAAAAAGGTGGAGAAAATAAGACCAGAGTTGAACTAGTATCATTTAGGTTGAAAGAAGATGTTGTGAATTTCTTTGGACAAATGGTGAGAATGCTACTTTGTTAGGTGTATTTATACCTAGTAACCTTGGTGAAGAAAGAGCAAAAGCACGCTATATACGATTCATAATTCCTACAAAAAAACCTAGTAAAAATAAAAAGTAAAAGCTTAATAATTTAGACATATTTTAAAACTGTATCCTAGGTTAATGTATAGCTAGGGTACAGTTTTAATTTGTTTGTACAAAATAAAGAGAGACGAACAGAAACAAATGAAATTATAGTCGATTTTTGTTATAATAGTAGGAAAGATGGCAATAGTTTATCCATTTATTTACTCTATTCGGTAATAGTAAGAGTAACCCGGATATAGATTTTTTTTAAAACTATGGAGAAATCCTGATGAAAGAAAAGTTTTATGAGCGCAAGTAGTCAGTAGCAAACGGGCGCGTAAAGGCGTTTTTTAGAGAGGTGGATTTCATGACACAACCAATTCTGAACGATGAGCAAAAACTGTGGAATCGCTGGATACATGAGCGTGATCCAGATGCTGGTGATTTACTCATAAAAAAATATATTTCTTTAGTATCTTACCATGTTCAACGTATTAGTGCGGGATTACCAAAAAGTGTATCGCGAGACGATTTAACGAGCTTAGGTATGATAGGACTTTTTGATGCATTAAATAAATTTGATATTAATAGAGATTTGAAATTCGATACATATGCTTCATTTAGAGTAAGGGGAGCCATTATAGATGGGCTTCGTAAGGAAGATTGGCTACCACGCTCAGCGCGAGAAAAAGCCAAAAAATTAGATGCTCAGATTGAGCAATTAGAGCAAAAATATATGCGTCATGTGACACCTGAGGAACTTGCGAAGCATATGGAAGTACCTGTGGAAGACGTTTATCAGACAGTACAAGAGCATTTTTTTTCCAATGTTCTTTCCATTAATGAACAACAAGACCAAGAAGAGGTAGATGGAAAGTCGTTTGTCATTCGAGATGATACGACAAAAACTCCTGAACAATCGGTGGTTAAATCTGAATTACTAGATGATTTAGCAGAAAATATTCAGAAGCTAAATGAAAAGGAACAGTTGGTTCTAAGTTTATTCTACACGGAGGAACTGACGCTGACTGAAATTGGTGAAATGCTTGAATTATCGACATCACGTATTTCTCAAATCCATTCCAAAGCGCTTTTAAAATTACGTAAATTATTATCTAGCGAAATGATGAATGCGTAAAAATCCTTGAGGGAGAGATTCCGATGAGTTTAAAAGGGGTTGAATTGCAAATTGCGATTCCTAAAACATTTGAAGCTGGGAAAATGGCTGATCAAGTACAGCAACAAGCTTTAGCTCAACAAGCACATGCTAATGAAGCGTTAAAAAAAGAAATAGAGCGCAAGCAAAAAATTGTAAATACATCAGAAGGTATGGATGAAATAAGTGAGGATGAAGATGCAGGTGGCGAATACGTAACGGATCCTTACAAAAAGAAGAAAAAGCAACAGGATCAACAAGAAAAACAGGCACAACATCCGTTTAAAGGCAATTTTGTGGATTTTAGTGGATAGGAGCTTATAATGACAACCATACTAATAGCGGCGCTATTCTTTTTACAGCTACTTACATTTTACTTCCTTATTATTTTAAATACTAAGTTAGCAAAATTTAAGGATTTAGAAAAGAAGCAAGAACGCTTAATGAGCGAAATGGACGATACCATTAGTGTCTATTTAACAGAAATGAAAGATGAAAACGACCGTCTTATTAAGGAGCTACAAAATGTCTCATCATCAGACTTAGCGGCGACTCGCGTTCAACAAACCGTAAGCAATGAGTCTCAACAGGAGCAGGCTCCTTCGCCCGCAGAGCAAGTGCTGAAAAATGACAGTCCATTAAGCTTAGATAAAGATGCTCGTATCTATGTACCTAAAAATATAGTAGCCAATGCCTATTCGCGTCAGCAACAGACAACGGCGACAGCAGTATCCTCACCAACGCCTTTGAAAGTAGAGCAAAAGGAGCAGGTTAAAGAGCTTACAATCGAGCAACAGGCATTAAATTTAGCAAAGCAGGGTAAATCAATTGAAGAAATAGCGAAACAGCTGCAAAAGGGAAAAACAGAAATCGAGCTTTTACTGAAATTTCATCACTAAATTGTTGCTAAGCGGCAAAAGCTATGATATAGTTGCAAATGGTGTTATTACTACACACGCATTTTGATGTAGTAAGTGGTGCTCTAAGATTAGGGTAGCTTGTTGCAAAAGATAAATGCGGAGGATAAAAACCAAACATACTAGGAGGAAATTCACATGTCAGTAATTTCTATGAAACAATTACTTGAAGCTGGTGTACATTTTGGTCACCAAACTCGTCGTTGGAACCCAAAAATGAAGAAATATATCTTCGTAGAACGTAACGGGATCTACATCATCGACTTACAAAAAACAGTTAAAAAATTAGAGGAAGCTTATGACTTCATGCGTCAAGTTGGTCAAGACGGTGGTAAAGTTCTTTTCGTTGGTACGAAAAAACAAGCACAAGAAGCGATCAAAGATGAAGCTGAACGTTCAGGCAACTACTACATCAACCAACGTTGGTTAGGTGGTACTCTTACTAACTTCGGTACAATTCAAAAACGTGTTGCACGTATGAAACAAATCGAAAAAATGGAAGAAGAAGGTACTTTCGAAGTTCTTCCTAAAAAAGAAGTAATCCAACTTAAAAAAGAACACGAACGTCTAATCAAATTCTTAGGCGGTATCCGTGATATGCACGATCTTCCAGACGTAATGTTCGTGGTTGACCCACGTAAAGAACGTATTGCGGTTGCTGAAGCTCGTAAATTAAACATCCCTCTAGTAGGTATTGTTGATACAAACTGTGATCCAGATGAAATCGACTACGTAATCCCTGCTAATGATGATGCTATTCGCGCTGTTAAACTTTTAACTGCTAAAATGGCTGACGCTTTAATCGAGTCAAAACAAGGTGAAGAAGAAGCTCCAGCTGTAGAAGCTGCTGCTGAGTAATTCACGTTTACAAAAAGGTGATAAGTGGCTCAAAACCCTTATCACCTTTTTTAGAACCTATCATTAAAACTATGTTCAAACAATTTGAGGAGGAAACACTAAATGGCAAACATTACTGCACAATTAGTAAAAGAATTACGTGAAAAAACTGGCGCTGGTATGATGGATTGTAAAAAAGCACTAGTACAAACTGATGGTAATCTAGAAGCTGCAATCGATTTCCTACGTGAAAAAGGTCTTTCTTCAGCTGCTAAAAAAGCTGACCGTATCGCTGCAGAAGGTACAACTTACATTTTAGAACAAGGTAACGAAGCAATCATTATTGAAGTTAACGCTGAAACTGACTTCGTTGCAAAAAACGACAAATTCCAAGTATTAGTTTCATCTTTAGCAGAGCAATTACTTACTGCTAAACCTGCATCAGTTGAAGCTGCACTAGAGCTTACAAATGCTGATGGCGTAAAAATTGAAGATCAAATTTCTACAGCTGTAGCAACAATTGGTGAAAAAATCACACTTCGTCGTTTTGAAATCAAAACAAAAACTGATGCAGATTCATTCGGCGCTTACTTACACATGGGCGGCCGCATTGGGGTATTAGTAACTTTAGAAGGTTCTACTGATGCATCAGCAGCTAAAGATGTAGCAATGCACATTGCTGCTATCAACCCAACTTATGTTTCTCGCGATGAAGTTTCTGCTGAAGAAGTTGAACGTGAGCGTAAAGTATTAACTGAGCAAGCTCTTAACGAAGGTAAACCAGAAAACATCGTTGCTAAAATGGTTGAAGGTCGTCTTGGTAAATATTTCGAAGATGTTTGCCTACTTGATCAATCATTCGTTAAAAACTCTGATCAAAAAGTACGTGATTTCGTAGCTTCTACTGGTGGTTCAGTAAACGGCTTTGTACGTTACGCTGTTGGTGAAGGTATCGAAAAACGTGAAGATAACTTTGCAGAAGAAGTAATGAGCCAAGTTAAAGGTAACTAATTTAGCGGGCATTTGATCCTAATCAAATAATATCTAGATTTTCTAGACAAAAAATGGGGAACACAACATAGCGTGTTCCCTATTTTTCCGAAATGAACGAAAATAGCAATAGAATTTTCTATTCTGCCTTATTCACAACTAGCAATTATTGTTAGATATACTATAATGGAAAAGGGAATAGAGATTTTTTAAATAAAGTCTTACGGAGGTTTACAATGAGTGTACCGCAATATAAACGAGTAGTTATTAAACTAAGTGGTGAAGCGTTAGCTGGAGAAGCGGGCTTCGGTTTATCACCAAAAATAATCAAGTCTGTTGCAGAAGAAGTAAAAGAAGTAGTGGATCTTGATGTAGAAGTTGCTGTTGTTGTAGGTGGCGGTAATATATGGCGTGGAAAAATAGGTAGTGAAATGGGGATGGATCGTGCTGCAGCTGACTATATGGGCATGCTTGCAACAGTCATGAACTCCCTAGCGTTACAAGATGCTCTTGAAAAATTAGGCATTGAAACACGTGTTCAATCTTCTATCGTGATGACTCAAGTAGCGGAGCCATACATTCGTCGTAAAGCAGTTAGACATCTTGAGAAAAAGCGTGTCGTTATCTTTGCAGCAGGGACAGGTAATCCGTTCTTCTCAACTGATACGACGGCGGCATTACGTGCAGCAGAAATTGATGCAGATGCGATTTTAATGGCTAAAAATAATGTTGATGGCGTTTATTCAGCAGATCCAAAAGTGGATCAAACAGCCGTTAAATATGATACACTCACATACTTAGACGTTATCCAACAAGGCTTACAAGTAATGGATTCAACAGCTTCTACCCTATGTATGGATAACGATATTCCACTAATTGTTTTCTCAATTACGGAACAAGGCAACATTAAACGTGCTGTACTAGGCGAAAAAATCGGAACAGTTGTTAGGAGGAATGCATAATGGCAAAACAAGTATTAGAACAAGCAAAAGATAAAATGAACAAAACAATTGCAGCTTTCACACGTGAACTATCTTCAATTCGTGCAGGCCGTGCAAAC
Organism: Lysinibacillus sp. A1; assembly: GCF_000801965.1. Lineage (NCBI taxonomy): Bacteria > Bacillati > Bacillota > Bacilli > Caryophanales > Bacillaceae > Lysinibacillus > Lysinibacillus sp. A1. Next base: position 475,660 of record NZ_JSZM01000012.1, read on the forward strand.
GCATCATTATTAGATCGTATTATGGTTGATTATTATGGAGCTCCAACACCAATCAATCAACTTGCGGGTGTTTCTGTACCAGAAGCTCGTTTATTAGTGATTACACCTTACGATAAAACAATTTTAGGTGAAATTGAAAAAGCAATTATGAAATCTGATATCGGTATTACACCAACAAATGATGGCTCTATCATTCGCTTAATGATCCCTGCTCTTACTGAAGAGCGTCGTAAAGATTTAGTGAAGCAAGTGAAAAAAGAAGCAGAAGACGCAAAAATTGCTGTACGTAATGTACGTCGTGATGCGAATGATGATTTGAAAAAACTTGAAAAAGCTGGCGAAATCACAGAAGACGATCTACGTGGATATGGTGATGATATTCAAAAATTAACAGATGAATTCATTGTCAAAGTGGATCAAGTAACGAAAGATAAAGAAAAAGAAATTTTAGAGGTGTAAAACAAACGTTTTACATGTCTATGATGGAACTTTTTGATGAGATGAAGGCGTCCTATACTTTACAGGACGTCTTTTCTCTTTACCGTTCGAATATGAGCTGAATCATAGAGAAAAGCATAGATGAAATATACAATATTATACATCACATAAATATTGATACATTTTTTAACAAACTTATTCTTTAAGAATGTGTATAGTTCTAAAATACGCTAGTACATACATAGTCAATTTAGAGGGGAAAAAAAAGACAAAAAGCGCTTTTGTTTGTTATGATAGGTTAGTATACGTCCGATTAGTTGTAGTGGGGGAGTTAGCATGTTTAAAAAGCTATTAGGTAAACAAATAAATATGGATACACTATCATTGGAGGAGCGTGTGGCCCTAACTAAAAGCGAGCCGATTCCTGCCCATGTAGCGATTATTATGGACGGAAATGGACGTTGGGCAAAAAAACGAGCTATGCCACGTGTTGCTGGTCATCATGAGGGAATGAAGACAGTACGTAAGGTCACGAGATTTGCGTCTGATTTAGGCATAAAGGTATTAACCGTATATGCATTTTCCACTGAAAACTGGAAACGCCCAAAACCTGAAGTAGATTTTCTCATGCGGCTACCAGTCGAGTTTTTAGGTTCTTTTTTACCCGAGATGATGGAACGCAATGTACGTGTCGAAATGATTGGAGATCCATCTTTATTACCTGCCCATACACAAAAAGCGTTGTATGAGGCAATGGAAGAAACGAAGCATAATACAGGCCTTATTTTAAATTTTGCGCTGAATTATGGAAGTCGTTCTGAGATGGTTAATGCCATGAAAATGATGCTTCAAAAAGTGCAGGACGGTCAATTAACAATGCAAGACCTAACAGAAGAATGCTTAACGTCTCATTTAATGACGGCCCATTTGCCTGAACCGGATTTATTAATTCGTACAAGTGGTGAAGTACGCTTAAGTAACTTTATGCTTTGGCAGCTTGCCTATACAGAATTTTGGTTTACAGATACATTGTGGCCAGATTTTAGTGAGGAAACCTTACTGGAAGCGGTGGAAAACTATCAAAAGCGTAATCGCCGTTATGGTGGGTTGAAGGGAGAAGAAACAACTTGAAACAACGAATTATTACCGCAATAATTGCAGCAGCACTTTTCATTCCATTCGTTATTTATGGAAAAGTACCTTTTGCCATACTTGTGCTAGCAATGGCTATTGTCGGTTTTTATGAAATACTAAAGATGAAAGGTATTTCGATTTTTTCTGTGCCTGGCTTCTTGGGGTTGGTCACTTTAATTTTACTTGTCATACCGAAGGACTGGAGTGAAAAGGTTGTAGATTTAATAGGCTATTCGTCTAATCTAATGGTAGTCTATGGTCTAATGATGTTACTCCTGATTTACGTCGTTTTAGTAAAAAATAAAATAACTTTTGATGAAGTTGGTTTTATTTTATTATGCGCATTTTATGTAGGCTTAGGATTCCATTACTTAATTGAAACAAGGAATGTGGGCTTAGAGTACGTTGTCTATTGTTTATTAGTCGTTTGGACAACGGATTCAGGTGCCTATTTTGTCGGAAGAAAATTTGGTAAGAATAAGTTATGGCCTGAAATCTCACCAAAGAAAACGATTGAAGGCTTCATCGGTGGAATTGTCATTGCCGTTATTTTCGCTGTTGGTATGCAACTCATTTACCCATTCGCAAATGGTTATATATCACTTGTAGTCGTAACAATTTTCGCTTCCATTATTGGTCAGATGGGCGACTTGGTAGAGTCTGCTATTAAGCGTCATTTTGATGTAAAGGACTCAGGTAATATTTTACCGGGGCATGGCGGGATATTAGATCGCTTCGATAGTCTATTGTTCGTCGTGCCTTTGCTTCATTTTTTACATTTATTTGGTAATTAATCCGAACTTTTAAGGACATCTATTCATACATTTGCTTAGATAGAAAAAGGGGACAATGTGTTGTGAAAAAGATTAGTTTATTAGGTGCAACTGGTTCAATCGGTTGGCAAACCTACGATATTTTAAAAGAACAACGTGAAGCTTTTCAATTAGTAGCTTTCTCTTCAGGGAAAAATATAGAGAAAACGCGAGAAATGATTGATCACTTAAAGCCTGAATTAGTTTCTGTGCAGCTAGAAGAAGATGCGCTGCTACTTGCTAAGGAGTATCCGACAATCCACTTTACATTTGGCGCAAAAGGCTTAGTGGAGGTTGCTACACATCCAGATTCGACGGTTCTTGTCAATGCTGTACTCGGAAGTGTTGGGCTGGAATCCACTTTAGCAGCCATTCGAATGGGCAAAACAATTGCTATTGCTAATAAAGAAACACTTGTGACAGCTGGACATTTAGTAATGGCTGAAGCGAAAAAATACAACGCAACTATTTTACCTGTTGATAGTGAGCATTCCGCCATCTTCCAATCGATGAATGGTGAAAATCCAAAAAATATTGAACGTTTAATTATTACTGCTTCAGGTGGTAGCTTCCGTGATAAAACAAGGGACCAATTAAAACATGTCACTGTCGCTGACGCACTGAATCATCCGAATTGGTCGATGGGTGCAAAAATTACAATAGATTCTGCCACAATGATGAATAAAGGGTTAGAAGTTATTGAAGCGCATGTTTTATTTGATATGCCATATGAAAAAATAGATGTACTTTTGCATAGAGAAAGTATTATTCACTCTCTAGTTGAGTATCATGATACTAGTGTGATTGCTCAATTAGGTACACCAGATATGCGCGTTCCGATCCAATATGCCTTAAGTTACCCTGATCGAATCCCGTTACATAATGGTCAGCGATTGAATTTAGCGCAAATTGGTCAGTTACATTTTCAAGAAATGGACTTTGAACGTTACCCAGCATTGCGATTAGCCTATGAGGCTGGCCGTACTGGTGGTACCATTTTAACTGCCATGAATGCAGCGAACGAAGCAGCAGTTGCAGCTTTTTTACAGGGGAAAATAACATTCCTTCAAATTGATGAGACAATTGAACGTGTGATGCAAGCACACCAAAACATTGCAATACCAGATTTACAAACGATTTTACAGGTGGACAGTGAAACAAGAAAAATAGTGTTAGACATGGTAAAATAACGAGAGCTATATATCGTTAACTAATCGCTTTTAAAGGTGGGGTATTATGCAAACAGCCATTGCATTTATTTTAATATTTGGTTTGCTCGTCTTCTTCCATGAACTTGGACACTTCTTATTCGCCAAACGAGCAGGTATTCTAGTACGTGAGTTTGCCATTGGAATGGGACCCAAAATTTATGGGAGAACACATGGAGAAACAATGTATACTGTTCGTTTATTGCCTATCGGGGGATATGTACGAATGGCTGGCGAAGATATGGATGGCACTGAATTACAGCCAGGATATCGAATAGGGCTTGTTGTCAATGAAGATAATGTTGTTAAGAAAATCATTTTCAATCAAAATAATAAGCAATTACCAGATTTATTATTTTTAGAAGTTGAACGTGCTGATTTAGAAAAAGATTTGTTTGTAGAGGGCTATGATGAAGAAGAAAGACTAGTTCGTTATCAAGTAGCGAGGGATTGTGTCCTTGTGGAAAATGGACGAGAGCTTGTCATTGCACCTCATGATCGTCAATTTAATTCTAAAACGGTTGGCCAACGAGCGATGACTATTTTTGCAGGACCATTTTTTAACTTTATTCTAGCTTTCGTGATTTATTTAGTTATTGGATTAATTCACGGAGTTCCAACATATGAACCAGTAATCTCTGAAGTAGTAGAAAATAATCCGGCTGCGGAGGCAGGGATGCTTGCAGGGGATAGAGTTACAGCCATTGATGGACAAGCTGTTGAAAAGTGGCAGGATTTAGCTGCAATTATTCAGGATCATCCAAACGAAGAGATTATGGTTACCGTAGATCGAGATGGACAATCTATCAACTTAAATATGACAGTGAAGGAAGTCCAACAGGATGGAGAAAAGTATGGTCAAATTGGTGTGCTTTACGATAGCCCGAGAGAATTTAATCCACTAAAGGCTGTTGTCTATGGGGCACAAGAAACCTATAATATGACTGTCAAAATATTTGAGCTTCTAGGTATGCTGATTACTGGTAAGTTTACAATAGACGCTTTATCGGGTCCTGTAGGTATTTATAAAGCAACCGAGCAAGTAGCTCAATACGGTATTATGAACCTAATGAATTGGGCTGCAATGTTAAGTATAAATCTAGGAATTATGAACTTACTTCCATTACCTGCTTTAGATGGTGGTCGCTTATTATTCTTTGGTTTTGAAGCTTTACGTGGGAAACCAATTGACCGTCAAAAAGAAGGAATTGTTCATTTTGTAGGTATTGTTCTACTTATGATTTTAATGGTAGTTGTCACATGGAATGATATACAGAGATTTTTCTTTTAATCAATGACTAGCAAATTCAAGCTTTACAATTAAAAGGAATTTTATTTATAGCTTTGGGCGCAATTTCTACGAAACATTGCGCTCAAAGCTAAATTTGTTTATGCTATTGAGAGTATAAACTTATCTATTAAAAAAGGTGGAACACTGAATGAAGCAAAGTAAAACATTTATCCCAACATTACGTGAAGTACCTGCTGATGCTGAGGTAAAGTCACATAAGCAATTACTACGTGCAGGGTTTATTCGTCAAAATACAAGTGGGGTATACTCGTATTTACCGCTTGCAAAACGTGTGTTATCAAAAATTGAAACAATTATTCGAGAAGAGATGGAGGCCATCAATTCGATTGAGCTATTAATGCCATCTCTACAATCTGCTGAGCTTTGGCAAGAGTCAGGTCGCTGGGAAAAATACGGTCCAGAATTAATGCGCTTAAAAGACCGTCATGACCGTGATTTTGCATTGGGGCCAACACATGAAGAAGTAATTACAACTTTAGTACGTGATGAAATTAAATCTTATAAAAAATTACCGTTAACACTTTATCAAATTCAAACGAAATTCCGTGATGAAAAACGTCCACGCTTTGGTTTACTACGAGGAAGAGAATTTATTATGAAAGATGCGTATTCCTTCCATGCATCTCGTGAAAGCTTAGATGAAACATATGATGATATGTATCGTGCTTATTCTAATATTTTCTCACGTCTTGGCTTAAACTATCGTGCTGTTATCGCTGATGCAGGTTCTATCGGCGGAAAAGGTACACATGAGTTCATGGTTCTTTCTGAAATTGGAGAAGATACAATTGCCTATTCAGATACATCTGACTATGCAGCAAATATTGAAATGGCTGAAGTCATTGCAGATTACCAGACATCTGATGAAGCTTTAAAAGAAGTTGAAAAAGTAGCAACACCAGATCAAAAAACAATTGAGGAAGTTTCAGCATTCTTACAAGTAATGCCTGCTAATGTTATAAAGTCTCTTGTCTTTGATGTAGATGGAGAACTTGTTGTTGTTCTTGCACGTGGAGATCATGAAATCAATGATATTAAATTGAAAAATGCTCTTGAAGCGGGTTCTGTAGAGCTTGCAAGTGAAGCTGCGATTCGTGAGCTATTAGGTTGTGGTGTTGGCTCCATTGGGCCAGTGAAGTTACCAGTAGACGTAAAAGTAGTAGCTGATCATGCGATTAAATCTATTCGTAATGGTATTGCAGGTGCGAATGAAGATGGATTCCATCTAGTAAATGTTAATCCTGAGCGTGATTTTGCTGTGAATGACTACTTAGATATTCGTTTTATTCAAGAGGGTGATCCTTCTCCAGATGGACAAGGTACGATTAAATTCGCGGAAGGCATTGAGGTTGGTCATATTTTCAAACTAGGTACTACTTATTCTGCTAAAATGAATGGTACTTTCCTAGATGAGCAAGGAAAATCTCAACCATTTATCATGGGTTGCTATGGTATTGGTGTTTCTCGTATTCTAGCTGCGGTAGCTGAGCATTTCCAAGATGAAAATGGCTTTACATGGCCAACACAATTAGCTCCGTACGATATCCATGTTGTTCCTGTAAATACGAAAGATGAAGCGCAAGTAGCTTTAGCAGATGAGCTTTACGGCTTATTAAAATCATATCGCTATGATGTACTACTAGATGACCGTGCTGAGCGTGCAGGCGTTAAATTTGCGGACGCTGATTTAATTGGTTTACCTGTCCGCGTAACGGTAGGTAAAAAAGCAACAGAAGGTATTGTGGAAGTGAAGTTCCGACAAACTGGGGAAACATTTGAATGGAAAAAAGAAGAAGTGATTGACCGCTTAAATGAATTTTTCCGTAAAAATTAATAACCTCTTATGGTTGGTTTTAAATGGTAGTGAATGCTTCTAATAGAGGCTTTCATGTAATTTTGATAAAATAGGAATAAATAAATTCGCGACAATTCTGCGGGACAGTGAGCCAAGCAAAGAAAAACAGATAGTCTAGACTCTCTGTTAAGCTTGAAGAGCACCCGCAGTGAGGGAGCGAATTTTTTTCTGGCATTCTTGTCCTATGTTGAAGATGAATTAGAAAATGAGGCTTATATGGAATGCCTCCTTCTGAAAGTAGGTGTCAATAGATTGGAACAGCAACAAGAGGCAAGAACGAGATTTCGAATGCTTTTACAGCAACTAGAGTTAACAGATGATGTGTACATGTCATTTTTTGAAGAAGGTGAGTTATCACGGCTAACGGTCCATAAAAAGGATAGACTATGGCATTTTACTATTCAATTACGTGATATACTGCCATTTCCGCTTTACCAGCTTTTCCGTACCCATTTAACAGATAAATTTTCAGCAATCGCACAGGTTTATACAACCATTGAGACACAAGAGAAAACTGTGACAGAGGAACTTGTCCAAGCTTATTGGCTAAATGTTGTTGAGCAAATTGATGAGATGGCACCAACATTGAAAAATTGCCTTATCTCTCAAGTGCCGATGTGGAATGGTCAGAAAATCACATTAGCCTGTATGCAGGAAATGGAATTTATGATGTTAAAAACGAAGTATGCCGACAAGCTAGCAGAAAGCTATTGTCAATTCGGTTTTCCAAAAATGGCGATAGATTTTGTGCTTCAAGAACAAACGGAAGAAATGATTGCTGCTCAGGAAGCGTTTATGGAACAAAAGCGCATGGAAGAAGCAGCTCTATCTCAGCAAGCGATGCAGGATTTCCAAAAACGAGAGCAAGAGAAGAAGGACAATCCAGCTATTGCGAACCTTGGTGATCGTCCATTCCAGCTTGGTATGCTTATTAAAGACGATGAAATTATGGAAATTAAACGGATTGTTGAAGAGGAGCGCCGTGTGATTGTTGAGGGCTTTGTCTTTGATGCAGAAATTAAAGTACTGAAAAGTGGACGTTCTTTATTACAAATTAAAATTACTGACTATACGGACTCTATCATCGTCAAAATGTTCTCACGTGATAATGACGATGCTGAATTGATGCAGCACCTAAAAAAGGGAATGTGGGTTAAAGTTCGAGGCTCCGTCCAAACAGATACATTTATTCGTGATTTAATCGTCATGGCTAATGATATTAATGAAATAAAAAAAGAAACACGTCAGGATCTAGCACCAGAGGGTGAAAAGCGAGTAGAGCTACATTTGCATACACCAATGAGCCAAATGGACGCTGTGACGCCCGTTGATCGACTAGTTGCACAGGCAGCAAAATGGGGTCATCCAGCAATAGCTATTACAGATCATGCTGTTGTCCAATCCTTCCCTGAAGCATATGCAGCAGGGAAAAAGCATGGTATTAAAGTAATTTATGGCCTGGAGGCTAATTTAGTTGATGATGGTGTCCCTATAGCTTATGCACCAGAGCACCGCTTATTAGAAGAAGCCACTTATGTTGTCTTTGACGTGGAAACGACCGGGTTATCAACTGCTTACGATACAATTATTGAGCTGGCGGCAGTAAAAATTAAAGATGGCCAAGTCATTGATAAATACGAAAGCTTTGCAAACCCACATCATCCGCTTTCAGCAACGACTATTGAATTAACAGGTATTACAGATGATATGGTACGTCATGCACCGGAAGTAGAGCAAGTTATAAAAGAGTTTCATGCATTTATTGGAGATGGGATTGTTGTCGCTCATAATGCGTCATTTGATATTGGTTTTTTGTATACAGGCTATAAAAAATTTGGTCTTGAAGGAACAACACATCCAGTCATCGATACATTAGAGCTAGCTAGATTGCTGTACCCAACAATGAAAAATCACCGTTTAAATACACTTTGTAAAAAATTCAATATTGAATTAACACAACATCACCGAGCGATATACGATACAGAGGCGACAGGCTATTTACTATTACAATTATTAAAAGATGCCGATGAATTAGTCATTAAATACCATGATGATTTTAATAAGCATATTGGTGGTGGGGACGCTTATAAAAAAGGTCGACCTATGCATTGTACTATTTTAGCTGTTGATAATGCGGGCTTAAAGAATTTGTTTAAAATTGTTTCACATGCCCATACAAAAACATTCTATCGAGTTCCTCGTGTGACAAGAGCTGTTTTAGAGCAATATCGAGAAGGTTTACTAGTCGGTTCTGGTTGTAGTAATGGTGAATTATTTGAAACGATGATGAATAAATCACCTGAGGAAGCCGAACAGGTGGCAAAATTCTATGATTATATTGAGGTACAACCGAAGGCGGTATATGCACCATTAATTGAACGGAATGTCGTCCGTGATGAATGGACATTAGAGGATATCATTCGAAAGCTTGTTAAGTTAGGGAAGAAGCTCGATAAACCAGTTGTCGCAACGGGAAATGTTCATTATTTAGACCCCACTGATGCTATGTTTAGACAAATACTCGTTGGCTCTCAAGGTGGTGCAAACATCTTAAATCGATCCAAACTACCTGAGGTGCATTTTAGAACAACTGATGAAATGCTAAAAGAATTTGATTTCTTAGGACCAGATCTGGCTAAAGAAGTTGTTGTGACGAATGCACAAAAAGTAGCTGATAGCATTGGAGATGTTAAGCCGATTAAGGATGATTTATATACACCCAAAATTGAAGGCTCTGATGATGAAGTAACCAATTTAACATATGAAATGGCTCATCATATTTACGGTGAGGAGCTACCCGAAATTGTAAAAGCTCGCATTGAAAAAGAACTAAAATCTATTTTAGGACATGGTTTTGGTGTAATTTATTTAATTTCTGCGAAGCTGGTGAAGAAATCTTTAGCTGACGGTTATTTAGTAGGTTCTCGTGGTTCCGTAGGCTCTTCATTAGTGGCAACCTTTATGGAAATTACGGAGGTTAACCCATTGCCTCCGCATTATGTTTGTCCAAATTGCAAGCATTCGGAGTTTTTTGATGATGGTTCGGTTAGCTCAGGCTTTGACTTACCGAATAAAGACTGCTCAGAATGTGGAACACCTTATAAAAAAGATGGACAAGATATCCCATTCGAAACCTTCCTTGGCTTTAAAGGGGATAAGGTACCCGATATCGATTTAAACTTTTCTGGTGAATACCAGCCGAAAGCCCATAATTATACCAAGGTATTGTTTGGTGAGGATTATGTGTACCGTGCAGGAACAATCGGTACGGTGGCGGAGAAAACAGCATATGGTTATGTCAAAGGCTATGCGAATGATCACAACTTACATTTCCGTGGAGCTGAGGTGGATCGTTTAGTGCAAGGATGTACAGGGGTCAAGCGAACTAGTGGGCAACACCCAGGGGGAATTATCGTAGTACCTGATTATATGGATATTTATGATTTCTCGCCAGTACAGTTCCCAGCAGATGCTCAGGATGCAGAATGGCGCACAACCCATTTCGACTTCCACTCGATTCATGATAATATTTTAAAACTAGATATACTTGGACACGATGATCCGACGGTTATTAGAATGCTACAGGATTTATCAGGAATAGATCCGAAAACGATTCCTACTGATGATCCTGTCGTCATGCAAATTTTTAGTTCACCTGAAACGTTAGGTGTCACTGAAAAACAAATTGGCTGTAAGACCGGAACATTAGGTATTCCTGAATTCGGTACTCGCTTCGTACGGCAAATGTTAGAGGATACAAAGCCTTCTACATTCTCAGAGCTTGTGCAAATTTCCGGATTATCTCATGGAACAGACGTCTGGCTAGGTAACGCACAAGAATTAATTCATAACGGGACATGTGTCCTGAAAGAAGTAATTGGTTGTCGTGACGATATTATGGTGTATTTAATTTACCAAGGTCTAGAGCCATCGTTAGCATTTAAAATCATGGAGTCTGTACGTAAAGGAAAAGGCTTATCAGAGGAATTTGAAGCAGAGATGCTCGCCAATAAAGTACCAGGCTGGTATATCGAGTCATGTAAAAAGATAAAATACATGTTCCCGAAAGCCCATGCTGCCGCATACGTATTAATGGCGGTTCGTATTGCTTGGTTTAAGGTCCATTTCCCAATCCTGTACTATGCAGCATATTTCACGGTACGTGCGGATGACTTTGATTTAATTTCTATGGTTCAAGGTTCACAAATGATTCGTGCACGTATTGACGAAATCAATTTAAAGGGTCTAGATGCTTCTACAAAAGAGAAGAACTTATTAACAGTAATGGAGCTAGCACTGGAAATGTGTGAACGAGGCATGAGCTTCCAGAAAGTTGATTTGTACCGTTCGCAGGCAAGTGAATTTGTCATTGAAGGCAATACACTAATTCCACCTTTTGATGCGATCCCAGGACTTGGTACGAACGTGGCCAAAACGATAGTGGCTGCTCGAGAAGATGGGGAGTTTTTATCGAAGGAGGATTTACAGCAACGTGGCCGTGTTTCGAAGACACTAATCGAATACATGGATCAGCTGGGCTGTTTAGAAGGTATGCCTGATGCCAATCAGTTATCACTCTTTTAAGATGTTGATTCATTCAAAGTATAATCTTTGAAAACATTGTTATTTCAAAATCCTGTCACAATATGGTTATCTTGAATGAAGGAAATTTGCATTATACCAAGAACTATGCTATTCTAATGGTAATAATTTGTTGATATTTTTCCAGCAAAAGAGTGGGGCTTACCCGCTCTTTTCTGTTGTTATACCGTAGCAAAACAAATTTTGACTAACAGCAGGTAAGACCGTAAAATTTCACCAAAGCAACTGGTGGAATTTCTGTTTTATTATGGTTCATTACACCACCAATACTGTAATGAATGATTGACACGCTAGAATAGATACAGGAGGAAATAATGAGCAAAGTACCATCTTTAATTGAAGAGCTCGCTAAACCAATAGTAGATGAGTTAAATCTGGAGTTAGTGGATATTGAGTTCGTAAAAGAAGGGCGTAACTGGTTTTTACGCGTCTATGTTGATACACCAGAGGGTGGCATCGACATTGATCAATGTGCTCAAGTCAGCGAACGACTAAGTTTGTTATTGGATGAAAAAGATCCAATTACACAAAACTATTATTTAGAAGTTTCATCACCTGGAGCGGAGCGTCCATTAAAAAAGGATGCTGATTTTGAAAAGGCAATTGGTAAGTTTATTTATGTAAAAACCTATAAGCCCATTAAGGACATGAAGGAATTCCAAGGCTACTTAACATCCTACGATGAACATACATTAGTGATGGAAGTGCGCGTTAAAACGCGTAAAATTACAGTAACAATAGAACAAGAAAAGATCGCATTGGCACGACTAGCCATCGATTTTTAAGCATAATGCATATTTAGGAGTGAAAACAAAATGAGTAGTGATTTGTTAGATGCGCTGAATGCGCTAGAAGAACAAAAAGGAATTTCAAGAGATGTGTTAATTGAAGCAATTGAGGCGGCATTAGTCACAGCTTACAAACGCAACTTCAACCAAGCACAAAATGTTCGAGTGGACTTAAATTTAGATAAGGGCTCTATTCGCGTGTTTTCACGTAAAGATGTTGTGGAAGAAGTAGAAGACGATCGTCTACAAATTTCTTTAGAGGACGCAAAGGTTATTAACCCAGCTTATCAATTAGAAGATATCGTGGAACAAGAAGTAACGCCACGTAACTTCGGCCGTATTGCTGCTCAAACAGCTAAACAGGTCGTAACACAACGCGTACGTGAAGCGGAACGTGGTTTAATCTACGAGCAATATGTCGATCGTGAAGATGATATCGTAACAGGTGTTGTGGAACGTTTAGATGCGCGAAATATTTATGTAGGTTTAGGGAAAGTAGAAGCGGCATTGCCAGTTAATGAGCAAATCCAAGGCGAAACTTATCATCCACATGATCGCATCAAAGTGTATATTACAAAGGTTGAACGTACAACACGCGGTCCACAAGTGATTGTATCTCGAACACATCCTGGCTTATTACGCCGATTATTTGAGATGGAAGTACCTGAAATTTACGAAGGAATTGTAGAGATTAAATCGATTGCTCGTGAAGCAGGAGATCGCTCAAAAATTTCTGTCTATGCACATAACGAAGAAGTAGATCCAGTAGGTTCTTGTGTTGGAGCTAAGGGTGCTCGTGTACAAACAATTGTTAACGAATTAAACGGCGAAAAAATCGATATCGTAGAATGGTCGGAAGATCCTGTGGTATTTGTTGCCAATGCACTTAGCCCATCGAAAGTTTTAGATGTTCAAGTAAACGAAGAAGAAAAATCTACAACAGTTGTTGTACCAGACTATCAATTATCGCTAGCTATTGGTAAACGTGGACAAAATGCACGTTTAGCTGCAAAACTTACTGGCTGGAAAATTGATATTAAGAGTGAGACAGATGCTCGTGAATTAGGTATCTATCCATCTGCTACAAGCACTTTCGTACCTGCTGAGGATGAAGAAAGTGATTTTGACGAAGTGGCAGTAGATTTATATCAAGACGACGAAGAATAAGTAAGGAAGCCCGTGTGACGAGTTACCTGACAGTATTCAGTGGGCCCCCTACGCCGACTGAATACTGTCAGAGCGTCAAGTAGAGCACGACTTGTCCACCTCTTACGACAAGCTTCAGAGAGGAATGGTGATTCTTATGGCTGTTAACAAAAAAATACCTCTTCGTAAATGCGTAGCGACTGGAGAAATGCTACCAAAGAAAGAAATGATACGTGTTGTTCGTTCAAAAGAGGGCGAAGTAAGTGTAGATATCTCCGGGAAAAAACCTGGGCGTGGTGCCTATGTCTCTAAATCAGAGAAGGCAATTGATATCGCTCGTAAGAAAAATGTATTGGGGCACCAACTTGATGTGAAAATTCCTGAAGAAATTTACGAGGAGCTTATTTTGCTAATTCGTAGGGAGTCAATTTTATGATTAATCAAGCAATATTTAATTTGCTTGGAATTGCGGCGAGAGCCCGTAAAGTGATTTCAGGAGAAGAGTTAGTAGTAAAGGAAGTCCGCAATGGCAATGCTAAGTTAGTACTGCTTGCAAACGATGCTTCTAAAAACTCAAGTAAGAAGATTCAAGATAAGTGCACGTACTACAACGTTGAGTATCATGTAATTGGAGATCGTTACGATCTAGGACATGCTACAGGTAAGGAGGCCCGAGTGGCTTTAGCGATTACCGATAAAGGTTTTGCAAGTAAATTGTCTAGTCTACTCAACGAAAAATAATCGGGGGTGAGCAGATGACCAAAATCAGAGTTCATGAATATGCGAAACAAGTGAATAAAACGAGTAAAGAGGTTATTGAAGCACTTAGTAAATTAAATGTGAGTGTAACTAATCATATGTCTATGTTAGAGAAAGACATCGTGTCAAAGTTAAACCATACATTTAAAGCAACACCTGAGAAAAATGTAGGAAAACAAGCAACTCAAAACATATCACAAAAACCTCAATCGAACGGTCAACAAAACCATTCGGTGAAAAAGCAAGAAGGTCAAAGGCAGCAATCTGCTACTTCTAAGCCTAAAGCAAATAATCAGCAACACACTCAGCAACACTCAAATTCGTCTAACGAAAAATCTAAGAATACAAAAGGTAATCAAAACAGAAATATGACACAAAATAATAATAATAACAATAATAATAATCGTAGAGGTGGCGGTGGTTACAACCAACGTCCAAAACCAGGGATTCATGGAGGCAAACGTCGCCATCCAAAAACGCATCAACCATCAATACCAGTTAAACAAAAGGAACTACCAGAAAAAATTACTTTTGTTGAATCATTATCAGTGGCAGAATTAGCAAAAAAATTACACCGTGAGCCATCTGAAATTATTAAAAAATTATTCATGCTTGGGGTAATGGCAACAATTAACCAAGAATTAGATAAGGATGCAATTGAATTAATTTGCGCAGACTATGGTGTAGAAGTGGAAGAAGAGATCCGTGTAGATATTACGGACTTAGAAACACACTTCGAACAAACAGAAGAAGTAAATGAAGCTACATTATCAGAACGTCCGCCAGTTGTGACAATCATGGGTCACGTTGACCACGGTAAAACAACATTATTAGATTCAATTCGTAATACTAAAGTGACTGCTGGGGAAGCTGGGGGCATTACGCAACATATCGGTGCCTACCAAGTAACAGAAGGTGACAAAAAAATCACTTTCCTTGATACACCAGGACACGCTGCTTTCACAACAATGCGTGCACGTGGTGCAAAAGTAACGGATTTAACTATTTTAGTTGTAGCTGCTGATGATGGTGTAATGCCACAAACAGTAGAAGCAATCAATCACGCTAAAGCTGCAGAAGTACCAATTATTGTAGCTGTGAATAAAATGGATAAACCGTCTGCAAATCCAGATCGTGTGATGCAAGAATTAACTGAACACGGCTTAGTTCCTGAAGCATGGGGTGGCGAAACAATTTTCGTACCAATTTCTGCATTAAAAGGTGAAGGCATTGACACATTACTAGAAATGATTTTACTTGTAGCAGAAGTAGGAGAACTAAAAGCAAATCCTGACCGTTTAGCTCTTGGAACAGTAATTGAAGCGCAGCTAGACAAAGGGCGCGGTTCAGTAGCTACGCTGTTAGTGCAAGATGGTACATTAAAAGTGGGTGACCCAATCGTTGTCGGTCATACATTTGGTCGAGTTCGTGCAATGGTGAATGATAAAGGCCGTCGTGTGAAAGAAGCTGGACCATCAACACCAGTAGAAATTACAGGTTTAAATGATGTACCTCAAGCAGGGGACCGTTTTGTTGTCTTTGAAGACGAAAAAACAGCTCGTCAAGTTGGTGAAACTCGTGCGATGTCAGCTATCCAAGCACAACGTTCTGAAAAACAACGTGTAACGCTTGATAACTTATTTGAGCAAATGAGCCAAGGCGAAATGAAAGAGCTGAACTTAATCGTTAAGGCAGACGTACAAGGTACTGTAGAAGCAATGGCTGCATCATTAATGAAAATTGATGTAGAAGGCGTAAATGTGAAAATTATTCACACTGGTGCAGGTGCCATTACGGAATCTGATATTTCTCTTGCTGCCGCTTCCAATGCTATTGTTATTGGTTTTAATGTACGTCCAGATGTCAATGCAAAACGTGCTGCAGAAGAAGAAGGCGTAGATATTCGTTTACACCGTATCATTTACAAAGTAATTGAAGAGATTGAGCAAGCAATGAAAGGTATGCTTGATCCTGAATTTGAAGAAAAAATTATTGGTCAAGCAGAAGTTCGCCAAACAATTAAAGTATCAAAAGTTGGTACAATTGCTGGTTCGTATATAACTGAAGGAAAAGTAACACGCGATTCAGGCGTTCGTGTAATTCGCGATAACGTAGTTATTTTTGAAGGTGAGTTAGATACGCTTAAGCGTTTCAAAGACGAAGTAAAAGAAGTAGCAAGAGGATACGAATGTGGTATTACGATTACAAACTTCAACGATATTAAAGAAGGCGACATTATTGAAGCCTACATTATGGAAGAAGTTAAACGAGTATAATGATTGTATACGCAGAAGTTGAATTTATCATTCAAACTGCCCATTCGTTAAAAGAAAAACGTGCTGTCTTACAGCGTATGATTACCCGCACTAAGCAGAAGTTTAATGTTTCTATTGCGGAAATTGACCATCAAAACGTATGGCAGCGCACCAAATTAGCACTTGTAGCTGTTTCTTCATCGAAAGAGGCAGCTGAACGGGAAATTAATCACGCGCTCCACTATTTAGAGTCAAATCCGTCATGGGAACAGCTTAATGTGTGGCGAGACTATTTATAAGAAATAGTAGGTAGTTGAGATAGCTAAGTAGCATGAAAAGACCAACTATCTGTACATCGAAATAGAGGTGACAAATTATGTCTCTACGTTCAAACCGTGTTGCTGAGCAAATGAAAAAAGAGCTTGGTGATATTCTTGGCCGTAAAATTAAAGATCCG
Source organism: Lysinibacillus sp. A1 (assembly GCF_000801965.1). Lineage (NCBI taxonomy): Bacteria > Bacillati > Bacillota > Bacilli > Caryophanales > Bacillaceae > Lysinibacillus > Lysinibacillus sp. A1. The sequence goes on from NZ_JSZM01000012.1 coordinate 492,426, forward strand.
CGTGTTGGTTTTGTTACTGTTACAGGTGTTGAGGTAACGGGTGATTTACAGCAAGCGACTATTTATATTACATCTTTAGGCAATGAACGTGAACGTGAGGAAACGATTAAAGCTTTAGTAAAAGCTTCTGGTTTCATTCGATCAGAAATTGGTTCACGTATTCGTTTACGACGCACACCAGAATTAATCTTTGAATTCGATTCATCGATTGAGTACGGAAACCGTATTGATACATTGCTGAGAGATTTACACAAAGAATAAGCTAGAAAAGTCTGCCACTTGCATGTTTATGCAGGCAGGCTTTTTATCTTCATAAAGAAGATTTTTGATCTAGTAATAATACTAGGTAAATTTTATTTTAAAGGCAATTTGGGAGGATGTATATGAACGGTATTCTACCGCTTTGGAAAGAAAGAGGCATGACAAGCCATGATTGTGTCTTTAAGCTACGTAAAATTTTACGTACAAAAAAGGTTGGACATACAGGGACTTTGGATCCAGGTGTGGAAGGAGTACTACCAATTTGTATTGGCCAAGCCACTCGAATTGCAGAATATTTAACAGATGCAGGGAAAACCTATGAAGCTATTATTTCCATTGGTCGTACAACGACAACGGAGGATGCAGAGGGCGAAACGGTTGCAGAGGATCCTTCAGTTAAGAAGGTTTCTCGTGAGCAGTTGCAAGAGGTTTTAGCTTCATTAACAGGTGTTATTGAGCAAACTCCACCAATGTTTTCAGCGGTCAAGGTAAATGGTAAACGTCTCTATGAATATGCTCGAAAAGGTGAAACAGTTGAAAGACCTACTCGTCAAGTTACCATTTATGCTTTAGAGCTTCTCGATGACAATGAATCCTACGAGGGGCAGGAGATAACATTCCCAGTTCGTATCGATTGTAGTAAAGGCACTTATATCCGTACATTAGCTGTCCAAATTGGAGAGGCTCTTGGTTATCCAGCGCATATGAAAGAGCTCGTACGTACTGCTTCAGGTACCTTTACGCGCGATAACTGTTTTACGCTAGCACAGGTGGCGGAGCTTATGGATGCAGAGCAGGTAACTACTTGTATTTTACCTGTCGAGTATGCATTAACAGACTATCCATATATTGAGATTACTTCTGCCAATGAAAAAGAAATTTTCAATGGACAAGTGCTTCCAGCAGATACATTGTTAAAGATACATGATAAAATTGTCTTTGGAATCAATGGAAAGGTAGTTGCGGTTTATCAAGCTCACCCTACAAAGGCAGGTTTGATGAAACCACACAAGATGTTTCCGACGATAGAGTAGGAGGATTTTTCAATGGAGGTCATTCATTTAAAATACCCACATCAATTACAGCAAAGAGAAAGCATGCAGCCCTATTCATTAGCGCTTGGCTTTTTCGATGGTGTACATAGAGGGCATCAGGCTGTTATCAAGGCGGCAAAGGAAGAGGGAGAAAAGCGTCAAATTCCAAGTGCAGTAATGACATTTGACCCGCATCCATCATTAGTCCTTGGAGGGCGTAACGAAAAGGTTTTTTATATTACACTCTTACAGCAGAAATTACAGCTTTTTGAAGAACAAGGCGTGGATACAGTATTCGTTGTCCATTTCACATCTGATTTTGCTAAGCTATCTCCAGCCGCATTTATTGATACATTTATTCGTGGATTAAATATTCAACATGTGACGGCTGGCTTCGATTATTCATTTGGGGCATTCGGTAAAGGGACAATGGAAGATATGCGTGCATTAAGCAATGGTGATTATGGTGTGACAATTGTTGAGAAGAGAACGGATGATGTGGAGAAAATCAGCTCAACCCGTATTCGCCAACTTTTACAAGAGGGTGATATGGAAGCGGCGAGAACATTATTAGGACGGCCATTTGAAATTAACGGAATGGTTGTACATGGTGATAAACGTGGTCGAACAATTGGCTTCCCAACTGCAAATGTCCAAGCTTTAGAAGGCACCTTTATTCCGGCAAGTGGGGTCTATGCTGTTCGTCTACTAGTCCAAAATGCTTGGTATGATGGTGTCTGCAATGTAGGGTACAAACCAACCTTTAAAGATCCTAACGATAAGCAATTGTCCATTGAGGTTCATATTTTAAATTTTGATAAGAATATTTATGGCGAAGAAGTACATGTAGCTTGGTATAAACGTATTCGAAGCGAAAGAAAATTTGACGGTATTGATGCTTTAAAAACGCAAATCGAAAAAGATAAACAAGAAGCTATACAATATTTTAACGATCTACAATAGAGTCAACGAAGTAACGGTTTTTACTTGCTTGCCCCAATCATTTATGGTAACATTCATAAGTGCATAATGCTCAACCTTAGCTCGGTATATCGAAGACTCCAACGTTTACTGTGCTAATGGGGATAAATAATTTTTCTTAGGAGGTCCATACAAATGGCTATTACAAAAGAACGTAAAAACGAAATTATCGCTGAGTACCGTACTCACGAAAGTGACACTGGTTCACCAGAAGTACAAGTTGCAGTATTAACAGCAGAAATCAATGCTCTAAATACTCACTTACGTACACACAAAAAAGATTTCCACTCTGAGCGTGGTCTTCTTAAAATGGTAGGTCGTCGTCGTCACTTATTAAAATATCTTCGTGAAACTGACGTACAACGTTACCGTGAACTAATCAACCGTTTAGGCTTACGTCGCTAATTACAGCGGGCTGTAGACAAACTTATGTTTTGTCTACAGTCTTTTTTTATTGCAAAAAAATAATGACCTTCTAGGATAGTTCACTTCTCGTCTCCGTTTTTATTTTGTTCGATAATAAGCCATAACTTTTTTACGCTCCGGTGAACGAGCTAGAAAAAACATGTTCTAGCCAATAAAAGGGTGATATATTCTAATCACATTTCGCAACCAAATTCAACCAGTCCTATGTGAATTTAGCTTTATTGTCCAATCGAGTTGGATCAAGAACTAATTGAATAGTAGTTGTTCTTATTTAGCCATGAATGGCCTATAACAACTTACTTCAGCTTGTGAAATGTGAAAACAAAATTTTATGGTGAGAAGGTGCAGTTGGATGTTTAACAAAATATTAAGAGAGAATAATATTGTTGCAGGGATTTTGACAATTATTCGTATCTATCTAGGTTGGCATTGGCTAACAGCCGGTTGGGGAAAATTGATGAATGGATTTGATGCATCCGGTTTTTTAGCAAATGCAACAGCAAATCCAGTAACTAGCGGCGAGGATTTAGCATATCCACTATATGTAAAGTTTATTGAAACATTTGCTTTACCCAATGCTGAAATTATTAATTTCCTTATTCCTTGGGGAGAGTTTTTAGTTGGCCTAGGATTAATACTTGGATGTTTAACAACGTATGCTGCGTTTTTTGGGATGGTTATGAACTTTGCATTTTTAATGGCAGGTACTATATCAAGTAACCCATGGGATATTTTACTCGCTATCTTTATAGCAGCAGCTGGTTTCAATGCCGGTAAGTTTGGATTGGATCGTTTCGTCATTCCAGCTATCAGCAATAAGATCCAAACAGCAAAAAACAAAGATAAAATAGCTAGACCGCTGTCTAAAACTACATAATTTAATAAAAGAGACATGAAATGCCCCGTGAATGCTAGTTTGACGGGGCATTTATTTTAATTTTTCCACCTTGACACACTTAAACTTTACTACATACTTAACTTTCTTTATACTAGTAGGATGTTGTATGACAAGTACCGTGGTATAATAAATCTATTGTGTATAGCCTGCACTTGAAATAATAATGTGAAGAAGCATTTATATCTATTTACATACATTACTTTTCGTCAGGAAGGATCAATTTAAGTCAATTCCATATAACAAAAGTATAAAAATGTTTTTTCAATAAAATATAGAAATAAATCTTAAATAAATTGGCAATAACTGAATTTAAATGTATGATTATTTCAAGAAATATTTTTTAGCATAGAACAAGCATTTTTGGTACACTTACAATTAGTACATACAGACGAAGTAAGTGTTTTTTATAATAGAGAGGGGTTCATTGAATGAACGAAAAGAAAGTCTATTCCTACGAATGGGCTGGCCGTCCACTTGTAATTGAAGTAGGACAGTTAGCAAAACAAGCAAACGGAGCTGTATTAGTACGCTATGGCGATACTTCCGTATTATCTACAGCCACAATGTCAAAATCACCAAAACCACTTGATTTCTTCCCATTAACAGTAAACTATGAAGAACGTCTATATGCTGCGGGTAAAATTCCTGGCGGCTTTATTAAGCGTGAAGGGCGTCCATCAGAAAAAGCTATATTGGCGAGCCGTTTAATCGACCGTCCAATCCGTCCGATGTTCCCAGATGGTTTCCGTAACGAAGTTCAAGTAATCTCTATGGTAATGTCAAATGATTCTGACTGTACGTCTGAAATGGCAGCAATGCTTGGTTCTTCATTAGCCTTAGCTATTTCTGACATTCCATTTGATGGGCCAATAGCGGGTGTACAAGTTGGTTATATTGACGGTGAGTTCATTGTTAATCCAACAGTGGAACAATCGAACCAATCGACAATTCATTTATCTGTAGCAGGGAACAAGGACGCTATCAACATGGTTGAAGCTGGCGCACTTGAAGTTCCAGAAGAAGTGATGTTAGAAGCGATTATGTTTGGGCATGAGGAAATTAAAAAAATTATCGCATTCCAAGAGCAAATTGTGGCTGAGGTAGGAAAAGAAAAGAAACCAGTTACATTATTTGAAATTGATGAAGCAATCCAAGCGGATATAAAGGCTGCTTGTGAGACGGATATGCATGATGCAATTCAAACTGCTGAGAAACATGCTCGTGACGAAGCGATTCAAGCTGTAAAAGATCGTATTATTGCTTCCTATGAAGAGCAAGAAGCAGATGATGATACGATGAAGCAGGTTTATACAATACTTGATAAGATGGTAAAAGATGAAGTACGTCGACAAATCACTGAAGATAAAATTCGTCCAGATGGTCGTAAACTAGACGAGATTCGACAACTTTCTTCTGAAACCGGAATATTACAACGTACACACGGTTCAGGTCTATTTACACGTGGACAAACTCAAGCACTTTCTATTTGTACGTTAGGTGCGCTTGGGGATGTACAAATTATTGACGGTTTAGGTGTCGAAGAATCAAAACGCTTCATGCACCACTATAATTTCCCCCAATTCTCGGTTGGTGAGACAGGACCAATTCGTGGACCAGGTCGTCGTGAAATTGGTCATGGAGCTTTAGGAGAACGTGCACTGGAAGCAGTTATTCCTGATGAGTCTGTTTTCCCATATACAATTCGTTGTGTATCGGAAGTACTTGAATCAAATGGTTCAACATCTCAAGCGTCTATTTGTGCATCTACATTAGCTATGATGGATGCTGGTGTTCCTTTAAAAGCACCAGTTGCAGGTATTGCAATGGGCCTTATTAAAAAAGGTGAACATTATTCTATTTTAACGGATATTCAAGGCATGGAAGATCATCTAGGGGATATGGACTTTAAAGTGGCTGGTACAGCTAAAGGTGTAACAGCTCTACAAATGGACATTAAAATCGATGGCCTATCACGAAATATTTTAGAAGAAGCATTGACACAAGCTAAAGTAGGTCGTATGCATATTTTAGAATCAATGCTTGCGACACTTGCAGAGCCACGTACACAATTATCTGAATTTGCACCAAAAATCGTGATTGTTAAAATCAACCCAGATAAAATTCGCGATGTTATTGGACCTGGCGGAAAACAAATTAACAAAATTATTGAAGAAACGGGCGTTAAGATTGATACAGAACAAGATGGTACAATCTATATTTCTTCTGCTAATGAAGAAATGAATGCACGCGCAAAACAAATTATTGAAGATATCGTACGTGAAGCTAAAGTAGGGGAATACTACTTATCGACAGTGAAGCGTATTGAAAAATTCGGTGCGTTTTGTGAAATCTTCCCAGGTAAAGATGGCTTGCTTCACATTTCTGAAATTCAAGAGGAACGTACAAAGCAAGTGGAAGACGTCTTAAAACTTGGCGATCAATTACTAGTAAAAGTAATTGAAATTGACAAACAAGGTCGTGTGAATTTATCTCGTAAAGTAGTACTACAAGAGGAAAAAGAACGCGCTGAACAACAAAAATAATAAAGATAAAAGGCTGCGTCTAATGCGCAGCCTTTTTAAATAGTTTATCATCATAAAGAAATATATAGTTGGGGGAGATTTTTTGGTTCAAGTACATACATGTCAGAACGGTGTTCGTATTGTGTCAGAACAAATTAACCATGTAAGATCTGTTGCTTTAGGTATTTTTGTTAACGCGGGTTCACGCTATGAACTACCTGAAGAGAACGGTATTACACATTTTATAGAGCATATGTTGTTTAAAGGAACAGCAACTCGTTCAGCTCGTCAAATTGCGGAAGAATTTGATCGGATAGGTGGAGAATTAAATGCTTTCACATCTAAGGAAAATACGTGTTATTATGCAAAAGTTTTAGATCATCATGCAGAGCTAGCAGTCTCCATTTTGGCTGATATGTTTTTTAATTCTACATTTGCAGAAGAAGAATTAGAAAAAGAACGACAAGTCGTATTAGAGGAAATTTTAATGAGCGAAGATGCCCCGGACGATGATGTGCATGAAAAGCTATGGAGTGTCATGTATCCCAATGATGCACTGGGCCGTCCGATATTGGGCAGTGCAGCTACATTAAAGACATTTACTGCTGAGGCGATTCGCCATTATATGGCCAAACATTATGGTCCAGAGTCAGTGGTGATTTCCATTGCGGGCAATATTACGCCTCAACTCATAGCTACGATTGAACGGTTATTTGGACAATATCAGCCTTCCGCAGTTGCGATTGCGCCTGTGCTGACAAATCCTTCATTTCATCCTGGGGAAATTTCCAAAATCCGAGATACAGAGCAAGCGCATTTAGCTATATCCTATCCAGCTATTGGTGTTAAGGACCCTGATATGTATAGCTTTATTGCGTTAAATAATATTATTGGTGGCAATATGAGCTCACGATTGTTTCAAGAGGTGCGTGAAGAAAGAGGTCTAGCTTATTCTATTTTCTCCTACCAATCCTGTTATGCAGATGTTGGGGCGTTCACCATTTATGGCAGTACTAGCCGTCAGCAATTATCACAGCTACAACATACTATTGATGCTACTTTACTCGATATTGTCGCAGGTGGTGTCACAGAAGAAGAGCTTGATAATGCAAAAGAGCAGCTGAAAGGTAGCTTTGTTCTAGGATTAGAGGGAACTGGCGCACGTATGAATCGGAATGGTACGAGTGAGCTTGTTCATCGTAAACATCGTACAGTAGACGAGGTATTAGCGTCTATAGATGCTGTATCCATGGACTCAGTGGATCGATTGATTGCTAAAATTTTGAAAGCAGAGCCGGCTATTTCAATTATTGGACCAAGCGAATAAAATACCTACCTCATTGTATAGTCTTAAAAGTAGGTGTCTCAAATGATTATTGAGACACCTACTTTTTATTTGTATTATCAATTAGGCATTGTAATTATCAATTAACTCTGATAGTATGATTGATATTGAAAATCATTTTCATTTACACGGAGGAAATAGTAGATATGAAAAAATGGCTATATGTTAGTACACTCGCATTATCATTAGCACTTGTTGGATGTGCAGAACAAGAAGAGAAAGGCGCAGATAAAGAAATTCAAAAGGAAGAAGTAGCAAAGCAAGATGAAGCTGCTGATACTTCGGCTGTCAAAAAAGATGAATTTCAAGATGGTGTTGATGAAGAAGCCTTTCAGAAGGCATTAGCAAACTTTCCTACAACAGTGCCGGAAAAAATTGTGACGACATCAGTTCCTTTAACAGAAATGCTACATCTTTTGGAGATCACACCAGTGGGGGTACCAACATCGACAAACCCGATACCATCAGACTTTGATTCGATTACAAAAATTGGTTCACCAATGTCACCAGATTTAGAAGTTATTTCGAGTTTACAAACCGATTTGATTCTTGGCGCTTCTTCTCTACAAAGCTCATTAGATCAAGCACTACAGGGAATGAATCTCCCAACAGCTTATTTACCAACAGATTCGTATGATGACTTAAAATTGAGTTTTAAGGTGCTAGGTACATACTTTGGTAAAGAAGAAAAAGTAAATGAAATCTTACAAAATCTTGTAGCAAAAGAAAAAGAGCTGGAAGAGCAAGCACAAGGAAAAGAATTACCATCTGTTATGCTCGTTATCGGAACATCTGATTCCTTTATGGTAATGAACGACAAATCCTACTTAGGAAGCTTAGTAGAAAGATTGGGTGCAGATAATATTGCGAAATCAGTATTAAAAGCAGAGTCAACTTATTCACCAATGAATTTAGAAGATATTGTTGTAGCAGATCCAGATATTGTCTTTGTCTTAGCGTCTGGCGATCACGGAGCGAATGAAGATAAATTTAAACAAGAAATTGAAAAAAATAGTGCTTGGCAACAATTATCAGCATACAAAAATGACAAAATCTATATGCTTGATTACAGTATTTTTGGTGTCACATCTATTACAAATGCTGAGACAGCACTAACAACGATTGCAGATTATTTCTATAAATAAGTTCGTGAGGTAGAGGTATGATTCATACAGCAAGAAGTCGCATGATTATTATCACGACCTTTGTGATAACCATTTTAGCAGCAGTAATAGCAATTGGATTAGGTAGTGTCCATATTTCAATTCCTGATATATTATCAACCCTTATCAATGGTCGTGGTCAAGAGGGTGTGTATACAACGATTATATGGGATATCCGTCTTCCCCGCGTGTTACTAGCTTTAATTATTGGCGCAAGTATAGCTATATCTGGGGCGTTACTGCAGGCAGTCATGGGAAATCCGTTAGCAGATCCAGGTTTAACAGGGGTAACAAGTGGTGCTGCAGCTTTTGTATTGCTTATCCTTTTAGCGAATCCAGAATTAACCCATTTGATCCCTATCGCAGCCTTTGTTGGTGGTTTAATTGCCGCAGCAATTGTCTATGCACTCGCCTGGAGACGGACAGGCATTACCCCAATCACCATTATTTTATCAGGGGTTGCAGTAAATGCTTTATGTGGGGGCGTCATTGGATTTTTGTCGATACTATATAGTGATCGTCTACCATCGGCAGTACAATGGATGAATGGTAGTCTCGCTGCAAAAGGAAATGCATCGCTGCATATGATTTATTTGTACGCCATTATAGGCTGGATACTATCCATTTTTGCAATTCGCAAAGCAAACATTATCCGTTTGGGCGATCAGGTCGCTACTAATTTAGGGGAAAGTGTAACACGGATTCGTATTATGCTATCAATTTTAGCTGTCTTTTTAGCAGCGATATCTGTTGCTGCAGTGGGAATGATCAGCTTTGTTGGATTAATTGTACCTCATATGGCGAGATTATTAGTTGGTTCTGATTATAAATACATGTTGCCTATGAGTATGGCCTTGGGGGCGATTGTTTTATTGGTTGCGGATACGGGCGGACGGACAATATTTGCACCACTTGATATACCGGCAGGCATTTTAATGGCGGTAATCGGTGGACCTTACTTCTTATACTTAATGAGAAAGAGGGCGTTTTAATGTTAAAAATTGAACAGCTATCCATCAGCTATGAACAAAAGGAAGTTGTCCATAATTTTTCCTTTGAAGTGGAACAAGGCGAGATTCTATCGATTATTGGACCGAATGGCTCTGGTAAATCAACGATATTAAAGGCGATTGCACGGATGCAGCCGTACAGTGGTGGGAATATCCTGTTTGAAGGAGAAAATATGCGTCGACTATCCTCAAAGGAAATCGCACGCAAAATGTGTATGCTGAGTCAGCAAAACCAAGCTCCGAGCGATATTTCTGTCAAAAGTTTAGTAGCCTATGGTCGATATCCGCATAAAAAGTGGTTTGAACGCCTGAATGCAGAGGATGAGGCAATTATTGATTGGGCATTAGAAAAAACCTATCTTTCCCATTATAAAGAAAAACCAATAGCCGCTTTGTCTGGTGGCGAGGCTCAGCGCGCATGGATTGCGATGGCTTTGGCACAACGGCCACAAGTCTTATTATTGGATGAGCCCACGACATTTTTAGATATTGCTCATCAGCATGAAGTGCTAGAATTAGTACGGGAGCTTAACCGTGATATGGGTATGACAGTTGTAATGGTGCTTCATGATTTGAACCAAGCCTCTAGTTACAGCGATAAAATCGTCGTTGTAAAGGATGGTAACCGAGCACATATAGGGACACCGGATGAAGTGATGACTGAACAAATGATCCAACAAATATATCGTATGGAAGCTGAAATTCAATATGTATCTTGGGATAATTCTCCGAGAATTCAATTAAAAAATACGGTTAGAGTATAGGGGGAAATAATATGCCTAAAGCAATTGATATTGAACAAGTAAAACAAAATTATGAAAGCTTTATACAAAGTAAAAAAAACTGTGTGTTAAGCTTCGTGAATGGGGAAGGTAAGCCTTTTAGTAGTACTACGCCTTTTGTGCGACTCAACGGAAAGTTTTATGTTTATATTAGCCAAGTAGCAGAGCATTACCAACTCATGGAGCAATCGGAAGTGGTTGATTTAATTTGTGTAGCAGATGAGGCCGTAACAGCCAATCCATTTGCTCCAGAGCGAGCACGTTGGCAATGTGTACCAAAAAAATTAGGGAATGAAGGTCATGAGGATATATTTGCGACATTCGATCAACTGTTTAATGCAAAAATGATGGAGTTGTTGCGCTCACTTGATTTTTCTTTATTCGAACTAACGCCAATAGAGGGGCGTTATGTTGTTGGATTTGGGAAAGCCTTTACGATTGATATTGCTAATGATACATTAATTCATGTAGTTGTAGATAAAAAATAGGTTGCCTTAAGGGCAGCCTATTTTTTTTGAATGTTAAAATATTTCTCGTGTCATCAATAAATGAAGACATTTTTGAAAAACTAACCAGCTACTAAAGATACTTATAAGCGTTGGGATTAACAAAATGAAGAGATTCCCTGCTACTAGCGATAAATAAAAATGAACAACCGAATTAAGAGCTATAATTAGTACTGTAGCTGTAAGCATCTGTAAAGATCGCATTTTCTCCGTTTCCTCGAGCTGTTGAATATAAAATTGACTAGAAAGAAGAAAAAAAGAGCTACTGATAAAACCAACATACATGGCAAAATGGCTAATAAAATTTGTAGACGCTTCAGTCTGTGAAAAGTACAAAGGTGCAATTAATATATATAGACTTGCAACAAAGGCATAGCAAAAAAGGAAATCCGACTGTAATTGGACTTTCTTTGAGAGAGGCAAGCTATTAACATAAACTTCCCATTTTACTTGACGATCCCCTTTATATAAATTTTCAACGAGGCTAGCGGAAACAATTACTACAAATAGACAAATGAATGGGCTATCTAAATAAGGCAAGCGTATGAAATAAAGAACGAAACAGATAGTGATTGCAAAAAGGATAGTCCATCTTTGTACGATAAATCTTTGTACTAATAAGGCACGCATGGAATCCCCCCTAGAATTCTTTTCGTTTATAGATTTCTGTAGAAATGAGTGAGGAAAGCCACAGTAACAGAAGTCCAGCGAAAGGTGTAAAATAGATGAATTGCTTTAAATCTAAAAATGTCATAACCATTGTAGGTATAGCCCCTTTAAACATCCCCACTAAAAAGCCAGGGATAAAACAAAGTGCAATTAGAACCATTCTTCCTTTGAGCGAGCCATATTTAATATAAATAGGTAAAAAAACGGCTAACAGACAAAGGGCCGATGTTACAATCATTATAAACGTGAGGAAAAATTGAGCAGTCATCTCATGATTGCTCAATTGATGAATAAGAAAAATGATTGGTAGAGCAATGACAAGACCGAGTAGCATTAATAACACACTTAGTAAGTATTTACTAAGCACAATATCAGCTTTTGTAATTGGAAAGGTATTAGCGTATTTATCCCAGTTGCATTGTTCATCATACGCAAGGGCAGTGATGGCTTGAATGGTAACAATAAAAACAATAACAGCTAAAATCATAGAAGTTTCTCGCATAAGAATAGCCATAATAAGGAGAAAAAGTATGACAAATAATTGTGACTTCATTTGACGCTGAATGGTCATAAAATCTTTTACTAGTAAACCAATCATAATTAAACACACCCTTTCACGAAAAATAGCATAATATCTTCGATAGAGGGTCTTTCAAGTTTGAAAATCTCATTTACTTCCTTTTTAAGTACTAATGCCTCGATTCCAAATACGCCATTGCGCTTTCTTATAATCGCATGCTCAGGTAATTCGTTTACCTCCTCAAGACTTCCTTTGAAAATGCCATACTCATATAAAAGGGCATCTTTACTTTCACTCAATAAAATTTCTCCATTATGAATAAGGGTGATATGGTCGGCTATTTTTTCTAAATCACTTGTAATATGGGAGGAAAAAAGAATACTGTGTGTTTCATCCTGCATAAATGCTAAAAATAAATCTAAAATTTCATCGCGAATAATGGGGTCCAGACCACTTGTTGGTTCATCTAAAATTAAGAGTTTCGGATGATGGGACAATGCTAAAGCAATTGATAGCTTCATTCTCATGCCTCGCGAAAGTTCCTTGATTTTTTTCTTCTTTGGCACGTTAAATTGAGCTAATCGTTCAAAGTAGTAATTTGTATCCCATGTTTTAAATACCTTTTTCATAATTTTGTCAAGCTGAGTCGCAGTCAGCGTTTCGGGTACGTGTAATTCGTCAAAAACCACGCCAATGTCATTTTTTATCGATTGTTCATGTTCGACATGATCTTTGTTAAAAAGTAATATATCGCCGTATTCTTTTTTTACTAAATTAAGCATGCACTTAATCGTTGTGGATTTTCCAGCACCATTTTCTCCAACAAAGCCCATTACTGTTCCTTGAGGTACTGAAAAACTTACATCTTTTAGTGAAAAACCTTCAAATCCTTTATGTAAGTCATGAATTTCAATGGCATTCATCTTAATGATCCCCCTCTAACATTAAAGTGACTAAATCTTGTAATTCTTCATTTGAAAGACCAGCTGTTTTCGCTAATTTTACGGCTTTCAGCACATGCTCCTCTACTTGTCGCAAGAGCTCCTCACGCAGGAAATCCTGGTTACGTTCCGTTACAAAGCTTCCCTTCCCAGCGACTGTTTCAATAAAGCCATCCCGTTCTAAATCGGCATAGGCACGTTTAGTAGTCATTACGCTTATTTTTAAATCTTTAGCTAAAGCACGAATGGATGGTAGGGCATCACCTGCTTGCAATTTATTAGCTAGAATGGCTTCTTTGAGCTGGATGGTGATTTGCTCATATATGGGCTTATCACTGGCATTGCTTAAATGGATATGCAAAATCCTCACCTCTTATAACTGTATATACACACTATACACAGATTGGAGCAGAAATGCAATATATTCCTACTTTTGGTAGGGGGCACGATTTACAAAAACTCGGCATATATTGAGGTAACGGCTCAAGGAGGGAGATGAGGAATGCTACTATCTGAGATGGTGGATAAAGAGTTAATTCAAATTGAGGGTGGTGTACATTTTGGCATCCTGGCTCATACAGAATGCCTATTAGATGTGCAAACAGGAAAAATACATGGTTTTGAGATTGTCAAAGATAAATTACCTTTCCAAAAAAAGAAAATGAAGGTTAGTGAAATGATACCTTGGCACGAAATTATATTAATTGGTGAAGATCGAATTTTATTTAACAAGACATCTACAGTACAGTCAGAATATTTACAGTGAGGTGAGCTTTTGGAAAACGAAAAATGGCTCGTTATCGGTGAGGACTCCAGATTAAAAGAACTAGCTACAATGTTAAGAAGTCCATCGAGAACAGTGTTTTATAAAAGAACGACAGTTTGGAACGAGGAGTTAAATAAACTTGTTTTAGAATTTCAACCAAATAAAATTATTCTACCTATCCTGCCTTTAAAAATAGAAGTAGAACAGCTATATGGTATATCACAGGTTAAATTCTATACAGGTCGTTTAACTATGCACTGGAAGCATCTGCTAGAAAAAAATGAATCCCTTTGCTATTTACAACAAGAATCGTTTATTTGGCAAAATGCTAGATTAACAGCAGAGGGGTTTATCGCCACGTTTTACGGACTCGAGCAAAAATGTATTTACGGACAAAATTTTACAATCGCAGGTTTCGGACGTATCGCAAAAATGCTCGCTTCTTTACTAGTTAAAATGGGGGCAAATGTTCATATTGTTGCACGTTCAGTTGTACAAGTGAGTGAGGCTAAGGCATATGGCTATAAAGCTACGGACTTAGATGATCGTTTATGGTCAATTAATGAAGGTACATTTATTAATACAATTCCAGCTAAATGGATTACAGAATCGTTTAAAGATCATGTTCCAGCAGTTTTATATGATTTAGCCTCAGAGCCAGGCTGTTTGGATATAGATGCTGAGCAACTTCAAACATATGTACTGTTGCCATCATTGCCTGGGAAATACTTTGCACATAATGCTGCTGAAATTCTGTGCAAGGCCATAGAGGAGGAAGAAAATTGTTAACGGGGAAACGAATTGGCCTAGGTATTACAGCCTCTCATTGTACGTATGAAGATGTCATACCTAAAATTCAAAATTTTATGGATGTTGGTGCAACGGTTATACCAATCATTACCCATTCCGTTTTACATGCAGCTACACGCTTTGGTACAGGGGAGGAATGGATTGCAAAAATAGAAGCTTTAACTGGAGAAAAAGTTATTTCTTCTATAAAAGAAGCGGAGCCATTTGGTCCATCCAATCCACTGGATGCAATGGTAATCGCTCCAATGACAGGTAATAGTATTAGTAAGTTTGCCAATGCGGCTACAGATAGCCCTGTTCTTATGGCAGCAAAGGCAACTTTACGTAATGGATCACCTGTAGTGTTAGGAATTTCAACAAATGATGCACTCGGCTTAAATGGAATAAATATAATGAAGTTGTTAAATGCCAAAAATATTTACTTTATCCCATTTGGTCAGGACTCTCCTCACTCCAAACCAAATTCTCTAATTGCTGATTTTGACCAAATGGTAGATACTGTTCATGCAGCAATTACGCAGAAAAAGCAATTACAACCGCTGTTGATACAATATTTCAAATAAATCATAGATTACACACAATTTTCAGTATTTTTGTGATACAATAGCACACATTATGGAACTTGTATTCAAGGAGAGATGACAGATGACAAAGCAGTTAACAGTTGCGGTTGTTGGAGCAACAGGAGCAGTAGGATCAAAAATGATGGAGCAATTAATCAAACGAAAATTTCCAATAGGGAACATTAAATTTCTAGCATCTGCACGTTCAGCAGGAAAATCAATCGAGTTTAATGGTCAAACATATACAATTGAAGAAGCGACACCTGAAGCTTTTGAAGGCGTCAATGTCGCTTTATTCTCAGCTGGTGGTTCAGTATCAGCTGTGCTTGCACCCGAAGCAGCAAAGCGTGGTGCGGTAGTTATTGATAATACGAGCCATTTCCGAATGGATCCAGAGGTACCACTTGTTGTACCTGAAGTGAATCGAGGCGATCTGGCGAAGCATAAAGGGATTATTGCAAATCCAAACTGCTCGACAATTCAAATGGTAGCTGCACTTGAGCCAATTCGTAAAGCATTTGGATTAACAAAAGTGCTTGTTTCAACGTATCAGGCGGTTTCAGGTGCAGGTATTTCTGCTATTGAAGAATTAAAAACACAAAGCGCAAACTGGGAAGCAGGTAGGGATGTAGAAGCAAATATTTTACCATCTGGTAGTGATAAGCGCCATTACCCAATCGCTCGTAATGTCATTCCACAAATTGATAAATTCACAGATAACGGATTTACATACGAAGAAATGAAAATGATTAATGAGACGAAAAAAATTATGCATGCACCAGAGCTAAAAGTTGCTGCTACTTGCGTTCGTGTGCCGGTCGTTTCAGGTCACTCAGAGTCTGTTTATATTGAGGTAGAGAAAGAAACATCAATCCAAGAGATTTTTGACGTATTACGCAATGCACCAGGTATAGTATTACAAGATGATATTGCAACACAAACTTACCCAATGCCTATTTATGCAGAAGGGGAAGACGCTACTTTTGTAGGACGTATCCGTCAAGATTTAGACAACAAAAAAGGATTCCATCTATGGATCGTTTCTGACAATCTATTAAAAGGCGCTGCTTTAAACTCTATCCAAATTGCAGAAGCAATGCTTGAGGATAACTTACTATAAGAGGGGTGTAAGGATGAATTTAGGTCGAATTGGAACGGCTATGATTACGCCGTTTAAAGATGATGGCACGATAAATTATCCAGAATTAGAACGTATTATTAATCATTTGATCGACAATGGTACAGATTGTATTGTTGCTTGTGGTACGACTTCTGAAAATCCTACAATGTCTACGGAAGAAAAAATAGAGGTTGTTCGTTTTACAGTAGAAAAGGTAGCTGGTCGTGTGCCAGTTATTGCTGGCACAGGGGACAATGAAACAGCATATTCTATAGCCATGACCCATAAAGCAGAAGAAAATGGAGCAGATGGCATAATGCTTGTAGCTCCTTACTACAATAAACCAAATCAACGTGGGATCTTTGCTCACTTTGAAACGATTGCTAAACAAACGAGTCTACCAGTTATGCTCTATAATGTCCCTGGGCGTACTGGTGTGAATGTGGCCTATGAAACTTCTGTTGCATTAAGTAAGATTCCTAACATCGCTTGGATTAAAGAAGCAAGCGGCAATTTGGATCAGATGGGTGATGTTATTGAAAATGTTGATCCAGATGATGATTTCTTAGTGTATAGCGGAGATGATGGCCTAACATTGCCACTAATGGCGATTGGCGGGGCAGGCATTATTTCCGTAGCGGCTCATGTAGTAGGCAATGATATGCAATTAATGATTAAAGCGTTTGAAGAAGGAAATCATAAGCTAGCAGCTAAAATTCACCGAGCATTATTACCTCTTGTACGCGCGCTGTTCGCTCAACCGAACCCTTCACCTATTAAATATGCAATGACAAAGCTAGGCTTTGATACACTCAATGTTCGTTTGCCAATGATGGAAATGACGGATGAAGAGAAGGCTAACTTTGATAACATATGGGATACGTATCAAGAAAAAGCGAGAAGTTTTAGATAAATAAAAACGAGGCTGATCATTCAAATCAGTCTCGCGGACTGTAGACGAACTCTCAATGAATTTTGAGTTGGCTACAGTCTTTTTTTTCTTTACTGGGTCGACCCGCTTCCCTCGCTTTGTTGCTGCCGCTTTGCTTTCAGTCCAGAATCTCGACTTTCCCGCAATTTGTTACACTAACTTCAACATAAAGAACTCCTTATTCATTTAAAGTTATAATGAGCGTGAACAATTTGATATGTTAACGATTGATCCATGAATTCCCAAAGATTATTTCGTGTGAAAACTGGAAGCTACTATAGATTTTTTATTTAGATATCCACTAAACAATTGTCCATGCAGGCGATGCTTACTTTGGCTGCCATGATTTAAAGAAAATGGCTACTTGGACATGGTAATTAGCTTAGAGAGCAAATTTGCTCGGAGAGTATGTGGAGATCCGCAGTGAGTGATTTACCAAAATTGAAAATGCAAGAGGAAGAAAAGCATAGAGAGTGAACTTCTCGATGGATTTTGTCAACAGTCTGTGAGGCTGATTATTCAAAGCAGCTTCCTTTTTATTTAAGAAATCCATAACTTCTCATCCTCAAAAATACTTTAATGACTCTATTTCCATAAGGATTCCAATATCTGTCTTTCCATCTACTAGCAATAAGGAAAAGATAAGAAAATATATTTCTGCTGTGAAACATGTATTTTTAATTTGTGCAAAAGCTTAGCAAACCGTATAATAAATGTTAAGTGGTTGCTGTTCGGGATATTTTTTAGGAGGAAATAAATTGACAAAAAAGAAAAATGAACTGATTCGAATCATCCCTCTTGGGGGTGTGGGCGAAATTGGAAAAGCAATGTACGTAGTAGAAATTGATGAAGAGCTATTTGTAGTAGATAGCGGCTTAATGTTCCCAGAGGACGAGATGCTAGGCATCGATATCGTGATCCCTGACATTACGTACTTAGAAGAAAATAAAGAGCGTGTGAAAGGTATATTCTTAACACACGGACATGAAGATGCAATTGGCTCGATTGCCTATGTATTGCAAAAAATAAAGGCACCAGTGTACGGCTCAAAATTAACAATTGCTCTAGCTAAGGAACATTTGAAAGAATTACCTGCACCACATCAGGTAAAGTTTTTTGAAGTAACAAACCGTAGTCGTATGAATTTCAACTCAACGTATGTAACATTCTTCCACACAACACATAGTATTCCCGATTCGTTAGGGGTAGTGTTCCATACATCTGAAGGCGCGATTGTTCATACAGGAGAGTTCAAATTCGATCAATCAGCGACAGGTAAATTTAAACCTGATTTAGCGAAAATGGCCCAGTTAGGGGAAGATGGCGTCTTTATTCTATTATCTGAGTCTTGCGAAGCTGAACGACCAGGTTATACAACATCGGAAATTGTCATTGAAGAACAATTATCAAAAACATTCCATTCAGCACCAGGTCGTATTTTAGTAGCTGTTTATGCATCGAATTTTATCCGAATTCAACAAGTATTTGCTCAAGCTCAAAAATCATTCCGTAAAGTAGTGATTGTCGGGAAGCCATTAGAGAAGGCTGTAGATTTAGGTGTACAGCTTGGCTATTTAACAGTCGAAGAAGATACAATTATTCCAATTTCAGAAATGCAAAAATATCAAGACGATGAAATTATCATTATTACAACAGGCAATAAAGGGGAGCCTTTAGATGCTCTCGAAAAAATCGTACGTAAGCATCACCGTGACATTAAAATTAAGCAGGGTGATACAGTTTTAATTACATTTACACCTTCTCCTGGTATGGAAGTGCAAATGGCTAATACGATGAATTCCATTTCTAAAGCTGGGGCTGAAATTCTAACTTCTAGCAAAAATGTGCACGTATCAGGTCATGGTAGTCAAGAAGATTTAAAGCTTATGTTAAATTTAATGCAACCAAAGTATTTTATTCCTGTTCAAGGGGAATATCGTATGCTAATTGCTCACTCTAAATTAGCTCAACAGCTAGGCATGCAAAAATCCCAAATATTTATCGCTGATAAAGGGGATATTGTTGAATATAAAAATAATAAGATGCGCATGAGTGGACGTGTACAAGCTGGTAACGTCTTAATTGATGGGATCGGTGTTGGCGATGTGGGGAATATTGTTCTTCGTGATCGTAAATTATTATCACAGGATGGTATTTTCATTGTGGTCGTGACATTAAATCGTGCACAAAAGAAAATTGCGTCTGGTCCAGAAATTTTATCACGCGGCTTTGTATATGTTCGTGAATCAGAAGAGTTAATGGTTGAGGCATCGGACATCGCAAGGACTGTTATTGAAAAATATGTAGGGAAAGAAACATTTGAATGGACGAATATTAAGCAAGAAATTCGTGATACTTTAAATACGTACCTATTCCAGAAAACAAAGCGTCGTCCAATGATTATCCCAATTATTATGGAATATTAATACAAATGACTCATCGTCAAGGCTTTGAGGAAAAGTAAATGGAAAAGGATTTTCTCCCAATTGCGGTGGAAAATCCTTTTTTTGAAATGTTCGAGTTCTACATGGTATGATTCGCTACATATATAAAATGGATTGCAGAAGAAGGTGATAGAAATGGCGGTTAGTAAAAGAAAAAAGTCTACTAAAAGCAAAGCAACAACAGAAAAAAAAGAAATGTCTCCACTTATGTATGAAATTCTAGGGCTGCTCTTAATTGCGCTTGCGGTCATCATGATTTTTGAATACGGTATGATCGGGCGTACGCTACAAACATTCGCAATGTTTCTATTAGGAAATTTACATTTTGCCGTTCCATTTATGCTAATATTTGTTGCGTTATTAATGATGATTGGTCGAAAAAAAGTCGGTATGAAAGACCGCTTAATTCTAGGTATGCTCCTCATTATTATGAGCTTAACCATCTTTAGTCATGGCATATTATTTGAACAATTATCAAAATCAGGTGGCTTATTATCTGATTCGGTTCTCCGTGAATCATGGCGAATTCTCATCAATACCGAGGGGATTATTCATCGCAGTAATGCACTAGGCGGTGGAATGATCGGTGCTCTTTTATTTAGTGGTCTTCATGTTCTATTTGAAGCATCAGGGGCACGAGTCGTTGCTTGGGTTATTTTCTTTATAGGCTTGATTTTGGTTACTGGAAAAGCATTAGTGCCATATTTGGCAGAGAAAATGCCAGATTTATTTGGTAAATGGAAAAAGAAACATCGAGATAAGAAAAAAAATGCACCTAAAAAGCCAAGTAATCGTCGTTCTAGGGCAGAAAGTGTGGACGAGATTGCAGCGGTGAATCAAACCACGGATATGCCTGAGCAAGAAGAAGAAGAAATACATCATGAGCCCATTATTTCTGCATTTACCCAAAATGTATCTCAGGAAAGAACTATATTTGATCAGGCAGAAATAGTGGAAAATGAACACGATGAAGCTATGGATGAGGTCCATATTCAAGGGACAGATACTGTAGAAAATGCAGACTACCAGCTTCCTTCTTACAATCTATTACAATTACCACCACAACATGACCAAAGTGGAGAATATTCCGTCATCCAGGCGAATGCCAAAAAGCTTGAACAAACATTGCAAAGCTTCGGCGTAAAGGCAAAAGTCACACAAGTTCATTTAGGACCAGCCGTTACGAAATATGAAATCTTACCTGATATTGGTGTCAAGGTAAGTAAAATTGTCAATCTGCAAGATGATCTAGCATTAGCGCTGGCTGCCAAGGATATTCGTATGGAGGCACCAATCCCTGGAAAATCTGCCATTGGTATTGAAGTGCCAAATAGTGAGGTAGCCATTGTTACTTTACGAGAGGTATTAGAATCGAAGGATGGAGCTAAGCCAGAGGCATTGTTGCAGGTAGCATTTGGACGAGATATTACGGGACAAGCAGTGCTAGCAGAGCTCAATAAAATGCCGCATTTACTCGTAGCGGGTTCAACAGGTAGTGGGAAAAGTGTCTGTATAAATGGCATAGTAGTATCCATACTAATGCGTACAAAACCACATGAAGTAAAGCTTATGATGATTGACCCGAAAATGGTGGAGTTAAATGTTTATAACGGTATTCCCCATTTATTGGCGCCTGTTGTGACCGATGCACGAAAAGCTTCTCAAGCCTTGAAAAAAGTTGTTTCTGAAATGGAACGTCGATATGACCTGTTTTCACATACTGGAACACGAAATATTGAAGGCTATAATAATCATGTACAAAAGGTCAATGAACAGACAGATGAAAAGCAACCTAAGCTACCTTATATTGTAGTCATTGTAGATGAGTTAGCAGATTTGATGATGGTCGCATCTAGTGATGTGGAGGATTCAATTACACGTTTAGCCCAAATGGCACGTGCAGCGGGAATCCATTTGATTATTGCAACGCAAAGACCAAGTGTAGATGTTTTAACAGGTGTCATTAAAGCTAATATTCCATCGCGAATTGCTTTTGCAGTTTCTTCAGCTATTGATTCGAGAACGATTTTAGATATGGGCGGAGCAGAACGATTACTTGGTCGCGGTGATATGTTATTTTTACCAGCCGGAGCATCGAAACCAAAACGGGTACAAGGAGCCTTTTTATCGGATCAAGAGGTTGAGGCTGTTGTGAATTTTGTTATAGAACAGCAAAAGGCGCAGTATCAAGAGGAGATGATTCCTACTGAAGAAGAAACGATTTTAGAGGAAACCGATGAATTATATGACGAAGCAGTGCAATTAGTGGTCAGTATGCAAACAGCATCTGTCTCCATGCTTCAGCGTCGCTTCCGAATAGGCTATTCAAGGGCAGCACGTATTGTTGATCAGATGGAACAACGCGGTATTGTCGGGCCTCCTGAGGGCAGTAAACCTCGTCAGGTGCTTATTCATCAATACGACAATTAAACATTAAATGGATGGTTCTTTTTGTATATTTGTCCATTTATTTGCAACGGATTTGAAGAAAGAATGAATTCTATAACAGATTTTATTTAAAACTGTTTATTTCATTCTGCAAAAATGTTATATTTATGAACGATTAGTAGGAATGTTGTACATCAGATGTCTGATCTCTGATTTTGGTGGTGATATATGTGACTATTAAAGCAGATCATCGTCATCTCTATCTTCAAGTAATCGATCGTTTAAAATCTGACATTGAGGCTGGCATTTTTAAAGAAAATGAAAAGCTGCCTTCAGAATTTGAATTATCGAAATCACTCGGAGTCAGTCGAGCAACACTTAGAGAAGCACTTCGACTGTTGGAAGAGGAAAATGTGATTGTGCGCCGACACGGGGTTGGGACTTTTGTCAACCCTAAGCCGTTGTTTACATCAGGCATCGAGCATTTATCGAGCATTTCTTCTATGATCGAGGCAGCGGGTATGGAGCCTGGTTCGCGTTTTTTAAAAGCGGCCGAGCACATCCCTTCTGAGGAAGATTTAAAACGCTTCCAATGTGATGGCGACGATAAAATACTCACAATTGAACGTGTCAGAACAGCGGACGGTGAGCCCGTAGTTTACTGTATAGACAAGCTACCCGCAAGCTTCCTGCCTACTGACTTTGTCGAAAAAAAAGAAGTTTCACTGTTCTCTGCTCTTGAGCAATCTGGAAAAATTCATGTGGCCTATGCGGTTACGTACATTGATCCAGTTGGGTATCATGAACAAGCTTCACCGATTTTAAACTGTGGACGTGAAACAGCTCTTTTAGTGTTAAAGCAGTTGCATTACGATGACCATGATCAAGTAGTGCTCTATTCAAAAAATTATTTCCGAGCTGATAAATTCAGCTTCCATGTAGTTCGTAAACGGGTGTAGAACATTTCTAAATTTTTTTCCTGCTAATTACAATACCTTTGGGGGGTTAATTAAATGAAAAAACGTAAATTTGGTTTAGTATTAACATCAGTATTAGCGGCAAGTGCAATTTTAGGTGCTTGTGGTACAAAAGACGAAAAGCCTGCAAAAGAAAATGATAACGCTTCGGGTGGAGAAACATCAGAAGAATCATTTTCAGTAGCAATGGTTACTGACGTAGGTGGCGTTGATGACAAATCATTCAACCAATCTGCATGGGAAGGTGTTCAAGCTTACGGAAAAGAACACGGTCTTAAAAAAGGTGATGGTGGTTTCGACTACCTACAATCAGCTTCAGATGCTGACTATGAAACAAACTTAAACAACTTAGTGCGTCGTGACTTTAACTTAGTTTATGGTATCGGTTTCATGATGGCTGATGCAATCGATGCAGTAGCAGCTGAAAATCCAGACAATCACTTTGCGTTGATTGATGCTGAAGTGAAAGCAGACAACGTAGTAAACGTACTGTTCAAAGAGCAAGAAGGTGCTTTCTTAGCTGGTGTTGCTGCAGCTAAAATGTCTAAATCAGGTAAAATCGGCTTCGTAGGTGGCGTAGATATTCCAGTTATTAACCGCTTCCACGCTGGTTTTGTTGAAGGCGCTAAAGCAGTAAATCCAGATATCGACATCCAAGTAAAATACACTGGTGCATTTGATAAAGCAGATCTAGGAAAAATCACTGCTAACAGCATGTACTCTTCAGGTGTAGATGTTATCTTCCACGCTGCTGGTGCAACTGGTAATGGTGTATTCTCTGAAGCAAAAGAACGTAAAGCAAAAGATCCAAATGCAGATGTATGGGTAATCGGTGTAGATGCTGACCAATACGAAGAAGGTAAAGTAGACGATAAAACAAACGTAACTTTAACTTCTATGTTAAAAGGTGTTAACACAGCAGTAGTAGATATTTCAAACAGAGCGAAAAACGGTGACTTCCCTGGTGGAGAAACACTTGTTTATGGTTTAGCTGAAGATGGGGTTAAACTTGCGGATTCTCGCGGTGCAATTCCAGAAGATGTACAAAAAGTAATCGATGAATATAAAGAAAAAATTGCTAAGGGTGAAATCGAAGTTCCAGAAAAAGTGGAAAAATAATTCATCTTTTGATCATCATAAGGGACTTTTAAGAAGGACCTTATGATGATTTTTCAATCTATCGTTATATTTAGATTATTCGCAATTCTCTATTTAACTAGATTTATATGAACCTTTTAGAGGTAGTAATAAGATTTTCATAATGATGGTAACAAGTTAATAGAAGAAAGGTTTCTAACGATGACCTTTCCTGTATTAATTTAGCAAAACACCTACCTCTATAGGTGGGATTATATCAGTAAATAAAAGATAGCCTTTGGTAACGAAAGCGGTCTAAAGAATTAGAGAACTGTAGCAAAAAAGCTCTAACGGTCATCTAGTTTATGTACATTTCGAATACTGGATGTATTGCTAATCTGTGCCATCAGTCATAGTAGAGGCAGATACTAAACGCTAAGGCGGAATTACTTTATAAAAGTGCCTATTAAGGGAGTGACAATATTGGAATATGTGATTGAAATGCTAGGAATCCGTAAAGAATTCGGTAATTTCGTGGCGAATAATAATATCACCCTCCAACTGAAACAAGGCGAAATCCATGCATTGCTTGGAGAGAATGGTGCAGGTAAATCGACTTTGATGAACGTCCTTTTTGGTTTGTATCAACCAGAGGGTGGCGAAATTCGCGTTCGTGGGAATGCTGTAAAAATTACAAACCCAAATGTTGCCAATGATTTAGGGATTGGTATGGTGCATCAGCACTTTATGTTGGTAGAAAATTTTACAGTAACAGAAAATATTATTTTAGGCTCCGAGCCAACTAAAATGGGTATTGTCAATATAAAAGATGCATCTAAAAAAGTACAAGCCCTTTCTGAGAAATATGGCTTGGATGTTGATCCTAATGCCAAAATTGAAGACATCACTGTTGGTATGCAACAACGTGTTGAAATATTAAAAACATTATACCGTGGTGCTGATATTTTAATTTTTGATGAACCAACAGCCTCTTTAACACCACAAGAGATTACGGAATTAATTCAAATTATGCGTCGTCTTATTGCTGAGGGGAAATCTATTATTTTGATTACCCACAAGCTAAAAGAAATTATGGAAGTGTCCGATCGCGTAACGATTATCCGTAAAGGTGAAGGAATTGGCACTGTTGTAACCGCTGACACAAATCCTGATCAGCTAGCTGAAATGATGGTTGGCCGACAAGTTGAATTTAAAACAGAAAAAACGGATGCGAATCCAACTGAAGAAGTACTTGCTATCCATGACTTAGTCGTAACGGATTACCGTGATATTGATAAGGTAAAAGGTCTGAACTTAAAGGTTCGCAAGGGTGAAATCGTCGGTATAGCAGGTATTGATGGAAACGGTCAATCAGAATTGATCGAGGCGATTACAGGTCTTCGTAAAATTAAAAGTGGTACTGTTGAACTAAATGGTAAAAATATTACAAATTTGAAGCCTCGTAGTATAACAGAAGAAGGCGTTGGGCATATTCCGCAAGACCGTCATAAGCATGGTTTAGTACTAGATTTCCCGATTGGTCATAATATTGCGCTACAAACGTATTATCAATCTCCTATAGCTAAAGGCTTTGTCATGGACTATAAAAAAGTGTCGGAGAAAGCCAATCAAATTATTAAAGAATACGACGTACGTACAGGTAATGGTGAAATGACACCTGCTCGTGCATTATCCGGTGGTAACCAACAAAAGGCTATTATTGGTCGTGAAATTGATCGTAATCCAGATTTATTAATTGCCGCTCTACCAACACGAGGTCTTGACGTAGGGGCGATTGAATTTATTCACTCGCGTCTTATTGAGCAACGTGATAAAGGGAAGGCTGTTCTGTTAATTTCCTTTGAATTAGATGAAGTTATGAATGTTTCGGATCGCATTGCAGTTATTTATGATGGTCAAATTGTGGACGAATTAAATCCGAAAGAAACAACAGAACAAGAGCTTGGATTATTAATGGCAGGTCAAAGTAAAAAAAATAACAAGCATGATGCGAAGGAGGGGAACGACTAATGTCAAATCGTGTCATTAATATACTCGTTCCTATCATCTCTATCATTATCGGTTTAATTGTAGGGGCTATCGTCATGGTAGTCAGTGGCTATGACCCAGTACAAGGTTATATCGCTC
Source organism: Lysinibacillus sp. A1 (assembly GCF_000801965.1). Classification (NCBI taxonomy): domain Bacteria; kingdom Bacillati; phylum Bacillota; class Bacilli; order Caryophanales; family Bacillaceae; genus Lysinibacillus; species Lysinibacillus sp. A1. The sequence goes on from NZ_JSZM01000012.1 coordinate 518,708, forward strand.
TTTGGACAGGTATTTTTGGAGATTCATATTCAATAGGGAACACAATTCGTCAAATTACACCATATATATTAGCAGGTCTTGCAGTAGCATTCGCCTTCCGTACAGGGCTGTTTAATATTGGTGTTGAAGGTCAGCTTATTTTAGGTTGGTTAGCAGCAGCTTGGGTAGGTTATGCATTTGAGCTACCTAAAGTTATACACTTACCATTGGCATTACTTGCAGCAGCAGCAGCAGGTGCATTTTGGGCCTTTATTGCAGGTTTCTTAAAAGCGAAATTTAAAGTGCATGAAGTAATTGCGACAATTATGCTTAACTATACTGCGTTATATATTGCAAACGCGGTCATTAAAAAATTGTCAGATGGTAGCTTTAAAACAGAACGTATCCATGAATCAGCTTCATTACGTTCTCCGTTTTTAAGAGAGCTTACAGACAACTCAAGTCTTCACTATGGGATCATTGTTGCACTATTAATGGTTGTTGTTATGTGGTTCATTTTAGAAAAAACAACTCGTGGATATGAGCTGAAAGCTGTAGGGTTCAACAAAAATGCTGCAGATTATGCTGGTATGAGCGTTAACAAAAACATTATTTTAGCGATGACTATTTCAGGTATGTTTGCAGGTCTTGGAGGAGCGATGGAAGCTCTAGGTACGTTCCAAAACGCATCCATTAAACCTGGCTTCACTGGAATTGGTTTCGATGGTATCGCCGTAGCCTTACTTGGTGCAAATACACCACTTGGCGTAGTATTCGGGGCATCACTCTTTGGTTCATTAAAATATGGGGCTTTAAATATGCCAAATGCTGCTGGTATCCCGGAAGAAATTGTATCGATTATCATTGCGTTAATTATCTTCTTCGTAGCATCAGGCTATATTATTCGAGTAGGCTTACAGAAGCTGAGCAAGAAAAAGGAGGGACAATAACATGAGCTTTTTAGAAATGTTATATTTCATCATCCCTTCAGCGATTCTATATGCAACACCTTTGATTTTTACAGCCATCGGTGGGGTATTCTCTGAACGCTCTGGTGTTGTCAACATCGGGCTAGAGGGCTTAATGATTGTTGGTGCTTTTGTTGGTATATTTATCAATTTAGAATTTGCTTCATCATTAGGTGCAGCAACTGTTTGGGTAGCAATGCTAGCGGCTGTTGTAATTGGTGCGATTTTCTCACTTTTCCATGCCGTTGCTTCTATTTCATTCCGTGCCGATCAAACAGTATCAGGGGTAGCTATTAACTTATTAGGCTTAGCTGCTACTGTATTCTTAGTAAAAATGATTTATGATAAAGGTCAAACAGATATGATTGACCAACCGATTCGCCGTTTTGGTATTCCTTATTTAGAGGACATTCCATTCTTTGGCCGTTTATTGTTCCATGATGTTTACAGTACATCTATTCTGGCGTTTGTGGTAGCATTTGGTGCTTGGTTTATTATTTATAAAACACCATTTGGCTTACGCCTTCGCGCTGTAGGTGAACACCCAATGGCGGCAGATACAATGGGGATTAACGTCAATAAAATGCGTTATATTGCTGTTATGATTTCTGGAGCTCTAGGTGGACTTGGTGGTGCTGTCTATGCACAAACAATTACGCACGACTTCTCACATGCGACAATTGCTGGTCAAGGTTTCATGGCGATTGCTGCTATGATTTTCGGGAAATGGCATCCAATTGGTGCACTAGGTGCAGCCTTATTCTTCGGTTTAGCACAAACATTAAGTATTGCAGGGAACCAAATTCCACTCATCGAAAATGTTCCAGCCGTTTATCTGCAAATCTTACCGTATGTATTAACAATCCTTGCTTTAGCAGGCTTTATTGGTAAAGCGAATGCTCCTAAGGCAAGTGGTCAACCATATATTAAAGGTAAGCGTTAAAATAAGTCATGATTAAAGACTGAGTGAAATATGCTCAGTCTTTTTTTCCATGTTGTTTTCATATAATTTATAATTTTTCCCATACATACTTTGGATTCTTTTTGCAATTATAGACAGTAGACATGTATAGTATGTGTAGTACATCGTTATATTAAGAAGGATAGGAGGGTTTCATATGTTTAAAACTATACCTTTTGCCAAAGGTGTCAATTTGCATATCCGACAAACGACCCAATTTAAAACCGTAAATTTTTCAATTAAATGGAGAAGAGCATTAACAGCTAAGAGTGCATCGGAACGTACTGTGTTAACCAATGTACTGCAGCATAGTAATGCTAAATATAAAACAACTGCTGCTTTCAGAAGCTTCTTAGATGATCTATATGGCACTGTTTTATATTTTGATACGTCTAAACGAGGTAATGAACATACAGTGCTCATGAATGTGGAGACGGTAAATGATCATTATCTAGCAAATACAAGTGTGTTAAATGACATGCTTGGTTTATTGCACACGGCTATTTTTGAGCCAAATTTAGAAAATGGAGTTTTCAAGGAATCCATTGTGGAACGTGAAAAGAAGACAGTTATACAACGTATTGAATCTATTTTTGATGATAAATCTCGCTTTGCACAATTCCGCTTACAACAAATCCTAAGACCAAACGAACCAGCATCTATTTCGGCAAATGGTAGTGTTGAGGAAATTCAAAAAATAACCCCTTCCTCCTTATTTGAGGCATATCAATCAATGCTAGCTAACGATAAAATAGATATTTATGTTGCTGGGGATATTAATGAAGAAGAAATTGTAGCGAAATTAAAAAAAGCGCTACCATTTAATGATCGTTCACCTGAAGAAGTACCAGCTGTTCTTCCGCAACAACATCCTCAAAACGATTATGTTCGAGAACAGCATGAGATGAAGCAAGGGAAGCTTCACATTGGCTTTAGTACGCCAGTAAGATTTGGTAGTCCGGACTTTGCTAAAATGCAGATTTTTAATGGTATTTTCGGCGGCTATCCACACGCTAAATTATTTATGAATGTTCGTGAAAAAGAGAGTTTGGCTTATTATGCTTCTAGCTCCTATGCTTCTCATTATGGTCTCGTATTTGTAGTTTCTGGTATCGAGGCTAAAAATGAGGAAAAGGCGTTATCACTAATTAAAGAACAGCTTGCGACAATGCAGTCTGGTAACATTACTGATTTAGAGCTAGAACAAACAAAAGCAATGCTCACGAATCAATTAAAAGAGTCCTTGGATTCTGCCCGTGGACAAATTGAAATTTTTGATCAATATAAAGATTTACCAGAGGAATTCTCTGTGGAATCTTGGGCTAATAAGTGGAAAGCTGTGACGAAGGAAGATGTTATGGATATGGCGAAGCAAGTGCAGCTTGAAGCGGTCTATTTCTTATGTGGAAAGGAGCAAGCCGCACAATGAAAACAATTGAATTTAAGCAATTAGATGAAACTCTTTATTATGAAAAGCTTGAAAATGGATTAGATGTATATATCTTGCCGAAAAAAGGTTTTTCTAAAACATTTGTTACATTTACAACGAAGTACGGTTCTATTGATCGCACTTTTGTACCCATAGGTCAAACAGAAAGCATTACGGTGCCGGATGGAATCGCTCACTTCTTAGAGCATAAAATGTTCGAAAAAGAAGATGGCGATGTCTTCCAAAAGTTTAGTGAATATGGAGCTTCTGCTAACGCCTTTACATCATTTACGCGTACGGCATACCTATTCTCTTCAACTGATAATATTTACAAAAGTACCGAAACATTATTGAATTTTGTGCAAGAGCCTTACTTTACGGAAGCGACTGTCAACAAAGAAAAAGGAATTATTGGGCAAGAAATTACCATGTATGATGATCAACCAGATTGGCGCCTATATTTTGGTACGATTGAAAATATGTATCATCATCACCCAGTAAAAATTGATATTGCTGGTACAATTGAATCGATTGATGGCATTACGGCCGATCATTTATATACATGCTACAATACGTTTTATCACCCATCTAATATGCTATTATTTGTGATTGGTGCAGTGGATCCTGAGGAAATGATGACTTTTATTCGTGATAATCAAGGGAAGAAAGAGTTTTCAGAACCGGTATCCATTCAACGTTTCTTTGATGAAGAACCAACAGAGGTAGCAATAAACGAACGGACATTAAACATGGATGTACAAAAGCCTAAAGTTTATGTTGGATTGAAGGCAAAAGAAACCAATTTGTCAGGGCGAGAAATGTTAAAGCATGAGCTATCTGTTCAAATCGCACTAGAACTTATTTTTGGACGTACATCTAATTTTTATGAACGTGTTTACGAGGATGGTTTAATTGATGAAACGTATGCATTTGATTTTACATTAGAAAATGGTTTTGGATTTGCTATGATCGGTTCGGATTCTTCAGAGCCTGATAAATTAACATCTGCAATAAAAGAAGAGTTGGCTAAATTTGAAGGGAATTCACACTTTGAAAGTGCTGATTTAGAACGTATTAAACGTAAAAAAATTGGTTTCTTCTTACGCGCTTTGAATTCTATTGAGTTTATCGCCAATCAATTTACTCGTTACTCCTTTAATGACATGAATTTATTTGATGTTGTACCGGTTCTTGAGGAATTAACAGTTGATGATTTATACAAAGCATTTGCCTCAATACAAGGTGAATCTCAACAAACCGTGTTTAAAATTTTACCAAGTAAGCAGGATGCCTAGTGAAAAAGTTTGCTCTTGTACTAGGTGCTTCAGGTGAGATTGGTCACGCTATTTGTCATAGCCTAGCTGAAGAAGGCTGGTCCATCTATTTACATTATTCAACTAATAAAGATGCTGCAGAAACTTTATGTGATACGCTTTCTAAAACTTTCCCTGCGCAAGAGTTTATGCTTGTACAGGGGGATTTTTCAATTGAAACAGGAGCAGAAATGGTAGCCGCACAGATTTTTAATGTGCAGGCTATTATTTTCGCAAATGGACAAGCGCATTATTCACTGCTAGAGGATACAACAGTAAAAGATATGGACGCACTATGGCGAGTTCATGTTCAAAATCCGATGAGATTGACGGCTTTACTATCTGAAAAGCTTCGTCAGCATGATGTCAGCTATGTTTTATTTATAGGCTCTATATGGGGCGAAGCTGGGTCAGCTGGTGAGGCGCTCTACGCAACTGTAAAAGGAGCACAACATGCATTTGTTAAATCCTATGCAAAGGAAGCGGCATTATCTCGTATTCGAGTAAATGCCGTTGCTCCAGGCTTCATTAATACATCCATGAACAGTCATTTAAGTAAAGAGGAGCTTAATTATATTTTGGAGGATATTCCTTTAGGGTCAATTGGGCAAACAATAGACGTAGCTGAGATGGTTCGCTTTTATTTATCTGGGAAAGCGGATTATGTAACTGGACAAATCATTCGATTAAATGGAGGCTGGTACATATAATATTCTTTTTTACACATACTACATGTGTAAAGGAGGAGAAACATATGACCATTTTAGAAAACTGGCAAAAATGGACATCGTTTTTAGGACAAAACGTTATGCAAGCTGAATCAAGTGGTATGCCTAAGAAAATGATTCAAGCAGCTGCTGTCCAAATTGGTGAATATTTAGCTTCAAATGTAGATCCTAAAAACGAGCAAGAGCGAGTGCTATCAGATTTATGGGGCGTTGCCTCTGAAGATGAAAAGCATGCTTTGGCGAATTGTGTCGTTAAGCTTGTCCAAAATAAGCATGTGCAATAAAAAAAGAGGAGAGCTAATCTCCTCTTTTTTCTATATAAAAAATTTATTTTTTAGTGAAAACGGGAACGTATGTAAGCCTTATTTCTTTGCATTCAAAAAAATTAGTAAGTTTTTAAAAATAACGCCGTAATTCCATGTATTCTAACTTTCCATTACATAAAAAATCAGCTATGATGGAACTTATAAAGGATTTTTTACGTTAACTAATAGGAAGGGAACGAGTGTGTTGAGCGATTGGTACTTTGAATATGAGATTCAGGTGAATCGCCCTGGATTATTAGGAGATATTGCTTCACTTTTAGGGATGCTACGTGTCAATATTATTTCAATTAATGGTGTCGATGAGGATCGACGTGGTATGTTAGTGCATACAGACAATGATGAGGCAATTGAACGTTTTCGTACAATTGTTTCGACAATGGAACATATTAACGTGACCAAATTTCGACAACCGAAACTTCGAGACCGCTTAGCTATTAGACACGGTCGTTATATTCCTCGAGATGCAGATGAAAAAAACACTTTCCACTTTGTAAGAGATGAACTTGGTATTTTAGTCGATTTTATGGCCGAACTCTTTAAAAAAGAGGGACATAAGCTGATTGGTATTCGTGGCATGCCACGCGTTGGTAAAACGGAGTCTATAGTAGCAGCAAGTGTTTGTGCTAATAAAAAGTGGATTTTTTTATCGTCCACAATGATAAAACAAACCGTTCGTAATAAACTAGTGGGGGATGAATTTAGTCGTAATAATATTTTTATTTTAGATGGTATTGTGACTCGTCGCTCTTCTGATGAGCGACATCTACAATTAGTGCGTGAAATGATGAATATGCCATGCATTAAGGTTGTAGAGCATCCTGATATGTTTGTTCAGCATTCCGAATATAAAATAGAGGATTTTGATTATATTATTGAATTACGTCATCACACAGATGAAGAAATTACTTATGAAATAATGGAAAAAAATCATATGTCCGAATCCGATTCATTTGGTGGATTTAATTTTTAATTTGATGTTAAAGTAGGTGTTATTAGTGGCAGAATTAGGGACTCGACTGAAAGAGGCGAGACTGTCTAAAGGCTACAGCTTAGACGATTTACAAGAAATAACGAAAATTCAAAAGCGTTATTTAGTAGGAATTGAAGAGGGCAATTATTCCATTATGCCTGGCTCGTTTTATGTACGAGCTTTTATTAAACAATATGCAGATGCTGTTGGTTTAAATGCGGAAGAAATTTTAGAGACTTATAAAAAAGAACTACCGAGTACTCCAAATGATCAAGTAAGTCAATCCATCACGAATAGTCCAAGCAGAAGAAAGGTCACAAAAGGCCCTTCCAATAAAATGATGGAGGCAATGCCAAAAATCATTGTTGGGTTATTTATTGTTGTGATCATCGTGGTAATATGGGTGCTATGGCAATCCAAAAACAGTCCAGGGACAAGCGAAGGCAACACAACATCCCCTGAAATTGAATATGATACAAATGCCAAGCCTATCGATAGTGCCAAAGATAAGAAAGAAAAAGAAGAAAAAGATGCTCTGAAAAATGACCAAAAAGATACAGACTCTAAAGAAGAAACACCAACTGATGAAGATCAAACTGATCAAACTGAAGAGATCAAGCAAACCATTTCCGCAGGTACTGTTGAAGCAGATGGAGCAACAACTTCTTACACGTTAACAGGTGCAGATACATTGAAACTTAAAATCGAAGTTTCAGGTCCTACATTTGTTGGTATTCGTAATCAGCAGCAACAAGAATTATTAACGGATACTCGTGTTTATAATGCTGGTGAAGTGGTAGAATTCGACGCGACGACTGAAAATTATGTTCGTATCCGTCTTGGTAATTCTACGCAAGCTAAAATCTATATTAATGACGAGCTTCTCACGTATGCACAGCAAGTTGTAACTCAAAATATCGTCATCAATTTCAATAAAGAACAGTAGTCATCATGTGATGACTACTTTCTTTCATCATGAAAGGTGTTAGAAAAATGAACATACCAAATAAAATTACCATCTCACGAATCTTACTTATTCCATTTTTTGTCATTGTTATGATGTTTGATTTTGGCTGGGGAACATTGACTCTATTTGGGGCAGAGATGCCAATCCATCATTTTATAGGTGCACTTATTTTTATTTTAGCTTCGACAACTGATTGGGTAGATGGTTATTATGCACGTAAGTATAATCTTGTGACTACATTTGGGAAATTTTTAGATCCCTTAGCTGATAAATTACTTGTGTCAGCAGCTTTCATTTTAATGGTAGAGCTTGATATGGCACCAGCCTGGGTGATCATCATTATTATTAGCCGTGAATTCGCTGTTACGGGTTTACGCCTTATTTTGGCAGGTGGCGGAGAGGTCGTTGCCGCCAATCAGCTTGGCAAAATTAAAACTTGGGCACAAATTGTAGCAATCGCTGCTGCTCTTTTACACAACACAATTTTTACACTTATTGGTATTCCTTTTGATATGATTATGCTATATGTAGCATTGTTCTTTACGCTATGGTCTGGGTGGGATTACTTCTACCTTAATCGACGTGTTTTACTTGAGTCTAAATAAGAAAGGTCTTGTGAATCATGAATGCTGAAATTCTTGCGGTTGGCTCAGAGCTATTATTAGGTCAAATTACGAATACGAATGCGAGATTTATCTCGAACCAGTTATCCGAGCTAGGCATTAATGTTTTTTACCATACAGTAGTTGGTGATAACGCAAAACGTTTAGAACAAGCTATTGAAGTGGCAGAATCTCGTGCAGATTTAATTATATTTTCGGGAGGACTAGGACCTACGAAAGATGATTTAACAAAAGAAACGATTGCTCGCCATCTCGGTGTTTCTCTAGAATTTGATGAAGTTGCATTAACATATATTGAGCAGTTTTTTGCCAACCGAGGACGTCCTATGACGGAGAATAACCGGAAACAGGCTTTAATTCTAGCTGGAAGCGAAATATTAGCCAATCATCACGGAATGGCGCCGGGTATGATTTTTAAAAACAATAATCGTACGTATATTTTACTCCCAGGGCCACCAAAAGAGCTTGAGCCTATGTTTCAATTTGAGGCGAAACCTAAGCTTGCCGCGATGCTTAATGATGGAGGGATCATTGCCTCTCATGTGATGCGTTTTTATGGGATTGGTGAGGCCGAACTTGAAGTCCAGGTACAGGATATTTTAGATGCCCAAACAAATCCAACTGTCGCTCCACTTGCGTCGGATGGTGAGGTAACATTACGCGTAACAGCTAAAGCAGAAACCGAACAGCAAGCCCAACAACTTATTGCCGCCAAAGTAGCAGAGATACAAACCCTTGTTGGTGACTATCAATATGGTGTGGATGATGACTCACTTGTTTCAAAGACAGTTGAAATGCTAGTTGACAATAATCTAACTATTTCTGCTGCGGAAAGTTTAACGGCAGGGTTGTTTCAATCAGAGCTTGCGGAAATTCCAGGGGTAGGTAACGCACTCATTGGAGGCGTAGTGACCTATGCGGCAGAAGCAAAAGTAAAGCATCTTGGTATTTCACAAGAATTAATAGATACACACGGTGTTGTAAGCGGTGAATGTGCTGCTGCAATGGCAAGTGCAATTCGAAAACAATTTGGGACAAATATCGGCATTGGGTTAACAGGAGAAGCAGGGCCTACAGCACATGACCATCAGCCAGTAGGTACGGTTTGGATTGGTATTGCCATCAACGATGAGGAGCCACTTACATACTTACTTCATTTATCTGGTATGCGTAATACAAATCGACTCCGTGCAGTGAAATTTACATGCCATTATTTAATGCAGCGTTTGGAAGAACGCGGCTATACAAAACGATATTAATATAGAGTGAAAAATAGGAATTTGGGTAGAGGAAAACTATCCAAATTTTTATTTTGTAGAAAAAACGAATAAATGTTCGCTTTTTTCTTGCGTGTTTTCTCAAAAACAAGTATAGTAGAGATAGACAAAAACAGTGAACAGTTTTCGAAGGAGGAAAATGAATGAGTGATCGTAAAGCAGCCTTAGAACAGGCTTTAAAACAAATTGAAAAGAATTTTGGTAAAGGTTCAATCATGAAACTCGGTGAAAAAACCGACTTAGAAATTGCGACATCCTCAAGTGGATCATTAGCACTTGACGCGGCATTAGGCGTAGGTGGTTATCCGCGTGGGCGTATTATTGAAGTATATGGTCCTGAATCATCAGGTAAAACAACAGTTGCTTTACATGCTATTGCTGAAGTACAAGCAAAAGGTGGACAAGCAGCATTTATCGATGCAGAACATGCATTGGACCCAATCTATGCTCAAAAATTGGGTGTCAACATTGATGAGTTATTATTATCACAGCCAGATACAGGGGAACAAGCACTTGAAATCGCAGAAGCACTAGTTCGTAGTGGTGCAATTGATATCATTGTTATTGACTCCGTTGCTGCTTTAGTGCCAAAAGCTGAAATTGAAGGGGATATGGGTGATTCTCATGTCGGTTTACAAGCCCGTTTAATGTCACAGGCATTACGTAAACTTTCAGGTTCTATTAATAAATCAAAAACGATTGCTATTTTCATTAACCAAATTCGTGAAAAAATTGGGGTAATGTTCGGAAATCCGGAAACAACACCAGGTGGTCGTGCCCTTAAATTCTACAGCTCTGTACGTTTAGAAGTTCGCCGTGCAGAAGCTATTAAGCAAGGTAATGATATTGTTGGTAACCGTACGAAAATTAAAATTGTGAAAAATAAAGTAGCGCCGCCTTTCCGTACAGCTGAAGTTGATATTATGTATGGAGAAGGTATTTCTAAAGAAGGCGAAACAGTTGATTTAGGTGTAGAATTAGACATCGTGCAAAAAAGTGGATCTTGGTATGCATATGGCGATGAGCGTCTAGGTCAAGGACGAGAAAATGCAAAACAATATTTAAAAGAAAACACTGCTGTTTTGGAAGAAATCTCAAACAAAATTCGATCTTCTTATGGTATTGCTGCTAATTCTTATACAATTGCTGCTCATGAAGAAGACGAGATGGATGAAGAATTAATGTCACTTCTTGATGAAGAATAATCAAACGATTGCATTGTTCCCAATTTATTACGGGAACAATGCTTTTTTTGTCTATAATCTAAAATTTTTACACATAATAAGATAGAAGCTATATGCCTCAGAAATTATTTCTTATGTACTGGGTTAATGTAAAAGGTGTAAAAGGAGAATTTTTTCCTAGTGTAAAAGTAACAGGAAAAAAATTCGCTGAATGGATAGGACTTACTTTTTTTCTTCTCAAAGGGCGAACAGGTGCCCGACTATCCTTGACAGAGCTGATGGCTAGCTATACAATTAAATATGTATAATTTCTGAATTATGACTTTAAATAGGCAGTACATTTTATCTTCATTTAGCAAAAGTTTTATAGTTACATGTCCTTTTCGAAGGATGTCAAAACGCCTACTGAATGCAGATAATACCTTTGGCCAATTAAACAAGTTTTGTGTGAAGCTAACAAAATATTGCGCAATTTGCCAAGGCGACATAGATGTATGCGCCGACTGAAACTGTAATACCCAAATAGCAAGAGGAGGTGTTCATATGGATGGAATTACTATCATCTCCGCTTTGCTTGGACTCATCGTTGGTGCCGCTGTTAGCTATATCTACATGAAAAAAGTGAATGACTCAAAAATCACTGGTGCTAAACATGTCGCTGAAACAATCGTTGAAGAAGGAAAACGAGAAGCGGAGGCATTAAAGAAAGAAGCACTACTTGAAGCCAAAGATGAAACTCACAAATTTCGTACTGAAGCCGAAAATGACATTCGTGAACGTCGTTTAGAACTTCAAAAACAAGAGAACCGTTTATTGCAAAGAGAAGAGAATCTTGATCGCAAGGATGATGCTCTAAATAAGAGAGAAGCAAGCTTAGAGCGTAAAGAACAAGCTCTAGCTGAAAGACAACAGCATATTGAACAGATGGAGAGCAAAGTGGACGAGCTCGTTGCATCACAAAAAACAGAGCTAGAACGTATTTCTGCTTTAACTAGAGAAGAAGCAAAATCAATTATCTTAAATGAAGTAGAAAAAGAGCTAGCAACTGATATTGCTGTGATGACGAAGGAAGCTGAAACACGTGCAAAAGAAGACTCAGATAAAAAGGCGCGTGAAATCTTATCATTGGCACTACAACGATTTGCAGCAGATCATGTAGCTGAAACAACCGTATCTGTTGTAAACTTGCCAAATGATGAAATGAAAGGTCGAATCATTGGTCGTGAGGGCCGTAATATTCGTACATTGGAAACGTTAACAGGCATTGATTTAATTATTGATGATACTCCAGAAGCGGTTATTTTATCAGGCTTTGATCCAATCCGTCGTGAAACGGCTCGACTTGCACTTGAAAAACTTGTACAGGATGGCCGCATTCACCCAGCACGTATTGAAGAAATGGTGGAAAAATCTCGCCGTGAAGTGGACGAACAAATCCGCGAAACTGGTGAGCAAACTACATTTGAAATTGGCATTCATAACTTACATCCAGATTTAATGAAAATTTTAGGCCGCATGAAATATCGTACAAGCTATGGACAAAACGTCCTAAAACATTCAATTGAAGTCGCGCATTTGGCAGGTTTACTGGCAGCTGAATTAGGTGAAGATGTGGCGTTAGCTCGTCGCGCAGGCTTATTACATGATATTGGTAAAGCCATTGACCATGAAGTAGAAGGTAGCCATGTTGAGATTGGCGTGGAATTAGCAACAAAATACAAAGAACATCCAGTCGTTATTAATAGTATTGCTTCGCATCATGGTGATACAGAAGCAACGTCTGTGATCGCGGTATTAGTCGCGGCAGCTGATGCTTTGTCAGCAGCTCGTCCAGGTGCACGAAGTGAAACACTTGAAAACTATATCCGCAGACTTGAAAAATTAGAGGAAATTTCAGAAAGCTATGATGGCGTAGAGAAATCTTATGCAATTCAAGCTGGACGTGAAATCCGAATAATCGTACAACCTGAAAAAATTGATGATTTAGCTTCTCATCGTCTTGCTCGTGATATCCGCAAACGTATTGAGGAAGAATTAGATTATCCAGGTCATATAAAGGTAACAGTCATTCGCGAAACTCGTGCCGTTGAGTACGCGAAATAATATTGAAAGTTAGAGGTTTCTCTAGATTCATATCTAGAGAGCCTCTTTTTTAATTTAGCCAGAGTCATGTTTGAGGAGCATTCATCATAAAAAAGAAAAAGGCTAGATTTTCTGCAGATGGATTAAAGAGGAAAGTTGTGATGAAAATGATAGATCTTCATGCCCATATATTATTTGATGTGGATGATGGGCCTAAAGACAAAACAGAATCCTTAAACATGTTGGAGCAAGCTGCACGGGAGGGGATAACAGAAATTGTCTGTACCTCACATGCTATGCATCCACAATATCATGTCCAATATAGCATGGTTCAAGCGCTAATACATGATTTACAACAGCTACTGCTACAACACCAAATTCCAATCACCCTCCACACAGGACACGAAGTTCGTTTACATGATGAGCTTTTGGCACATCTTCAGCAGAAGCAACTCCATACATTAGCCCACACTAACTATATTCTATTAGAACTTCCTTCCAATACGATTCCTGCCTATACGAAAGAGATGATTAGACATTTAAAATGTGCTGGATATACACCTATTTTGGCACACCCTGAACGAAATTTTGCCATTAGAGAAAATCCAAAAAGACTCGATGTCCTTATCCAAGAAGGTGCGTTTACACAAATAACGACAGGTAGTTTAACAGGTTTGTTTGGTAAGGAGGTACAGCGTTTATCATTAGCTTTAGTAAGAGCAAATTACATTCATACGATAGGCTCTGACGCCCATAATGTAAGTACAAGAAAATTCTGCTACCAAGAGGCACTCCAATATCTAGAGAAAAAGAATGAAATAGAGATGGTAGAGCGGCTCCTCATGAATAATGCAAATGTTTTAGCTAACAAGCCTATCATGCGATTTGAACTAGAGGATCTTGTCGTGAAGAAGCGATGGCTTATATTTTAATCTCCTAGTAGAATTGAGTGTGAGTATAATATGAAACTATTCATCACATTAGTGTTTAGCGCACTTATTTTTATGAGCCTTATGCAGCCCGTTGATGGCATTTACCATAAAATATCTTTAATTATTAGCCTTTTCATTATTATAATCTCTATACTTCAGCATAAAAAAATTAGTATTCAAAATGTACAAGCTAGTGTTTTTTTTAGTATGTATACGTTTTTTTGTGTCATTGCAGCTGGGGTAAATCAAGATATGATTTTATTGAAAAATAGTCTTCAATTATTTTGCATGTTTTTAGCCGTTTCTATTTTCTTTAATGATCTTGTGAAAGAGCATGTTATGGAGATTGTTGTGAATAGTGTTTTACTAGCCTACGTCCCATTTACTTATTTATGTTTCCTACAAGCACGCTATATGTTTGGGGGGTTTGCAGGTGTATTTGAAAATCCCAATACAATGGGGTTTTCTATGATTGGATTAATGGTTGCCGTACTTTTAAGGCTATATCAGCTAACCACGAAATTTTTACATGAACAACAACAGCCAAAATTAATTTTATTATTTGTTTTTTATACGACCATTTATTTAATGTGCTTGTATATTATACTACTTTCAAATGCTCGTACTTCATTGTTAACCGCAGCACTAGTGACAATTGTAGTGATTGTTTCTAGTATTAAAAACTTAAATAAAACCTTTCTGCCATTCCTAAAGTTTAGTGCTCTTTTTGCGGCCACCGTTTTAATTGTATTAATAGCCTTTATGAAAATGGATAAGATGCAAGATGCCGTACAAAGTATTGTATTGAAAATGGAAAAAAAATCTACGAACATAACAGATGGTCGACTTGAAATTTGGCAATATGTTTTTGAGCATATTCAATTTTGGGGACATGGTGTGGAGTCATTATGGTCTATAGGTGTATCTCATGCTCATAATACATTTATTAATATTTTACAGGAGGCAGGTCTACTGGCATTGATTAGCTATTGCTGCTTTTTGCTAGCCATTGCCAAAGGCTATCGTCACATGAATGACCAGTTTGCCATTTTGATGGCGTTAATTATAGTTGCGATGCTAGGGGTTTCCACATTTGAAATTCTTTATTTTAATGTGCTCCATATTCTTGTGTTTGTTGTCAGTGGTAGCTTGAGAGATACGGGCAAAAAGACAATATTAACCGAATAAGCGCTAGGCTTGTGTAATATACTTTATTAGCATTGCCGTTATCTGCCTATATTAGGAGGGATCCATTTTGTGAATGAAGAAATGACAATCCAAAGTCTAGTAAAAGTATTACAAAAGCGCTGGTTCTTCATCCTAATACTGATGATGCTGTCGATCGGCATTGCCGTGTTCATTAGCTATTTTCTTCAAACGCCTATTTATGAGGCAGAAACTCAATTATTGGTCAATCAAAAAAGCTACGAGAATCAGCAACTAATTGGAGCACAGAATGTGGATACGGACCTTCGTTTAATAAATACGTACAATGTCATTATTAAAAGTCCTGTTATTTTAACAAAAGTCATCGATGTTCTGGCACTAGATACAACTCCAGAAACTTTAATGAAGCAAATTGAGGTTTCAAGTGCTAATAATTCCCAAGTAGTTAATATTCGTGTACAAGATGAGAATGAAGCAAGGGCGGTGAAGATTGCCAATACGATTGCAGAGATTTTTAAAGAGGAAATTCCTGTTTTAATGCATGTGGATAATATTAATATTCTCTTTATTGCCCAATCCAGCGAACATCCAGTACCAGTGAAACCAAATAAATTGCTGAACCTACTAATAGCGGCTATTAGTGGTTTCAGTTTAGCAGTTGTACTCGCCTATTTTTTAGAAACGCTTGATAGGACTATTAAAACAGAGCAGGATATCGAGGAAATATTATCATTACCAGTGATTGGGGTAGTCAGTAATATAGAATTACTCCATAGTAAAAAATCCAGTAGGGGGTCCTCCTAATGCTGTTCAAAAGAAAAACAAAACGAATCCCAATGGCTCGCAAGCTGATTACCGTTTCCGATATGATGTCCATTCCCTCAGAGCAATATCGTACCATTCGCGCGAATATTAAATTTTCACAACCCAATCAAGATGTCAAAACTATTCTAGTAACGTCCTCTATCGCTGGTGAAGGAAAATCGACAAATGCCGCGAATATCGGAGTTGTATTTTCACAGGAGGGGAAACGTGTCCTCATTATTGATGCTGATATGCGTAAGCCTACACTTCATCATACATTTTATCTTGATAATATATTTGGCTTATCATCTGTGTTATCACGTCAAGCAACCTTACAAGAGGTGATTCAAGAAACCTTTGTAGAAGGTGTGGATATTATTTCGAGTGGTGCTATTCCTCCTAATCCAACCGAATTATTAGCCTCAGAAACAATGAGCTTCTTGCTACATGAAGTGAAAGAACAATACGATATTGTGATGATTGATGCCCCACCATTGCTTTTTTTATCGGATGCACAAATTTTATCGAATAAATGTGATGGTACTCTTTTAGTTGTTAATACGGGGACTGTAGGAAAAGCAGCTGTCGTGAAATCAAAATCCATCTTAACCATTTCCAAGGCCAATATATTAGGTGTCATCTTGAATAATTATAAAATGAAGGGTAGTACGTATGAGCAGTATTATGGAAAGGAATAAAATGGAGAATGACAGTGAAAAAGATTTTGCATATTATCCCCACTACTGATTTTGGTGGTATAACGACCATGATCGTAGATACTTGGTTGAATGTTAATAAATCGTTGTATCATTTTGATTTTGTGTCATTTAATAAAGGTCCTTACCATGATATTCTCTTACAGCAAGGTTCGAAAATATTTTATGAAACGTATATTACTGAGCAAGGCCCACTTTCATATATGCGGAACATTTATCGGATCATCAAGCAATATCAATATGATGCCGTTCATGATCATACAGGTTACCGAGCAGTTTTTACCATGCTAGCAGCTCGTTTGGCTGGCGTATCATGCCGTGTATTACATAGCCATACGAATGTTGCTGAAGAATGGAACAATAAAGCTCTGTTAGCCTTGTTGAAAAGACTGAGTGTTGGAAATGCAACGAGACTGGTAGCGTGTAGTCAAAAAGCGGGTGAGTTTTGCTTTGATAAAAAATCCTATGAGGTTGTCGCTAATCCAATCGATATGCAGAAGATAGAGCGTTTATCGTCAGCGGAGAAAAAAAATTTAGCAGAAGGTCTAGGGATTCAAGATGGAGATTTAGTCATAGGGCATATTGGTCGTTTTGTACCTGTGAAAAATCATCCGTTTATAATTGAGCTTGCTGCTACATTAAAGCAAAAAGGAATACCATTCAAATTACTTTTGATAGGGGATGGCCCTTTAGAGCAGGAAGTTCGTTATCTCGTCAAGCAACGAAACCTAGAGGATTGTGTTCGATTTTTAGGCCAACGTGCGGATATTATTAAGCTCCTTCAGCTTATGGATAAGTTTATTTTACCGTCTCATTTTGAGGGCTTTGGCATTGTATTATTAGAAGCTCAAATTTGTGGTACACCAGCCATCGTTTCTTCCACACTGCCAAAAGAGGTCGATCTGAATGTTGGATTGCTACAATATATAGATCTACAGGGAGAGATCGATCATTGGCTGCAAGCTATTTCGGAAAATAATGAAAAGATAGATCCGCAAATTATTAGAAAGAGTCTTAAAAATAAAGGATTTGATGCACAAGAAATAGCAACTAGATTATGTGCTCTTTACACTTAGCAAGCAAACTAATTCAAAGGATGAGACTATCCAAAAGAAAATTAAAATTACTCATATCATCACTACGATAGGTCTTGGTGGAGCAGAAGCAATGCTGTATCGTCTCTTACAAAACGTCGATAGGGACTTGTATGAGATAGAGGTTATTTGTCTAACAGAGATGGGAACTTATGGTGAGTTTATCGAACAACAATTAAACATCAACGTAACTATATGTGATATGCGAAGGAGTATGGGGAGTGCCTTTATTCAATGTTATAAACGATGTCGAGAGAGTGATATTATTCAAACTTGGATGTATCATGCTAATTTTCTTGGATACATTCTTTCAAAATTACTAAAAAAGAAATTAATTTGGGGCATCCATCATAGTAATTTAAATAAACATGACAATAAACGAAGGACAATTTTCATTGCAAAGCTTTGTGCTAAATTGTCTAAACATGTGGATGCTATTATTTCTTGTGGTCCAAAGGTGAAAGAAATCCATGAAGCGATTGGGTACAAAAATAAGCAGCACCGAATTATTGTGAATGGCGTAAATACTGATTTTTATAAGCCTAGTAAAAAGCGCGAATATTATATGGAACGATTCAACATTCTGAACCAACCTATTTTATTGCATGTTGGTAGATGGGACCCTTTAAAGGATTATGAAAATTTGCTAGCAAGTTTGAAGCGATTAAGGCAGGAACGACAAGATTTTTATATGTTTTTAGTAGGCTATGAAATAGATGGCTCCAATGAGGTATTGCGCCAAATGATTGAGAACGCGCAATTAGAGCCATTCACTTTCCTATTAGGTAGTAGAGACGATATTCCACAATTAATGGCAGCAGCAGATCTATTCATTTTATCCTCCTCAGGGGAGGGGTTACCGAATGTGTTGGTGGAGGCACTTGCCAGTGGCACTTGCTGTGTGACTACAAATGTTGGGGATTGTGAATATTTAGTTGGGGATTACGGGGAGGTTGTACCAGCCAAAGATGCAATAGCTTTATCGCAGGCCATTAATAGGGCATTAAATTACGATTCAAAGCAATATGAACAAAAAGCTAGTCTTGGTCGTGCACATGTTTTAGCAAACTTTGAAATTAAGCATGTTGTGGCGCAATATCAATCTCTATATCCAGCTATTATTGATAGGAAAGACAATCCTTACTAACAGAAAGGTGTGCTCATGAAAGAAATTAAGATTGGAGCCATTCTTTCGTATCTGACAATCGGCTGCACGATGATTTCTTCCCTTCTTTTTACCCCCTTTATGATTTCGCTTCTTGGACAGAAAGAATTTGGATTATATTCCTTAATGATTGTCCTTGTTGGCTATCTTTCTATTTTAGATTTGGGGTTGGGCAATGCGATTGTACGCTATATTGCTAGAAATAGAGCAATAGCTGATAAGGCATTAGAAGCATCATTAAACGGATTTTTTTTGAAATTATTTATGGGTATTGGCTGTCTTACATTATTGATAGGCTTTTTCCTATTTTCACAAGTACATATTATTTTTGGACAAAGCTTATCTGGAGACCAATTAGCCAAAGCCAAAGTAATGGGCTATATCATGACGATTAGTGTAGCGGTGCAATTTCCACTCGGTGTATTTACTTCCATCTTACAAGCATATGAAAAATTTATTTTTATCAAATTAACAACATTACTACAGGTGATTGTACAGCCTTTGACAATGTTGTTTTTTCTGTTACAGGGAACCGATGCGGTAACATTAATCTATATTATTGCTATTTATAATATTCTCTTTTTAGTGTTGGATACCATTTATTGTATGAGAGTCCTATCCATCCAATTTACCTTTACTTTAAAAAACATAAAGCTTATAAAGGAAATTTTTATCTATTCTTTTTTCATTTTCTTTACAGTCATTGTCGATAAAATCTATTGGCAAACGGATCAAGTGCTATTAGGCATATTCAAAGGGACTGAGGATGTGGCAATTTATGCGGTAGCTATGCAAATAGTGCTCATATTTATGTCACTTGCGTTAGCCATAAGTGGTTTATTTCTACCTCGTATTTCTATGCTTGTCACAAAAGAAGATGGCTTAGTAGAAATTAACCAATTATTCATTAAAGTGGGCGTCATTCAATTTTTAGTAGTTGGCTATATACTAGGTGGATTTTGTCTGTTTGGAAAAGAATTTTTATTACTGTGGTTAGGCAAGGATTTTATGGCCATCTATGCAATTGTTCTTATTATTATGGTGCCATTCAGTATTGATCTCATACAAAATTTAGGTATTAATGTGTTGAAGGCGAAGAATCTTTTTAAATTTAGAACCATTTTGTTAATAATAGTGGCAGTCGCAAATATCATTGTATCCATACCGGCTATCTATTTTTATGGAAAAATAGGCACAGCAATTATTACGGCATGTTCTTTATTTATTGGAAATGTAGTGATCATGAATATTTATTACTATAAAAAAATTGGTTTAGATATTTTAGGTTTTTGGCGGACAATTAGTAGGCTCGTTCTAGCATTTATATTGGCTATTTGCTGTAGTCAGCTTTTATGGGATTTAACGAAACCTCCCATTACTTGGGTCTCTATCATTCTTTACATTTTTTATTATACAGTTCTGGCAGGTGGGAGCCTTTTCTTTATTGGCATGACAAAAGAGCACAGAAGAAAGTGGATAGAGTTATTACGTAAAGGAGGGGCAAAATTTTGGTCTTAGTAAGTGTGATTGTCCCTGTTTATAATGCTGAGAACTATTTGAACAAATGTCTTACGAGTATTTGTCATCAAAGTTTAAAGGACATTGAAATTATTACGATTAATGATGGTAGCGAAGATCAATCATTAATGGTATTACAAAATTTCGCACAGATGGATGCTCGTATAACTGTTTTAGATATTGACAATGGTGGTGTTAGCAAGGCAAGAAATTTAGGGATGGAACAAGCCAAGGGACAATATATTACTTTTGTTGATGCGGATGATTGGCTAGAGCTTACTATGCTGGAAGAACTGTTTCACGCCTGTAGGCTGACAGGTAGCAATATTGCTAAATGCGATTTATTTTGGCAGGAAGAAATAGGAAGTAGGCAGCTATATTATCCTTCAAAGACATACTTTACTTATAGCGCAACCGTTTGTTTAAATAAATTATTTACAGAAAAAGGTGAAAAGCATTTTGGCTTTGTCAGCTGTAAACTATATAAAAAATCCTTTATAGATTTGCATAAACTAAAATTTGATGAAACGATGAATTTTGCAGAAGACACAGTGTTTCTAACGAGAGCTGTTATAAAGAATCAATCCATCTGCTATGTCCCAAAACAGCTTTATTACTATAATGTAGGCAATCAAAATTCTCTCACATGTAGAGCGATGTGCCATGTAAGAAATAATTATGATTTGTTGTATAAAAAGCTTTTTGAGGAATTACAGAGTGGAGAGGTTTATGAAAAAGTAAAAAATAGCTTTTTAAATTACCAATTTGAAGGGCTCCTTGTTATTCTTCATCAATGTCCAGCTAAACCACAGGCCATTAAAAATGCCCTTCAATCCTTTTTACAAGCGTATCCAGAAGTATTGAAGGTGAAATTAATGAACCGTAAACTACAACAATTCATTTTTTTAAAGCTCATAAAAATGAATTGGCTTACTTTATCCTCTACATTAATTTACATGAAGGTGAAAAGAGCAAAGTGATATAATGACCAGATATTTATTTTATTTTGCTTAATCCTCCACCTAGCGTTACAATTAATGATGTTATTCAAGGTACGTAAAGTCTGTTTTTTTAGAGACGTAATGGAAAGAAAGAGTGGTTGAAAAAATGAAAGTTTTATTTATTGGCGATATTGTTGGTTCAATTGGTCGGGATGCGGTAGAGAAATATTTACCTCGCTTAAAAAAGAAATATAATGTTGATGTTGTCATTGCCAATGGTGAAAATGCTGCTGCAGGACGCGGAATTACACATAATATTTATAATGACCTGCTACAAATGGGTGTAGATGTTATTACGATGGGTAATCATACATGGGATAATAAAGATATATTTGATTTTATTGATGATGCTGATTATTTAATACGTCCAGCCAATTTTTCTGAAGAAGCGCCAGGTAAAGGCATGGTGCAAATTTCTAAAAATGGTGTGACATTATCTGTCATTAATTTACATGGTCGTGTGTTTTTACCACCTCATGAGGACCCATTTGCCATGGCAGAAAAATTGATTGAAGAAGCTCGTCAAACGTCACCGCTTGTATTTGTAGATTTCCATGCGGAGGCAACTAGTGAAAAGATCGCTCTGGGCTGGCACTTAGATGGAAAGGCTTCTGCAGTTGTTGGGACGCATACACATGTACAAACAGCTGATGCACGCATTTATCCTAATGGAACAGCCTATATTACAGATGTAGGTATGACAGGTCCATATGATGAGATTTTAGGGATGACGAAGGAAAGTGTTATTTATAAATTCCAAACAAATATGCCGTCTCGTTTTGAAGTACCGAAAAAAGGCCGAGAAGTATTAAGTGGTTTCTTTGTAGAAATTGATAATCAAACAGGGAAGGCTAAATCCTGTGAACGTATTTATATAAATGAGGATTATCCATTCCAAGGTTAAAAAAGTCGAAGAATGTTGATTTACAGCGCTTTTACCGAGGAAACAGGATTCTTTGTGAAACTAGTCTATTTCCGTCTTGCGGAGCATAAAATGTGCTACGGACAATAACTTGAGGTCCAAAAAGGGGGACATGAGTTGTTGAGCGTAAACACTATTCGCGAAACGGGGAGGAATAATTGTGGATTCATTAAAAGTATCATCACGCTCTAATCCAAATTCAGTTGCAGGTGCATTAGTCGCGGTAATCAGAGAAAAAGGGCAAGCAGAAATGCAAGCAGTTGGGGCAGGTGCACTTAACCAAGCCGTGAAAGCAGTGGCCATCGCACGCGGATTTGTAGCGCCAAGTGGCACAGATTTAATTTGCGCGCCGGCGTTTGCCGATATTTTAATTGCTGGTGAAGAACGTACAGCCTTGAAGCTGCTAGTGGAAAAACGTATTCGATAAAAAGTAATAAGTAAAATGCCTTGTCACATAATAAAGTGACGGGCATTTTTTCGTTTTCCTGTTTACATATGATAGATGTCACTTGAAATAGGTGCGTTATTTTGCTTGGATTTGAAAATTACAACTTTATGAACACGATTTTCAGTCAAAGGTCTGATTTTCGCCTAAATCGTTGAGAAACAATAGTGCAGAAGGTTTCTTCGTGTTAAACTTATGAAGGAAAAATAATAGTACACATTGGATTTAAGGAGTTGTTGACATGTTACATCAGCTTTCATGGAAAGTCGGTGGGCAACAGGGTGAAGGGATTGAGAGTACAGGTGAAATCTTCTCAATGGCAATGAATCGTTTAGGGTATTTCCTATACGGTTACCGTCATTTCTCTTCTCGAATTAAAGGTGGCCATACGAATAATAAGATTACAGTTCGTCCAACAGAAGTACGTGCAATTGCGGATGATTTAGATATTCTAGTAGCATTCGATCAAGAAACAATCGATGTCAATTATAAAGAGCTTACAGAAAACGGTATTATTTTAGCGGATGCCAAATTTGATCCTGTTAAACCAGAAGATTCAAAGGCACCATTATTTGTAGTTCCGTTTACAGAAGTGGCAGCAGAGCTAGGCACTTCATTAATGAAAAATATGGTGGCAATTGGAGCAACAGCATCGTTACTAAATTTAGAGGACGCAGTGTTCCAAAATGTTGTCGATGATATCTTCGGTAAAAAAGGTGAAGAAGTCGTTCAAAAAAATATGGAAGCTATTACTCGCGGACGTCAAATCATGAATGAGCTTTTAGGTGATCGTATTGGCGAATGGGCGCTTGCGCCAGCAGATGGCAAACGCCGTATGTTTATGATTGGTAACGATGCTGTGGCGCTTGGTGCATTAGCTGCTGGGACACGCTTTATGGCAGCCTACCCAATTACACCAGCTTCTGAAATTATGGAGTATCTCATTAAGAAACTTCCAAAATTCGGTGGCACAGTTATCCAAACAGAGGATGAGATTGCCGCAGCAACAATGGCGATTGGTGCTAACTTTGGTGGTGTTCGATCCTTTACAGCATCAGCTGGTCCTGGTCTTTCATTGATGATGGAAGCAATCGGTCTTTCAGGTATGACGGAGCAACCATTAGTGGTCGTTGATACACAACGTGGAGGCCCATCAACTGGATTACCAACAAAACAGGAACAATCAGACTTAATGGCTATGCTTTATGGTACACATGGGGAAATCCCTAAAGTAGTCATTGCTCCTTCAACAATGGAGGAAGCATTTTTCGATACAATCCAAGCATTTAATATTGCAGAGGAATTGCAATTACCAGTTATCTTAATGACAGATTTACAATTATCGCTAGGGAAACAGTCTGTTGAACCATTCGATTACAATAAAATAGAAATTCGTCGCGGTAAAATTGTCATGGACGATTTAGAAGAAGCGGCAGATAAAGCTTATTTCAAACGCTATGAAGATACTGAAGATGGTATTTCACCGCGTGTATTGCCAGGGAAATTACATGGTATTCACCACGTTACTGGAGTTGAACATGATGAAACAGGTAAGCCATCTGAAGCTACGGGTAATCGTCAAACTCAAATGGATAAACGTTTCCGTAAGTTAGAGAATTTGAAATTTGATAATCCTGTGTTTGTGAATGCTCCACATGAAGAGGCGGATATTTTATTAGTAGGCTTTAACTCAACTAGGGGTGCAATTGAAGAAGTTCAAGAACGACTAAATGCGCAAGGAATGAAAGTGAATCATGCACATGTTCGCTTAATTCATCCATTCCCAACTGCGGAAATGGCACCACTTGTAGCGAAAGCGAAAAAAGTAGTCGTTGTGGAAAATAACTATACGGGTCAATTGGCAAATATTATGAAGATGAACGTAGGTGGTCACGATAAAATCGCGACAATCACTAAATATAACGGTACACCATTCTTGCCAGGTGAATTAGAAAATCGTGTGAAGGAGTTGACTCGCTAGTGGCAACATTTAAGGATTTTCGTAATGCAGTAAAGCCAAACTGGTGCCCAGGTTGTGGAGACTTCTCTGTACAGGCAGCCATTCAACGTGCTGCTGCCAATGTTGGAATTGAACCAAATGAACTTGCAGTAATTTCTGGAATCGGTTGTTCAGGTCGTATTTCAGGCTATATCAATTCTTATGGATTCCATGGTATTCATGGTCGTGCACTTCCCATTGCACAAGGATTAAAAATGGCCAATCGTGATTTACATGTTATTGCTTCTGGTGGTGACGGTGATGGATTTGCGATCGGTATGGGGCATACGATTCATGCCATCCGTCGAAATATTGATATTACGTATATTGTCATGGATAACCAAATTTACGGCTTAACAAAGGGCCAAACATCTCCACGTTCTGCTGCTGGATTCATCACTAAATCCACACCAGGTGGAGCAATTGAGCCATCGTTAAAACCTTTAGAAGTAGCATTAACAAGTGGTGCTACATTTGTGGCACAAGGCTTCTCAACAGATATTAAAGAATTAACGGCTTTAATTGAAGCAGGGATCAACCATAAAGGCTTCTCATTCATCAATGTCTTTTCACCTTGTGTCACATATAATAAAGTGAACACATACGATTGGTTTAAAGAGAACTTAACAAAGTTAGCGGATGTTGAAGGTTATGATCACTCAGATCGTGGTATGGCGATGCGTACAGTGATGGAAAATGAGGGCTTAGTAACAGGAATTATATATCATGATACAGAAACAACATCTTATCAAGAGAAAGTACCTGGCTACTCCGAGTTACCATTAACAGATATCGATATTAAAATGAGTGAAAATGATTTCAATGAGCTAGTAAAAGAATTTATGTAATATGATAGAGTCAAAGCATTTGGACTGGTAATAGTCCAAATGCTTTTTTTGTTGTGAATGTATTGCATGTAGAGTTAGAAAACAGCGGTAATGATAGAAAAGTATGTGAATTCATTTTCAAGTTGTGAAACTAAAACAAATACAAGGGGGCTAGTAGAGGTAAAAATCACCCCGAAAATGCTACAATAAAAGAAAAAAAGAGGCGATGCACGTGAATAACGTCATTGATTTTATTGCAAAGAAAAAAGAACGTGAAGAAAGGCAGCGTGCGCAGGATTTAGAGCGTTATGTGGCGACACACTGCAATTTTGAACAACCAGAAAATATTGATGCACTCGTTGAGGGCAAACTGATAGAAGTCAAAGACCACTCGTTATTTCTGGGCTTTCTGTCCATTTTAAAGGATGAGCAAATAGAGCCGATGACTATATTTCAGGATGTCTTTACGTTAGAACCCCCTCGTTTTGAAATGTCTTACAATATGAGATGGTGGTCTGTTGTTCAACTAGCGTTTACATTTTTAACAATTTTAAAGGAAAATGAGCCGCATACATATGCTGATTTTTTAGGTCTCTCCAAATAATCTAAGTATGTGTACGTCTGGTCAATCACACGTACACATACAACACCCCCTATGTTCTTCAATTAATTTTTAACTCTCTATCCATCATTCTATTCATTCATAGGTATTTATAATTTCTCAATAATTTTTACTAAATATTTTAACGACCTCCATACTTGCTTAATGTTTGTTTTATACCATTACAGGTGTAAGCAAATAAAAATAAACAAAAACAAATGGAGGGTCCAACACATGGCAATTCAAAAGTTGTGGAAAAAAGGCTTAATTGGTGCATTAGCTATTTCCATGTTGGCAGCTTGTTCAGACAGTTCATCAGGTGCAAATGAGGTAAATGAAGATGTAACGCTTGAAGAAATTACTACAAAAGCAAAGGAAGAGGGAACTGTCAATTCTGTTGGAATGCCTGATACATGGGCGAACTGGGTGGAAACTTGGGAGGAGCTAGGAACTGAATATAGCATTAAACACAAAGATACAGATATGTCGAGTGCTGAAGAGCTAGCGAAGTTTGAAGCGGAGAAAGATGATGCTACAGCAGATATTGGTGATGTAGGGATTGCTTTTGGTCCAATTGCCAAGGACAAGGGTCTAACATTACCATACAAAACTTCTTACTGGGATGAGATACCTGATTGGGCAAAAGACGATGAAGGCCATTGGATCGTAGGCTATACTGGAACTATTTCATTTTTAACAGATAAAAATAATGTAAAAGATGCCCCTAAATCATGGGAGGATTTAAAAAATGGCGATTATACAGTCAGCATTGGGGATGCGTTAACAGCTAACCAAGCACAGTTTGCTATTTTAGCAGCTGCTATGGCATTTGGTGGGGATGAATCCAATATTCAACCCGGGTTTGATTTTTTTGCTGAGTTAGCGAAGCAAGGTAGATTACAGGGTGATCCATCGGTCGCAAATTTAGAAAAAGGAGAAATTGATGTCGCGATCCTGTGGGATTTCAATGCCTTAGGCTATCGTCACCAAATAGATGAGGACCGTTTTGATGTAGTGATACCAAATGAGGGATCTGTTACTTCAGGCTATGCAACGATCATTAACAAGTATGCGAAAAACCCACATGCGGCCATGCTAGCACGTGAATATATTTTATCTGATGCAGGACAAGAAAATTTAGCAAAAGGCTATGCAAGACCAATTCGAGACAAATTAGACCTACCACAGGATGTTAAAGATTTATTATTACCAGCTGATATGTATAACAATGCTCAGCCAGTAAACGATCAAAAGAAATGGGAAGAAACAACGAAGCAAATTCCACAATTATATCAGGAGCAGGTGTTAATTCATGCAAAATAAGAAACTAGTTCTTATTGTCGTTGACGCACTACGCTTTGATACTGCTTGTAGCCATATGGGATTTTTACACCATTTAGTAGAGCGAAAGGTAGCAGCGCGCTATAAAATTTGTTCGGAGGTTCCAGCGTTATCCAGACCATTGTATGAAACCATTTTAACAGGGACACCCCCCATCGTTCATGGTGTCACAAGCAATATGACCGTCCGTTTATCGACTCAACAAAGCGTCTTTCATGTTGCGAAGAAACACGGGTTGACTACTGCAGCCTCAGCCTATTATTGGGTAAGTGAACTTTATAACAGAGCACCATTTAACCATATGGCAGACAGAATTCAATTGGATACATCCTTACCAATTGACAATGGATTGTTCTATTTTGAGGATCATTATCCGGATAGTCATGTATTTGCAGATGCAGCGTGGTTAATGGATGAAAAGCAGCCTGATTTCCTTTATATTCATCCGATGAATGTTGATGATGATGGTCATAAATTTACTGCGGATTCCGCACAATATCGCAATCGTGTTTTAGCGATGGATGCCTTATTATCATTATTCATCCCAAAATGTATGGCGCAAGGGTATGAGGTCATTGTTACAGCGGATCATGGCATGACGAGTGATGGCAATCATGGAGGAACAACGGATGAGGATCGATATGTTCCACTATTTGTAATAGCCGATTCTGTCAAGGCAGGGATAAATGAGGGTGTTGTTTCACAATTACAAATTGCACCACTATGCTGTCATTTATTAAATATGGAGCTTACTGATGAGATGGTGCCACTTTTGCTTGAAGGTGTGTATGCAGCAAAAGAGGTTTAACTAATAATAGTCGCTCCTTTTAGACTGGAGCGACTATTATCCCCTTGAGCAGCAGTAATTATAGAAAGAAGTGATTGTGTTGATATCGAAGCGGCAATCCATTGCCTGGCTTTCTCCTTTTCTAGTATTACTATTATTATTTTTCCTTGTCCCTTTATTGTATATGCTCATAACTAGCTTTCAAAATAGTGATGGCTTTACGCTGGCACAATACAAGGCGGTCTTTACAAACGGCTATATTCTACAGGGCTTTAAAAATAGTATTACCTTATCCGTCATTTCAGCTATTATCGCGTTAATGGTTACATTGTTCGCGGTCTATGCCATGATGAAGTTCTCTGAGCCAGTAAGGGAGAAAATTTTAATACTAACAAATTTAACATCTAATTTTTCGGGTATTCCATTAGCATTTGCTTTTATCGTGTTACTTGGCAACAGTGGTTTATTTACACTGTTATTTGAAAAATGGGATATTGATGCACTGTCATCATTTTCACTTTATAGTTGGGGTGGCCTTTTATTAATTTATATTTACTTTCAGCTTCCGCTATCGCTTATGCTGTTATATCCGATTTATGATGGAATCCAGCAGCAGTGGAAGGAGGCAGCTGCACTTTTAGGGGCATCCAGTTGGCAGTTTTGGATGAAAATTGGTTTACCAGTTATGCTACCAGGGATTGTCGGAACTTTTAGTGTGTTATTTGCTAATGCTATGGGGGCGTATGCCTCTGCCTATGCGCTGACGAGCAGTAATTATAACTTAGTGGCGATTCGTATTGGCTCATTAATAAAGGGTGATATCTTTGCCCAACCAGAGCTAGCAAGTGCGATAGCGGTCATTTTAGCCGTATCAATGGTAACGGCTATGTTAATTAGTGAGTGGAGCATCTCAAAAACAAGGAGGAAACTTAAATGAAGAAGAGGGGCTTGGCCGATTTATTTTTCCTCCTATTAGTTGGGTATCTTATATTGCCCGTTCTAGCAACAATGCTCTAT
The DNA here is from genome assembly GCF_000801965.1 of Lysinibacillus sp. A1. Taxonomy (NCBI): domain Bacteria; kingdom Bacillati; phylum Bacillota; class Bacilli; order Caryophanales; family Bacillaceae; genus Lysinibacillus; species Lysinibacillus sp. A1. The sequence goes on from NZ_JSZM01000012.1 coordinate 547,851, forward strand.
GCTTTTGCATCAAAATGGAATAAAACGATATTACCTGAAGGATTTACACTAAAATGGTTTGCCGCATTGTTTCAGGATAGTGATTTTATTCAAGCATTTGGACGTTCAGTATTATTAGCAGGAGGTGCTGTTAGTATTGCACTCCTTGTTATTGTGCCAGCCATCTTCGTTATTGTCTTGTATTTTCCTACGTATGAAAAGTGGATACAGATGGCCGTTGTCATGGTTTATTCTTTTCCAGGAATCATTTTAGCGGTAGGACTTATCCGCGTTTATAGTCAAATAGGGATACCGATGATTTTCGTTGTTTTAGGGGCCTATGTTGTTGGCATTCTACCTTATATCTATCAGGGCACACGAAATAGTTTGCGAAATATAGATGCAAGGCAACTTCTTGATGCAGCTCAATTGCTTGGCGCCTCTAAAAGGCAAGCATTCATAAAAATTTTACTGCCTACAGTTTATCCCGGCTTATTTGCAGGTGCGCTGTTATCTTTCTCTGTTTTATTTGGCGAATTTGTCTTAATTAATCTTGTTGTGGGCTCTCGCTTTGAAACCGTTCAAATTTATTTAATGAAAAAACTTAGTGCAAGTGGACATATTGCTAGTGCAGTAGTTTTCATTTATATCGTGCTGATGGGTTTATTAACATTTGTCATTGCAATAGTAACGAAACGATCGAAAGGTGCTACAAATCTATGAGTTATCTTGTTATTGAAGGGCTTCATAAAAACTATGGGTCATCAACTGTTTTATCGAATATTAATATGAAAATTGACAAAGGTGAATTTATTACTTTATTAGGACCAAGTGGCTGTGGAAAGAGTACGATTCTTCGTATTGTTGCAGGCTTAACGGATGCAACGGCAGGCAAAATTTCCATTGAAGGCAAAGATATGAATGGTGTACAACCGAAGGATCGTCAAGTAGGGATGGTTTTTCAATCCTATGCACTTTTCCCGAATATGACCGTGCAAGAAAATGTCGCCTTTGGTTTGCGCATGCAAAAAGAGAATTCAGTTGAGCTAGAACAGCGCGTTCAAGACATGTTGGAGCTTGTTCATTTAAGCGAAAAAAAGCACGCTTATCCGAAAGAACTATCAGGAGGGCAACAGCAACGTGTTGCACTAGCGCGAGCGTTAATTGTCCGACCTAAAGTATTGTTATTAGACGAGCCACTTAGTGCGCTAGATGCTCAAATACGTAAGAAGCTTCAGGCAGATTTACGGACCATTCAACGGAAGCTCAATATGACGATGATTTTAGTAACGCATGATCAGGAAGAGGCCATGGCTGTTTCAGATAGAATATTTGTAATGAATAATGGCAGTATTGCACAAAGTGGGACACCAACTGAGATTTATACAAGACCTAATAATGAATTTATTGCTAATTTTATTGGGCATTATAATGTTTTTTCCCGACAGGTTTTACAGCAAATGCTCGGAGAATCTTTACCAGAGCCATACCGTAAATTTGCGATTCGTCCTGAAGCTTTGCATTTCGATAAAAGAAATGGTGATCTGTGTTTAACAGGGATAGCGAAACAATCATTAATGAGTGGCAATATCATTCGAACAATGTTTGAGGGGGAGGTCTTTTTTACAATGGAGCAGCTGCATCAACAGGGCTATTCAATTGAAATGGGAGCAACCTATAAGTGTTATGTCGCAAAAGAAGATGTGATTGCATTATCATGACTTACGCAAAACTAGAAAGATTCGAATTCATATTAAAACAATTAGAGTGGGAAGGGAAAATAATTGTAGCGAATATTGCTGACGCACTTCAAGTAGCTCCTGAAACAATACGAAGAGACTTTGATGAATTAGAGCAACAGCGTTTATTAACAAGAGTGCATGGAGGAGCTATTAAATATACGAACGTACGCAATGAGCCTGCCTTTTTGCGTAAGCTACAAATGCAGAAAGAGGCTAAGCGTCAAATTGCTCGTATGGCCGCAAAACGGATTAGCGATGGAGATACGATAGCAATTGATACGGGGACGACAACGGTTCATATTGCAGATTTTCTACTAGCTGTTGATGATATAACAGTTGTTACAAACTCAATTGCAGCAGCTGTCCAGTTTAATTTAGCGATAGAGGAAAGACGCATGACTGGGAAGGTTATTTTACTAGGCGGTACTGCGAATCCTCGACAATCCTCTGTCGCAGGAGCAATGACTTTGGAAATGTTAGATAATATGAATTTTGATAAAGCATTTATTTCATGTGGTGGCATTAGTGATGGTGTTGTTTACGATTATGATTTAGATGAATCTCTCATTTCAAAAAAAATGCAAAAGCATAGTAAGGTCAATTATTTATTAGCGGATGCATCGAAAATTAATGGAAAATCATTTTTTCAAATCTGTCATCTTGAAGAATGCACGGAAATTTTTTGTGAAAATACCTGTCCATTAGAATGGCAAGCTTATGAAGAAAAATGGACGGTGTGTAATGGAGGGAAAAGTTAATGACAATTGATTATCATGTACATTTAGAAGAGGGGCCTTATTCATCGCGCTGGCTAGAGCGTACATCACAGGCGCTTGAGTTCTTTCAACATGTGGATGCTACTGCACAAGGTTCAAAGGAGCAGATGATCTTTCAATTACAGAGGTTAACAAAGAGAGTTCAAAATGGCTGCTATAGTGAGGAATGGTTGGATTTATATCTTCAACAAGCAAAGCAGCTTGGTTTACGAGAGGTTGGCATTGTTGACCACTTATATCGTTTTAAGGAGACGCGTGCTTACTTCGAGCGCTTTATGAAATTGGACGATAGTGAGATTGGTCAATTACAGCGATTTTGGCTAGATCGTGTCATGACGGAAAATATCGATACTTTTGTCTCTACCATTCAGCAGGCGAAGGAAAAATGGCACCGAGAAGGCATTGCCTTGAAGCTAGGTATAGAGGCAGATTATTTTATAGGTGGGAAAATGGAGCTAACTTCATTATTAGACGAACATCCGTGGGATTATGTAATCGGTTCAGTTCATTTTGTAGATGGCTGGGGCTTTGATAATCCCCAAACAGAATATCTATTTAAGCAAATGAGTCCACAAGCATTACAAGAAAACTATGAGCGCTTTTTTATGACTGTTGAAAACATGATACAGTCCGAACTATTTGATTTTGTGGCCCATCTGGACAACTTTAAAGTATTTAATTATCAGGTAGAGGATCAGGCATTTCTAAAAGTGTGGTATGAACGTATCGCACAAGCTTTAACGTCAACTGAAACCGCCACGGAGATCAATGCAGGGTTGTATTATCGTTATCCTGTAAAAGAAATGTGCCCTGGCCCTCGCTTTTTACAAACCTTACTTGATTATGGGGTTATTTTTACAGTTTCCTCAGATGCCCATTTTCCTGATGATTTAGGAAAGTATACATTTGCCAATACAGACTTGCTAAAGAGCCATGGGGTTCAATCCATCGTCTCTTTTGAACAACGCATTAAAAAATTTATAGAAATATAGATACGGGAGAAGGCACTAAAGATTTATATTAGTGTCTTTTATTTGTGCTACATATGTCCAATCTAGTTCGCATACAAATGAATAAATTCATTTTTACTAGAGAGGCGATCGAATTGTCATACCTACATGTACAACCATTTTTGCCTATTGTTATACAATCAGGACAGCATGCCTACGGGGTAGCACGTTCATTTTATGAGGCCTATACTATTAAGAGCCTTGTCATCGAGCCAGCTAGAAAGCGGGGGAATTTCCCATCATTTTTCTCCAGTGGTACGCGGGGAATCGCCACGCAAAATAGTGGTATCCTTGACTTTCAATATGTAGAGAATTTAGATGACCCTAATCATTTTGTTCAAGCGCTGTTGACGCTGGCAAAGCAGTTTCAGCATCAACGATTAATTTTATTAGTTTGCGACTGCTTCTACGCAGAGCTGATCATTCAAAATAAAGAGCAGCTAGAAAAATATTTTATTTTACCCTATATCGATCAAGCTTTGCTCAAGAAGGTTCAAACGAAGGAAAAATTTTATCAACTTTGTGACTTGTATAAGTTAAAATACCCTCAAACAGTGACTGTAACAAAGGAACAACAGACAAACTGCTTCATACCATTCCAATACCCAATCATTATTAAACCTTCCAATTCTGTGGCGTACTCTAGCTGCTTCTTTCCTGAGAAGAAAAAAATTTATCTAGTCCATAATGACAGCGAGATGCAACAAATTGTTCGCAGTATTTATCGCTCAAGCTATCAAGATACTTTAATTTTACAAGAGTTTATCCCCGGTGATGATTCGTTCATTCGCGTATTAGACGTGTATGTAGGGAGAGATAAAAAAGTGAAATTGATGTGTTTAAGCAATAAGCTTTTTGAGGACCCCTCCCCGCTAAACAAAGGTATCTCTTTAGCTGTCATGATCGATTATGATGAGCAATTGATGGATACAATCCGGCATCTGTTAGAGGACATCGGTTATACGGGCTTTGCCAATTTTGATATGAAATATGATCCGCGTGATGGGGAGTATAAGTTATTTGAGCTCAATTTACGAGCCGGTTCTTCCAGCTATTATGTAACAGCGAGCGGCCATAACTTCATGCAATATGTAGTGAATGATCATCTATTCCACATCCCGCTTGAACGAACATATGTCCAAACTAAGCATTTGTGGTCACTACTGCCTCCAAAAACTTTATATAAATGTATGGGGAATGAAAAATTAAAAATTGAAGCAAAACGATTAGTGAAACAAGGCCAATATACAAATGCTTTATTTTATAAAGAGGATATGAGTATGAAGCGTTGGGTCAAGCTGAAATTATACAATGGATACTTATATATAAAGCATAGGAAGTATTTTATTGATCGTAACGTTTAGCTCTCTTATTAGATAAGATAAAACTTGAAATTGGACGGATGTATCCTTTCAGCTACTTGTAATTAAGTCGAAACCACGACATTTGAAGCGCAAGCCTTGTAGGAAGTATCAACTATTCAGTATAATAGTAAGATGGAAATTCAAGTGCATGGATTTCGTTTGAAAGGAGTTACCCGATTGCGATGAATGAGGAACAACGCTTAGCTAATCAACAGGTCAATCAACCAAAAAAAGAAGACAAGCCTGAAAAGGATTACAGTAAATATTTTGAGAAGGTCTTTACGGCACCTTCCTTAAAAGATGCTAAAAAACGTGGTAAAGAAGATGTAAAATACCATAAGGATTTTACCATTGACGAACAATTTGCAGGAATGGGTAAAGATCGTACTTTCTACATTCGTACTTATGGCTGCCAAATGAATGAGCATGACACAGAAGTAATGGCTGGTATTTTTATGCAGTTGGGTTACACACCAACTGAAATAATTGAAGAAGCTGACGTCGTCTTGCTGAATACATGTGCCATTCGAGAAAATGCAGAAAACAAAGTATTTGGAGAACTTGGTTTCCTGTTGAAATATAAACGAAAAAACCCAGAGATGCTAATCGGGGTTTGTGGCTGTATGTCGCAAGAGGAGTCGGTTGTAAATAAAATTTTAAGAAGCTATCCACATGTCGATATGGTTTTTGGAACGCATAATATTCACCGCCTTCCAAACATTCTTAAAGAAGCTTATATGTCGAAAGAAATGGTCGTAGAGGTTTGGTCTAAAGAAGGCGATGTGATTGAAAATCTGCCGAAGAAACGTCTTGGTTCCATTAAAGCATGGGTTAATATTATGTATGGTTGCGATAAATTCTGTACGTATTGTATCGTACCCTATACACGTGGAAAAGAGCGGAGTCGTCGTCCAGAGGAGATCATTTCTGAGGTCCGAGAGCTAGCGGCTGCAGGCTATCAGGAGATTATGTTGCTTGGTCAAAATGTCAACGCTTACGGGAAAGACTTTGAGGATATCGAATATCGTCTTGGGGATTTAATGGATGCTTTAAGAAAAATTGATATTCCACGTATTCGTTTTACAACGAGTCACCCTCGAGATTTCGATGATCAACTAATCGAAGTACTTGCAAAACGTGGTAATTTAGTAGAACATATTCATTTGCCAGTACAATCTGGCTCTAATGACATTTTGAAAATTATGGCTCGTAAATATACACGTGAGCATTTCCTGACATTAGTAGAAAAAATTAAAGCTGCAATTCCTGAAGTAACATTAACGACAGATATTATCGTTGGCTACCCAAACGAAACGGAGGAACAATTTGAGGAAACGCTTTCCTTATACCGTGAAGTTGGCTTTGAGGCAGCATTTACGTATATCTATTCTCCTCGTGAAGGGACACCGGCTGCAAAAATGGTCGATAATGTACCTGAAGAAGTGAAAAAGGAACGACTTCAACGGTTAAATGAAGTAGTAGGTGAGTATTCTCGCAAAGCCTTAGAGCGTTTAAATGGTGAGATTGTCGAAGTATTAGTTGAAGGAACAAGTAAACGACGAGATGATGTGCTAGCAGGCTATACGCGAAAAAATCGTCTGGTTAACTTTAAAGCACCAACAGAAGTAATTGGTCAATTAGTAAAAGTTAAAATTATAGAGACTACATCTTATTCACTTACTGGTGAGTTTTTGGAAGTCGTAAAAAATGAAAAGGTGGAAGCGTAAATGACACAAATCTTATTCACAAAAGAAGATTTAATTAAAAAATCACATGAAATTGCACATATGATTGCAAATACACCAGAGGTTGAATTTTTCAAAAAGGCAGAAGCTCAAATCAATGAAAATCAACAAGTGCGTGAACGAATCGCTAGTCTAAAAAGTTTACAAAAACAAGCGGTTAATTTCCAACACTTGGGAAAAGAAAAAGCGCTAAAAATGATTGAAGATAAAATTGCTAAAATCGAAGAAGAAATTAATGACATCCCAGTTGTGCAACAATTTAAAGAATCACAAGGTGATGTAAATGATTTATTGCAATTAGTATCAAATACGATCGCTAATAATGTAACGAATGAAATTATCCGCTCAACAGGTGGCGATGTGCTACGTGGTGAAACGGGTTCATATGTAGACAATTCTCAACCAGGTAGCTGTTCTTAACAGATGATAGAAGTAAAGCTCGAATGACAGCATTCGAGCTTTTTTTATGTTTATTTCTATGGAGGAATGCTCACGCTATAGCAGTCATCTTTCGAAAAGAGTTGTGGAGGAATCATTTAATTCTCTAAAATATATGTTCACCCAATGGGCGCTACCTGCATATGATGGAGTGAAAAGAGTCGAAGGAGGAATTGCGCTGAAACGTTTACGACAAATCGTGACGAAAGCAGTAGTTGCCAAAGGGAAGAAGAGAACGGAAGAGCGTGTAACATTATCACCAACAAATAAACCGACAAGTATTTTAGGGTGCTGGGTAATTAACCATACTTGCTCTGCTAAAAGAGTCGGGAAATTTGTAGAAGTAACAGGGAAATTTGATGTCAATGTATGGTATGCCTATAGTAATCATTCAAAGACAGCTGTGTTTTCGGAAACAATTCACTATAAAGACAAAGTGAAGCTTCACTATCGAGAAGGGGAAATTAGCGTTGGTGATGATGTTCGTGTACGGGTAATACAAGAACCGAATTGTATTGAAGCAGTAATTTCTTCATGTGGGACGAAATTTGAAATTGTAGTAGAACGTGAAGTGGTTGTGGAAGTAATGGGTGAAACAACAATTTGTATTAGTGTACATCCGCTAGATTATGAAGAAGACTGGAGCCTTAATGATGAGAGTTCATCATCATCGTCCTCATCTAGCTCAAGCTCAAGCTCATCGTCAAGCTCTGATGGAGAAGGTAGGTATGTATTAGAGTCGTCATCGTTTCCTGATGAACGACCAAGATAATTTTAGAAACCATCATTTTTCGATACATGCGAAACGCTAGCATCTTAAAAAAGGTGAATGAAGCGTTTCGCATGTATCTTTTGTTATAATAAAACTATCTATAGGTAAGAGCGAGGTAAATATTTATATGACAACATATACACCAATGATGCAACAGTATCTACAGGTTAAAGAAGATTACAAGGATGCCTTTTTATTTTTTAGATTAGGTGACTTTTATGAAATGTTTTTTGAGGATGCCATTAATGCCTCACAAATTCTAGAAATTACGTTAACGAGCCGGGATGCTGGCGCAAAAGAACGAATTCCAATGTGTGGTGTGCCGCATCATTCGGCTAAAAATTATATTGAAACACTTGTGCAAAAAGGCTATAAAGTGGCTATTTGTGAACAAACAGAAGATCCAAAGCAAGCAAAAGGCGTGGTCAAACGTGAAGTGGTTCAACTCATCACACCCGGTACAATTATGGAAGGTAAGACACTTGAAGGGAAATCCAATCATTTTATTGGAGCAGCCGAACAACTGAATGACACAACATTCGGCTATGCATATCTAGATTTATCAACAGGTGAAGCCGTGGCTTCGTCCATTGAAGGTGATGGCAAAGCATTATTAATGCAAATGCAGGCTTATGGTATTCGGGAACTTATTGTAACGGATGGTTTACAGTTATTGTTAGCAGAACATGCTGCAAATGCCGCCATTGTACTATCAGTGGAAGCCGATGAAATGACGGTGGATAAAGCAGCTAGCTATGTAGAAGCTGTTCCACCAGCCCTACAAATTTCATGCCTTCGATTATTGGCCTATATAGATAAAACACAAATGCGTTCGTTATCACATATTCAAGCATTTACGTTTAATGAAATGAAACATTATTTACGCATTGATTCTAGCTCAAAGCGAAATTTAGAGCTCATTCAATCCATTCGCGGTGGAGATCAAAAAGGGACACTGTTATGGTTGCTCGATGATACTGTCACAGCAATGGGTGGCCGTAAATTAAAACAATGGCTACATCAGCCGCTTGCCACACGCTCGGCTATTGAGTCTAGACTAGCGATTGTGACTGATTTATTAGAAGAATATTTTGTTCGAACAGAGTTACAAACTGCTTTAAAACAGGTATATGATTTAGAGCGGCTAGCTGGTCGCGTTGCTTTCGGCAATGTAGGTGGCCGTGATTTAGCGCAATTACGTGATTCGTTGCGCCAAGTGCCAGCTATTCAGCAGCAGTTAATAGGTGCGGGTAAGGAGACACTCCAACAATTAGGGGTAGCTCTCGATACATGTACAGCTGTTGAGGAGCTTTTAGCAAATGCCATAACGGATAATCCACCAATTACCATTAAAGAAGGGGATGTGATTCGAGACGGCTATCATGAACGATTAGACGAGCTTCGATATGCCGCTCGCAATGGTAAGGATTGGATTGCTCAGCTCGAGCAAGAAGAGCGTTTGAAAACAGGCATTAAAAACTTAAAAATTGGCTATAATCGCATCTTTGGTTATTATATTGAAATTACAAAATCTAATATCCATTTAGCGGATTTAACTCGTTATGAGCGCAAACAGACGCTAGCTAATGCAGAGCGCTATATTACACAGGAATTAAAAGAAAAAGAAGCATTGATTTTAAATGCTGAAGAAGAAAGCCTAACACTAGAGTACAACCTATTTGTAGAAATTCGGGATGCATTAAAGGAATTTATTCCACGTGTACAAGCACTGGCAGCGAGCATAAGTGAGTTAGATGTTTTGCTAAGCTTTGCGAGTATCTCAGAAAAATATCGTTTTACAAAACCTCAATTCCATAATGGACGAGCGCTTGAAATCATTGAAGGTCGCCATCCTGTTGTAGAAAAAATGTTGAATAAGCAAATGTATGTACCAAACGATTGTGTGCTAGAAGAACAGAATAATATGATGCTTATTACTGGGCCGAATATGTCTGGTAAAAGTACCTATATGCGTCAGGTAGCATTAATTGTTGTCATGGCACAAATGGGCTGCTATGTACCTGCTGAAAAGGCGAAGCTACCTATTACTGACCAAATTTTCACGCGCATCGGAGCAGCTGATGATTTAGCAGCAGGGCAATCTACATTTATGGTAGAAATGCTTGAATCTCAACACGCCATTATGCATGCTACAAAAAACAGTTTAATGTTATTTGATGAAATAGGTCGTGGTACCTCTACTTATGATGGGATGAGTTTAGCTCAATCCATGATGGAATATATTCATGATAAAATTGGTGCCAATACGTTGTTTTCTACGCATTATCATGAATTAACAGCTCTTGAAAAGGATTTACCACGCTTACAAAATGTACATGTTGCAGCGACCGAAAAAAATGGCATGGTTGTGTTCCTGCATAAGGTGAAAAAAGGTGCTGCTGATAAATCATATGGTATTCATGTGGCACAATTAGCGCAATTACCAGAAGAAATTTTGGCAAGAGCACGTGTGCTATTGGAAAACTTTGAGGCTGGGAACGAAGTAGTGGCTGAAACACAGAAAATAGCAGAACCGCCACTGCAAATGTCCTTATTTACTGAAGAAGAGCCAATTGCACCAGCTGGGGCAGAGGTGTTAAAAAAATTAGAGAAAGTTAATATTTTAGGAACTTCACCGATGCAGGCAATGAATATTTTATATGAGTTGCAGCAAGAGTTATTAAACATGAAAAAATAAAGGAGTGATTCGTTAGTGGGAAACATACAAATTATGGACGAATGGCTCTCCAATAAAATTGCAGCAGGAGAAGTAGTTGAAAGACCAGCTTCAGTTGTCAAAGAGCTAGTAGAAAATGCAATTGATGCGGGAAGTACGTCCATTGATGTTTTTTTACTAGAAGCGGGTCTCACTTCCATTCAAGTAATTGATAATGGTAGCGGTATGGATGAAGAGGATGCCATCATGTCATTCTCTCGCCATGCAACAAGTAAAATCCATCAGGAGCATGATTTATTTCGTATTCGGACATTGGGCTTCCGTGGTGAGGCATTAGCATCTATAGCTTCTGTTTCAAAAATGACTTTAATTACATCGAACGGTGAATCCGGTACACATTTAGAGCTTGAGGGTGGTCATATGTTGACGCATAAGCCCGGCCCTTTACGTAAAGGGACAGATCTGACGGTATCACAATTATTCTTTAACACTCCTGCTCGCTTAAAATATATGAAAACTATTCAAACTGAACTTGGGCACACTATAGACTTAATGAATCGTCTTGCGCTTAGTAACCCTCAAATTGCTTTTCGATTATTGCATAATGGTCAACTATTACTCCAAACAAATGGACGAGGAGATGTGCAACAAGTGCTTGCTGCCATTTATGGAGTACATAATGCTAAGAAAATGGTGTCATTCCAAGGGGAGTCACACGATTATCGCATTTCTGGCTATGTGACCCTACCAGAGGTGACGCGTGCTTCAAAAAATTATATGTCTCTATTCGTCAATGGTCGCTGGGTTAAGCATTATTTAGTACAGAAAGCTATTGTTGATGCCTACCATACGTATTTACCGATTGAACGTTTTCCTATTGTGGTTCTTTATATAGAGGGAGATCCATTTTTGACAGATGTTAATGTGCATCCTGCGAAACATCAAATTCGTTTAAGTAAGGAGCCAGAGCTTTTAAAATTAATCGAAGAAACTATCCGTGAAAGAATACGTAGCGTTATTCGCGTACCACAAATGGAGAAAAAAGAAAAAATTGTAAAACCAGCTACAGAGCAATTAAATATTTGGAAGCCTGCACCTAAGATAGATGTGGAGAAAATGAACGCAATTGTAGAGAAGTTATATGATGTGCAAACTGTTCAAGAAAACAATCGAGAAACTACAGTAGAGCCAGAGCCTGTTTCTACTATTATGGAGGATTACGCGCATCCTACTCCACCATTACAGGCTGAAGAAATAGAAGAAGTAACTGTTGTGGAGCAACATGCGGAATTAGTAGATGAGACGGTTAAGGAACCGTTCCCTGAGCTAGAAGTAGTCGGGCAAATCCATGGCACATACATTGTCGCCCAAATGGAAGATGGTTTTTATTTAATTGATCAACATGCTGCACAAGAGCGCATTAAATATGAATTTTTCCGGGAAAAGGTCGGTCAAGTTAATCCACATGAGCGTCAGGCATTACTGCTTCCACTAACATTCCACTATGCGGCCGATGAGGCACTTTTATTACGAGAACACAAACATGAATTAGAAGCAGTAGGCGTATTTTTAGAAGAATTTGGACAATCTTCTTTTGTTGTACGCGAGCACCCTAGCTGGTTCCCTAAAGGTGAGGAACAGGAAATCATTGAAGATTTAATTGAACAGGTGCTGACGACTAAAAAGGCAGATGTAAAAAAATTACGTGAAGCCGCTGCGATTATGATGAGCTGTAAAAAATCTATTAAGGCCAACTATTATTTAACGAAAGAACAAATGGAAATATTGCTGAGAGATTTACGCAAAGCTGATAATCCATTTACATGTCCACATGGACGTCCAGTGCTCATTCATTTTACATCGTATGAAGTAGAAAAAATGTTCAAACGGGTCATGTAGTGAAAAGGGGGAAAATAATGGGCGAATTTATTTTAGCAATTGATCAAGGCACAACAAGCTCAAGAGCTATCCTATTCAATAAAAAAGGTGAAATTGTTCATGTAGCACAAAAAGAGTTTCAGCAAATTTTTCCGAAGGCTGGCTGGGTAGAACATAATGCCAATGAAATTTGGGGTTCGGTCCTTTCAGTAATTGCAACCGTCTTAACAGAAAGCGGGCATGATGCTAGTGATGTCCATGCTATTGGAATAACGAATCAGCGAGAAACAACCGTAGTGTGGGATAAACATACCGGAAATCCTATTTACAACGCCATTGTCTGGCAGTCGCGTCAAACGCAGGAAATTGTGAATGACCTGAAAGAACAAGGGCATGAGGAGCTTTTTCAGGAAAAAACGGGATTACGACTAGATGCTTATTTTTCAGCCACAAAAATTAAATGGATGTTAGATCATGTAGAGGGCGCCCGTGAAATGGCTGACAATGGAGATTTATTATTTGGCACGATTGATTCTTGGATTGTTTGGCGATTATCAAAGGGAAAGGCCCATGTTACCGATTATTCAAATGCGGCTCGAACGTTACTATACAATATTCATGAATTACGATGGGATGCGGAACTTTGTCAGCTATTAGATATTCCGATGTCGATGCTTCCTGAAGTGAAAAATTCATCAGAAATTTACACTGAAACGGCGGCAAGTATTTTCTTTGGCGAAAAAATTCCGATTGCAGGTATTGCCGGTGATCAGCAGGCGGCACTTTTTGGCCAAACTTGTTTTACAAAAGGAATGGCTAAAAACACTTTTGGTACTGGCTGCTTTATGTTATTGAATACAGGGCAAGAGGCAGTAAAGTCAGAAAATGGGTTATTAACGACAATTGCTTGGGGAATAGATGGTAAGGTGACCTATGCATTAGAGGGAAGTGTTTTCGTAGCAGGCTCAGCGATCCAATGGCTTCGAGACGGACTACGTATGATTCGGACTGCTGAGGATTCAGAAAACTATGCTAAAAAAGTAGCCAATACGGATGGTGTCTATGTTGTACCTGCCTTCGTTGGACTAGGTACACCTTATTGGGATACAGATGCTCGTGGTGCCATTTTTGGTTTAACGCGTGGCACGTCTAAAGAACATTTCATCCGTGCGACACTTGAATCATTAGCCTATCAAACGAAGGATGTACTCGATGCGATGGAGGAAGCAGCCGGTGCACCTATTGAAGTACTCCGTGTAGATGGTGGTGCTGTAAAAAATGAGTTATTAATGCAATTCCAAAGTGATGTTTTACAGTTGCATGTAGAACTGGCAAAGCTCAATGAATCAACAGCACTAGGTGCGGCTTATTTAGCAGGACTTGCTACAAATTTTTGGCCAAATCAAGAGGTTTTATCAGCACTGTGGGTAAATGGTCAAACCTACCAGCCGAAAATGGAAAAAGACCAAGCGACAGCTCTTTATGCCGGCTGGCAAAGAGCTGTAGAGGCAACACGAATTTTTAAATCTTAGCTATTGGGGGAAAAAGGTATGTTTTCATATGAGCATCGTCCAAAAATTTTATATTATTTAGAGCACTATAGTTTTGATGTTTTAGTCATCGGTGGAGGCATTACGGGAGCAGGTATTGCCCTGGATGCTGCCTCAAGGGGATTGTCCGTCGCATGTATCGACATGCAGGATTTCTCTGCTGGAACATCGAGTCGATCGACTAAACTTATCCATGGTGGACTACGATATTTAAAGCAATTTGATGTAGGAGTTGTAGCAGAGGTGGGACGTGAACGTGAAATCGTCTATGACAATGCTGTGCATGTGACAACACCAGAAAAAATGCTTTTGCCTTTATATAAAAAGGGTTCCCTTAGCCCAATGACAACATCTCTAGCCTTAAAAGTTTATGACCGTTTAGCAGGTGTCAAAAAACAGGAACGTAGAACGATGCTAAATGTGCAAGAAACCTTAGCATTAGAACCTTTACTCAATCAAGAAGGACTTGTGGGTGGAGGCTATTATGTTGAATATCGTACAGATGATGCACGTCTTACAATTGAAGTATTAAAAAAAGCTGTTGAATATGGGGCACTTTGTCTTAATTATGCGGAGATGAAGGAGTTTATCTACGATAAGAAAAAGCTTGTTGGCATTAAAGTAGAAGATCATGTAACAGGACGCATGTTGAATGTACATGCTGCACAAATTGTCAATGCTACAGGTCCTTGGGTGGATGATGTAAGACAAAGGGATAAAGTAGCTGATAATAAGCAATTAAGATTGACGAAGGGTGTTCATATTGTCCTGAATCAAAAAGATTTTCCATTAAAGCAAGCAGTTTATTTCGATATTGCTGATGGACGTATGGCATTTGCAATCCCGCGTGATGGTAAAACCTATGTAGGTACAACGGATACTGTTTTTGAGGGCAATCCAGTACATCCTGTTGCAACACAGCAAGATGTGGACTATTTAGTTGAGGCGGCAAAGAAAGTTTTTCCTACCGCCAATATTACAAGAGCTACAATTGAATCATCGTGGGCAGGCGTTCGTCCATTAATTTATGAAAAAGGAAAGAATCCTTCAGAAATTTCAAGGAAAGATGAAATTTGGACGGCTCCAAGTGGTTTAATGACGATAGCAGGTGGCAAGCTAACAGGCTACCGCCAAATGGCAGAAACGATTGTAGATAAAATCGTAAAAACCCGTCGTTATAAGCATGCGAGTGCATCCATCACTCGAGAATTATCACTGTCAGGAGCAAAGGGTATTAACGCCATCAATTTTCCTGATTATATTGCCTATAAAGCTCGAGAGGGTGTTCAGTACGGTTTAAATTATGATGAAGCCAAGCAACTTGTCCAAAAATATGGCACGAATGTGGATGCTTTATTCGATCGTGTAAAATACTTACATGAGCATGGTAGTACAATGCCACTTACTTTACATGCGATGCTATTATATGGCTTAGAAGCTGAAATGGTCTATACTCCAAGTGACTTCTTTATTCGTCGTACTGGCATGCTATATTTTGACATTGAAGCAGTCAAGCTCTATAAGCAACAAGTGCTTCAAGTGATGCAACAACACTTGAATTATACGGAGGAACAACGAAATGCTTATATGGCTGAATTAGATCAAGCCATCATGGATGCCACTATTTTCGTGAAAGAAGGGGAATAAGCGATGGAGCGTTATATTCAAATGTCGGATGGACATTTTGTATTCACACGAACACTAGAATCTAAAAGCCCTTGTATTGGACATATCCATATTTTACACGGCATGGCAGAGCATAGTGGTCGTTATTTAAAATTTGCTCACACTCTTCAAAATGCTGGCTATGTAGTGACGATGCACGATCATCGTGGACATGGTGAAACAGCTGCTTATAATGGAACTTTAGGCTTTTTCGCTGAAAATAACGGCTTTGAACGTGTTGTAGAAGATGCACATGAAGTCATTACTCAATTACATGCACCAGTTGTCGACAAACCGCTCATTATTTTTGGTCATAGTATGGGCTCATTCATTACGAGACGCTATATCCAACGGTATGGGGGACAGGTAGACAATGTTGTGCTCTGTGGAACTGGCAATGTTACAGCCTTACATGCAATTGGTAATATTGTATCCAGGGCTTTAGCAAAAGGTCTTGGTAAAGAGACAGAAAGCAGGCTCCTCAATCAATTAAGTTTTGGTAGTTTTAATAAGCAGTTTCCAAATCCGAAGACTGCCTATGATTGGCTATGCTCCGTACAGGGAGAAGTTCAAAAGTATATAGATGATCCATATTGTGGCTTTATTCCGACCAATCAATTTTTTGTAGATTTGACTACAGGCTTTTCAATATTGAATCGCAAAAAAGAGATTGCCAAAGTAAGAAAGGATCTTCCAATACTTTTGATAAGTGGCAGTCAAGATCCTGTCGGTGAACAGGGACTAGGCGTGTACGCAGTGGCAGAACAATTAGCAACTGCTGGTGTGGCGGATGTCACTGTTTATTTATTTGAAGATAAGAGACATGAAATTTTAAATGAAGACAATCAAGAAGCGGTCTTTCAAGTATTATTACGGTGGTTAAAAAAATATGATAGAAAATAAATTACAGCAGGCAGAGGTTGTAGCAATAGTGGGACCAACTGCTTCTGGAAAAACAGCATTAAGTATTGAACTTGCCAAAAAGTATAATGGAGAGATCATTAACGGTGATTCCATGCAAGTTTATAAAGGGTTAGATATAGGTACGGCGAAAATTACGGAAGAAGAGATGGAGGGAGTCCCTCATCATTTACTAAGTTTTCTGGAGCCGACAGAATCATTTTCAGTGGCCGATTATCAAAAGCTAGTAAGAGCGAAAATTGCTGACATACAAGCTCGTCATAAATTACCGATTATAGTAGGTGGCTCGGGCTTATATGTACAAGCTGTTCTGTTTGATTTTCAATTTACTGATGAAAAAGTGGATGAGGCAGCACGTCAAGCCTATTATGATGAATTAGCGAAGCTTGGTCCTGAGGCCATGCACGATAAATTAAAACAACTAGACCCTCAAACTGCAGAGGCCATTCATCCAAATAATACACGTCGTGTCATTCGCGCATTAGAGATGCTAGAATTAAACGGTGTGTCGAAGGCAGCTGAAGCTCAAAATCGAGGTGAAGTGCCTCTCTATAATCACTTGATCTTAGGGCTAGGTCAAAATATGTCACGAGACGTGCTTTATGACCGTATTAACCGCCGTGTCGATTTGATGATGGAGAATGGTCTTTTAGAAGAGGTCAGAGGGCTATGGCAACAAAATATCCGAGGTGTGCAGTCTATACAAGCCATTGGTTATAAGGAATTATATGATTATTTAGATGGTAAATGTTCGCTAGAAGGCGCTCTTGACAGCTTAAAACAAAACTCTCGCCGCTATGCAAAAAGGCAACTTACTTATTTCCGCAATAAAATGGATGTCCATTTTGTGATGACAGATGAGCAATTATAAAATTAAAGAAAAATTTCTAAAAATTACTAATTGATAAATTGGTAGAACGTGCTACTATAGGAATGAAGAGGTAGAAAGTTAGTAGGGAGGCTATTTGATGAAATCAATCAACTTGCAAGATACGTTCTTGAACCAACTACGTAAAAACAGTGTTTTTGTAACTGTATTTCTATTAAACGGATTTCAGTTAAAAGGGACTGTGAAATCATATGATAATTTTACAGTTTTATTATTGGATGCTGAAAATAAGCAGCACCTGATTTACAAGCACGCCATTTCTACATTCGTTCCAGCTAAACAAATAGAATTTTTAGAGACAGAAGCATAAAAAGATTGTTAAACAGTTAGTGTTCTCCACACTGGCTGTTTTTTTTGCTACAGGCTATAATGATAGAGGAAATAGATATTTGGAGGACGAGTTTGATGAAATCAATGGAAACAACACAATTATTAGAACTATTAGATGCAAATGAAGACCTATATATTATTGATGTACGTGAAGAGGATGAAGTTGCACATGGCATGATTCCTGGTGCTCAGCATATTGCTCTTGGGACAATCCCAGAACGTCTTGAGGAATTAGATGAAACTAAGCCATATATTATCGTTTGTAAGGCTGGTGGCCGTTCAGCTAATGCTTGTTTTTATTTAGAGGCACAAGGATTTGATGTGACAAACCTTGAAGGCGGCATGTTAGCTTACGATGGTGAATTAGAATTTAAATAATGACATAATGAAAAAAGAAAGAGTGTATACTCTTTCTTTTTTCATATGCTTATTTTTGGAGTGAGTCCATGACGAGGCTAAAGTTTTTTTCAAAGTTCATGTACGGGTTCACATTTTTTTGGCCGCGAACCTTTGAAGCATAGCTGGCAAAATTTAAACCAGCACCGTATATTTGTAAAGCGCCATTCGCAAGATCTCCCTTTTGTAAAAGCTCAATGCCATCCTTTAAGAAATTTTCACTCTCATCGAAATGACATTCCGCCATGTATTTATCTCCACTATAAAATAATTTCAAATTTTCCATAATGACATACGCTGTTTCTTCACTGATGGAAGCATCAACATTCATTAATAACTGATTAATCGGTTTCACTAACTGAGCGTAATGACTATCATAATTTTCACAAGTCTCCGCAATCGCGTTTCTTAATTCTCTTGCATTCATTCTAACTCCTCCTAAAAAGAAAATTTTATCCTTACCTATGAAGTAATTAGCGTTTCCTTTTCCCTTTATCTATAAATCGTACTCTGTAATTTTCAGAAATATGTTACAATTATATCGATGAAGGAGGGATTTTGTATGTTTCGTTCAATAGCACCCCCAACAATGTCTTTACAGTAGAATCTACTGTTAAGGCATACAATAACAGTTTGCTCATTTTCAATAGATTCTACTGTGTAGGTTAATACTTATACGTAGAAAGTAGGAATTGTAATGAGCGGAAAATTAGCGTTTGTATTATCCATGATTATTTTTGGTGCAGTTGGTGTTTTTGCCAAGTATATCCCTTTGTCTTCAAGTGAAATCGCTTTTTGGATGAGTTTAATTGGTGCTTGTTTTTTGATAGTGATTTTTATTTTTAAAAAGAAAAGTTTAACGAAAAGAAGTATTCTCAAAAATAAGTGGAAATTAATTCTTTCTAGTGTTGCCTTATGTGGGAATTGGATTTTCTTATTTCAGGCTTATAAAGAAACAACAATTGCTAATGCTGCACTCAGTTATTATTTTGCACCAATACTAGTTATCTGTTTATCTCCAATAATCTTAAAAGAGAAGCTAGTTGGCAGAAAAATACTGTATGTCTGTGTGGCTATTATCGGACTATTTTTGATTGTCCAAAGTCAAGGCACTGGAGACAGTAAACATTTTATTGGTATTGTCTACGGTCTTATCGCTGCATGCTTTTATACAGCTCTAACATTTACAAATAAATGTATATGTGGCTTAAAAGAACCGGAAAATACAATTATTCAACTATCTTTAGCAGCTTTTTTCCTTTGTTTTTATATACTTGGAACAACAGGGTTTCAGGTTATGACACTCAATTTTAAGTCAGTCCTATTATTAATGACATTAGGTATTGTCCATGCAGGGGTTGGATTTTTATTGTTCTTTTGGGGCATGTCAAAGCTGAAAGGGCAAAGTATAGCCATTCTTAGCTATATAGATCCACTGACATCATTAGTCATTTCAACGATGATTATTGGAGAAAAAATGACGCTTCTACAAATAATAGGAGCGGTACTATTATTAGGGTCAACATTGCTAAGCGAGCTAGAAAAAGAATAGGCATACAAAGTATCACATTCAAATATTGACAGAAGAAATATGCTGTCGTAGATTAAAAGTAGTTTAATACAAGCATTAGGTGCCCATTAAGGGAGAATAGGGAATAAAGTGAAAAGCTTTAGCGGACCCGCCACTGTAAAAGGGAGTTTAATAGTGAAGACCACTAGCTCATTGCTGGGAAGGTACTATGAAATGTTGAACTTAAGCCAGGAGACCTGCCTATTTGCTTGAAGAGGATATAGATGATGGAAAAGTCTGTAGTTTATTTGTCATGACAATAAACTACAGGCTTTTTATTTTGTCTTCATGAAGAACGAGAGGAGAAATGACAATGCAATTATTACATGACACAATTCAAAACATTCAAGGCGCTAATAAAAATAGTAGGGAGCAAGCAAGGAAGCGAATAGATATTCTTTGTAAGCCGCCAGGTAGCCTAGGTAAATTAGAGTCCATTGCTGTGCAGCTTTCTGGGATTACAGGACAATTATATCCTGTGATTGATCAAAAGGTGATGATTGTCTGTGCAGCAGATCATGGAGTTTGTAAGGAAGGTGTGACGACGAACCCACAAGATGTTACTTTATTTCAAACATTAAATTTCCCAAAAGGAGGTACAGGTGTTTGCGCGATTGCAAGTGTGACGAATACGAAGGTTGTAACGGTCGATGTTGGAGTAAAGGATGATCTTCCACTCAATTCGGGCGTAATCGTTCAAAAAGTAAAATATGGTACAGATAACATGGCACAAGGCCCTGCTATGTCTAGAGAGGAGGCCATTCAATCTATTGAAGCGGGGATTCGTGTGGCAACAGATGAAATCATAAAAGGAGCCAATCTACTTGGTACAGGTGAGATGGGCATCGGTAATACAACGCCGAGTACTGCGATTTTAGCTGTTTTGACTGGCTATGACCCAATTGAAATAACAGGATTTGGAGCAGGTGTTGGTCAAGGAGGAATTGCTCATAAAGCAGCGGTCATTCAAAAAGCAATTACGCTCAACAAACCCAATCCTAATGATATCATTGATGTTCTAGCTAAAGTTGGAGGGCTAGAGATTGGGGCTATGGCTGGTATCATCCTTGCAGCCGCAAGTCATCGAAAACCTGTTGTGATTGATGGATTTATTTCAACTATTGCTGCGCTTATTGCTTATCAAATTGAACCAAAAGTAAAGGATTTTATTATACCTTCTCATGCATCGGAGGAGCCAGGGGCTAAAATTGCCGCTGAATTACTAGGAGTGGAGCCCATGCTGCACATGAATATGCGGCTAGGAGAAGGTTCCGGTGCAGCCCTAGCCTTTCCCCTATTAGATGCTGCTTGCTCGATGATGAAAAATATGGTGACGCTGGAAGAAGCAATGAATCTTTTGACTAAATAGTTACTGAAAAAAAAAATAAGCGCAAATAGTTAAGGAACCATTTGTGCTTATTTAATCAATGATAGACTCTATGCCCGATTCAACCTTCGCAAAGGTAAACGCCATTTCATCATATAGGAAAGAATACGTAAGGCTGTTATTACCGCAAATAAAATATAAAGGAAGATATCTCCTGTAAAAACTTCAAACCCAATAACAAGTCCTGCGAGAGCAGCCCAAACACCATAGACTTCGTCACGAAGAACAAGTGGTTTTCGTCGAGCTAATAAGTCACGCACGATACCACCACCTGAACCAGTTAAGACCGCAGCTACAATGACAGCGCTGATCGGCATATCCAGCTTTACGGCGTAGAGTGCGCCTTGAATAGCAAATGCTGATAAGCCAATTGCATCTGTGAAATTGCCCCAACGATGCCAGTGTTGAATCAAATGATGAGGAAAAATAAAAAATATGGTAATGGCAGCAAGTGCAATTTGAAACATCATATCCTGTCCCCATAATGTCGTGACAGGTAGCCCGATAAGTAAATTTCGAATAGCCCCTCCACCAAAAGCAGTGACGATACCGAGTATATAAACACCGAATAAATCGTATTCCTCTTCCATTGCAATAATTGCCCCAGAAATAGCAAAGGCAATTGTACCAATAATACTAAAAACATCCCAAGCCATCCCTTTCACCCCTTCTATAAATAAATGAATCTCATTCCTAAAGCATAAAGATCCTGTAAGTAACAAAATCTATGAATTTAATAGCCAAAATTCATCATTAAATACTCTTCTTGAAATAAGTCCGCACATTAGCTTAGCGTAAATTTCGCTGAGAAACAATAGGCAAGTTTTACAGGGACCTATACAAATTGATAAGATGGTAATGAAATAAAGAAAAACATCTGTCATAAGCGTTCATTACAAGTAGACGATTAGGGAATTCTAGGATAATTGAGGTCCATTTAAATATGGAATCAAGTTTACGGAATATATGCATGACAATTGTGAAATGGAGAAGAAAAAGAATGACGTTTACATCTAATTTATCAGCATCGACGCTATCTTTAGCGGCAACAATAGAAGAGAGAGTGAGACCTTTTCATGCTAAGGTGGAAGAGATGGCGTTTTATAACCAGCAAAAAGTGCTAGCGGCATTTCGAAAACATCAAGTTAGTGATTATCATTTACATCCATCCAATGGCTATGGCTATGACGATGAGGGACGCGATAATTTAGAGCGTGTCTATGCTGAGGTGTTTGGTGCAGAGGCTGCCATTGTTCGACCGCAAATTATTTCAGGGACACATGCAATTACGCTTAGTCTATTCGGTGTGCTACGTCCTGGTGATGAGCTGCTTTATATTTCTGGTCAGCCATATGATACGTTACAATCCATTGTCGATGGTGGTGACAAAGATACAGGGTCCCTAAAAGATTATCAAATCGGTTATTCACATGTTGATTTACTGGATAATCAAACCATCGATTGGTCAGGTGTGAAAGGGGCCATAACAGCGAAGACAAAAATGATTGCCATTCAACGATCAAAAGGCTATGCAACACGTCCATCCTTTTCTATCGCAGAAATTGCTGATATGTGTGCAAACATTCGTGAGTTAGCACCGGAGGCCATTATTTTTGTTGATAATTGCTATGGTGAATTTGTAGAAAAGCAAGAGCCTATAGAGATTGGTGCTGATTTAATGGCAGGCTCCCTCATTAAAAATCCTGGTGGAGGATTAGCGAAAATTGGAGGCTATATTGCAGGCAGAGCAGATTTAGTGGAGAAATGTGCGTACCGGATGACATCACCAGGAATTGGGGCAGAAGCAGGAGCGACATTAAATACATTAGGTGATTTTTATCAAGGATTTTTCCTAGCTCCACATGTTGTATCACAAGCATTAAAGGGTGCCATTTTTACGGCAGCTATGCTGGAGGAAATCGGGATGAATACATCTCCAAGTTATCAGGCACATCGGACAGATTTAATACAATCGGTTTCTTTCCAAACCGCACAGCAAATGATCGCCTTTTGTCGGGAAATACAAGCCAACTCGCCAATTAATGCTCATTACGCACCAGAACCAGCCTATATGCCTGGTTATGAAGATGATGTCATTATGGCAGCGGGAACATTTATTCAAGGCTCCAGCATAGAGCTTACAGCAGATGGTCCGATACGTCCGCCTTTTACAGCCTTTATACAGGGTGGACTAACATATGAGCATGTAAAATTTGCAATTTGTAGTGCGGTACAAGCTATTCAAAAATAGAGAGAAGGAAATGGACAAACCGTAAATTTGAATAGTTTTTTACAATTTTCTCTCGGATTGAAAAAAATAATGCCAACCATGTTAGGAAACCTCACATGGTTGGTTGACAGTGAAAAAATTTCGTTATATGATAAGCGGGTATTGGAGGAGGACTTAAATGAGTCGTGAAATTAGACGAACTATGCCGTTATTATCAATGAGTATTGTAATGCAATTAACTGAGCTCTCGGCACGACAAATTCGTTATTATGAAGAACACCATTTAATTGAGCCGCACCGAACAGAAGGCAACCGTCGAATGTTTTCATTAAATGACGTCGACATATTGCTTGAAATTAAAGACTACTTAGAACAGGGTATGAATATGGCGAAGATTAAAAAAATATTTGCTAAAAGGAAAGATCCTGTTGCTACAATTGAAGAACAAGATTTAAGTGATTCTGAATTACGTCAAATTATGCGCGAAGAAATGCGTCAAGCACAGCGCATGCAAAAATCATCCATCCGACGAGGGGATTTATCTCGATTCTATTAAAAATAGGGTAGGGTAAACATAAAAGCTAGACAAATTATAGGAGTGTGGAAAACTGTGGGTAAATACACAAAAGAGGACATTAAACGTCTCATCGAAGAAAAGAACGTAAGCTTTATTCGTTTACAATTTACAGATATTCTTGGCACAATCAAAAACGTTGAGATTCCTGTAAGCCAATTAGACAAAGCACTGGAAAATAAAATGATGTTTGATGGCTCATCTATTGAAGGCTTCGTTCGAATCGAAGAATCAGATATGTATTTATATCCTGATCTTGATACTTTCGTAGTATTCCCTTGGACTTCTGAAAAAGGGAAAGTAGCACGTCTTATCTGTGATGTATACACTGCGAAAGGCGAACCGTTTGCTGGTGACCCACGTAACAACCTAAAACGTATTCTTAAAAAAATGGAAGATATGGGCTTCTCAAGCTTTAATTTAGGGCCAGAGCCAGAATTCTTCTTATTCAAATTAGATGCAAAAGGCGAACCAACATTAGAAGTAAATGACCATGGTGGTTACTTCGACTTAGCTCCAACAGATCTAGGTGAAAACTGCCGTCGTGATATCGTATTAGAGCTAGAAGAAATGGGCTTTGAAATCGAAGCTTCTCACCATGAGGTTGCTCCTGGACAACATGAAATTGACTTTAAATATGCGGACGCTGTTACAGCTTGTGATAACATCCAAACATTTAAATTAGTAGTGAAAACAATTGCTCGTAAACACGGTTTACACGCTACATTTATGCCAAAGCCATTATTTGGTGAAGCAGGTTCTGGTATGCACTTTAACGTGTCACTATTTAAAGGTAAAGAAAATGCATTTTATGATGAATCTACAGAATTAGGACTATCCAATACAGCTATGCAATTTATGGCTGGTGTCCTTGCACACGTACAAGGTTTCACAGCTGTTACAAATCCAACAGTTAACTCTTATAAACGTCTAGTTCCAGGTTATGAAGCACCATGTTATGTAGCATGGTCAGCGCAAAACCGTTCACCACTAATTCGTATTCCATCAGCACGTGGCCTTTCAACTCGTGTAGAAGTACGTTCAGTGGACCCTTCTGCAAACCCATATTTAGCAATGGCTGTTATTTTAGAGGCAGGTCTAGAAGGTATTCGTCAAAACTTGACGCCACCAGCAGCTATTAACCGCAACATCTACGTGATGTCAGAAGAAGAGCGCCAAGCAAATGGCATTGAAAATCTACCAGCGGCACTTGATGATGCTTTAACATTATTGGCTAAAGATCAAGTAGCACAAGCTGCTTTAGGTGAGCATATTTACGCCAACTTTAAAGAAGCAAAAGAAATCGAGTTCGATATGTATCGTACAACTGTACATCAATGGGAACGCGATCAATATTTAAAAATGTATTAATAATGCATGAAACCGAGTACCTCTGAGAGAGGCTACTCGGCTTTTTTTGTTTGAAATATGGAGGGGCATTACTCGCCCCCTCCATAACTATTAATAGCCCATATGTTTATGGGGATGATGCGGCATATGACAAGGGTTAGGTGGCATACCGCACATTGTATGTGTTTCACAGCATTCATTAACAACTGATTCTGTGCATGGGAAATAGTATTGATGATCAATCATATGTTTATTCACTGTTGTGACATGTGCTGGTTGTACATGTGGAACAACTGTATGGATATAATTTGTACGGACATATTGCTCTGGTGGTAAAAATTGTGGTGGATCAAATTGCATTGGCATCGTTTGTGGCGGACAGCAGTGTGGACCTTTTGCCGGATGGCGTCTTCGTTGAAACATGTTATAACCTCCTGTTTTGATAAGTTGTCGTTCATTATTAAGATATGAGATAGACGTCAATAGGGACTATTTATTTGCCTATTATTGAATAGGTAAATCTAACAAGTCGCTGAAATGGTAGAAAATCTAATGTTGATTTGCCTACAAATTAGGTGAAAGAATGAACTACCAAAAGCTTTTTCACATTTTACCGCTGTCATCATAATGTTGAATCGACCTAATGTTTAAATAATATTCCCCTACATCTTGGAATAATTGTGTCGAAATTTTTACAAGTAAACAACAAACCTAATGCTTCTAAACTATAGATAATCGAGCTGTAAGCTAAATGAGCATAAAAAATTAATAAAAAAGTATATTTTTTGAAAAAATAGATATTGTCAATAAAACAGTCATACAGTATACTCTTTAATTGATAATGATTATCGTTATTGATTAAAACTTAGGAGGAAATGTATGTCGAAATTATCACTACGCAATAAAAATATTTTTATTCTTTTTGCTTTATTATCAATAGTATCTCTCATAATGGTTGGATGTGGAGATAAAGCAACAAACACTAGTAGTAGTTCACAAGAAACGGATAAAGCTGAAGAAGGTAATACCGAGTCTTCAAGCCGTGAAATTACCCACGCTATGGGCACTACGACAATTGAAGGAACACCTACAAAAATTGTTACTCTATACCAAGGGGCTACTGATGTAGCAGTAGCAATGGGCATTAAGCCAGTAGGGGCAGTAGAATCTTGGGCTGAAGCACCTTTTTATAATTATTTGAAGAAAGATTTAGATGGTGTTGCGGTTGTTGGACAAGAAACACAACCAAATCTTGAAGAAATTGCAAAGCTTAAACCAGATCTAATCATTGCATCGAAAGTTCGTCATGAGGAAATTTATGATCAGCTATCACAAATAGCACCAACTGTTGCTCATGAAACGGTATTTGATTTCAAAGGTACAGCTGAAATGATGGGTCAAGCAATGAATCAAGAAGAAAAGGTAAAAGAGTTATTTGGAGAATGGGATACGCGGGTTGCAGATTTCCAAACAAAAATTAAAGAGAAGCTTGGCGATAAATGGCCATTCCATGTTTCGGTTGTCAATTTCAGAGCAGACCATGCACGTATTTATGTAACTGGATATGCAGGTTCTATATTGTCGGAGCTTGGCTTCCAAGGTCCTAAAAATTTAACTGATGACTCATTGGAGATCGTCAAGCTAACGGATAAAGAAAGTATTACGCAAATGAATGCCGATGTTATTTATATGTTCATGGAAAATGATGAGGCAGTGAAAAAGAATTATGAAGAATGGACAAATCATCCGCTATGGAAAGAGCTTGATGCTGTGAAAGCAAATCAAGTTTATCAAGTAGATGAAATCAATTGGAATCTAGCTGGTGGATATATTAGTGCTAATTTAATGCTAGATGATATTTATGACAAATTTGAATTAGATAAATAGAGAAAGTGATTAGGGCTGTTTAAATGACAGCCCTCTCCTTGTAGTGTTTAACCTATAAAAACCTGCAACTTTTCTCATAAGTTAAAATGTGGATCAAGAAAGTTGGCGCAAAATGAGAATTTTTCTTTCTACTACCTCGATGAAACAAATAGGGTTGTTCATCAGTTGTTTGATCCTTTTGCTGACGTTTATGTTCAGCATAACTATTGGTCAAACATCCATTCCCTTCTCGTCAATCTATGATGCCATTTTTCATTATGATGCTGCTAATAAGGAGCATGTCATTATTCGAACATCTAGATTTACAAGAGCTGTGATCGCAACAGTAGTTGGCGCAAGCCTAGCTATCTCGGGAGCATTAATGCGGGCATTAACTAGAAACCCTTTAGCAGCTCCTGATATTTTAGGTATTAATGCAGGGGCAATATTTTTTATTGTCAGTGCCATTACTCTTTTTTCTGTTAATTCCTTAATGAGTTATATGTGGATTGCCTTTTTAGGTGCTGGTGCAGCGGGAGCTATGGTGTTTTTCCTTGGATCATTAGGGAGAGATGGTTTAACACCGATTAAAATAGTGTTAGCTGGTGCAGCGATTACAGCTCTATTTGTCTCGTTTACGCAGGGGCTTTTAGTGATTGATGAGCAAGGTTTACAAAGTGTACTCTTTTGGTTAGCGGGGTCAGTATCCGGTCGAAGCATTGACATGCTCATACCTGTCCTACCATTTATTTTAGGGGGCACAGTCGTGGCAATAGGTATGGGCCGTTCAATAAATATTTTACAATCAGGTGATGATATTGCAAAAGGCTTAGGCCAACGAACGATGCTGACGAAACTCACACTCGGTATCATCATTATTATTCTTGCAGGTAGCTCAGTTGCTGTAGCAGGTTCAATTGGCTTTATTGGTTTAATTGTCCCTCATATTGCGATTCATCTTGTTGGTATGGATTATCGTTGGATTATACCGTACAGTGCGGTATTAGGAGCTATCTTGCTGCTGCTTGCAGATATAGCAGCAAGATACGTAATTATGCCATTAGAAATGCCAATTGGTGTAATGACTGCATTAATCGGTGCTCCTTTCTTTATTTATATTGCACGAAAGGGGTTAGCAAAAAATGTCTAATTATACGACGATTCGAACGAAATCCGATCGCATATCTTTTCAAATCGCCAAAAGAACTTGTTGGATTATACTACTTTTAAGCTTATTATTAGTCAGCATTACGATTATTGGCTTATCTGCAGGTAGCGATTTTATTCATCCTTTCATAGTAGTGAAGGAGTTATTAGGCTACGGGAACGGAGAGTATGACTTTGTCTTACATACATTAAGGCTCCCACGTATATTGATGGCTTTATTAGTTGGTGCTGCGCTAGGTGTTGCTGGTTTAATTTTACAAGGAATCATACGCAATCCGCTAGCTGCTCCAGATATTATTGGTGTAACGAGTGGAGCGTCCATGGGTGCGATTATTTTTATCGTGTACTTTATGGGATCAGTCGGCATTCAATTTTTATCGTTAGCGGCTATTTCAGGTGCGGCCATTATCTCCTTTATCATTTACTTGCTGTCATGGAGAAAAGGTGTCACACCTATTCGCATGGTGCTTATAGGAATTGGGATTTCCGCATTAGCAAAGGCAGTTGTAACCATGTTGCTAGTCCTCAGCGAGGTAGCTGCAACTACGAAGGCCTATCTATGGCTAACTGGAAGCTTGTATGGGGCGAATATGACAGATGTCTATTTGCTTTTACCATGGGTGGCTCTTTTATTACCTTTAACATTTGTTTTAGCGAGAACAGTCAATGTGAAGGAATTAGGAGATGACATTGCGACAGGGCTGGGCGTAAAAGTTCAAGTGTACCGTTTGCTTTTTTTACTCATTAGTGTCATGCTAGCTGGTTCTGCGGTTGCTTTTGCAGGTGGAATTGCCTTTGTTGGATTAGTAGCCCCTCATATGAGTAGACTGCTTGTAGGGCGTTCTTTTGCAGGATTAATACCCGTTACTGCTATAATTGGTGGCATTATTGTCATTGTAGCTGACATTGTTGCACGAACAGCCTTTTTACCAAAGGATTTACCAACAGGTGTCTTTACGGCTGCTATTGGAGCACCATTTTTTATTTATTTACTATTTAGAACGCGCAATCAATAGTGCCTAATGATAAATGAGTTAAAAGCGTGAGAGAAGAAGGTGAAGGGATTATGAAAAGCGTCTTAGAAGTACAAAATCTAGATGTTAGCTATGGTGAAAATCTTATTTTGGAAGATTTGAATCTTCAAATACCAAAAGGGAAAATTACGGTACTAGTAGGTGCCAATGGTTGTGGAAAATCTACGCTCCTAAGAACGTTTGCCCGACTGCAAAAACCAAAGTCGGGTGAAATTTTTTTAGAAGAGCATCCACTAGATGGGATTTCAACTAAAGAGGTGGCAAAACGTTTAGCCATTCTCCCACAGGGACCTGTTGCGCCAGAAGGATTAACTGTTCAACAATTGATTAAACAAGGTCGTTATCCTCATCAAAGCTGGTTAAAGCAATGGTCTACAGAGGATGAAAATATTGTGAACAATGCTCTTGAGGTGACACAGATGACCGAATTTGCAGATCGCCCAGTAGATGCATTATCCGGAGGTCAGCGTCAGCGTGTGTGGATTGCTATGACATTAGCTCAAAAAACAGATCTTATTTTACTTGATGAACCTACAACTTATTTAGATATGGCTCATCAAGTAGAAATTTTAGATTTACTATTTGATTTAAATGAAAATGAAGGCCGTACAGTTGTTATGGTATTGCACGATTTAAACTTAGCCTGTCGTTACGCTCATCATATTGTAGCTGTGCGAAATAAACAGGTGTACGTACAAGGTAAGCCAGAGGAAGTGGTGACACCTGAGATGGTACAAGCTGTCTTTCGGATGGACTGTACCATAATGAGAGACCCACTATTTGGAACGCCATTATGTGTTCCGCATGGTAAGGGACGAACGGTTCAGATGGAAGCATTTGAGGAGGTAGCGGCCACTTGAGCAACAAACTGTCAGCTGAAGAAAAACCAATATTATTAAGCGATTATCGATTGACGTTTGAGCCAGCAATAGATGCTACTTACTCTATAAGTGCTGAAAATTTATTGGACGCTGAACAGGCTCTAGTCTATTTACAAACAATCGCTCCTTTTTTTCAATCGCCATCTTTAATAGTGACGGCATCGTTATTTGGAAAGCGCTATAGTGTTTTGACGATGGCTTCAGCATTTTATGCCATGTCGAGATATGACAAAGGGCTACAAGTTGCTATCGAAAATATTTGGGTAGAAGCAGAAGGTCATGCGAAACCATGGCTGCCTAACGTTCGGTTTATTGATCATACGGTGTCAGTACCAACAACAGATCGTAACGCATGGCGTGACGAGGTGCTTAAAGGGATTTTTGCGGATAATCTAGCAAAAGTGTGGCAGTCATTAACGAAGATAAGTAAAATCCCAAAAACAATTTTATGGGAAAATACCGCTATTTATGTCAATTGGCTATACGAAACGAAAATAAGAGAAGGGGCCAATGAGCAAGAAATCATTCGCCTACAAGAGGACTATGACTACATTGTAAATCAGGCACCAGGTGCTCTCTTTGGCGAGAAGAAGAATCCGTTGACGAATTATTGTGGACCGAAAGTGACGATAAAGGAATCCGAGCACCCGATACGCTTAAGAAAAACATGTTGTTTTTATTATCATACATCTGACGAAATAAATGACTATTGTATCTCCTGTCCTAAAATCAAAAGACTCGTTTAACCTCATAAAGTATATCATTCCCCAAAGTGAATAAATGTCATGTTTATTCACTTTTTTTCCTGAAAAATTTCTGTTTGTTATGTTGAAATATTGTTATACTAGATTAAAGTGTCAGTAGTTTGTCTGTATAAAAATTCAACCATATGTAATTTTTAACCAATTTAATTGTAGCTTTTAACTCGTTTTATAACAAAGTAATGTTATAAAAACATGAATGATGTAAATGTTTTTCTGTTTAAAGCTCAAAATTCAATTGTTTTTGTAATAGTCTTATAACAAGATGTGAGGGGAGATTTTGAATGGACACAACATGTCGAGCTCATAGAATAGTAGATTGGGAAATAGATCAAATTGCAATTTCATGCTTAATAGAAATGAGGTTTTAATCAAAAAATGAAAAAGTATGCTGTTTCTACATATGTTTATTTTATTATCCCTTCTTTAATTGGTATTTTTCTATTTATGACACCTGTCTTAACAGAAGAAGGCTGGAAGGTACCGATTGCGATTTTAGCAAATGTTTTAGCAACTATTGTTGCTCCTATTATTAGTTATTTTACAATTCTTATGTTTGCTATTTCAGCAATTGGCGCACTTATGGCTAAATTTATACCACGTAAAAACGTGAAAAACCCAAGTATTTTAGATACATTGTTTTATGTTAATTGGTTTTGGACGATTACCCGCTGTATCGGCTTAGTTTTTGCTTCAATGGTTGTCTTTAACTTTGGTCCTTTTGCCATCAATAACGAAAATACTGGTGGACTACTGATGGACCCTAATGGTGGTCTTGTGACATTTTTATTTACCATCTTCTTGTTTGCTGGTTTCCTTCTGCCTTTTTTAACTAACTTTGGACTTCTTGAATTTTTCGGTACAATGATGGTGAGAATTATGCGCCCCCTATTTAAAAGTCCAGGACGTTCTTCCATTGATGCCCTTACTTCATGGGTCGGTGATGGAACGATAGGTGTGTTAATGACAAGTAAACAATATGAGATGGGGAACTACACCAAAAAAGAAGCAGCCATTATTGCAACAAGCTTCTCTGTAGTATCTATTACATTTTGTATCGTAGTATTGGATACGGTTCATTTGGCACGCTATTTTATTCCTTACTATTTAACAGTGGTCTTTTGTGGAATTGTATTAGCGATTATTATGCCTCGTATCTATCCACTTGCTCAAAAGGAAGATACCTATATAGATGGTACGCCTGTAGACTATTCACGTGAGCAATTACCAGAGGGCTATAATTCAGTCTCACATGGCTTAGAAAATGCACTAGCTGTTGCCCATGCCAATCGTGATCCACGCAAATTTATAAAAGATGGATCTAGAAATGTCATTGATTTATGGATAGGTGTTGCACCTATTGTAATGGCTTTTGGTACGGTTGCTTTGATGCTGGCTGAATTTACTAGTATCTTTGTGATTTTAGGCAAACCCTTCGAGCCTATTTTAACAGTACTTGGCTTACCAGAAGCAGCTGAAGCTGCACAAACAATGGTGGTTGGCTTTGCAGATATGTTCCTGCCTTCTATTTTAGGTGCGGGTATTGAATCGGATACTACTAGATTCGTTATAGCAGTGGTTTCTGTCACGCAGTTAATTTATATGTCTGAGGTGGGTGGACTTATTTTAGGTACGAAAATTCCATTGAAATTTTTCGATTTAGTGGTGATATTTTTATTACGTACACTTATCTCACTTCCAATTGCTGCATTAGTGGGCCACCTTTTATTCTAATCAAAATGCCAAGTCCTAGATGGACTTGGCATTTTTCATGAAATGAATAGCATAGGATTTCTTTACTCGCTTCCATAAAACTAGCATATAGACAAATAGCACTAAAATAATAAGATAACCACTAAGCGTAGGGCTCTCTACATTTCCCATAAAGTTAAAGAAATTATTGAATCCATGGAAAAGAATAGTAATAATAATCGATTGCCCATCTAAAATAAGTAAAGAAAGAACAAGGCCCACTAAAAGGGCATAGATGATTTGAATAATAGTATCTTCAAGCGATTGCCCACCAAGTAATTGTAAAGCATGTGTAATCCCAAACAATAAACTAGAAATGAATACCGCTGTAAAAGCACCCTTGGCAAGAAGCATTCGCAGCATAAGGCCCCTAAATATGGTCTCTTCTATAAATGCCACAATAAGCACTTGCATTAAAAACATAAAAATAAGATCGCTAATCGATGTGAGATTTAATCCTTTAGTACTTACAAGGATGATTCCTAAAACAAAAAGTAGCGGTAAAATCATTAATAAATGATTCTTTTGAATGGGATGAAAGAAATACATTTGCCAGTTTTTTCTCAGGGCAATATAAATGAAGAGTCCCAATGCTAGTGGAACTAACATAGCAAACTGTAACAAAGGGCTTGTTGGTTCTTTAATAGAAACAAAAGCTCCGTTACCAACATAGAAAAGTATGATAAGAAACTCTAAGCCAATTATTTTGGCAATCACTTTTTGTTTCATTCTGTTCATTTCCTCCTAATCATGCTAGCAGTAATTAATAGGAAGACACTTAAAAAGAGAGTGCTTCCGAAAAAAATAGGGAAATACATTCTAAAATGATGTTAAAATCCACAACACGTAATAAATGTACTCGCCATAATTAATGAACTATTATCCATTATATCAAATTTTTTCCTCAATTTTGAATTGGCTTTTTTTGGTGTGATTTGCCGATCAAATAAGCACTAAAGGGAAGAAAGGAAATAATTTTTATGAGCAGCATACAGACCATTAAACTAGCTAGAAAAAGTGAAATAACTTGTAGAAAAGTAGTAGGGAGTAATGCACTATAGGGTGCTAGATATTCTTGAATAAGCCAGTGAATTAAAAAGATACCAAAGGAATAACGACTGATGATATGGATGAAGGGCGGCTTAGGCAAAATTTGAGCAAACGCTAAAATAAAAATCGTCATCGCTAACACAAATAGCATCATATCGATTCTTCGTGATGTAAGTTGCTGGTCGCCTAAATAATAATTTATATAGATCATGACTGTTGCAAGTATGACCGATAAAACGGTAAAGAACTTATATTTAACGATATAATACATGAATCTTTCATAATGACGACCAATAAAATAGGCAAATACAAAATATGGAAGCCAACCTATGAAGAGCAGTCGCATAAAATGATCATTTTCTACGAAGGTATCTAGATTTAATTTTGCTAGTGTCATATAAAAAATCCCCAGTAAGAACATAATAGGAGCAAACCATATACTGGATAGCTGATATTTATTCACAATAAAAAAGAGAATATAGAGCTGAAAAATGGTCATGACAAACCAGCCAGAAAAATCCCCTAAAATAATGTGACGGTACAAGGCATCCCCAAAATTTTCGTGATAATGAAAGGCTGCATTAGCCGCATATAAAATACCAGCAGCTACAAACGGCATGACAATAAACTGAAATCGATGCCATAAAAAATGGGAAGGTAGCTGATGCTGATAGCGATTAGATAATATTAAAATAGATAATAAAATGAAAATGGGTGTAGCGGCACATAATAATAGTCTAAAAAATTGATAGAATGGTTGATCAATAAAGCCGTTAATAATTTCAATATTTGTCGTTGCGTGCAATAGCACAATACTTAAACAAGCAATAGCTCTCAATGCGTTCCACTCGTATACGATCTCAATCACCCTCAATTTCAGTAATTTGGCGGGCATCTCCTGCCAGGATGCAACCTAACTAACTATATGAATTTGGCATTATGGTTAAAACCGGCCTGTCTTGTCACTCGAAAATAGTTTAGTTCGCAAATTATTATTAAAAACACCTAGTAAACTTGTCAAAAGCTCCATTTTTGCATATGTGTCACATAACCTCCCTGCATATACTGGGTCAAGAGGGGGGGAGGTGAGCTTTTATGAGAATTAACTGGAAGGTTCGTCTTCAACATATACCATTTTTACTAGGGCTATTTTCATTGTTACTCTTACTCGCACAACAAGTAGGGGCGATTTTCGGCTTTGATTTGACAGCTGCAATGAGTGAGCAAATTGCATCTATTTTAAATACAGTGCTATCTATTCTTGTATTAATGGGTGTCATAGTGGACCCAACGACAAAAGGTACAAGTGATAGTGAAAAGGCATTAATGTATAGGAGACCACGATAAAGTATTCGAAAAGTGTAATTTTACAATAAGGATAAATATGTTATAATGTTAGAAAATTGATAAAGTGGGGAGGATGATTGAATGTCCCTTGAAATGGAACGAAGAGTGGCTAAACTTGAGGAGGAAATGGCAGATTTACGTCAGGAGTTAAGTGAATTAAGGCGAATTCAAAGCAATGAAAAAATAAATACTCTTGATGCAAGACAGTCCATGATCGAGCAATCGGTTCCAATACAACCAACACCAACTCCAACACCAAAACCGACAGTGGAGCCGAAGTCTACCCCAGTCAAAACAGCACAAAAAGAGGTGCAACCACAGCCATCGATGGAGGAACGTGTTATGTGGGCACTTCCAAAAGTATTCATGGTTATTTTAGTTATGGGGGTACTTTGGGGTCTCAAACTTGTTAGTGACTATGGTTATTTATCGAATGGCGTGAAAATCATCCTTGCCTATTCATTATCGGTAGGTTTGGCGATTATCGCTTATATTCTGGAACGTAGAAAAGTAGGCTCACCTGCTATTACGGTCTCATTATATGGTGGAGCATTCATTGTTGGGATATTAACGACTGCAGCTAGTGCCATTTTGTATGAAATCATCCATCTTACACCAGCGCTTGGTATTACAGTTCTTTATATTGGCTATGGTATTGCCATAAGTTACTTAAAGAAAAATGAGGCATTAACTATTTTTGTTGCTTTTACCTCGTTATTACTACCTTATTTATTAGAATATATGGACTTTAGTGCCATCATTATTTTACTATTTGTTATCGTTTTATTTGCCATGCTGCAATTGGTTGTCCAACAGCACAAGCAAAAGCTTGCTCTTTATATTTCAACCTTTTTCTCAGTGCTGGCAATAGGTGTTGTAGCATTTATGAATCATGACAAGCAAGTTGTCTTTGCTTTGGGTTTACTTGCTATACTGGCAATCTTTTATGTAAGCTGGTGTCGATTATATAATGCACAATCTAAATGGAAACCTCTTCATATTGGTCTCCAATTTTCGTTAGGGTCATTTAGTTTATTGCTGATGAACCTGATCATACGTTCACTCGAATATGGAGAAGCGGTGCTACTTATTTTCATTGCTTTATTAATAGCATTAGCGTTTTATAGTCATCGTCAAAAATGGCAGGAAGTATTTGATAGTGCTATAACACTCGCATTTATTGCCGTATGTAATACGATACTTATTATGAATATACCTGATAAAGTGGATGATTTACTATATCCATTGATCGCATTTGCAGGTGTAATGATGAGCTTACGATTACGTGCCAGTATGATGAAGGTAGTCACATCATTTTTCCTTGTGATTACATTGTTGCTAAACTTCATTTTCCATGAACCGACACCATTTATTAGCTTTGAGCATTTAAGTCTGTTCATGCCAATTATTTATCTAGTAGTCATTTACTTGTATGCTAGACGTCCAAAAGAAACGTTGTCACCTTTTGAGAAAGTCATGAAGGATTTATATGCCATAGATATTTTAGCAGTAATCGCCACAGGTTACTTCTTAGCTTATATAAGTAAACTAGATTCAGCCTATTTTGCGGCAACAAATGGTATTCAGTATTTGATGTGTATTGCACTAGCTGCTTTGTTTGCAGGATCTCTGCTCGTGTCAGAGAAATTCAAAGGGCGCGCATTAACACCTGTCCTTGGAGCATTCTTTATAGTATTATCTTTGATGATCAGTACAAAGCCTTCTATGATGGATAGCTTAAATATGATGACCAGATTAGTTTATATAGCGGTAATTATGGCGATTATTGTAGACGTTCTAGTAAAGGGTCGTATATATCGGCTGTATGAAGAGCGAATGGGGAAATATGTAGACACTATTGTTAGCTCAGGTGTCGTACTCACAATGATCTCAATCTGGGGGCTAGTTCATCAATTTACGTATAGTCATCTACTTGATTGGAAGCTAAGTATAGCTCTTACAACGATTACATTATTCCTCACAGCGAGCATTTCGCTATGGATTAGTTCCACGCAACACTTAAAAACGCTTCGTACTACAGGTTTTGTTATTTTAGTCATTGCGTTTATCAAGCTTATTTTCTTTGACTTATCAGCCCTTGATTTATTAATTAGAGCTGTTCTATTTATAACAATTGGTGGCATTGGCATGCTGTTGTCAGGTAGGTTGCTGAGGAAATAAATTGAAGAGATTCCAATGATTTTTGGAATCTCTTTTATATTGTGCTAAACTGATACTACTCTTACTCTACTCCTTCTTTTTTTGTACCGTATGACTTCAAACCTTTTATGAAATATTCTTCAAATACATCTCTCATTATCAATGTCCATTGTTGAATAACATTCGATACGTGGATTGCTGAGCAAGACTACAATAATTATATGAATAGGCGCATCATACTTATTGTGTATGGGCGCCTATTGGTTTAGGAGGACATAAATTTGGAAATGGCTTATACAATTATCATTTTTCTAGTTGGTCTAGTCTTT
The DNA here is from genome assembly GCF_000801965.1 of Lysinibacillus sp. A1. NCBI lineage: Bacteria > Bacillati > Bacillota > Bacilli > Caryophanales > Bacillaceae > Lysinibacillus > Lysinibacillus sp. A1. The sequence continues at coordinate 585,441 of NZ_JSZM01000012.1, forward strand.
GGCTCTTTTTATAATGTAGTTGGCTTACGTGTGCCGCGGAAGGAGTCTCTTGTATATCCCTCCTCCCATTGTACGAGCTGTCAGAGACAATTGACGGCTCTTGATATAGTGCCAGTATTGTCTTATCTGTTTTTAAGAGGAACATGTCGAGGCTGTGGTTTTAAAATTTCTTGGCTATATCCAGCGATAGAATTGTTAACTGGGGGATTATTTGCCTTTGCTTATTTGGAGCTAAACTGGAGCTTAGAATTTATAGTAGCTTTATCGTTTATCTCATTGTTAGTCATTATAGTTGTTTCAGATTTTACCTATCTGTTAATTCCAGATAAGATTCTATTATTCTTTTTGCCTTTTTTGGTCATAGGACGTGTACTGTCACCTTTAACACCTTGGTGGGACAGCCTAGTGGGTGCACTCGTTGGTTTTGGCATATTATACAGTATTGCGGTTTTATCGAAAGGTGGAATGGGAGGGGGAGATATTAAATTCTTCTTTTTAATTGGTCTCGTTCTCGGCACTATTCATACGCTGTTGACTTTATTTTTTGCCGCTTTCATTGGTATGATAATCGGAATAGTTGTCTTATTAAAGCGTAAACAAGGAAGACAAACACCTATTCCCTTTGGTCCATCTATTGCATTAGCCGCTACGATTGTTTATTTCTACGGAGATTCGTTCATCAATTGGTATTTAGGTTATTGGTAAGTGTTTAATCTTCAATTCTGTGGAGGGGAATCAAGTGAAGCCGATTATTGGAATTACAGCTTTTGTAGAAGATGATTTATCAGCTCATTTAAATGCTGCTTACAGCAAAAGTGTTATTGAGGCGGGCGGTATCCCCCTTATTATTCCGTTAGGTGTGGAGGAAGATGCTGCTCAAATTTTAGCCCTTACAGATGGCTTATTGCTCTCTGGAGGCTATGATGTACATCCTTTCCTATTTGGAGCGGAGCCTTCACCAAAGCTAGGTAAAATTCATCCAGCTAGAGATGCCGTGGAATTAGCATTAATTGAGGCTGCATTTGTACGGAAAATGCCTATTTTCGGCATTTGTCGGGGTATCCAAATATTAAATGTTGCATTAGGTGGGACGTTATATCAGGACATTGATAGTGACCATTATAGTACGAAGCTAATCAAACATATGCAACAAGCTGGTAGGTCAGTAGCAACGCATTATGTACAAATTATTGCGGAGAATTTATTAGCTACTATTCTGGAACAAGAGAAAATTGCCGTCAATTCTTTTCATCATCAGTCAGTGAATGTACTAGCGGAGAATTTAAAAGTAGCGGCGAAATCAAGTGATGGCATTATTGAAGCAGTGGTGCACGAGGATTTACCATTCTGTTTGGCTGTGCAGTGGCACCCAGAGGAATTGGCTATAGCGGGAGATCAGCATGCACAAAAGTTATTTGCAGCGTTTGTTGAAGCAAGTTTGAAATTTAAAAAAGAGGCATAGAGAGGTCATTGTAAAAAGAATCCAATAGTTTGTGGATTCTTTTTTTGCGTAAAAAAGAGGATATATGCTCAGTGAAGGAACACAATCCTCAAACCCTCATTTAATTAATGTACACGGCGATAAAGACCAACAACTTGTCCCAAAATTGATACTTGATCGACGATAATCGGTTCCATTGAAGAATTTTCAGGCTGTAAGCGGAAATGGTTTTTTTCCTTAAAGAAGCGTTTTACAGTAGCTTCATCCTCAGCTGTCATGGCTACAACAATGTCTCCGTTAATGGCTGTTGACTTTTGCTTTACGATCACTAAGTCACCATCTAAAATTCCCGCTTCAATCATCGATTCACCCATAATTTCTAGCATGAATAACTGATCCTCACTCGTGCCATATGTATCTGGCAGTGGGAAATACTCTTCAATATTTTCGATAGCTGTAATAGGAGAACCTGCTGTAACCTTCCCTACAAGTGGTACATGGATGACATGTTGCTTTTGGATAGATTCCTCAGGCTCAAGAATTTCAATAGCACGTGGCTTTGTTGGATCTCGACGAATAAAACCCTTTTGTTCTAATCGAGCCAAATGACCATGAACAGTTGAACTTGAAGCAAGTCCAACAGCTTCCCCGATTTCACGGACTGATGGCGGATACCCTTTAGCTCGTACCTCGTCTTTAATGAACGCTAATATGTCCTCTTGTCTTTTCGATACTTTTTTCATGATTGCTCACCTCTTTTTTCTAATATCAATCTTCTTATTTGATAGTATAACAGAATGCGAACACGTATGCAAACATAGGTTCGAAAAGTGTTTGACAAAAACGTTTGTTCGCTTTATTATGAGAACATACATTCCGAACAAACATTCTAGAAATGAGGTTATAATGATGACATGGTTAAAGAAAAATACACATATCACTATATTATTAGGTGCTTGCTTACTCTTAGCAAGTTACCTTTACATCACTGATCCGGGGGATGTTAATTACGCTGAAATTCAAATCGAACATGGGGATAGCTTGTGGTCGTTAGCAGAACAATACCGTGGTAAAATGAGTAAAGAAGATTGGATTAAGCTTGTCAAATCAGAAAATGAGTTAGCAGACATTAAAATCGTGGCAGGTAAATCTCTAGTCATTCCAGTTTTGAGTGATCAAGCCAGTCCCATCAAAACTATTGAAATTGCGAGAAACGAACAATGAAAAATAATCAAATGACGGCTGTTGTCTATTGCCGAGTAAGTACTGAAAAAGAAACGCAAAGCTCCTCATTAGAGCGCCAACAAGAAGAATTAGTGCGCTATGCTAAAGAGCAAGGCTATGAAGTAAAGGGTGTTTTTAAAGATAAGCATAGCGGTTATGATGTTGAACGCGAAGGCTTACTGGAAATGCTTGATTTTATAAAAGAGAAGGAAATAAAAGCTCTTTTTGTACAAGATGAAACTCGTTTAGGTCGTGGAAATGCAAGAATGGCAGTATTGCATCTATTACAAAAATCAGCAACAGATGTTTATTCGATGCGTGATGCAGGACCAGTCCAATTAAACGAAATGGATACGATGCTACTAGAGATTTTAGCAATTGTAGAAGAATATCAACGTAGAATCCATAATGCAAAAATTCGCAGAGGTATGCGTCGTGCTGTGGAAAATGGCTATCGCCCTGAAAATAATCTATCCAATCGTGGCAATCCACATGGTCAGGAGCGGAAAGAACTGCCTGTTGATGAAATTGTGAAGCTACGTAATCGTGGTTTTACCTTTGAGGAAATTTCCATTACGCTTAGAGGACTAGGCTTTGAGGTAAGTAAGGCAACCGTACATCGCCGATTCCAAGAGCATCAAGAAAGATTAGCAGGCAAATAATATAGCCCGCTAATTTTTTTAATACAAGCTTTCGATAATAACATTTTTGGGTAGTTCAAAAGGGTTATCTTTATTAATTCGATCATAAAACATAATGCCGTTTAAATGATCGATTTCATGCTGTACAACGATAGATTCATAGCCTTTTAAAGACATCATAAATTCCTGTCCATCAATATTATAGGCTTTTACTTTAATTCGTTCATATCTTGGTACAAAACCATGAACAGGTCGATTAACAGACAGACACCCTTCCCCCTCAGGCAAATAGATCATATTAATAGAATGGCTCATTACTTTTGGGTTTATGAACATCATTTCGTGTTTTTGGTCGTGATCCTCAAAAAATACAGCAAACATTCTTTTATCAACGCCAATTTGATTGGCAGAGAGGCCACTACCAGGACGGAGTTTATACTTTTTTATTAAAATCGGGTCTTGGCTGTTTTTTAAATATTGAAGCATAGATAATAATATATATCGGTCCTCTAAGGGAACTGGTATGGCAACGTCTTGCGTTTGTTTTCGTAATAGGACTGAGTGTTCTTTTACAAAATCTTTCATAGTAATCATGTAATCAGGATGAAATTTTGCCATCGAAACATACCTCCTCAATAGCTCTTCTTCAAAAGTTAGTCAAGCTAAATTGTATGGTTGGATCATACATCATTAACCAGAGCCCAACAATGTTTATAGGCGCGCATTTTCACAAGTGTTTAACGTTCTTCTAACCTTCTAATAAATTGTTCCAATCTTCACGTAAAACTGCGTAATAGTATTCGTCCCACCATTCCTTCCCATATGGTATACACTTTTTAAAATATCCTTCACGCCGCATTCCGATCTTTTCCATAACTTTATAGGAAGCGATATTTTCGGGCTGACAGGTTGCAATAATTCTATGAAGTTTCTTTTCATTAAATCCATAGTCTAATACAGCACGGGCAGCTTCAGAAGCAAAGCCTTGATTTTGATAAGCTGGATTTAGTACCCAACCGATTTCATAAGTATGATCGCCGAAACAAGGATGGAAAACGATATGACCAATCACTTGCTCGCAATTATTTGAAACAATAGCAAAATGTTTTGCTTTGTCGTTACTATTTTCTGCAATAAATTTCTTTGCCTGTTCTTCATTGAAAACACCCTCAGGCATATAGTGCATCACTTTTTCATCTGAAGTATAGCTATAAACAGCTTCCCAGTCCTGCTCTTGAAATGTTCGAATGAGTAATCGCTTAGTTGTCACGTTCACATGTATATCCTCCAATATATAGTTAAATTTTTCCTTCCATATAATATTTATACACTTCAAACATCTGGAAGTCATGTATTTTTTATTTCAACAGCTTGAATAAGGGCTGGTATAACTGCATTTAATGGGAAACCGTGCTATACTTTGCATACTGAGTTCAATAAGGTATGTACTGAAAGGTGTGTAACGATGTTATCAAAAGAAAAAATTAACCGTATAAATGAACTTTCTGCTAAAGCGAAAAGTGGTCAACTAACGGATGAAGAGGCAAAGGAGCGAACAGCGCTTCGTAAGGAATACTTAGATACATTTAGAGCAACAATGCGTGATACGATTGAAAACGTAAAAGTGGTTGATGCAGAAGGAAATGATGTCACGCCTGAGAAGGTAAGACAAGCGAAAAAAAATAAATTTCTAAATTAATGTGACACAATTCAACAAAGTATGTATGAAAATACAAATAGTATTACAAAAGCATTGTTTTCTAAAGCAATGTTGACTAAACTGTAGAAGAACAATTATAGGACGAGAAAGGATGTCACAATATAATGACTCAACATGCGGATTTATTAGCAATTAATGCTATCCGAACTTTGTCAATCGATGCTATTGAAAAAGCAAATTCTGGTCACCCAGGTTTACCAATGGGGGCAGCGCCAATGGCTTATACGCTATGGACAAAACAATTACGCCATAATCCAGCGAACCCAAAATGGTATAATCGCGATCGTTTTGTATTATCAGCTGGTCATGGTTCCATGCTTCTTTACAGCCTACTTCACCTAGGCGGCTATGGTTTACCAATGGAAGAAATTCAAAACTTCCGCCAATGGGATTCATTAACACCAGGACATCCTGAATATGGTCATACAGTAGGTGTGGAAGCGACAACTGGTCCTCTAGGACAAGGTATTGCCATGACTGTAGGTATGGCAATGGCTGAGCGTCATTTAGCAGCTACTTACAATAAACCAGGTCATGACATCGTTGACCACTATACATTTGCATTATGTGGTGATGGTGACTTAATGGAAGGCGTTGCAGCAGAGGCTATTTCATTAGCTGGTCACTTAAAACTTGAAAAATTAATCGTGCTTTACGATTCTAATGATATTTCTTTAGATGGTGACTTAGAAAAGTCATTCTCAGAAAATGTACAAAAACGTTTTGAATCTTATGGTTGGAATTATTTAAAAGTTGCAGATGGCACAGATGTTGATGCGATTAACGCAACTATTGAAGAAGCTAAAAAATCAACTGGCAAACCAACATTGATTGAAGTGAAAACAGTGATTGGTTTTGGTTCTCCAAATAAATCAGGTAAAGCTGATTCACATGGTGCACCACTTGGTACAGATGAAGTGGTATTAACAAAAGCTGCTTATGAGTGGGCACACGAGCCTTTCCAAATTCCTGCTGAAGTATATGATACGTTTAATGCTGCAGCTGAAGTGCAGGGAGCTCAGTCTGAAGAAGCTTGGAATACGAAATTTACTGCTTATAAACAAGAATTCCCAGAGTTAGCTACTCAATTTGAACATGCTATGAATGGTGAATTACCAGCAGACTTCGCTTCTGAATTACCAGTGTATGAAGCTGGTAAATCTGTTGCAACACGTTCTTCTTCTGGTGATGCGATTAACGCTATCGCTAAGAAAACACCATCATTCTTTGGTGGCTCTGCTGACCTTGCTGGCTCAAATAAAACAACGATGAAGGGAGCAGGCGATTTCTCTGCAGACGATTATGCTGGTCGCAACATCTGGTTTGGTGTTCGTGAATTTGCAATGGGCGCTGCTTTAAACGGTATGGCTCTTCACGGTGGTTTAAATGTATTTGGTGGAACATTCTTCGTGTTCTCAGATTATGTTCGTCCGGCAGTTCGTCTTTCAGCATTAATGGGTCTTCCTGTAACGTATGTATTTACACATGACTCGATTGCGGTAGGAGAAGATGGTCCAACCCATGAACCAATTGAACACCTTGCATCATTACGTGCAATGCCTAATTTATCTGTTGTTCGCCCTGCGGATGCAAATGAATCAGCTGTTGCGTGGGAACTTGCCGTTGCATCAGAAAATACGCCAACAGTATTAGTATTGTCTCGTCAAAACTTACCTGTTCTTAACGCTTCTATTGAAACAGTACGTGAAGGTGTAACGAAGGGTGCTTACACAGTATCTCCTGCTACTAAAGAAATAGCGGATGCGATTTTAATTGCAACAGGCTCAGAGGTTTCACTTGCTGTTGAGGCACAAAAAGCATTAAAAGCTGAAGGCATGGATGTAGCTGTCGTTTCAATGCCATCTATGGACCGCTTTGAAAAACAAGATGCTGCTTACAAAGAATCTGTTTTACCAAAAGCTGTCACTAAACGTCTTGCGATTGAAATGGGTGCATCATTCGGCTGGCATAAATATACTGGCTTTGAAGGTGATGTGCTTGCAATCGATAAATTTGGCGCATCAGCTCCAGGTGAAATTGTAATGGAAAAATACGGATTCACTGTAGAGAATGTAGTTGCAAAAGTAAAAGCACTATAAGATTTTTAATAAAATACCGCAACACTCAGCGTACGTATGAATTCGCAGGGTGTTGCGGTATTTTTTTTGCAATTGGATGCCGTATCACTAAAGGAATGAACAAATACATCCCGTAGCAAGAGTCTTCTAAAATATGTTTAATTAAAAAAACTGCATATGGTTATGCAGTTTTTTATGTAGAAATTATTTAGCAAGCCCGTTCTGAAAGGCATAGACAACGGCTTGTGTGCGATCTTGAACCTCAAGCTTTGCTAGAATATTGCTTACATGTGTTTTCACAGTTTTTAAAGCAATATATAGCTCGTCAGCAATTTCCTGATTGGCTTTACCCTGTGCCATCAGCAATAAAACTTCCATTTCACGGTCAGTAAGGTGGTCGTAAAGGGGTGTATTATTGCCGTGGCGCATACGGTGCATCATTTTAGATGTAACTTCTGGCTCTAATACCGTTTCGCCACCCATTGTTTTACGAATGGCTTCTGCAATTTGTTTAGCATTAGATGTTTTTAATATATAACTCACTGCCCCTGCCTCTAAAGCAGGGTAGACTTTGTCATCATCTAAAAAGCTAGTCACCATCATGATTTTTGCCTCGGGCCATGCGGCTAAAATTTCTGCTGTTGCCTCAGCACCAGTCATAATGGGCATAACATTATCCATTAAAATAATATCAGGCTTTAGGGCAAGGGCACGCTCAACTGCTTCTTGCCCGTTTTCAGCCTCTCCCACAACTGTAATATCTGGCTGTGCGGATAAGTACGCCGAAACGCCGATACGCACCATTTCATGATCATCCACTATGAGCACTTGTATCATTGTCATTGACCTCCTCTTTATGTAGTGGAATTTTAACTTCGACAATCGTTCCTTCTTCAGGGACTGACACAATTTTATATGTGCAGCCAATTTCAACAGCTCGTTCAGCAATATTTTGCAAGCCGTAAGAAGTGGATTTATCTGCCTCTACATCAAAGCCTAAACCATTATCTTGAATGCGTAAAATGGCTAAGTCATCTCGTGCAACAAGCAACAATTCAACCTCACTTGCTTTGGCATGTCGAAGTGTATTAGAGAGGGCTTCCTGGGCAATTCGGAATAGGTGATCTTCTTCTGCTTTCGTTAATGCCATTTCTTCTAGCTCATATTCAATATGGAAGTAAACCTTTTGCTGAAGCTCGATAATTAATTCCTCTAAGCCTTGGGCGAGTGTTTTATTGCGAAGTGCAACAGGTCGCAAGTGTAATAATAATGCACGCATTTCGAGCTGTGCTTGCTGAACTATTTTTTCCACTTGCTTTAAGCTAGTCGCATTTTCGTCATTTTCCGTTAAAGCAGAAAGCAACATGGAGGCCGCAAATAATTGCTGCGACACAGAATCATGTAATTCTCTAGCCAGACGCTGACGTTCAGCAATGATACGTTCCTGTATAATTTTGTCATGAGCTTCTGCACGTTCATTGGATAAGCGCTGTAGACTTTTACGCTGTGTATCTATTAATTCACTTGTTTGCACAAGTGCTTTTTTTAATGGTTTCGGAAGGGCTTGCTTTTTAGAAAGCACAAAATCAGGTTCGATTAACTGCTTTATAATTTTCGTTGCTTGAGCTTCTCGGGCACGAGCAGTCATACTAATCCAACTGGTAAAAAGGAAGCTAAGAGCAAATAGGCTGACTACAATAATTCCGCCGAGAGGAAAATTATCATAATTTTGTCGCCATAAAGGTTCCCAAGTTTTCTCATCAGGATTTCCCCATACTGCAACAAGCAATCCGAATGTAGCACTCATTAAAATGAATAATAAGGTAAATAATCTTGAGATAAAGGCAATCATTTACGCAGCACCTCCAAATCTCCAAGCCATGTTGCAACATGAATAATTAAAATGCGTTTTGCATCCTCAGGATTTCCATCAGAAAAGCTAACACTTTCATTTAAAATACGTTGTGGACCCACATGTAAGCAAGTAAGCTCACCAAATAGGGTCGTATAGTGTATACGAAAAGGTATTTCATATGGGATATAGATTTGAACTTTACCAATCCCTTGACGAATCGTAATTAGACTTGTGCCAGCAGGCAAAATCGTTTGAGTCGTATCAACTGTGATATCTCCTGCTAAACGTTGAATTTGCACATCTTGCCATTTGTATGCTTCTGTTGGTGCTGGTATGGTGCCAATTAAGTCATTTTTCGAGGTAGATAGTTTTTCAAAAAGCTCAGCACCAACTATTTTTGGTTCATTTTCTCGTTGTAAGTATTGATAAAGCATATATAAGAGCATAATGACAATGAATAGACGGAGGCTCCACATTGTGAATAATGCAATCGCAATGAAGAATATGCCGGTCCATTTAAAAAAGCGGACTTTTTTAGCAAAGCTTAAATAAAGCAGTACGGCCCCAATCAATAAACAAAAAGCGCCACCATTATTAAAAATAGTAAGCTCCATAAAAACGAGTAAAAAGAAGCATAGTACCCAAAATGTGAGCTTATTTGTAGTGAAATTTTGCAAGAGGGTCACCCTTCTTTCTACTATTAGTATAAAAGAGGGAATGGGACCCTCTGTTTTAAAACGTGAAAGAATGCGCCGGTTAGAGTTGGCGCATTGCTTCCATTATAACATGTTATTTATTTTCAATTAGCAGTGGAGAGCTTTCCTCTGAAGCTTTTTTTTCTAATTGTGCCAATCTTGCTTCAAATGTTGTAACTTCATGATCTTTGTCAATTTGATAAGCCAATTTATCAATATAAGCTTCCAAATCTTCAAAATTTGTTTTATTGTTTTTGGCTATCATACCATCCATTTGATGATGGGCACGAGTGACATTTTCTTTGCCCATTAACTGTAATTGACGAACTTTCATGTCTTTAATTTTATGTTTCATTGTTTCAAATTTACGCTCTAGCTCGAAATATTCACGTGTACTTGCTTCGATACTTGCCTGTAATGTATGATTACGGGCAGTGTAAGCTGTCACTTCATCTGTTGCAAAATCAATTAAATCTTGCTCGCCACTAGTTTGTGCTAATGTCAGTTGAGATTCACGTTTAGCGAGTAAATCTGCATTTTGTTGATATTCTTGCTCAAGCTTTTCTTTTAATTGTCCTTGACGTTCTAATAATTTACCTGTTTCTTCTGTTTGTTTTTCAGCTTCACGGATGTACTGGTTTAACATAGCAATTGGATTTTTTTGTTCCTTCTTATCAAATAACTGATGTAAGTCTGCCTCTACTGTATATCTAAAACGTTGAAATAAATTCATATTCATTCTCTCCTTTTATTTTGTTAAATTTGACCATTCTTTTTCGAAGTTTGTAAATGGATCTTCTTCTTTTTTACTTTCAATTGTTGGGATTTTTACATCTTCGCCATTCCATTTTTTATAAATGACATAGACAATTGCGATTGCTGCAAGACCAATCATTGCAGGAATGTTCGATACTGCTGATAGGATACCGATTAGACCAACCGCGAACCAAAAGATTTTACCGAAATTAGACTTGCTCGCCATGTAAAAATGCATCCCTAGTGCTACAAATAATCCGGAGAATAGTAAGCCTGCCAATGGTCCGATTAAGGCTAGTGCAACACATGCTGCGATAACGCCTCCAGTTAATAAAAGAAATTTTCTCATTTGTTTTAGCTCCTTTCGTTTGTACCTTTATGTTACCTATTTACAAGATTGTCTAAAACGGACTCGAAATTGATTTTCTACTAGGTCTTGAGGCTGAGAACTATCTAGGCTGCAATAAAAGTGGGTTTTTGATGTACACAATGAGTGTATCTTGCTTGTTTTCATTGAAAAATAGCAGTTCATTTTAAGAGCTAATTATCATCTGCCATAAAGTAATTTTTAGATCCTAAACTAGAAGCTTTTCGACAAAAATAGAAGATGAAACCTTCCTCCGTTTGACAAATTAACAAGATGGGATGAGCTATACTTATGGAAAATAAACTGAGCGAAGGAGGATTTCTGGTGAGAACCTATTCCATATATAAGATAAAAGAAGAGCATTTAACGTTTATTTTTGGCAGAGAGCGAAAGTTGTTAGAGATGATGCAAGGCTGTGAAGACGCCAATGAGAAATCCTTAAAAGAGCTTGCGTATATATGTGAATCCGTTCGTTTTGATGAAATAGCAGCAATGTTGGAGCATCAACTTGATTCCAAATATGCACATTTAGAAAGAGCTCGTAATGCTTTGTTTTTAGAACATCCGATAAAAGGCAAAATGGCTATTTATTTAGTGGATCGTAAGATTTGTGTTTATTGTGAGGGTTCACGAATGCTAGATTTAGATTTATTTCAAATGCTTGCCAAAATGAGTGAACGATTTATTGCTTTCAATAAACAAGATAATGAATGTGGATGGTTGAAACCTATGAAGTATACAATGCACTAGGAAATTTCACTACAATATATAGTAACATGCTATCATTTGGTGTATAATGGAGCGTGGAGAGTTTTTTCTCGGTATATTGTAGTGGAGGAGGTTGGTTGTATGCCTACATGGGGCTGGATTATTATCGTAATTATCGCATTAGCAGCGGGAGCGGCACTTGGTTTCTATTTCGCTCGTCAAGCTATGATGAAATATTTAAAAGAAAACCCACCTATTAATGAGCAAATGATTCGTATGATGATGGCACAAATGGGTCGTACGCCGTCTGAAAAGCAAGTACGTCAAATGATGGCACAAATGAATAAATTCCAAAAATAATTGGAATTTTTAAGGAGCAGCTGGTTAAGGTAACTGGTTGCTTTTTACATGGACTCATAAAAGGGGATGTCTCAAAATGGTTGAGACATCCCCTTGTTTTTAATGAAGAGAAGCGTTCAGCCAGTTAATTGCACTATGTACAACAACAGCTACACCTAACGGTAGAACACCCTTATCTAAAATAATATTGGGATTATGAAGTGAATAGTTTTGATTTCCTAAACCGTTTGATCCAGCCCACATAAACATCGTTGGTACACGCTGGTTAATATAAGAGAAATCTTCTGTACCAGCTAAAGGTTCTTCGTCTATCTGTAAGTTTTCCTCACCGACAATTTCTTTGACAAAAGGGGCGACTAATGTACAAAGATCTATATTATTATAAAGTGAAGGTGTTAAAATGGTGTGAAGGTCATATGTGCCTCGCATCAATAATTTCTGGAATGCGATTAAATAGCTACGATCCACCAGCCATAAAAGATCCCTTTATTTTTTTGCTTGTTCATAGTTTGTTTCCCTCCGATTTCTACTTTAATTACTGAGAATGAAGCTCTCACTTAGGCAGAAAGAATTCGTTTTCATTAATGACTATGTCATCGACCCAATTCATAACGTTCCATCCATCAAACGAGATGCTCGTCCTCAATGGATTCCGAAATTTTCCAATTCAAAAAATGAATATGGCTCCATTTTCCTTCTCATATAACGCTTGCGTGGTTAGCTGTCGGATTGGGACCTTTGAGTAGCCCTACCTAAAAAGGATTCACCCCTTGGATTTTCTAATGATCTGTAAATATTTGATTTCCTTGTCTCAACTGGCTTCAGCGATTTAGAAATTTGAAACTGACTATGAAATTCTTTAACAAAAGGCTGTAAAAAATTTTTTTACAACGCAATTTCTTATGTTAGTAAGATGTGTAGCAGTCTTTTAGAAACAAGAATGAAAAAATTTTTAACTCTATTCGTTTGAAATATTCTGTGAAAACATAAAAAAACTAGCAATTTAAAATATTCCCACTAATTTTAGAAAAACTAGCTATAATAAATAGTATTCATAGAAAAGGAGCTGTTAAATATGGAACGCGAAAAGACAAATGTAGAAAGCTTTGATCTAGATCATACAAAAGTAAAAGCCCCGTATGTTCGGTTAGCGGGAGTTAAAGCAGGGAAAAATGGCGATGAAGTGTACAAATATGATATTCGCTTGAAGCAACCTAATAAAGAGCATATGGAAATGCCAGCTTTGCATTCCTTAGAGCATTTATCTGCGGATATCATTCGTAATTATTCTGACCATATCGTTGATTTCAGTCCAATGGGTTGCCAGACAGGCTTCTATGTATCCCTTATTAATCATGAAGATTATGAGGACCTATTAACTATTTTAGAAAAAACATTTACTGACGTGACAAAGGCGACAGCAGTGCCTGCATGTAATGAGGTACAATGTGGCTGGGCTGCGAGTCATAGCTTAGAAGGAGCACAAGCATTAGCGAAGGAATTTTTAGCGAAACGAGAGGAATGGCATATCGTTTTTGAAGAATAAATATGGAAAAAAACCTTGCAGGAATAATATAAGCAAGGTTTTTATTTGCGTTAAAAATGGAATGGAATGACATTGGAGGAGGAAGAATCCCGATTTATTTTTTGGTAAATAAAACTTTCTAAAAAATCATGAATTAAATCTTCGTATTCATCCATATTTTCATTAAAGGATTGGGCATGTGCCCCAGTATCAAATAGCTTTAATTTTTTAGGACCTACTTTTTTATTGTAAAGATCTAGTGACATGGACGCTGGAATAAATGAATCAGGGATACTATGGATAAAAAGTACAGGTTTTTCAATATGGGTCACTGCTTCGGCGGGGGTCACACTTTTGAAGGAGTAGCCGTCCCGGAGGCGGACAAAGAAATCGGCAAAACGAATGGGAATAATAGAGCCATATTTAAATTCAGTTTTGGCAATTTGCTTGAGCAACATGGAAAAATCGGAGAATGCACAATCAGAAATATAAAAATCAGCACCATCTTCAACCGTACCTGCATAAAGTAACATTGTTGCTGCACCCATAGATTCTCCATGAATACCTAGTATTGCATCTTCACCAATCATGGCTTTCACTGTATTGACTACTGCGTCAAGATCATTTTTTTCATAGTGGCCATAACTAGTTGTTTTGCCACCAGATTCGCCATGACGGCGATGGTCAAAGATGACTGAATTATAGCCAAGCCTTTCAAATAGCCGAGCGTATTTAACGGAATTTATTTTATTTTCGGTAACACCGTGACATATGATGATCGTGTTATTGGTTTGCAACGGCTGAAGCATAATTCCTCGAATCGTATAACCATTAGGAGAATCAATATTTAATTCGCATTTCAAGTTTTTATTGTACCAAGCCTCATCAAAGCGTTTGGCTGTCGTTTCTCGTTCACGAACAAATTCAGGATCTTTTTGTTGAATATACATTAATTTATTGGAAAGCGCGAAGCCGAACAGACCAGTAGCTGCTGCGGCAAGCGTTGTTGTAATACCAGAGAATAAAAGCATCTTCTTTTTCATCATAAAACACCTCCACATGCTGTTTCTTATTTGTAATGTTCCCAACTGAGATTGTTTAAAACACGTCAACATTTTACAATAACTTTGGCAAAACTGCGATTATTTCTATTATCGAAAATCGTCAAAATATTTGTTAAAATATACATATCTGCTAGTAGCATATGCAGCAGTGTTGATTTTTGAACGGGGAAAAGGGGAGAATGGACATGATAAATGAGGTAGTAATCGTGAGCGCTGTACGAACAGCTATAGGCTCATTTCAGGGGACATTAAAAGACGTACCAGCTGTAACTTTAGGTAGCATTGTTATTAAGGACGCTTTAGCGCGTGCAGGAGTAGCTGGGGAACAAGTCGATGAAGTCATTATGGGGAACGTGTTATCGGCTGGTCTTGGACAAAATCCAGCTCGTCAGGCAGCGATACAGGCTGGTTTACCACATGAAGTATCAGCATTAACAATTAATAAAGTATGTGGATCAGGTTTAAAGGCTGTGCATTTAGCAACGCAGGCTATTTTAGCAGGTGATGCTGATATTGTCGTGGCTGGTGGCTTTGAAAATATGAGCCAGGCACCTTATGTTTTAAAAAATGCGCGTGAAGGCTTCCGAATGGGCGATCAAAAGGTAGTGGATACTATGATTCATGATGGTCTATGGTGTGCTTTTAATGATTATCATATGGGAATTACAGCTGAAAATTTATGTGATAAGTATGAAATTTCAAGAGAAGAACAGGATGCTTTTGCAGCTCGTTCTCAGCAACGCGCAGAGGCAGCAATTGCAGCAGGCAAATTTGAAAATGAAATCGTCGCTGTTGAGATTCCACAGCGTAAGGGAGAGCCTATTGTATTCGCCAAGGATGAATTTCCACGTGCAGGTGTAACAGAGGAATCTCTAGGTAAGCTACGTCCCGCATTTAAAAAAGATGGCTCCGTAACAGCGGCGAATGCTTCAGGCATTAACGATGGGGCAGCGGCAGTTGTTGTGATGTCGAAGAAAAAGGCACAAGAGCTTGGTATTCAACCAATGGCGATTATTTCAGCCAATGCAAGCGCAGGAGTAGATCCTGCAATTATGGGAACTGGTCCAGTTATAGCAGTACAAAAAGCACTGGCAAAGGCAGCAGCAACATTAGATGAAATAGATGTAATTGAAGCAAATGAAGCATTTGCAGCACAATCGATTGCTGTTGATCGTGAATTACGCTTTAATCATGATAAACTAAATGTCAACGGGGGCGCGATTGCTCTTGGTCATCCGATCGGTGCAAGTGGTGCTCGTATTTTGGTCACACTCTTACATGAGATGGAAAAGCGTGATGCGAAAATGGGCTTAGCCACGTTATGTATCGGTGGTGGTCAAGGGGTAGCTACAGTAGTGAAGCGTCCTTGATGTCAATAAGAAGGTGAATGAAATGGGAAAGAAACGAAAACAACAACAACAGACAAGCAATAGCATGACAGCGAGCTTGCCAAAGCAGGAGGCAGTCACATTAGCAGACCAGCTAGGTGGCGATGTGTTAGCTAAATTAAAAGCGGCAAAGCAAGATTTAACCGTGAAAGAACAGGCGGCAGAAGAAGAGCGCCAAGCAAAACTAGCTTTTGAACGTAAGCAACGAGAAAAAAATAAATCGTTTGAAGAATTATTAAACGAGTATGGCGATAAAGGCACGAAATATTAATAAGGAAACAGTGAATTCGCGCATGTGGGTTCACTGTTTTTGGATAACCAAAAAAGTCGATATTCTATAAGTAACAAATCATGATGTGGGAGACGCTGCCAATAACATATACCTTATTATAGTTTAGTAAATAGATTAAATTATGATAGGAGAACAATGATGTTTGAATTATATTCTAAAAGATTAAGATTAATTCCTTTAAATGCTAAGTATTTACAATTGCTAATAGAGCATAAGAATGATTTAGCAGTTGAATTCTCTTTACATAAGCTAGAGGGGATTATTGATGATGAGCTAAAACAGGCATTGAACTATAGACGCTCCAAAGTTTTGGAAGATGAAGAAAATTATATTTGGCATACGAATTGGATGATTGTATGTAAAGAACAGAATTGTGCTATTGGGGGCATTATGCTAAAAGGGATGCCAAATGAGAGGCAGGAAGTGGTGATTGGTTATTATACCTTTCCTAGTTTTCAAGGACGTGGTTATATGACAGAAACCATTATAACAATGATAAACTGGCTACATCATCAACCAAATGTTCAGTATATTATTGCAGATACAGAAAAAGATAATTTCGCTTCGCATCGAGTTTTAGAAAAAGCAGGGGCTACCTTATATAAAGAAACGGAGTCTCTTTATTATTGGAGATTTCTATAAGGATTATATATGTAAGACAAAAGGCTAGTATAGTGCCTTTTGTCTTTTATTTTTCAACAATTTCCTGAAGACCACAACGACACCAACAAAAACAATGGCTCCAGCTGTATCAACAAGCACATCTTGACCGCTCATTGTGCGACCTGGTGTAAAGCTTTGACGAAATTCATCAAGCATAGCAATTAAAGCCGTTCCAGCAATAGCAATAGTTGCTGCAAAACGGCGTTTTCCCCATGCAAAGTACAAACCGAGCGCAATGCATCCAAAACCGATAAAATGTGTTAGTTTACGAATTAAAAATTCAACAAATGGAAAATAACCACGTTCTTCAACTGATACGACTGTGTCCCAATAAGGGATTTTTAAAACGGATAGTTGTTTTTCAAAAGGTTTATTAGCTAATAAATCTTTAAGCTTTGGTAAAATACTTTGTTGTTCGTAAGTCATGCTCGAGGAAATGATAAGCACAACAAGACAGATGATGAAGATTAACCACTTTTTCATCGATGTTCTACATATTGTTCATTTTTCGTTAACGTATTTGCTGCTTCAAAATTGGTTATAGCAGCCGTATTTTCATAGGCAGAGAGGGTCTGTGCTAGTTGCTCCTGTGAGCTTGCTCCAATCACTGTAGAAGCGATTGCTGACTCTTTTAAATTAAAGGCTAGTGCCAATGCATGTAAGTCATTATACTGTGAAGCTAAGTTTGTTAACGTTGTTGTTAACTCTTCTGAAGAATAGGTGTTAAAACCGTTTACTCGTTGAAGACGTTGCTGCCAGCTATTTGTTAATAAGCCCTTTGCCACTGTGCCGCGAGTTACAACAGAAGCACCTTCGTTCGCAATAAAGTCAAACCACTCTTCGGGGCGACGATCTAATGCACTATATTTCATCATGACACTTTTAGCAGAGCTTGTAGGTAAAAAACGTTGTAACACATTTGGACGAATCGAGGAAATGCCATATTCACGGATAAGTCCTTCTTTTTTCAGGCTCTCAAAAGTGTCGATAATACCATCCCAGTCATCTTCGATTGTACCACCGTGTAACTGATAAACATCGATGTAGTCCGTTCCTAACCGTTTCAAACTATCATGAAAAGCTTGTTTTATATAAGATGGCGAAGCATCCCATTGCCAGCCTTGCACACCTTCAGTCCAACGATTACCTACCTTCGTGGCAAGTATAATCTCTTGACGACGCTTTCCTAATGCCGCGCCAATAATCTCCTCATTAGCCCCTAAATCATATAAATCGGCAGTATCTATATAATTTATGCCCGCATCTAATGCCATATCGACAATAGTAGCTCCTTGCTTTTTATCTGTCGAAAGTGACATGCCTCCTAAACTAATTTCAGAAATGAATAATTCACTAGTGCCAAGCTTCCTCTTTTTCATGAAACGACCTCCTTCGATTTCTTTACTTGTAATGGTACAATGAACATATCTGAAGGACAAGCGAGGTTATCGTCTATGAAAAAGTTTGAGGAAAAAACGACAAAAACGACACCAATCTATGACGGAAGAATTGTAAAACTACAAGTTGATGATGTCATGTTGCCAAATGGTCAGGTTGCAAAGCGCGAAATTATTAAGCATCCTGGAGCGGTTGCGGTAATTGCTGTGACAGATGAGGGTAAATTAGTGTTAGTGGAACAATATCGTAAGGCACTTGACCGTTCTATTGTTGAAATTCCAGCAGGGAAACTTGAACCTGGTGAAGAACCAGCAATGACAGCTCGCCGTGAATTAGAGGAAGAGACAGGCTACGGCGCGCACAGCCTTACATATTTACAAACATTTGCAACGTCGCCGGGATTTGCAGACGAGGTCATTCATCTATATGTAGCGAAGGATTTGTATATCATCGACAATAAAGCAGCATTAGATGAGGATGAGTTTGTCGAACTTTTAGAAGTTTCGTTGGAAGTAGCACAATCAATGGTCGCAGATCAACGTATATTTGATGCTAAAACTGCATTTGCTGTACTTTGGCTTGCTGCCCATTTAGAAAATAATCTTTAGCATAATAGAGACGGACGAGCATAAGCTGTACAAACCTTGATAGAAAAGGAGCATGTTTATGTCTCGTACGGTGTCTATATTTTATCACGCTTCCATCATTGCCGTTAGCTTTGTTTGTGGCGTTATTTTCTTTCATATTTTTGGTGGACCGAAAGCGGAACCGTTTATTTTATTTATAGAACCTCGTTTAGCCGATGGGGACAGGCATTCGATTTTTCGTTTAGTGCTTCCTGTCGCCATTTCCATAGGTCTTGTATTATTACTAGCAACTCACAGTGTTTTAAAAGTTTTAGTACGTGTAACTGTAGCGATGCGTGCCACTTTTTTTGGCTTTAGTTCTGTTTTTTTATTACAAAAACTTGAAGCTTTTTGGCTTTATACGATTTGGTGGTTTCCATTTCAGCTTATCTATTGTATATTGTTGCTAGTCCTATGCAATTTACTTGTACCTGCTTGGTCAAAGCGAAAAATCGGGAAACAAGTATCTGGTCGGACAATTTTGTTGAATTTTATCGCATTTTTCATCATAATAGTTGCTGAGTTTATTGTTGTTTCTTATGTGTTAAAATGATGGGTTTAATAGACAGACATTGTGATCAGATAAAAAAGTAGAACATGTTAGAAATCTATTCACTATCTTGTAATAGGATTTACTCCTTTGGTATAATGGAAAGAGTTTAGGGGGGCGTCACATGGAGAGCCGAATTGATCGTATAAAAAAACAGTTGCATAGTGCTAGTTACAAGCTGACGCCGCAGCGAGAAGCAACAGTTGCTGTCTTGCTTGAGCACGAAGAAGACCACCTAAGTGCTGAGGATGTATATCTTTTAGTAAAAGAAAAAGCACCAGAGATCGGTCTAGCTACTGTTTATAGAACGTTAGAATTATTAACTGAGCTCAAAATTGTCGACAAAATCAACTTTGGCGATGGCGTGTCGCGCTATGACCTACGCCAAGAGGGAGCTGCCCATTTCCACCATCATCTAGTTTGTATTGAATGTGGAGCTGTTGATGAGATTCAAGAAGATTTACTTGAAGATGTGGAAGCCGTTGTTGAAAAGCGTTGGAACTTTATCATAAAGGATCACCGACTAACTTTCCACGGTATATGCTGGCGCTGTCATGATAAAAACGACGAATCGAATGAAGAAAATTAACGAAAAGCTGTCTGTTTTAATCTCTGTTATAGATTAAATCGGGCAGTTTTTTGTTTTTTTATGAAATAATAAATCCTTATTTCCGTTGGTTTATGTCGAATGGAGGAGGCTTTAGCACATTTCTAATAGCCATGCTAAAATAGAAAATAATTGACAGTAAGGGGGCGTTGTGATGAATGAATTTCAATATGCAGTAGAGGATTATATCCATTTTATCCAAGTGGAACGGCAGTTATCTGTTAATACATTAGCATCCTATCGCCGAGATTTAGAAAGCTATGTGAATTTTTTGCAAAATGCAGAAGGCATGGCTGATTTTAATCGTGTAGAAAGAACGACTATACTACGACATTTAGAGCAACTACGTGCACAAGGGAAGACAAGCCGTACGATTGCTCGCCATATTTCATCTATTCGTAGTTTCCACCAATTTTTACTCCGAGAAAAGCGTGCTGAATCAGATCCAACAGTACACTTAGAAATGCCGACAATTGAGCAAAAATTACCGAATATTTTATCTATAGAAGAAATTGAAGCCTTATTGACAGCGCCCAATCGAAGTAAGCCACAAGGTATCCGTGATTTAGCGATGCTTGAATTATTATATGGCTCAGGTATGCGAATCAGTGAGCTTATTGCTTTAGATTTAGCTGATATTCATTTAACAATGGGCTTTGTTCGGGTGTTTGGGAAGGGTGGAAAAGAAAGAATCATTCCTCTTGGCAAAAGCGCGTTATCAGCCATAAGCACCTATTTAAACAATGCTCGTGGTCAATTAGAGGGAAAATATCCAAAAACTGATGCGTTTTTTATTAATCAAAGAGGGAAACGTTTAACAAGACAAGGTTGTTGGAAATTAATGAAGGAGCATGCTTTAAAAGCTGGCATCCAACATGAGTTAACACCCCATACATTGCGTCACTCTTTTGCTACTCATTTAGTCGAAAATGGGGCTGACTTACGCGCCGTACAAGAGATGCTAGGTCATGCAGATATTTCAACAACGCAAATATACACACATATTAGCAAAACAAGATTATCGGAAGTATATAAGCAATTTCATCCCCGCGCTTAAAAATTTCAGAAAATTTTTTTCGGGTCGGATGTCTGACCTTTATTTTTCGCATTTTTTTGGTAAAATAGAGTCATGAGATTGGAGGCAATAAGAATGAATAAACCGTTTAACAAAATCCATGTAGTTGTGATGGACTCTGTAGGAATTGGTGAAGCGCCAGATGCTGCAAATTTTGGCGATGTAGGATCACATACATTAGGACACATCGCTGAAAAAATGAATGGGCTTACAATGCCAGTAATGGAGTCAATGGGTTTAGCAAATATTGAGCCGCTGCAAGGTATGCAAGCGACAAATGAGCCGAAAGCATACTATGGAAAAATGCAAGAAGCTTCTGTCGGAAAAGATACGATGACAGGTCATTGGGAAATTATGGGATTGAATATTGATAAGCCTTTTAAAGTGTATCCGGATGGATTTCCTGCAGAGTTGATTGCTGAGCTAGAAAAACGTACGGGGCGTAAAGTACTTTGCAATCAACCGGCAAGTGGTACGCAGGTTATAGAAGACTTCGGTAAAGAGCATATGGAAACAGGAGCAATTATTGTCTATACATCAGCTGATCCAGTTTTACAGATTGCTGCACACGAGGAAATCATACCCTTAGATGAATTATATAAAATCTGTGAAATTGCACGTGAATTAACATTACAGCCTGAATATTTAGTGGGTCGCGTAATCGCACGTCCATTTATAGGTACTCCAGGGGACTTCTCTCGTACTTCAAATCGACATGACTATGCGTTAAAGCCATTCGGTCGTACAACGATGAATGTTTTGAAAGATGCAGGCTTAGATGTAATTGCAATTGGTAAAATCTCTGATATTTTCAACGGTGAAGGTGTCACAGATGCTGTACGTACTAAAAATAATACGGATGGAATGGACAAATTTGCTGAAGTTGTCCGCCGTGATTTCCATGGAATGAGCTTCTTAAACTTAGTAGACTTTGATGCTAATTTTGGACACCGCCGTGATCCACTAGGCTACGGACAAGCCCTAGAAGAATTCGATGCACGACTACCAGAAATTACGAGTGCAATGTCAGAGGATGATTTATTAATTATTACAGCAGACCACGGGAATGACCCGACCTTCCATGGCACAGATCATACACGTGAATATGTACCGTTAATTGTCTATTCTCCACGTTTTAATGGTGGAGCTGAATTAGAGCTTCGTGACACTTTTGCAGATATTGCAGCTACAGTGGCTGAGAACTTCCAAGTAGAGGCCCCAGCATTCGGCAAGAGTTTCTTACGAGAATTGAAATAAGGGGGATTTTCGAATGAATATGGTGCAATTGTTTGAAAAGAAAAAACAAGGATTAGAGCTCTCACAGGCTGACATTCAGTATTTTGTAGATGGCTATACGACAGGTTCGATTCCTGATTATCAAGCAAGCTCACTGTTGATGGCGATTCGACTTTTAGGAATGTCTGATGATGAAACGTTTTATTTAACAAAAGCAATGATTGAATCAGGTGATGTCATTGATTTAACGTCTATTGATGGTTTTAAAATTGATAAACACTCAACAGGTGGCGTTGGAGATAAAGTAACACTTGTGGTCACACCTATTATTGCATCTCTAGGAATTCCAGTGGCTAAGTTTAGTGGTAAAGGTCTAGGTATTACAGGTGGTACAATCGATAAATTAGAGTCAATCCAAGGCTTTAAAACAGAGCTTTCCTCACAGGAATTCATTGACAATGTCAATCGACATAAAATTGCAGTGGCTGGGCAAACAGGCAATCTTGTACCAGCCGACAAAAAGTTGTATGCATTAAGAGATGTGACAGGAACGGTCGATTCGATTCCATTAATTGCGGCATCCATTATGAGTAAAAAAATCGCTAGTGGTGCGGATGGTATTGTACTAGATGTTAAATGTGGGTCAGGTGCGTTTATGAAAACGCAAGAAGAAGCTCAGCGATTAGCTGATACAATGACAGCTATTGGGGAAAAACTTGGGCGCAGAGTTGTTGCTCATATTAGTGATATGGATAATCCACTAGGTAAAATGATTGGCAACAAGCTTGAAGTATTGGAAGCCTATGCATTATTAAGTGGTCGTATGGAAGAAACACATGAGGATTTACTAGATGAATGTGTAGTTATTTCTTCTTTAATGTATCAAGTTGCCGCAGGTGTTGATGAAACGGAAGCGACTGCCGCTGTTAAGCGCGTACTGGCAGATGGTTCTGCCGCTGCTAAATTTGAGGAATTTATTGTTGCTCAAGGTGGGGACGTATCAGATATCGTACAAAATGAAACAGCCCATAAAGTTTCAGTAACGGCAGTGACAGAGGGTACTGTGGAAACAATTAATGCCCTTTTAGTTGGTGAAGCTAGTGTGAGTCTAGGTGCTGGACGTTTAACGAAGGAATCCGCGCTGGATTACGATGCAGGCATTCAGCTGATTGCTAAAAAGGGTGATCGTGTAAAAAATGGGGATATAATTGCTTATTTATATTCCAATAACCAAATCGATCAAGATACGATTCATAAAATACAGCAAGCTTATACAATTGCATAACGTTTTAATTGCGAGAGCTCTCACATACGAGGGTTCTCGCTTTTTTTATCGTTCCACCATTAAACCTATGAAATGTTTACATTTTCGTAGAAATTTCATATTGAGATAACAGCAGCTTGTTTAAAACACGTTCACTTATCCCATACTGCACTTAAACCTAAAAAGCTATAAGTATGTCGATTTGACACTATTTCAGAAGACTTTGCACTAGTTCTGTCAGCCGCAAGGAATCAGCGTATTAAATGTGGAATTGCACGAGGAGGAGGCGATGTTCATGCATTTTCAATTAGAAATGGTCACAAGAGAGACAGTCGTTATACGTTTATTTGGGGAGCTCGATCATCATGCAGTAGAGCAAATTCGAGCGAAAATTTCTGCAGCAATTTTCCAAGGCACTGTGACGACCATCATATGGAACTTAGAAGGGCTATCTTTTATGGATAGTTCGGGAGTAGGCTTAGTGCTTGGTCGTATGCGTGAGTTAGAGGCAGTTGCTGGGCGAACTATTTTATTGAATCCATCGCCAACCATGCGGAAAGTTTTTCAATTTTCAGGTTTAGGGCCTTGGATGATGGATGCAACAGAGGAACAAGCGATTGATCGCGTAAGGGGGATTGTAAATGGATAACGAAATGACATTAACTTTTTTAGCACTTAGTGAAAATGAAGCCTTAGCCCGTGTAGCAGTCACTGGCTTTATTGCTCAATTAGACCCAACAATTGATGAGCTATCTGAATTTAAAACAGTCGTCTCAGAAGCAGTTTCCAATGCCATTATTCATGGCTATGAAGAGGATGGCAGAGGTGTTGTTACTGTTCATGCTAAACGTGAAGATGACATTGTAACGGTGTCTGTGATGGATAAAGGGGTAGGCATTGAAGACGTTAGTCAAGCAATGGAGCCGTTATTTACAACAAAAAGTGTAATGGAGCGCTCAGGTATGGGCTTTACGATTATGGACAGCTTTTCTGATCAGCTAACAGTTATGTCCAAGTGGCGTGAAGGAACAACTGTAACATTTACGAAGAAATTTTACACAGTTCGCACAGCGGTCATGTGAGGGTATCATCGTGAAGCCGTTAGAACAGTCGTCCGAAAAGCTTTTGTCTCAGGAGGAAATGCGTGATTTAATAGCACGCGCACAGCAGGGCGATCATGAGGCTCGTAAACGAATGGTAGAAGGTAATACGAGGCTTGTGTGGTCCATTGTTCAACGTTTTACAACGAGAGGTGTTGAGCTCGAGGATTTATTCCAGATAGGCTGCATAGGACTCATGAAATCAGTAGATAAGTTCGATTTATCGTATGATGTTAAATTTTCAACCTATGCAGTACCTATGATTATTGGTGAGATTCAACGATTTTTAAGGGATGATGGCATGGTGAAGGTGAGTCGCTCTATCCGTGAGCTGAACTTTAAAATCCGACATGCTACAGACGAATTTATTAAAAAGAATGAACATCCGCCAACGATACAGGAGCTGGCTCAAGTACTTGGTGTGACAACCGAGGAAATTGTGACAGCATCGGATGCATTAAGAGATCCAGCATCTCTACATGAGCAATTGTATGAAAGTGAAGGAGATTCCATCACATTGATGGATCAAATGAAGGATGAAAAATCTGAGCAGCCATTTGATTATATCCCCCTTAAAGAAGTGCTTACAAGGCTTGAACCGAGAGAACAGTCTATCATTTATTTACGCTATTTTTCAGATTGTACGCAAACTGAAATTGCAAATAGGTTAGGCATTTCACAGGTGCAAGTATCCCGTTTGGAGAAAAAAATTCTTGCTCAATTAAAAAGTTGGATGGCTACAAGCGCAACTGTAGAGCAAGAAGCAATAAAAAAAGACATCTAAGAAAATGGTGACAGCATGACAAATAAATTATTTAGCAACTTAGAAGCAGCCGAAGATTTTCTTAAGGAGCAATTTGGTGACGGCGAATCATTTGACGTTGGGATTAAGCATTTATTTGTCAAAGATTTGCCGGTTCTTTGCGCCTATATTAGTGGACTTGTGGATGGAGAAGCCCTAACACAATTACTTTCAAGTATGCTCCCAGATGAGGACTATGAAATTGATGTGGAGGATGAGAAGGAGTATTTCGAGTCTTATTTTAACTTTCACGGACGTTCAGAGGAAACTGAGCGAAAAGCTTATTTATTAGCCATTTTAAGCGGGCAAGTGACCTTTATTACTAAAAGTGGCTATTGCTACGTTGCCGAGCTTAGAAACTATCCAGGACGTTCCCCTGAGGAGCCCGACAATGAAAAGGTTATACGTGGCTCAAGGGATGGTTTTACAGAAGGAATATCTCAAAATACAGCTTTAATTCGTAGGCGGATTCGCAATAGTAATTTACGTTTCGAGCTACATAAAATATCCAAAATCGGCCAAACCGACGTCGCCATAGCGTATATGAAGGATGTTGCCAATGAAGATATGCTCGAAAAATTACGACAGCGCCTTGACCAGATTAACCACGATGGTTTGACAATGGCTGATAAATCATTAGAAGAATGGCTGTTTAAGCAAAAATTCCATCCAGTTCCGTTTGTCCGTTACACGGAAAGGCCAGATATTGCTGCAGCGCATTTACTGGAAGGGCATATCGCCATAATGGTAGATACTTCACCGTCTGTTATTCTTGTGCCAATTACGATTTTCCATTTACTACAGCATGCGGAGGAATATAGACAGGCACCACTAGTTGGTACATTTGTACGATTTATGCGGTATTTCGGAGCCATTATGGGTTTACTTTTATTACCTTTGTGGTACGTATTTGCAACAAATGAATCATTGCTTCCCGATGCTCTTTCTTTTTTAGGGACTCAGGAGAAATCGCATGTACCCTTATTACTGCAGATACTTATTGCAGATATTGGTATTGAATTTTTGAGGATGGCCGCCATTCATACTCCAACACCACTGTCTACTGCGATGGGCTTGGTTGCGGGGGTAATTATTGGTCAAATTGCGATCGATGTGGGACTGTTTTCAGCAGAGGTTGTCCTCTATACAGCGGTTGCAGCTATTCTCATCTTTATTATCCCGTCCTATGAGCTAAGTATCTCCATAAAAATTTTTAGGTTATTTTTATTGCTTATGGTAGGTATTTGGGGCGTTAATGGTTTATTCATTGGTATATTCTTAGTGTTTACGTATTTATGTTCATTACGACCAATGCAGGCACCTTATTTTTGGCCGCTTGTCCCATTCTTCCCCATGGCGATGCTACGTGTTCTGATTCGTTTCCCGATGACGGCAGATGCATTAAGACCTTATGTAGTCGCTTCCAAACAGCGAAAAAGATCATAGGAGCCGTTGCACTCGTTTTTTTCATGTGATAAAGTTCACATATAGTATTTTGTGATTTTTGCAAAAATTATTTTCATTCAGTAAAAGGGAGGTTTTATACATACGCCTCTTGCAGCTGGATGAAATTAATTTTTGATGGGATATCTCTATTTCCAATGGTAGATCCTATCATATTTCTGTAAAAGTGACAGAATGGAACGAAGTGAAAAGGGAGAGATGCACATGCATTTATATGGAACACAAGCGATTTCTGAAAATGGTCATTTAACAATTGGACAGGTAGACACACTAGAGCTTGCCAAAGAGTACGGTACACCACTTTTTGTGTATGATACTGCACTTATTCGTAAGCGTGCTCGCAGCTTTATCGATACGTTTAAAAAACTAGGCGTAAAAGCAGAAGTAGCTTATGCTTCAAAGGCATTTGCATGTGTAGCTGTGTATCAATTAGCAGCAGAAGAAAACTTATCTTTGGATGTTGTATCAGGTGGAGAATTATTTACAGCTATAAAAGCAGGTTTTCCAGCTGAGCGCATTCATTTCCATGGCAATAATAAAAGCATTTCAGAATTAGAGCTAGCTTTTGACTCCAAAATCGGTTGTATTGTTGTAGATAATTTCTATGAGATTCAGCTTTTAAAAGAAATATCTGAACGTCGTCAACAAAAAATGCGTATATTATTACGTGTTACACCAGGGGTTGAAGCGCATACGCATGATTTCATTACAACAGGTCAAGCTGATTCTAAATTTGGTTTTGACTTAAACAATGGTCAAGCGGATGAGGCATTCCAACAAACATTTAACCATGAATTCTTAGAGTTATTGGGCTTACATTGTCACATTGGCTCACAAATTTTTGACACTGCTGGCTTTGGGTTAGCAGGAGAAAAATTGATTGACAAAATTTCTGACTGGAACAAGGCTCACGGATTTACATGTACTGTGTTAAACTTAGGTGGGGGCTTTGGTATTCGTTATACTGAAGAAGATGCACCGCTTGAACCACAAGTATATGTAGAGGACATGATTACAGTAGTGAAAAACAAAGCAACTGTACTTGGACTAAAAATGCCAGAAATTTGGATTGAACCAGGTCGATCACTTGTCGGTGATGCAGGAACTTCTCTTTATACAATCGGATCACAAAAAACAGTACCAGATGTGCGAAAGTATATTGCTGTAGATGGTGGGATGAGTGATAATATCCGCCCAGCATTATACGACGCTAAGTATGAGGCAATCATTGCAAGTAAAGCGAATGAGCCGAAAAATGAAATGTATACGGTTGCTGGCAAATTATGTGAATCTGGCGATAAATTAATTATTGATGCTAAACTACAAGACGCAACTTCAGGAGATATTTTAGCCATTTTCTGTACAGGGGCATATGGTTATTCTATGGCAAGTAACTATAACCGTGTTCCTAGACCTGCTGTTGTATTTGTAGAGAATGGACAGCATCAATTAGCTATTCGCCGCGAAAGTTATGAAGATATTGTGCAAAACGATCTCCCGCTAACTTTAAAAAAGGGTGAGTAAATTTGAGAAAGAATAAATGGGTATTACTAGCATCCATTTCAACTTTTATTGTGTTGTGGGGCATTGTCTATTGGGTGTTGGCGTCTAAAGGAATTCTCGGACCTGGTTCGTAAGACAGAAATTGGCTTGCGGTAAAAGTACAAATCGTGTAGGATAGTCAAAGATTATGTACAGCTAGAAAAAGAGGGAATAGACAAATATGTTAATTCGATATAAAAAAGCTTTAGAGAAAATAGCAATGGGGCTACTTTCGTTTATGCCGAACGAAAAAGACGTGAAAAAGCTTACCGAGACCATCCACTCCTATGAAAATGATGATAATTGGGTTTTATACTTATGGAAAAAAAATGATGAATATGTTGGCATTGTTGGGCTTGTAACAGATGAGAATAACACTGCTACGATCCAACATGTATCTGTTGTGCCTTCCTATAGAGGCGAGGGTGTTGCGAAGGAAATGCTTCAGGAAATAGGAGAGCTAGGCCAATATGAAAATGTACGTGCGACAGATGAAACACGTCAATTAGTTCAAAAATGTATCAATTGCATCGATAAAAAAGCAGACGAGTAACATCGTCTGCACATACTGTTGACAAAAACCATCGAGAGTGAACTCTTATCGATGGTTTTTGTCGTTCTATATGTGGTCAATTACTAATTGACCACGTTCATTCACTACTCAGCTATTATTGGTTAGCATCGCCAAAGTTAAGTTGAATGGAACAAAGGCCGGCGACACCTGCGGGAAAAATCGAAGAAATTAAGATTCTGGTCAGAGTGGAGCTAGGGAAGCGATGATACCAGCTCATTTCCACAGGCCAAAAGCGTCTGCCTATAGTGGAAATTAACGTTTACTTTTTCTTTGTTTGCTTTCTTGTCGCTCTGCAAGTATATGTGAGCGATCCCTTAGCATATGCTTATGAAGAAGATAGTTTGAGTTACTAGGTGGCATAATTTCTATACGCGCTAGTGCTAATTCCAGCAACTCGGGTGAAAGGGGAAGCTGGAATGCATGGAAGGACTTGCCTGCTTGGATTGCGGCGAGACAATTTTTTAATTCTGTCAGGAGTTGATAATAACTAATTTCATGGAAAAATATATGACCTTCATTTTGTTGAAAATTATGAAGTGCTTTTTCTAAAATTCGTATAGCGCCAGTATCATTACCACGCCGCCAATGGTATAAGCCTGTTGCGAGCTGTACATAGCCAACTAATGGGTGCATTTTATCACCAGGCGCGATTTCCTTCCAATATTCCTCAAGCACTTCATGGCATTCAAAAAAATCCTGATTGCCATTAAAATAAGCGCAGTATTCGATAAATAAAGTATGATGCTGTGGATGCATTTTGAACTCCTTTCCACTATACTATAAGAACATAGAATCTCAGGGTGGTAAAATAATGTCTTATGAAGTAAAATTAGATGCCTTTTCAGGGCCTCTTGATCTATTATTGCATTTAATTCACAGGTTGGAAATTGATATCTATGATATCCCAATGGCTGAAATTACACAACAATATATCGACCATATACATGCCATGCAAGTATTGGAATTAAATGAAGCAAGTGAATATTTAGTAATGGCCGCAACACTGCTGGCGATTAAAAGCCGTATGCTATTACCTATTCATGAGGGTGAAATGGATGATGCCGAATTGGAAGTAGATGGCCCAGACCCGCGTGAAGAGCTGGTGCAGCGATTAATCGAGTATAAGAAATACAAGGAAGCTGCTAGCAATCTGCAAGAACTTGAAACAGATCGAGCGCAAGTATTTACAAGGCCGCCAGCTGATTTAACAGGTTTAGCATCAGATGAACAAATGGCTTTGTTTGATTTGAATGTAAATATTTATGATATGCTTGGAGCATTTCAAAAATTGATGCGTCGAAAGAAATTAAAGAAGCCTCTAAAAACGACAGTAACGAGGCAAGAACGGTCAGTGAAGGATCAAATGCGTTCGGTTGTAGATACTTTACGATCAACAGGTGGACGTGCATCATTTTTCGAGCTTTTTCCCTATGAAGATAAGCCGACACTTATTTTGACGTTTGTATCCCTTCTTGAATTGATGAAACGTCAAGTCGTCATCGTAGAGCAAGATGGTAACTTTGAAGAATTAATGGTTACCCTACAGAAGGAGGAATGGGAAGATGACGAAAACATTGATGTTACAGAGTAGAATTGAAGCCTTATTGTTCGTTGTCGGAGATGATGGCTTAACGATTAAACAACTTTCTCAGCTGTTAGGTGAACAAGATGAGATTATTATACAGGCAATGGATGCCTTGCGAAAAGTCTATGATGAAGATTTAGCTAGAGGAATAACTGTGAAAGAAATGGCAGGCGTTTTTCAGCTTATTACAAAATCCGATTTAGCAGATACTATTCAAAGATTAGTAGAAAACCCTACTGCACAATCATTATCCCAAGCCTCTCTTGAGGTATTAGCAATTGTAGCGTATAAACAGCCAATTACTAGGGTAGCTATAGAAGATTTACGAGGTGTTAAATGCGAAAGACCTATTCAGACTTTAGTGTCTAGAGGGTTGATTAAAGAGGTAGGACGTTCAGAGGGAACTGGACGTGCTATCCTATATGGAACAACTAAAGAATTTTTACATTATTTTGGTTTAAACAGTGTAGAGGAAATGCCACCTCTTCCTGAGGAAGAGTTTGCAGAAAATGAACAAGAAACCGATTTATTTATGACTAAATTCCAAGAAGCGTTTAATGGTGCAAAGTAATGTATAGGAATAAAGCATAACGACCAACATAAATATAAATCTATACTTTCCTATCATATTGAATAAGGAGTGGCTCGTTGCTTCGGTTATTTCGATTAATAATGTTGATGATCATTGTGTTAATGGTAATACTTCCGCAAACAAGCTTTGCGAGAGGTGGAAGTGGCTACGCGGTTTTAGATGGAGATACAGGTCGCGTATTAATAGGTTCAAATAGTAATGAACGGCTACCAATTGCTAGCTTAACGAAGATTTGGACGGCCCTTGTGGCCATCGAAAATAGTGATTTGCAAGAGGAAGTTGTCATTTCACCTAAGGCTGCCATGGCTG
Source organism: Lysinibacillus sp. A1 (assembly GCF_000801965.1). NCBI lineage: Bacteria > Bacillati > Bacillota > Bacilli > Caryophanales > Bacillaceae > Lysinibacillus > Lysinibacillus sp. A1. Next base: position 616,942 of record NZ_JSZM01000012.1, read on the forward strand.
AAGGGAGTTCCATTTATTTGCAGGCAGGCGAAACGGTGACCGTAGAAACGTTATTATATGGTTTAATGCTGCGTTCAGGCAATGATGCTGCGACTGCTTTGGCAGAGCATGTAGGTGGTTCTGTAGAAGGCTTTGTTAAATTAATGAATGAAAGAGCTGTTATTGCGGGTCTTACCAATACGGTTTTTATGAACCCCTCTGGCCTACATCATGAAGAGCACTTATCTTCTGCAAGGGATACAGCCGAGATGCTAAGAGTTGCCTTGCAAAACAAAACATTTGAAAAAATCGCTTCCACGGTTCTTTATCGAGCGAATACGGCGAACGGCATGCTATGGGAAAATAAGCATCGACTATTAAGAGAAGGCTCAGGAATGGCAGCAGAAATTGATGATGAGACAGAGCAACCTGTGAGTTCGTTAAAATCTGCTACTGGTGTTGCTTACGCAGGTAAAACAGGTTTTACAAAGGTAGCTGGTCGTACGCTTGCAACAGCCTTTCAAAAGGACGGGCAAACCTGCATAGTTGTCACGTTAAATGTATCGGATGATTGGAATGTTCATCGTAGCTTTTCCAATCAAGTGTGGACAGATTATGATCTTGAAACAGTGGTGAAGAAGGGTAAATACAACGTGAATAAAAAGTTGGCTATTCGATTAGAGGAGCCAGTTCGCCTGCAGTTAAATAAAGAGGAAAAAGCGCAAGTGCGGCAAGTTTTACATGTTTCAAGAAAGCGTCAGGAAGCTGTCTTATCCATCTTTCTAGGCGAAGAACGTATTTATGCAATACCAGTAAAAGTTGAATCAGCGGATCGTTGAAAAACGATTGGCTGATTTTTTTGTTCTACAAAAATCTCCTCTATATCGGAGTGCAAACAGGAAATATAAACATTTTTTTAAAACGATTTGCTTTTTGGTAAAAAGAGTATACTACTAGCATGGTGCAAAGAAAATTCTATACCTAATAGTGATCAATGCGCTAATGAAAAAGTATTACGAATACTCCAACAATGAATGTGAAATTTGTTTTTCTTTAATATTACGCTAAAGTATGACATAATTTTCACAGATTAGCGGGAAAATTAACCCTATTCAATTGAACGAGAAATCAATTTTCGACGAAATTGTTAATGTGAAAGAAAACTAGAGGTGAAGAAATGGAAAGATTACAGAAAGTCATTGCCTATGCGGGGATTGCTTCAAGGCGAAAAGCAGAGCAATTGATACTAGAAGGTAAAGTTAAAGTGAACGGTAAAGTTATCCGTGAATTAGGAACAAAGGTGTCTAACTCAGATACAATTGAAGTGGAAGGCGTAAAGCTTGAAAAAGAAGATAAAGTTTATTTCTTACTGTATAAACCACGCGGAACAATTTCGGCCGTGACGGATGATAAAGGACGCAAAACTGTCACAGATTTATTTCATCATATTCCGCAACGTATTTTCCCAGTTGGTCGTCTTGATTACGATACATCTGGATTATTGCTATTAACAAATGATGGAGAATTTTCCTATATGTTGACGCATCCGAAATTTAAAATTGACAAAACGTATATCGCTCGTGTCAAAGGTATTCCAACAATTGAAGGTCTAAAAAAGCTTCAACGTGGTATTAAATTAGAGGATGGCAAAACTGCACCTGCCAAAGTAAGTATGACGTCCTTTGACGAAAAAGCGGGCAAGGCAATTTGCGAAATTACAATTCATGAAGGCCGTAATCGCCAAGTTCGACGTATGTTTGAAGCAATTGGTACACCTGTTGTCAAATTAAAACGTGAACGATTTGCCTTTTTAGATTTATTTGGCCTTGCACCAGGTGAGTTCCGTGAATTGTCGAAGCACGAAGTCAAGCAATTACGTGTGTTAGCAGAGACAGGGAAACTGGATTAAATAACTTGCCAGAAGAAAGTGATAGTACCTTAAAAGGTAATAAAAACTATTTTCACTTTCTTTTTGGTGAAATCGTTCATAAATCATTCATAATTAATAGCTAAGTGTTTTTGTATCATTTTGCTATAATAGGTGAGAATAGTACACCTAGTTACATTTTAGCCAGAAGAACTTCGTACATCGTTAACGTACAATTTTCATAGATGTTTGTACATACGTAAAGACGTTTATAAAATGAAAAAGTTCTAGCTAAAGTCTTTATAATGTAAAAGCTTCATGTCTACAATGTTTACGCAAAGTCGTAAATGATAGGGGGTTTATTAACTTGGAGAAAAAGAAAAAGCGTCTCGTACTACGGACTGTCATTTTAGCAGTATTAGCATTGGCAATCGGGTACACGGTATATGGAACAGCAACAAAGGAAAAAGTAGAGTTAGTAGCAGTTGGCTCAGAAGCACCTGACTTCACGTTAGTAGATTTAAACGGTGAAAAACATAAATTGTCGGATTATAAAGGACAAGGGGTATTTTTAAATTTCTGGGGAACTTGGTGTAAGCCGTGTGAAAAGGAAATGCCTGCGATGGACAGACAGTATCAAATATTTAAAGATCAAGGTGTACAAACTTTAGCGGTCAATATCGCTCAAACAGATTTTGAAGTTCAGAATTTTGTTGATCGATATAAATTGTCTTTCCCAGTTGTCATTGATAAAACAAAAAGTGTTATGACTGCTTATAACGTAGGTCAATTACCTGCTACAGTGTTAATTGATCCAGAAGGAAAAGTGGCAAAAATTATTACTGGTGAAATGACAGATGCAAATATTGCTTCGTACATGGAATTAGTAAAGCCGAAATAAGGAGTAAATGACGATGGAAAAAATCATTTGTGCTTGTGGTCATAGTAACCCTTACGGCACGAAGCTCTGTGAGAAATGTGGTCGTCCTTTAACGGAAGAAGAGAAGCAAAATAAAGTTGTCGATATGCGCTATGACGGTACTGCCATTCGTTCTAAGACTTATAATAAATCGGTTATCGACAAAATTTGGAATTTCTTCTCGAGTGTTAAAGTTGGTATATCTTTAATTATTATCACATTAATTGCTGCTTCAATCGGAACATTACTACCACAAGAGTTTTACGTAAAAGCCTCTGATATAGAGAAGGGAGCTTATTACGCTGACGTATATGGTACGTTCGGTAAAATTTATTACACGCTAGGACTCTCAGATTTATATAGTTCATGGTGGTTCCAAATTTTGGTTGGCATGTTAGCTGTGTCAATTATTGTAGCCAGTCTGGACCGAGGAATCCCGCTCTATAAATCTCTAAAGAATCAACGTGTTAAAAGACATGAAAGCTTTATGAAGCGTCAACGCATTTTTGGTGAGGGTCAAATAACGGCTGACGCTGAGGAAACGCTTGATAAAGTGGCTCAAAAGATGACTGAAATGAGATATTCTGTCCGTCGAGATGGTAGCGCTCTCTTAGCTGAAAAAGGTCGCTTTTCTCGTTACGGTCCGTACATAAACCATGTTGGGCTCATTATCTTCATAAGTGGGGTTATGTTACGTCTTGTACCAGGCTTCTATGTGGATGAGTCGATATGGGTCCGCGAGGGAGAAACACGTGCTATTACTGGCATGGACGGTTATTTCATTGAAAACAGAGATTTTATTTTAGAAACTCATGATAATGAACCCCAAGGAGAGCAAGTAAAGCAAAATGTTAATGTGGTTGCAAAAAACTTCCAAACTGACATTACGCTTTACAAACAGCCTAAAGATGCAATCCCGGGTGATACGGAAAATCTGGAAAAAGTTAAAGATTATTCGATTCGTGTCAATCACCCATTAAAAGAAGATGGCTATGCTCTTTATCAAATGGATTATCGTCTGAATGAATTAAAGCAAATGAATTTTGAATTAATTAATAAGGCGAGTGAAAAATCACTTGGTAAAGTGGAAATTGATTTAACAAATCCTAAAAAAGAATATGATTTAGGTAATGGTTCTTCCGTGCAAATTCTAGTCTATACACCAGATTTTGATGGCTTTGAAAATGGGGAACCTCAAACAAAAACATCGATTCCAAATAATCCAGCATTTTTATTTAAAATGACTACGCCAGAAACACCAGAAGGCGAAGTAAGTTTTGTGGAAATTATGCAGCCACCACTAGAACCGCTGGGTGAAAATCAGTACAGAATGAAATTTGCTGCAGCAGAGATGCGTGATATGTCTGGTATTACGGTTCGTAAAGATAGTACAATTCCTATCTTATTTGTTGGTGGCGTTATCTTTATGATTGGTGTCGTAATTGGATCTTACTGGAATCACCGTCGTTTATGGCTTCAAGTTGAGCCGGATGGCCGTGTTTTAATGGCGGCCCATGTTAATAAAAATATGTTCAGCATGAAAAAGGATTTAGATGCTGTTACAGCATTTGCAGCATTGCCTCCATACAAAGATCAGTTAGAGAAAGAAGAGGCTGGCGAAGAGTCCACGAATGGTGGCATTAAAGAAAAGGAAGGTGACAACACCTTATGAGTTTGATTGACATAAGTGGAAACCTGTTATTTGTAGCTTTTATTGCTTATTTAGTTGCGACGTTATTATTTGGTGGTTCCATTAAACAAGCGAATGCTACAGGTAAAAACACTGGTAAATGGGGTAAGCTTGCCATTGTGGTAACAATTATTGGATTTGTATCACAGCTTGCCTACTTTATTACACGATGGATTTATACTGGACATGCGCCAGTAAGTAATATGTTTGAATTTACAACTGCCTTTGGTATGTTCATTGTTGGTGCGTTTATTTTAATTTACTTTATTTATCGTTTATCTGCACTTGGATTAGTAGCATTACCAGTAGCACTTTTAATTATCGCTTATGCTTCAATGTTCCCGAAAGAAGTAAGTCCATTAGTGCCCTCATTACAAAGCCATTGGTTAACAATTCACGTGATTACAGCGGCATTAGGGCAATCTATTTTAGCGATCAGTGCTGTGGCTGGACTTATTTACTTATTAAAGGTTGTAGATTTAACGAAGCCTTCTAAACAACGATTTTGGTTAGAAGCCGTTATGTACTGTCTTGTAGTAGTTGTAGGGTTTGTTGCTGTGACTTCTACATTCAGTGCAATGGATTATGAATCTAGCTACAATTATGTGGACAAAGAAGGAACTACGCGTAAAATTATTTACAATTTACCACCAGTTTTCGGTATGAATGAGTATGAGGCAGTTGAAGAGCATGGCATGTCACCAATTGTAGAAATGCCAGCATTAATTAATGCGAAGAAACTAACAACTGTCTTTTGGTCATTATTAGTAGGGTCAGTATTGTATTTATTAATTCGCTTAATTGCACGTCGTCGAATAAGCGCTATTTTCCAGCCACTTGTGAAGCGTGTTAATTTACAATTACTTGATGAAATTGGCTATCGTTCAGTGCTAATTGGTTTCCCTGTATTCTCCCTAGGTGCTTTAATCTTTGCGATGATTTGGGCGCAAATTGCTTGGAGTCGCTTCTGGGGATGGGATCCTAAGGAAGTATGGGCTCTTATTACATGGTTATTCTATGCGGCATTCCTACATTTACGTTTATCAAAAGGCTGGGAAGGTCAAAAATCTGCTTGGTTAGCATTAATTGGTTTCGGTATTATATTATTTAACCTAATTGCTGTTAACTTAATTCTTGCAGGTTTACACTCCTACGCATAACCTGTGAAACAACAAGCCTTTTCGCTCTAGCGAAGAGGCTTTCTTTTCTTTTCAATATGTGTCACACCATGTACAATAGAAGTTAGAGAAAGATTGGAAGAGAGGGATCGTGAAAGTGTCAGAAAATATTTCAGTATTAGTAGTAGATGACGAGGATCGAATTCGCCGCTTATTAAAAATGTATCTGGAGCGAGAAGGATACCTTGTTGACGAGGCAGAAAATGGTGAACAAGCGATCGAAAAATCTTTAGAAAAAGAATATCACTGTATTTTACTTGATATTATGATGCCTGAAAAAGATGGGCTAGAAGTGTGTGCAGAAATTCGTGAACGCGCTGCAACTCCTATTATTTTATTAACTGCTAAAGGTGAGGAAGCTAATCGAGTTCAAGGCTTCGAGCTAGGAGCAGATGATTATATTGTAAAACCATTTAGTCCTCGTGAGGTAGTGTTACGTGTGAAGGCCATTTTACGTCGTTCACAGGCATTCTCACCAACGACCAATGCATCCTCTTCAAAAGATTTAGTGGTGTTCCAGCATTTGATGATCGATCATGATGCACACCGTGTAACAGCAGAGGGCATTGAGGTGAATTTAACACCAAAAGAGTATGAATTACTTTACTTCTTAGCGAAATCGCCAGACAAAGTATTTGACCGTGAACAACTACTAAAAGAGGTTTGGCATTACGATTTCTTTGGTGATTTACGTACAGTTGACACACACGTAAAACGTTTACGTGAAAAGCTCAACCGTGTTTCTGAAAACGCTGCTAAAATGATCGTGACGGTTTGGGGCGTTGGTTACAAATTTGAGGTTGTCAATGAATAGAATATGGAATAGTGTTGTCGGGAAGCTATGGGTAACCATATTGCTTCTCGTTTCATTTGTATTATTTGTTTTCACGGTATTAATGCTTGAATTTCTTCAAAACTACCATATGCAGCAAGCAGAAATATCTTTACGTCAAACTGCTGCCACTGTGGCAAGTATAGTGGATGACAATGAAACCGCTGAATCGACTTCGGAATTATTAAAAGATATTTTACCTAAAGGCACCAATGCACTCATCGCAATCAGCCATGTAGAGGTATCCTTTGCCATGCAAGAAGGACTCAATAAAAAGGAAATTCAAGATACTATTTTGGCAAATAAATCTTTCCGTGAGGTTTTTCAATCAGATGAACCAATTACTAAAGAAATGATGATGCCCTCCTCTACTGATCAAGAGAAAATGGAATCTTACGTTGTGCTTGGTTTCCCATTAAATGTAGAAAATGCTGTACATGGAGCAGTTTTCATCTATCAAAGCCCCGATGCCCTACATAAAACGTCCAAGGAAACGACGAAAATTGTCTTTTTGGCAGCTTTCATAGCATTTGTCTTGACTACATTTTTTGCGTTCTTCTTGTCTTCACGTATTACATCTCCACTAAGAAAAATGCGTGAGCTGGCATTTGAAATTGCAAAAGGGAATTTTGAAGCGAAAATGCCTACGACTCAAAATGATGAAATTGGACAGCTGGCAGTTGCCTTCAATCAAATGGGTCGTCAATTAAAGCATAATTTAGAGGTCATCAATCAAGAGAATGAACAGCTATCCAATATTTTGACATCTATGACAGATGCAGTGATCACATTTAATCGCGACCGTACAATATTATTAAGTAATCCACCAGCGGAACGTCTGATGCAAAAATGGTTTGTAAACAAAGGCTCACAAAGTGCGAAGCCAATACCGCCAGAGCTGTATCATATGCTGGATCATGTACTCATGTTTGAGGATAAGCTAGAAGAGGAAATTGAAATGGATGGTAATTACTATACGTTTACAATTAGTCCTCTTTATAGTGGAGAAATCATTCGTGGTGCAGTCGCTGTTATTCGTGATATGACTGAACAACACCGCCTAGAAAAACTTCGATCCGATTTTATTGCGAACGTCTCTCATGAATTGCGGACGCCAATCGCCATGCTACAAGGCTATTCTGAAGCTTTGATGGATGATGATTTTATTCAAGATCAGGAAGAACGTAATGAAATAACAAAAATTATTTATGATGAATCCAAACGAATGGGTCGCCTTGTCACGGATTTATTAGATTTAGCACGCATGGAATCGGGGCATATGACACTCTATAAAGATGAATTACCAATTAATTCTACATTCGAGCGTATTACCCAAAAATTTGCACAGGTTGCAAAAGAAAAGCATATTCGTCTACTATTTGATAGTGAATTTAATGACGATGCACTGATTAATATAGATGAGGATCGGATCGAGCAAGTACTCACAAATTTAGTCGACAATGCACTAAGACATACGGATGAGGGATCTGTCACAGTAAAAGTGGAGCAGGAGCCAACATTCGCTAAAATTTCTGTTCAAGATACAGGACATGGTATTCCTCAAGATGATTTACCTTATGTCTTTGAACGCTTTTATAAAGCAGATAAGGCACGTACTCGATCTAAGGGTGGTACGGGACTTGGCTTAGCCATTGCACGAAATATTATAAAAGCACACTCAGGAAATATTATGGTAGATAGTGTGCTTAAGGAAGGTACTACCTTCACATTTTATTTACCGTTCGATTAATAACGTGGTTTGTTATTAATTGACTGTAACTTCTGCGAATGTAAGACGACAAATAATATAGAACGGGGGTGGAGTGCATTGAATGACTCCGTGTTCCATCGACTATACGATGCCTATCATCAAGACGTGTTCCAGTTTCTAATCTATCTAGTAAAAAACCGTACACTTGCTGAAGATTTAGCGCATGAAGTGTATGTAAGAGTATTGCGCTCATACGATCAATTTGCAGGCAATAGTAGTGAGAAAACATGGCTTTTTGCAATAGCCAAAAATGTTGCGATTGATCATTTTAGAAAGCAAGCAGTGCGTCAGAAGCATTCGCTTGATTTCTTTGACTGGGAAACGGAACAACTCCATTCAAACACACCATCACCGGAGGAAATGCTACAGGCCAGTGATGAATTTATGCAAGTAGAGTCAGCATTAGAAAACTGTACTGGCGATCAAAAAATGGTCATTATTATGCGCTATTTCCAGGATTTATCGATTGCAGAAACGGCGCAAATACTTGATTGGACAGAAGCGAAGGTAAAAACAACCCAGCATCGAGCCATTAAATTTTTAAGGCAACAGCTACAGCCGATCAGAGAACAGGAGGCGAAACGGCAATGACACATAAGCCATTTGATGATGAGCAGCTTGAACATGTACTGAACAATGCCCCTAAGCTTTCTGACCACCGTTCGAAAGAAGATATATTAAATCGGTTAATGGCAGATGCTCGCTTGCAAGATAATATACACCTTCAAGAAACTATGCAAGAACCTATAGAAGATGAACCATCTCAACAGGAAGATGCTACCATTAAAAAGCCTACGACGAGATCAAAAGTACGTAATATGCAGATTTATATGAGTGTAGCCGCAGTCTTTGTGCTAACAATACTAGTTGGCACAATATTGAAGAACAATCAAGGTGAGCAAAAAGATCAAGCGAGTATGCCTGAAACGGCTCAGTTTTCGACGATGCAAGAGGATTCAGCAGCAAAGGAAGCGGCCACGCAGGATGAAATGCTGGATTCCAAAAGTATTGTTGCGGAACATGAGCGCATTTTATCTTTACGTACATCTGTCTATGAGGAGGATGTAAAAGATGCTGTCGTATTTCGTATTGGTTTGGCAGGGCGTGATGCGGAAAGTGTTCCTATGACGTATGTGATTCCAAATGAACGTGTGGCTACTGATTTTGGAGAAGAGAAGCCTTCTACCTTACGGATATATGAAAAGTATGCTCCTCAAATTGACGAGGAGGCTAAAGGGTTTACAGAGTATCATCCTTATAAAGGTGAGCTGAAGGAAAAGGATGATAAGCTTATCCATGTCTTGCCAAAGGGGAATGACTATGATGTTGCCTCTGCTGCAGTAAATGAATATAAAGGCACAATGGAAGACACATTCTCAGACTCTGAATACACCGAAGTGGAAATCCAAAATGAAGATGGAACCCCGTATGAGTTTTCTCAAGAAGGTGAGCCAAGTCAAGGAATGTCCTTAACGAATGCAAAGCACTATAATTATTACTTGTACCATGATTCCAATGGTGCAGAATATTTATCACCAGATTTCCGTCAATCTTTTGAGACAGTCACAGAGGCACTTACACTGATGAAAAATAAAAATGATGATGTCTATACATCGGTAGTGCCTGAAAATGTAACATACACAGTCACTGAACAAGCGGAAGGTGTAGTTGTGACTTTTGATATTCCGCTTGATTTAACATCTATGGAACCAATACGAGCTACTCAATTAATTGAGGCCATGATGTTAACAGCTGCTAGCTTTAATCAACAGCTCCTTTTAGATAATGTTGTGCAAGAAAGCTGGGAAGGCTTTGATTTAAAGGGTTATTTACCAAAGCCAGTGGGACCGAATAAACAGTTTTTACCATAGTCGAAGGAAGAAAAAACAAGAGAGGCATTCCTGCATGGCGGGAGTGCCTTTTCTATTTATAAAACATAGCAATTTAATCGGATTTTTTTGAGCAGAACTATTTACTTTTACTTCGTAATTCATTATAGTAAAGCTGTAGAATAAAATAATATGATTCATCTTCGGGGCAGGGTGAAAATCCCGACCGGCGGTAATAGAGTCATAAATCGCTAATGAATATATTCATTAGCTCGCTTGATTTATGTTAAACTCTTCAGCCCGCGACCTGTGCGAATTTTCGCATGGCTGACTTGGTGAAATTCCAAGGCCGACAGTTAAAGTCTGGATGGGAGAAGATGGAGGTACGATCGTCATTCATTGTCATGAAATGAACTATGACCGAGCGCTTTTTTTGTATGGTTTATTAAACAGTGCTCAAAAATTAGTTGATGAGGACGCTTATTCGTTATGCCTTTCTCCCTTATGCTTTATTAAACGCATAAGGGTTTTTTCATGAAACAATTGAAAGATCGTCACCTTTCTTCTTGCGAGATTGAATCAGCAAAGAGGAGAGAGTTTTCTATGAAGAAAAATGTCAAACTTCAATCGTTTATTACGATTGGCATGCTGAGCAGTATTTCATTTTTATTAATGCTTTTTAATTTCCCGATTCCGCCATTCCCAGCATTTTTGGAAGTGGACTTCAGTGATATGCCTGCCTTACTTGCGGCAATCACAATGGGACCTGTAGCTGGTATTTTAGTAGAATTGTTTAAAAATGTGTTGGATTGGATTTTCTCAGGCACTCCAACAGGCGTTCCTGTAGGGCATATGGCTAATTTTGTAACAGGTATTTTATTCATCTTGCCAGTAAGCTTTATTTTTAATCGCTTTAAAACAATCGCTGGCCTTGTTGGAGGTTTAGCAATGGGAACAATTGTGATGGCAGTAGGAATGAGTGTTTTAAACTATGCTGTATTTTTACCAATGTACACTTACTTCTTAGGAATGGAGCCTGTTGTAGGTGATTCACTTTATAAAATGATTATCGCTGGTATTTTACCATTTAATATTGTCAAAGGGATTTTATTAACGGGTATTATGGCGTTATTATTTACGACAATGCGTAAATGGATTGACCGCCAGCGTTCTATGTATATAACAAAATAAAATGTACTAAGCCTCGAGGGATGAACTCGAGGTTTTTTTATGGCGGAATATAGAAAGAAAAATAGAAAAAGGTAACGGGTTGTCAAAATATAACTAGTTCTTTTTTAGTAATACCTAGTCGAAAGCTATATTTTCATGTAAAATTAGAGAAGAGTTTAGAAAGTTAGAGGAGTTTGAAGAGATGAGTGGAAAAAAAGGACAGTGGTCTAGTAAGTTAGGATTTATTTTAGCATCAGCAGGTGCTGCAATTGGACTAGGAGCGATTTGGAAGCTCCCGTATGTAACCGGACAAAGTGGAGGAGGCGCGTTTTTCTTAATCTTTGTATTGTTTACATTATTAATTGGGCTCCCGATGCTATTATCTGAATATATTTTAGGACGAGGTACACAGTCAGAGGCAATCACTGCCTATAAAAAAATTGCTCCTATGAAAAAGGGATGGGCATGGATTGGCCGCATGGGTGTTCTCGGATGTTTTTTATTACTAACATTTTATAGCGTTGTCGGTGGCTGGATTTTTATTTATAGTGGGCTAGGCGTAGCGGGTGCTGTCATTGATCCGGCTATTGATCCTGGAGAACTATTTGGAAAAATAATTGAGACACCTTGGATTACAATTGTAGGTTTGGCTTTGTTTACATTAGCAAACGTACTTGTTATTTCATTAGGTGTCCAAAATGGTATTGAAAAGGCGAATAAATGGATGATGCCATTGCTCTTTATTATGTTCATTGTCCTAGTGATTCGTGCTGTCACATTAGATGGCGCCATGGAAGGGGTAAAATTCTTTTTATGGCCTGATTTCTCAAATATTACCGGAAAAGCCTTATTAGAAGCTTTAGGGCAATCCTTCTTTGGGTTAGCCGTTGGATTTTCTTGTCTTGTTACATATAGTTCCTACCTCAAAAAAGATGTGAGTCTACCGAATTCAGCAGGCTCCGTCGTTATGCTAACGGTACTTGTTTCATTTTTAGCTGGACTAGCTATTTTCCCGGTCGTTTTTGCTTTTGATTTAGAGCCGGCAGCTGGGCCGGGCTTGTTATTTATGGTGCTACCGACAGCATTTAGCCAAATGCCATTTGGGGAAGTATTTTTAGCGATGTTTTTATTATTATTCTTATTTGCCACATTAACGTCCTCGTTTAGTTTATACGAAATTATTGTTGCGGCATTTATGGAAAATAGTCAGAAGTCTCGTCTGGTATGGACTTCATGTCTTGGTGTAGTTGTCTTTCTTGCGGCCATCCCAGCATCTCTTTCCTCTAGCCTGCTAGCGAATGTATCGGTTTTTGGAAAGAATATTTTTGATGCAACTGACTTTTTAGTATCAAACTTAATGCTGCCATTGGGGAACTTGTCCATTGCAATTTTTATTGCATATGTAGTAGATAAAGAATTTGTGAAAAGAGAACTGCTAATGGGAAGCCAGATGGGGCAGGGGTATTATTCGATTTACAGGATGTTAATGGTAATCATAGTACCAGCTGTCATTCTCGTAGTGTTCGTTAATATGCTATTACAATTTTAAAAATATATAAGGTGTATCCATTTAGTCAATGGGTACGCCTTTTTTATGTATCGAAAATCAAGATAAATATATTCTAAAAGAAAGATGTTATAAAACCTTACATACATATTGCTAAAAATAAAAAAATGATGTATTTTAAAAGCAGTTATAAAAAAAGTGTGTTAATTAAATTTACATTGGAGTGGTGGAAAATGAAACATTATACAAAAGAAGGTATTATACGCCGAGTAAAGGAAGAAAATGTGAAGTTTATTCGCCTACAATTTACTGATATATTAGGAACGATTAAAAATGTAGAAATACCTGTGAGTCAATTAGAAAAAGCTTTAGACAATAAGGTTATGTTTGATGGCTCTTCGATTGAAGGCTTTGTACGTATAGAGGAATCTGATATGTATTTAAGACCAGATTTTAATACATTTGTCATTTTTCCTTGGACAGCTGAAAAAGGTAAGGTCGCGCGTCTTATATGCGATATTGCAAGGCCAGATGGGTCACCATTTGAAGGAGACCCACGCTCTAATCTAAAGCGCGTTTTAAAGGAAATGGAGGAGTTGGGTTTCACTTCCTTTAACTTGGGCCCAGAGCCAGAATTTTTCCTTTTTAAGCTGGATGAAAAGGGGCATCCGACACTTGAGCTAAATGACAGCGGAGGTTATTTTGACTTAGCTCCGACAGATTTAGGGGAGAATTGTCGTCGGGATATTGTTTTAGAGCTAGAAGGGATGGGCTTTGAAATTGAGGCTTCTCACCATGAAGTAGCACCTGGACAGCATGAAATTGATTTTAAATATGCTAGTGCCATTGAAGCATGCGACAATATTCAAACATTTAAATTAGTCGTAAAAACAATTGCTGCACAGCATGGGCTACATGCAACATTTATGCCGAAGCCACTATTCGGAGTTAACGGCTCTGGTATGCATTTTAATCTTTCGTTATTTGAAGGGGATAAAAATGCATTTTATGATGAACACGCAGAACTTCAATTAAGTGCAACAGCTCGTAGCTTTATGGCAGGAATCATCCAGCATGTACACGGATTTACGGCGATTACGAATCCACTTGTTAATTCTTATAAACGATTAGTCCCAGGCTATGAGGCTCCATGCTATGTTGCGTGGTCTGCTCAAAACCGTTCACCACTTATTCGTATACCAGCAGCTCGAGGATTATCAACTCGTGTTGAATTACGTTCAGTTGATCCAGCGGCGAATCCTTATTTAGCAATGGCTGTGATCTTGGCTTCGGGGCTTGATGGCATACGCAAGGATTTAACGCCTCCAGCAGCGGTAGATCGCAATATTTATAAAATGACAGGTCCAGAGCGTGAATTAAATGGCATTGATAGCTTACCATCTTCATTAGAGCATGCGTTAATTGAATTAGAAATGGATTCAGTTGTACGAGATGCTCTAGGTGATCATATTTATGAAAAGTTTAATGTTGCCAAAGAAATCGAATGGGATAAATACCGCACACGGGTCCATAACTGGGAGCGTGAGGAATATTTAACGATGTACTAAAAAATATTGGAGCTAAAAAGCTCCAATATTTTTATACTGACTTTCATACCCTTTATTAAGGAAAAGGGGTGTGGGTAATGACACAAACGACTCAAGTTGTGACAATTCAAAACAATGATATTGTGCAATTTGAACATGATATTAATCGGGCTTTATTAGATTTAAGTTACTTTTTCATACTTGATATCAAATACAATACCCTCTATATCGGAGAACAAACGGTCATCCATTCTGCCTTAATTATTTATCAACATCCAGAAGAGAACAGCCAGTAATTTTATATGTAAAAGGATGGTCATGTCGAGAAGACGTGACTTTTTTTATGGAAATAAAGATAAGAGAAATGATCGATCTTCTGGGAATGTCAATGCTAGTCGTGCAACATCATCTTTAGATTGCCATGCGATATCATAAATTAATTCGTCAGGATCATGAATAGTCATTTGTCCACCAATGACGACGGTTTCAAAGTAATGGACTTCTACAACTGCATTATTTTTTCTATAAATTTCCTTGATGATAGTAACTGTATAGCCTGTTTCTTCGTATACTTCGCGAATACAGCATGACTGGAAATTTCCAATGCCTCCTTTCCACCTGAAGGTACAGCCCAAGTTTTTTCTTCCTCCTTTGATCCTTGCAAAACCATTAATAAACGATTTTCTGCGTTCATACAAATAGCGGCAGAGCCTTGCCATTTAACCAAATGAATAACCTCCCAACTACCTTGTCAATTCTATTTTTACTTAAAATGGTATTGTTGTAAATCATGTAATAGCTTTTATATGAAATTTATATGCATTCTATATGGTTTTGATATAATATAATTATCAAATTTTTCATGTGGATTGAACAGAGGAGGGGTATTCTTGAAAATACGATTAGGTCTTATAGGTCCTTCAGACTCAATTGAATTTGTTGAATCTGTCCTGAAAAATTGGCCAGAATTTATATGTACATCGATAGAATGTCTAACAGAAGAGCATTTAGAGGAGAAAATAACTCCGCTACTTAAGGAAGAAATGGATATGTGGTTATGTACAGGGCTAATTACATATAACATTGTACAAAGCTGGAGTCAGCTAGAAACACCCATTTTTTATGTTGTTTATAAAGGCTCATCCTTATACAAAACGGTATTAAGAGTACTATATGAACGGAAAATTGAGGTCAATGAAATTAGCTTCGATGCTGGTAATAGTGTTACATGGGAGCAAGCTTTAGTAGAGGCGGGTATCGAGGAAAAACCAAAATTTGTTGAGTCAGACACGATTTCATTAAATGAACTTGTCCAATATCATTTTAAACTGTGGGAAAGTGGTCAAACAAAGGCAGCCATTACAGGTCATCCTATACATCATGAATTACAACGTCTTGGTGTACCAACTTATCGTTTATTTCCATCCTCTATGGCAGTAGAAGCGGTTATCACAAATATGCTACGGACATATGAAATGCTTCGGTATAAGGCTACACAAATTGCTGTTCAAATTATTGAGATTGATCCTTTTTTAGAGATGGCTAAGGATAACTTCTCAACGAATGAGCTATTTAGAATCGAGCTAAAGATGATGGAGCATTTACTGACCTATACAAAAAGTATTCATGGCTCCATTAAGTCCACGAGTTTTGGGCGGTATATCATATTTACGACTAGAGGATTAATGGAAGACATTACGAGGAATTTTAGCCAAATGCCTGATATGGAAGATTTCACATTGCTGGATCAAGAGGCGATGACTTGTGGAATTGGCATTGGACAAACGGTTTATGATGCAGAGATAAATGCGGGTAATGCCCTCCTTCGTGCCAAGGAATGTGGAAAGGGTTCATGGATGGTTTGTTTTGATAATAAAAAAATAGCTGGACCATTAGGCAAGCCGGAGCAGCTTACCTATTCCTATACGTCAGAACAATTAGAAACACTTAGTCAAGAAACTACACTTAGTGTCATGACCTTAAATAAACTGAAGTCCTCGTTGAAAAAATTAGCCAGTGATGAACTGAATGCCAATGAACTCGCTACTTATATGCAAATTCCTGCAAGAAGTGCCCGTAGAATATTAACGACACTTGAGGAAAAGGGGTTCGCTGAAGTAGTTGCTGAGGAAAAACCTCATACAAGAGGACGTCCACGCAAAGTTTATAAAATTTTTCCATTGTAAAAGAGAGTCCTTGTAACAGGGACCCTCTTTATTTTTAAGAACGAATTTTGTATTGCTTGACATCTGATGGAAGAGGGCTTGTATACACCTCGCCAGCCCGGCGATCAACCAATTCCGCTTGCGCTTGTTCAATCAGCTCAGGCTGCTGAAGAATATCTAGTGCGGTGGCAGCCAAAATTTTTCCTGCGTGAAGCATGCCTTTATGTGCCAATGAAGTTGTCCCTGTAGCTACAATTTGCCAAGTATGAAGCGGTGTTCCTAGTGGTTCACATGCCGTCATACATTGAGCAGTTGGGACAATCCAGCTGACATCTCCGACATCTGTAGAGCCAGCCATAAATGCATCGGACATAAACGGATCGATGACATCAGCTATTGCTTTCCCAGCAAGCTTTTGATTTCTTTGAACATCCATCTTCTTTTCCTCTTCAGATAATGTTTCGCGAATAGCCTCCGCAAAATGAAGTTCCGCATCTGTATAGGATGGTGTGCCTAATTTTACAAAGTTATCATACATAACTTGTTCCAATGTTGTATTAGGAATTACATTCGAGAGAGCTGAGGCAAGATCAATGTCTACCTCTGTTCCCGTCATAAGGGCTGCACCACGAGCAATATCACAAATACGTTGATAAATATCGTCTGTTTGAGATACTCTTGGAGCTCGAACAAAATACAATACTTCTGCCTCTGCTTGTACGACATTTGGAGAAGAACCACCTGTATTTGTAATGGCGTAATGTACACGTGCCTCTGGAATAATATGTTCGCGTAAATAATTAACTCCAATATTCATTAGCTCTACAGCATCAAGAGCACTTCTACCTAAGTGTGGACTAGCAGCTGCGTGAGCACTTTTCCCTTTAAATTTAAAATACACTTCGTAACAGGCAAGGGTCGCAACAGACATAATATTATTCGTCGTACCTGGATGCCAAGATAGGGCAATATCTACATCATTAAAAATGCCTTCTCTGGCCATAAATGTTTTGCCACCACCAATTTCCTCACCAGGACATCCATAATAGCGCACTGTTCCAGTTATATTATTTTCTTGCATATAATCACGGAGTGCAATGGCTGCCGCTAGAGAGCCAGTACCTAATAAATTATGACCACAGCCATGCCCATTGCCGCCAATTTGTTGTGGATTAGGCTGCGCTATTCCACCATTTTGGCTTAAACCAGTAAGAGCATCAAACTCGCCTAAAAATGCAATGACGGGTTTTCCACTACCAAAAGAACCAATGAAGGCGGTTTCAATATTGGCCACACCTTGTTCCACTTCAAATCCTTCCTCTGCTAATGTTTGACATAATAGCTTGGCCGACTTGAATTCTTCAAAACCTGTTTCAGCATATTCCCAGATTTGATTACTGACTTCAATTAACTTTTCTCGTTTATCCTCAATAATTTGCGATAATCTACTTTGACTAGTCAAAGAAACTCACTCCTATTTTCCATATTTTAAGCTTGATCAATTAAACTACTATTCTTAGACGGAATTTTATATAATGCAGCACAAATTATAACGATCACCAAGGCTCCAATAAGGAAGAAGAATGCGGCTTGGAATGATCCGCCGAAACCATCAATTAGAGCACCCATAGCTGTTGGTGCAATAAAGCCTGCCATACCACTAGCAAAATACATCATTCCTAAAAACGAACCAATAATTCGTTGTGCAACATACTTAAGAGGAATGGCTAGTATGGCCATTGAAATTGCTGAATCACCAATGGAGAAAAGGCTCTGATAGGAAATAGCTACTTGAATACTAGATGCATTAAACATCAAATATAAGCAAATGCCAGACACTATCGCACCAACTAAAACGATTATTTTTTCTTTTCCAGCCAAAGCTTTATCGATTAAGAACCCTGTGACAATTGCAGCTATTAATCCACAGGCTTGTGGAATCATGGCAAGTGATCCTACTTCTCGTAAATTTAAATGTCGAGTTTGCTCCAAATAGGAAGGTAACCAAGAAGAGAAGCCCCAATGGACAGTACTTGAGCAAAAATACATGATGACTAGAATCCATAAAAATGAACTTTTATAAAGTTCTTTTATTGGACGATCAGGCGAATTACCCACAGCTGCGTCCTGTTGCTTGTCAAGCTTTGGTGGATTGTAATACTTAAAGAGTAAAAGAGTGACGATTAAACCCACACCACCAATAAGGTAAAACATAGTGCGCCATCCCCAAGTATCTGCAATTAAACCAGCTAAATATAAAGCAAGGACACCACCGATTAATTGAGCTGCTAGTAGCATCGACTTTGCCCGTGCCCGAACATCTTTTTTAAATATCTCCGTAATGGCCACGCCGCTACCTGTTGGTAAACCGCCATCCCCTAGACCAAGAATAAAGCGGATAACTAAAATAGCCATAAAAGAGCCAATCATCCCAGTCAGTAGGGAGAAGAGGGAAATCATGAACACTGCAATGACAATGATCTTCCTTGATCCGAACTTGTCAGATACCCATCCAGCAACCAATGTCATTAGTGCGCTGCTTAGCCAAAAGCTACTGATGACCATGCCGCTTTGTGTTTGTGTTAAATGTAATTCTTTACTGATTGGAATAATCGCCACGTTCATGCCGAACAATGTTAATGAATCGACTAACCATGCCAGAAACAGTAGTGAAAAGATAAAATTACGTTTACTAGCACTCATTTGCGTATGTAAAACATTCATCATAATTCTCCTCCTTTGGAAAGATCCCAGCATTACCCTCCTTTTATTTAAGGACAATAAAGGTCTTGTCCGTTATTATAAATATATTATTGTTATTTTTCAATATATTTTGATATTTAGTACAATGGAATTTAGAGGAGAAAGAGTAAAAGCGTATGTAAAATACGAAATGAAGAATTGTGATCGTGATGAAAAACTGCTTCTAAATGTACCTGTCCAAAGTTAGCATAAAAAGACAGGCTGGAAAGCATGAACTATTTTAAGATGTTATCAGGGAGTGAGAGCAATGAGTTGGATTGAGTCGATTCAAAAAGCCATTAATTTTATGGAAGATCATTTATTAGAAAACATAACCATTGAACAAATTGCACTGGAGGTTAATTCATCTGTCTTTCATTTTCAGCGAACGTTTGCGATTTTAACGGATATATCAATTGCAGACTATTTAAGACGGAGGAGATTAACATTAGCAGCTCAGGAATTAATGAATACAGATCAAAAAATAATCGATCTCGCCTACAAATATGGCTATGAAACTCCTGAAGCCTTTACAAAGGCGTTTCGTAAACAGCATTATGTAACGCCAAGTGAAGCGAGAAAGAGGCAAGGACCATTACAATCATACAATCGCCTGGTTATTCAGGTAAGCTTGAAGGGAGCAGAACCAATGAAGTATAAAATCGTAGAAAAAGACAAGTTTCAAGTTGTTGGGGTAAAAAGAACGTACAATTGCCAAGATGGAGAGAATACGCGAGAAATTCCATTATTCTGGCAGGAAATCAATGAGAGTGCCTTCGATCAGCAGCTATATCAATTAAATAATGGCAATATCAATGGGGTACTGGGCGTTTGTGTACCAAATGCAAGCCAAGGACAACAGGGATTCATTGATTACTGGATTGCTACAAATCATGAAGGGGATGTAGGAGAAAATCTATTAACAATGGAAGTGCCTGCATCAAAATGGGTTGTATTTGAGGTACATGGCCCTATGCCAGATGCTATGCAAAATACGTGGAAACAAATATATTCTGAATGGTTCCCATCCAATCCATATGAGCCAGCAGGAACAGCGGAGCTTGAGGTGTACCCTGAGGAAGATGCATATAGTCCTGATTCATACTCAGAAATTTGGATTCCAATTAAATAACGATAAAATAAAGCCAAGAATGCTAAACAAATGCATTCTTGGCTTTACTTATTATCGAAAGAAAAAATATCCTTTTTTTAGGTATCATAAAGATGTGAAATATATATATGTTTTAGACTAAACGATTTTATTTTAATCGTTCCATATTTTGATGAGGGGGTTAAAGTATGATAAGAGGTATGATTCAAAACAAACGGGTAGAAATTTCTAATGATGAAGCACAGCGATTTTTAAAGATGGGGAAAGTAGCGCATGTTGCGACGGTTGATGAGGAAGGATTCCCTTATGTGATTCCATTTGTTTATGTGTATGAGGGAAATGATAAACTTTATTTGCATATCGGTAATATCCGAGAAAGCCATTTTTGGTCCAATATTAAACAAAACCCGAAAATCAGTATAGAAGTAAGTGAAATGGGCGATTTACACCCAGGGAAAAAATACGCTTGTCAATCTGCACTTGTCTACCAAAGTGTAGTGCTATTTGGACAAGTTGTAAGAATTGAAGAGGAGTCAAGGAAGGAATGGTTCTTTGATGCGCTTTTAGAGAAGTATGGTAATCCTGAATGGACATTTGAAAAAGAGGGCTATCCAATTATGCCTAAAATAGAGTTATTCGAGGTACAAATAGAAAAGCTGACGGGGAAAATTAATCACGGCATGTATCACTAAGCAAAAAGCTAAGACTGGTTATCTAACCATTCTTAGCTTTTTATATTACCCTTTACATAGTGTGTATACTTGTAAATGTTCTTCAGTGCTATCATAGCCCTGTAAAATAAAATTCAATTTCTGTAAGACTTTGATGGAATTACTATTCGCGGCATCGACCTTTGCTACAATTGTCGTGATCTCCAAATGTGTAAAAGCAACATGGATTAAAGCGATAATAGCTTCTGTGGCGTAGCCCTTACCCCAATGAGTCTTCGCCAAGTCATAGCCAATTTCTGCGGTAGCTTTATCGAAATCTATGTTATTAAATCCGCAGGAGCCAATGATACAATTGCCTATCTTTTTAATGATCGAATAGCGAATGGCCCTATGTTCATTAGCTAAATGATTGAGTAAGTCAATCATTTCTAGCGCCTGTTCTTCGTGTGTAAAGCTTGAGATATTCATAAATTTGGTCACAGCAGGATCTGACCAAATACCCCATAAACTTTTAGCATCAGCACTAGCCACTTTTCTTAATAATAATCTTTCCGTGTCCATACATTCAATCAATACTTTTACCTCCAAGATTTTAATGATGTTGGATGAAAAATATTGCTATCTGTGCATCATTCAGTCCCTTCAACTAGATCTATATATTATTATAAAATATAAGGTACTTAATGCCAATAAAAGGGGGAAACGTCTTGATAAAAGTTACAGCGAATCATTATCCAATTATTAAACAATACATTCTAAAGGCTCCAACATTTGTTTATAGTATTCTTGATCAATTAATAGAAGGGACAGTCTATGCAGATACAGCAACTTTTCAAACGCTCCTAATACACACAAAATCAGGAATTCATTTTGTATATGGTGATTCAACCACAACTGAGATTGACCGTCAGCTTGCCATTTGCCTCGAGCAATCTGTAGAGAAAGGGAAACGCTTTACCTTATTTTCTTATTCAGAGCAATGGAATACTAAAATTGAACAACTTTTAAATGGGCAGCTTAGAAAATTAGAACGCTATACCTTTACATTTGATAAAAGCTTATATGGTGGGACGGACAAGCAAGAAGTATCCAATTTTGAGGTCATGCCAATTACTCAACATCATATAAATAACGCAATGGAGTTTACATCTGCTTACTATGATGAATATTGGGATTCTACGGCTAATTTCCTGACAAATGGTTTTGGCTTTTGTCTCATACATAAGGAGCAAATCGTCAGTGAAGCCGTCTCTATTTTTAAATCAAATGACTATGCGGAAATTGATATTATGACAGATTCGAAGTATAGAGGTCAGGGATTGGCTAGTTTGATCGCAACAACATTTATCAATCATTGTTTGGCCAATGAGCTAAAGCCATGCTGGGATTGTGATATCTCCAATACAGCATCCATTTATTTAGGGGCAAAGCTTGGCTTTACGGGTCCACAGAAATATGCGATTTATACAAAAAAGTAGCCCACGCTGTTTTCAACAGAACGTGAGCTTCATTGTTAAAAGAATCGATTACGTAGTTCGAATACCCGATTGAATAGTCTTGCATCTCTCGCCATCTTATTGGGTGCCTGCATGTGAGGTCTGAGGCATTTCTGAAATAGTTCATCACAATATCTTATGCTACCGTAACGATCATAACATTCATCATGTTGTTTACAGCAACTATCCACAGCATTTGTGGGCTGTCCTGGTCCCGAGCAACCAGGTCCACAGTATCGATAGCCCGGATAACAGAAACCAAATTTGCGATTTCTTTTCATCGGAGAAACCTCTTTTCTACTATGTTCTTACTATAAAGTATGTTATTTTTTTCGGGAGAATCGGATAAAAAACTATAAAGTTAATCTTTTGATTTGTAAGGTTCCTGTAAGCTTAAAAAAAAATAGTTGTAAGGATGAAGAGTTATGCTTAGCTATAGCATAAAAGATAAGGAGTTATTTGAACATGAATCCATCCGTTACACAAAAAGAACGAATTCTTTCCTTGGACATTATTCGAGGGTTAGCGTTATTTGGTATTTTATTTATTAATGTAGGCGCCTATCAGGTCATAATAGAGGGCGGCCCTATGCCTGATTATAGTGGCATCAATGGAGTGATCGATTCACTTATTGATATCTTTATTGAAAAGAAATTCTTTTCAATCTTTTCATTCCTTTTTGGTGTTGGTTTTTATATTTTTGCATCTCGGGCTGAAGCTCGTGGGGATAAACCGAAACGACGATTTGCCAGACGTTTAGTTGCACTATTGATTATTGGTATCATTCACATTTTCCTGTTTTGGGGTTCAATCTTAGCTATCTATGCAGTTATTGGTTTTTTATTGCTACCATTTTACTCTGCGAAAATTCCAACAATTTGTAAATGGCTTTTTACAATCATTACACTTCATATTCTTGCTATATTAGGTCAAATGTATATACCAACTAGTTCGATAATGGCCACTATTTTAGGTCTTTTAGGGAATGATGCTATCGCTATATTTATTATGTTTTTAAGTGGGTTCTTAGTAGCGAAAGCTGGTTGGATTGGTCATATTGGCGCTCATATCCAACAAATAAAATGGCTGCTTCTTGTTACAGGCCCGTTCTTTATTGGTTTTTCACTATGGATATGGTTTGCCTCACAAGCTGATGACCAACAGTTACAATCTATTATTGGTTTAGGAGTAGTTCCGACAACATATTTTTATTTAGCTTGTTTATTTACTATCCTAGAGAATCGTCAAATAGCGAAAATTTTTCAGCCAATTGGACGTGTGGGACAAATGGCATTTACCAACTATTTAGCCCAAAGCTTTATTGGTATGGCCATCATCTCGATTATGGGCTTAGAAGTCGTTTCACCATCAGATATTGTCGTAATCGCAAGCATTATTTTTATCATCCAAATTATCTTTAGCATGATTTGGTTCAAATTCTTTTCCATTGGTCCATTTGAAAAGCTTTGGCGCTATATGACATATGGTAAAAAGAATGTGACAAAGCAATCATAAAAGCTCTATGATTTTTTTCAATGATGAAAGAGAATAGGAGAAATAACGAACAAAAATCGGTGAGACTGTTGAAAAGTTTCACCGATTTTTGTTCGTCTAATCATGCCAGCCCTTACAGACATCAATCCATTCTTCATAGGGCGTATAGGTTTCAAGCTCAGAAATAGTAACCTCTATCGCGGAATTACTACTGCCACATGCAGGAAAAACCGTTGTAAACCGTTTAAGGGATTCATCTAAATAAATAACAACACCTTCATTCACGCCAAAGGGACACACTCCACCGACATCATGACCAATCATAGCTTCCACATCATCTTTGCCTAGCATCTTTGCTTTTGTCCCAAACACTGCTTTATATTTGGCATTATCGATTTTTGCATCACCGGCTGCCACAATTAATATAGCGCCATCATTGACAAGAAAGGATAAAGATTTTGCTATGCGGGCAGGCTCACAGCCAAGTGCCTGAGCTGCTAATTCAACAGTTGCAGAGCTCTCCTCTAACTCTTGTATTTTGTGTTCCACATGCCATTGGGCTAAATGGCTGCGTACTTTTTCTATTGCCATATGTACATTCCTCCTAATCATCCAGTTACGCCTTGGCAATTTTTCCATCACCATAGGCATGATCTTGTTTCAAACAGATGTCGAATCAAGATAAATTTAATCTTAACATAATTTTCAGAATATAATGTTGCGAATGCCTGCTTTTTCTAGTACGATTAATTTGAAAGTGTAAAATTACACTGGAGGGTTGCGTCTTGATTAAATTTTTACAAATCGTGAGCATTATGATTGGTTTATCAGTAGTGACAGTAATGGTAGCACTTATTGTCATTCTGAATGGTCATATACACTTTCTACCACTAGTTTATACAGTTCCCGTTTGTTTATTTGTGTTGTTTGTTGGTGGAATATTTAATTGGATACATACAAAAAAGAAAAGGAGATGGTTAATGAGTGTATTAGGTGTAGCAATAGTAATTGCTTTAATACCTCCTATTCAACATTATTATAAGCTGAGTATTCCCACGGTAGATGCAGAAATTGATGTATCTGCCTATCAACCATTTACGCGGGGCAATCAAGTAGTAAAGCCTGACGAAAAAGCCTCCTTACAATTGACAGAGTTATTACCGCGTTTAGATGGAGCCACGGCTATGTATCCTTTATATGCAGCTTTTGTAGAGGCTACTTATCCTGAAGGAGACTACCAGCCATATAACAGTAGGGTCCAAGTGAGCCGTACGCCAGAAGCCTATCAAAATTTAATAGCGGGAAATGTGGATCTTATTTTTGTGGCAGCACCTTCTGCCTCGCAAGAATGGCAAGCAGAAAAAGAAGGACTGACGTTTGATATGACACCAATAGGGCGAGAGGCATTTGTTTTTTTTGTCCATCATAAAAACAGTGTAGATAATGTAACATTGGAACAGGTGAAGAAAATATATACTGGTGAAATAACCAATTGGCGTGATGTAGGCGGTGATGATGAAGCCATCCGTGCTTTCCAGCGTCCAGCGGATAGTGGAAGTCAAACGGCACTAGAAAAATTAATGGGCAACATGCCGATTATGAAAGCACCTTCTGAAAATATTGCCTCAGGAATGGGTGGCATTATCCATGAAGTATCACAATATCGAAATTATAAAAATGCGATGGGCTATACGTTTAGATATTATTCGACAGAAATGGTTCAAAATAAAAAAATCAAATTACTATCTATTGATGGAGTAGCTCCAACTAAAGAGAATATTCGAAATGGAACATATCCTTTAGTATCCGAATTTTATGCAGTCACTGTAGGGGCAGAAAATGAAAATGTTGAAAAGCTAATGGATTGGATACTTACCGATGAAGGTCAAGCATTAGTAGAAAAAGTCGGCTATGTCCCAGTGGAAAATTATTAAATAGTTTGCTATACTAAGGTTAATAAAATATTGTAAAGTTTTCTAGGGTTCCGTAGCCGATGCTAGTCTGGTCCGAGAGAAAACCACAATTTTTTTGTGACACGGAGGGATAAAAGCCTGGGAGATACTGTCGATGGACAGTTTCTTCTAGGCTTTTTTGTTTGGCTAAAATCAGGTAATTTGGCGAAAGCTGAGAAAGGATAGTCATCAAGGTAGTCATTCATCGTGTCCTATAAAATGGAGGGATTTTTTATGAATAAGCATTGGTTAAGTGTCATTATCGCTGCTTGCTTTGAAGTAGGCTGGGTCATTGGTTTAAAGCATGCTTCAACTGTATGGGAATGGATAGGCACTGCAATTGCAATCTATGTTAGTTTTTATTTGCTTATTAAAGCGGGAGAGCACTTACCAGTTGGTACGGTATATGCGATTTTTGTAGGCTTAGGGACAGCTGGCACAGTATGCGCTGATAGCTTGCTGTTTGGAGAGCCATGGAAGCTAGCAAAAATACTATGTATTGTTGTTTTATTGGCAGGGGTTGTGGGCTTAAAGCTTGTGACAGGAGAGCCGAAGGAAAAAGAGGTGACTGAATAATGGCATGGATGGCATTAATAATTGCAGGCCTATGTGAGATGATGGGTGTTTATATGATTAGTAAATATAATAACGAAAAGAATAAAAAAAACTTGGGATTATTGATATTTGCATTTACATTAAGCTTTGCAGGTCTTGCGTATGCTATGGAAACCTTACCAATGGGCACTGCTTATGCAATTTGGACTGGAATTGGTGCGGCTGGAGGAGCCTTGCTAGGAATGTTCTTCTTTAATGAATCAAAGGATTGGAGAAGAGTTGTTTGTATAGTGCTAGTTTTAGGAGCAGCCGTCATGTTGAAAATATTGTCATAAAAGAAGACTATAAAAAATGCACTTCCAGTTGAAAAAAGGAAGTGCATTTTTTTACATTATTTTTTTACATCTTTTGTCCATTCAGCTACTTTTTCTGGATTTGCTTCAATCCATTCTTTAGCAGCGTCTTTTGGATCCTTACCATCCATTACTTCTAGCATAACGCTTTCTAAATCTTCAGCTGTCCAGTGAAAGTTATCTAATACGGAATACACTTCAGGTGAATCCTCTTTTAAACCTTTACGAACAAAAGTATTGATTGTTTCTTCGCCACCGTATACACCTTTTGGATCTTCTAAATATTTAAGATCATATTTAGCAAATTTCCAGTGTGGTGACCAACCAGTAACAATAATTTCTTCTTTTTCTTTCAAAGCTTTAGCTAAAGAAGTAGTCATTGCACCAGACGAAGACGTAACAAAATTCCAATCTGCTAAACTATCATATTCATCTAGTGCTTTCTCTGTTGCGGCTGTTATACCAGCGCCAGGCTCAATACCAGTAATTGTACGATCAGCCTCATCTGTTAAATCTTCAATAGAGTTTACTTTCATATAGCTTGGTACAACTAAGCCGATTTTAGCGCCAGCAAGGTTTTCGCCAAGCTCATCTAATTTATCTTTATATTTTTCATATTGTGATTCATGTGTATGTGGTAACCATGCAGCGACCATACCGTCTGCCTCGCCTTTAGAAACTGCTTCCCACATAATGGCATTATCCAAAGGAGTTAATGTCACATCATAGCCTAAATCTTCAAGGACTTGCCCCACTACATTCGTAGAGGCGATTTCAGTATCCCACTCTACATAGGCTAAGTTTACCTCCTTAGAATCACTATTTTTTCCAGAACCAGAGTCTCCTCCGCTACATGCAGCGAGCATGAAGCCTAAACCTAAAGCCATTCCTAATTTCGATAGTGTTTTCAGTTTCATCTAATCTCCCTTTCTATACATCATGTCTATCTATTAAACTGCCTTCATGGCAAGAAAATAAACTAATTTTATAAGGCTTTCTTTTTATTAAAGCTTTGTGTTAAACGGTCAATTATAATGGCAAAAATAACTAAACCTAAACCTGCAACGAAACCATTCCCAACCTGTGTACGTTGTAGGGCTGTTAAGACTTCACGTCCTAAACCTGGAGCACCAATCATCGAGGCGATTACTACCATAGAAAGGGACAGCATTACAGTTTGGTTAATACCTGCCATAATCGTTGATTTAGCAAGTGGGATTTCTACTTTAAATAATTTTTGACTAGCTGTACTACCATAAGAGTCTGCGGCTTCCACTAATTCTTTAGGTACCTGACGGATACCAAGATTAGTCATACGTACAGTTGGTGGCAGAGCAAAGATAACGGATGCGAAGACACCAGGTACAATTCCTATGCCGAAAAAGGCAACGGCGGGGATGAGGTAGACAAAGCCAGGCATTGTTTGCATGAAATCGAGTATTGGTTTAATAATACTTTCAGCGATAGTAGACTTCGACATTAGAATCCCCAGTGGAATACCGATGATGATGGAAATAATACTTGAAAAGATGACGAGCGTGGTTGTTTCCATCAGATTTGTCCAAAGACCTTGATTATAAATAAACAACAAGCCAATTAATGAAAATGAGGCAAGCCCGAATTTTTTACCAGTTGCATAAAAGGCAAAAACAACGACAAGTAATATTAAAATAATGGCTGGGATACTATTTAACAAATCAGTGACCTGATTCATGAGTAGTTTTCCAAATTGCTGAATCGAGTTAAAGAACGCTGAAAAATTACTCGTCAACCAGTCCATAGCTGATTCTACCCATGGAGCTAGTGGTATTGTTGGAATATTATCTAAAAAATTATTCATGTACATCAGCCTCCTCGTCACTCGTTGAAAGTGCTTGGATGACAACGCCTCTAATCAGCACACCAAGCAAGCGACCATCTTTTACGACGGCAATAGGAGTAGGTGAATTATAAATCATCCCTAATATATCCTGTAATAGCATGTCTGGTGGAACTGTTAACACCTCTGATTGCACAATGGAATGGACAGTTTGCTCTTGCTTCTTAGCTGAAGCTAATGCATCGTCTGCTGTAATAAAGCCTTTTAAATGTCGGTTTTTGTCGACAGCCATTAATAAACTAACAGCTTCTTGTCGCATACGTTTTAGTGCTACTTTAGGGCCGTCTAAATCTACGTTGACATAAACAGGTCGCACCATAACATTTTCAGCTGTCAATACTTTAGAGCGGTCCACATCTTCCACGAATGTTTTGACATAATCATTCGCTGGGTTGGTTAATATTTCTTCTCCCGTACCAATCTGAATGATAGAGCCATCCTTCATAATAGCGATTCGATCCCCTATGCGTAATGCTTCATTCAGATCATGAGTGATAAATAAAATTGTTTTTTTGACCTTTTGTTGCAGATCGAGTAGCTCATCTTGCATTTCTTTACGAATTAATGGGTCTAATGCTGAAAAAGCTTCATCCATTAATAAAATTTCAGGATCATTGGCAAGAGCACGCGCTAATCCAACACGTTGCTGCATACCACCTGATAATTGACTTGGGTATTGATCTTTATAAGCGAGTAATCCAGCATTTTCAAGAGCTTGCTCTGCTTTTGCTTGGCGTTCTTCCTTTGAAATGCCTCGGATTTCAAGGCCGTATTCGGTGTTTTGAAGTAATGTACGATGAGGGAATAAACCGAAGTTTTGGAAAACCATGCTCATTTTGTTTCTTCTTACAGTCCGTAAACTTTCTTTACCCATTTTAGAAATATTTTCACCATCGATATATATATTTCCGCTCGTTGGTTCAATAAGGCGGTTTAAGAGCCGTATTAATGTTGATTTACCGCTTCCTGACAATCCCATGATAACGAAGATTTCTCCTTCATTCACTGTAAAGCTTGCATCGTATACACCAACAGTTGCACCTGTTTCTTTTAAGATATCAGTCTTACTTTTTTGTTGCTTGACGAGTTCTAGTGCTTGGGGAATATGTTTGCCAAACACTTTTGATACGTGTTCTACTTTTAATTTTTCCATAGAAGCACTCCTTTCGTAGATTATTACTATTTGAGGATAGTGATACCCAAAAATAAACAAGTAACAACCTTACTGTAACAAAGGGTTGTTACTTTTGTCAAACCGACCAATAAGAAAAAAACCGCTTAAACGCTGTGATATCAGCGCTTAAACGGTTTTTAATTTGGGTATAAAAAGCTTTGTACTCTAGCGAAGCTTTCATCATTTCCAACAAAATAAATAATGTCACCTTCTTCGAATGATACATAAGGACCAGGTGATAGTAATAATTCATTACCACGACGAATACCGACGATGGTACTTGATGTATTTTGCCAAAAATTTAAGGCTTGTACAGTTTGATGAATGCCTGGGCTTTCAGCAGTCATTTCTAATTGATAAGGGATAAATGGATTTACTGAACGGAAATGCTCCGTACGACTAATTAGCTGCTTTGCCTTGTCTTGTAAATTTATTAATTCATGCTGTTGCTTTTGAATACTTGTCAGAAGTTCATTTTGTATTTCATGAATGGATTGAACGTCATGAAATTGTCGGACAAAATGCGCTGCTTTTTCATACGACTTAATAATTACACCGCTACCTTTCGAAGCCTCTACAATTTCTAAGTCTTGTAAAACAGCGATTGCTCTTCTCGCAGTCTCAGCAGACACATTATATTGACTTGCAAGAGAAGATCTAGCATATATTTTATCGCCGATGCGGTATTTTCTTTCTACGATCTTGGAGGCAAGGTCGATAGCGATTTGTTGATATTTTGGCTGCTTCAGTTGCACAGTTTTTTCTAAGTTCATTTTAAACTTCCTTTCGTCATTACAGGTACCACAGCTTATTATAGACTAGCCTGCACAGAAAAAATAGCATCTCCATAAGCTAGTAGTATATGATGAAAAAGTAATGCTAAAATTTTTGTATATACTATTAAAAATCATAGGATAGTAGCCGTTGTTTGACACTTTTTAGTTATTATTATAAACTAAGTTACGTTATGTAAGTGTTGTGAAAATACATGTGCTCAGTTGGTGTTTTTAACCAACTGTTTCCTATAGAAGGTTGGAGATTAATATGACAATTACTACTAAAATTATGGACATAGTGAAAGATAAAATGACAGTTATAAAGCACACGAATACAGAAAATATTTGCCTAGTTGGTCCTGTGAATTTGCCCGTTCAACAAGGTGACTTTTCTGCTACATTTCAGTGGTATAACTGGCTTACAGTAGATGTGAATGTATCAAAAGAAGAAATCATTGATGGCTTAGCTGCAGCCAATTTGGCTTTTTTACAGCAATCATCAGTTCTTGTATATGGTGATTTTACCCATTCAGAAGATGCTTTAATCCGCATGCATAGTATTTGTCACACTGGTGACATATTTGGCAGTCAGCGCTGTGATTGTGGCTATCAATTGCATGAATCTATGAAAATGATTGTAGAGCACGGCTGTGGAGCTATTTTTTATTTAGCTGATCATGAAGGGCGAGGCATCGGACTATTCTCTAAATCACTCGCTTATTTATTACAAGAAGAAGGGCTAGATACAGTAGAGGCAAACCATGCACTTGGCTTCCCTGACGATACACGTTCATATGAAGAAGCACTCGCAGTTTTAGCTACTCTACGTTCAAAGCCTGTGACACTTATTACAAATAATCCTAAAAAATTGGCTGCTTTACAGGCTCGAGGCTTAGCGGCAGAAGGGCATGTTCCTTTATGGGGTGGCTTAACGGAAACGAATCGTTTTTATTTGGAAACGAAGGTTGAGAAATCTGGACATTTACGAGAAAAACAATAAGTGGAGGTGGCGACCATGACTAATAAAGACGAAAAATACATGCAACTAGCTCTAGACCTAGCAGCTAGTGCAAAAGGTAATACAAACCCTAATCCACTTGTCGGGGCGGTAATTGTCAAAAATGACATTATTGTAGGTACTGGTTTACACAGAAAAGCAGGCGAACCACATGCAGAAGTTCATGCTTTTCGTATGGCTGGCGAACATGCAAAGAATGCTACACTATATGTCACGCTTGAACCTTGTTCACATTTTGGTAAAACGCCTCCTTGTGCGAATTTAGTGAAGGAATCTGGCGTTAGTCGAGTGGTGGTTGCCATGCAAGATCCTAATCCTACTGTTGCAGGTCGTGGCATTCAACTGCTACGCGATGCAGGTATAGCAGTGGAGGTCGGTGTTTTGGAGCAACAAGCACGCCGTTTAAATGAACGCTTTATCCATAACATGCTTACTAAAAGACCGTTTGTTATTTCAAAATTTGCTATGACTGTAGATGGGAAAATTGCTACGCATACAGGGCACTCTAAATGGGTAACGGGTGATGCTGCACGTGAGGATGTCCACCATATTCGCCATGAGGTAGATGGCATTCTAGTTGGTGTTGGTACAGTCATCGCTGACAATCCATCTTTAACAACAAGATTAAGTGATGGCTATGGGAAAAACCCAACACGCATCATTATGGATAGTTTATTACGTACACCGCTTGATGCGAATGTGATCAATTCGGAAGAAGCCCCAACAATTCTTGTTTGTAGCAATGAGGTAAGCCAAGAAAAGGTCGATTTATTTACCAATAAAGGCCTCACAGTTTTATCTATTGAGAAGAACGAACATGGGCTAAATATTGATGAAATGCTTGCAAGACTTTATGAACACGGCATTACAGATATTTTGCTAGAGGGTGGTAGTAAAGTGAATGCTTCATTTTTACAGCAAGGTGCCATTGATAAGTATGTAATTTATATAGCGCCAAAGGTTTTAGGAGGAAATTTATCCTTAACGCCATTTGCGGGCTATAACCCCTCTTTCATGAATGAGGCATGGGATATTGAATTTGCCTCATTTGATAAGGTAGGCGAGGATTTACGTATTATCGCTTATCCAAAGCAAGGTGAAGGAAATTGAACTATGAAGCGGATGTTTGTATAGTAGGGGCTGGACCAGCAGGTGCACTTTTATCTTATTTACTAGTCAAAAAAGGGCTATCGGTCATTCTACTAGAGCAAAATGCGGCCCTAGGTAAGTCTTTTCGTGGCGAACATTTAAATGAAGAAGGCGAGGCTGTTTTAAAAAGTCATCAACTTTTCGAAGCAGTCGAGTCGCTCGGCTTATTACGTATGGAAAAGCTAGAATATTATGCAGATGGTAATGCCTTTAAAACAATTTTTCCTAATGACTCTGTTGGGCATCTAGGAATTCATGTTCCTCAAGCAAATCTATTAAAAGGAATTTTACAAAAAACGCTGCTATTTTCTCACTTTACTTGCCTGCTACATACAAAGGTAACGGAGCTCATCCAGGACGCATCAGGTAATTATAAAGGCGTAATCGCCATAAAAGATGGAACAACCATAAAGATCAATAGCCAACTAATAATAGGTGCTGATGGACGATACTCTACGATTCGTAAGGCAGCACATATTGATGTTCAAAAACAAAAACATGGCTTTGACTTATTATGGGCTAAAATCCCAGCTCCTTCAGACTGGGAGCCCTCTATTAAAATGGCATTAATCGGAGATAAGCAACTATCATTGTTCACGCAAGTTGGTGGCTTTATTCAAATTGGGTGGAATATTGAACAGGGGAGCTATCCACAGCTCCGAAAACAATCGTTTACCCCTTTTATCCAACAGCTTACGATGCAATTTCCTGCATTATCTGAGCCAGTAAAGGAACATATTCAGTCTTGGAAAGATTTTGTGCTGTTAGATGTTTTCAGCTGTCACTGTAACTGTTGGGGAACGCAAGGTCTTGTGCTATTAGGCGATGCGGTTCATACGATGACACCGACCGGAGCATTTGGCCTAAACAGTGCGTTAAAAGATGCTGATTGTTTGGCATCTCTATTAGATAAGGGATCATTAACTCATTTTAATGTACAAGATTTTCAGCATATGCGAAAGCAAGCTATTGAGGATGTTTTAGCAATACAAATAGAGAGGGAACAAACTTTTTCTACTCATTTTGTCAATAGAGCATCATGAAAGGAAGTAACACCTAATGAAATTTGGTTTTGACATTGATGATACACTAATAGATTTACGGGCACATGCCTTTGCCATTTACAATAAAAAAATGGAGAAAGATATTCCAATTGATATTTTTCATACGCTAAAACGAGTTGAAATTCATGAGCCATTTGGCTTATCAGATGAAGAGGGAGCAGCGATGTGGAACAGTTCATTAGAGGAAATTTATTTTACGAACTGTCCTTCTTTTGAAGGGTCATTAACAATGCTGCAAGCTTTAGCAGATCATGGCCATGATATTTACTACATTACCTCTCGTCCGAAGCAATTTTGTGCGCAAACAAAAGAATGGATGGGTGCACAAGGATTTCCGATAAAAGAGGGCCATTTTTTCTGTGGTATGCAAGATGCAGAGAAGGTAGCGATTATAAAAGATCTTGCTTTAGATGTTTATGTAGATGATAAACCAGCAGTGCTGGAGACACTTCAAAATATACAGACAAAAGTAGTTTTAAAAAATCAATCCTATAATCAGCATGTTGAGTTACCAAGATTGCATCATTGGCAGGATTTTTTAGCACTTATTGAAGCGTAAGATTTTCTATATGGATGAACCCCAAATTATAGTGACTCATTAAGTTACTATAATTTGGGGTTCTTTTTAGTCTATAAAAATGAAATAGTTGATTGATGTAGAATGAACTAAAGTAACGTCGCTTATCTCCAAGATTAAATTGCCGCCTTACATTCCTATCTGCTTTTATGATGAAGCATCCAATTAATGCCGTTTCCCACATGTATCCCAAATTAAAGGAATCGACTAAGGTGGAAGCGTGTTAGATCCTGCTGACATTCACCATATAACGTTAATTCTGCGAGAGCTTCTCCAACGGCACTGCTAAATTTAAAGCCATGACCTGAAAAACCTGCCGCGATTATAATATTTTGATGAGTAGGTAGGAAATCAATGATGAAGTCTTCATCTGGCGTCATGGAATATTTGCACGTTTTCCCGTATTTTAATGCGCCATGCCGAGGCATAAATTGCTGAATAAAATGTTGTAAATCTGCACGATCCTTGTCATCGAATGGATGAAGAGGCCTATTTGGATTTATTTCTTCGCCACCATCATGTCGACCTAGCTTTAGTCCTGCACCATCAATGCTAGGGAAGCCATAGTATGAGGAGTCGGCAAATTCAAAGCAATAGGCTGGAAAGACCCCTTCACTATAAAGCTCTTCATCCGCTTCGAACCATGCAAAGGTTTTTCGCGTTGGTGTAACAGGAAGGGAGATGTCCAACGTTTGCAGTAGCTCAGTTGCCCATGCCCCAGCAGTGACAATTAATTGCTTTGTTTCATAGACTTGATTGGCCGTTTGCACTTGCACCATTTCTCCAGCTTGGATGCTAACAACTTTTTCATTTGTTTGTAAGCGTGCCCCAGCTTCCAAAGCTAGCTTTTTATAGGCTCGAATACATGCTTCAACTCGAAGGACACCGGCTGTCGGCTCCAAGCATGCCACCAAATTAGCTGGTAAAGATAATCCAGACCACTTGTTCATCGCTTCAGCTGCTGAATAGTGTTCGAGTGCTAATTCATGAAGTGTTGCACTGGCTTTTACATTTTGAATAAAACTGCAGGTTGGTTCTCCGATATTTACTACCCCAGTTTGTAAAAATAAGTTTTCATCTGCTAAAGATTCGAGCTCCTGCCACAGCTCCCCAGCTCTTTTCACGAAAGGTACATAGCTAGCTCCCTCTCCATAGGCAAATCGAATAATTCGTGTCTCTCCATGATGGCTACCTTCCTCATGTGGGGGATTAAAAGAATCCAGCATTAAAACATTTTTGCCTGCCTTCGCTAAATAATAACCTGCCGCCATCCCCATAGAGCCTGCCCCAACTATAATGACATCATATACCATACTAATCCCTACTTTTTTGCTCAAGTATAACAGATTGCTAGAAAATGAAACAGAAATATTTGAAAAATTAAAAAAGCACAACCCTCCCTCACTTATTGTGAAAGTGGGTTGTGCATGAAATTGTTAATTATTTTGAGCGTGGTAATATTTTATTGAGGATAATGGCTACAAGTGCAGCTGTGGCAATAGGTGAACCGAATAAATATTGAACAGTTGTCGGTAATGAATACAAGAAATCATCTGGCAATAATGTCAGTGCTAACGTTAAAATGACTGGAATAGCAATTACATACATTTCCTTTTCGCCAATATGTTCATTTTTCATGACCTGTAAACCACTAATAGCAATGATGCCGCATACAATGACAAATACTCCTCCAATGACAGCCGAGGGAATGGCTGAAATGAGAGCGGCTAATTTACCAGAGAAGCCAAAAACAATGAACCAAATACCCGCAGCGATAAATACGCGACGACTAGCAATTCCTGTAATGGAAATTACCCCTGCATTTGTGGAGTAACCAGTTACTGGTGTAGAACCTAGTAATGAAGCAATAAAACAGCCGATCCCTTCACCGACAACACCTCGATTAATTTGCTTATCCGTTAAAGGTTTGTCGATGACATTACTAATAGCAAACCATGTTCCAGTTGTTTCCGCCATTAAGACAATATATATAATGACCATTGTCATAATAGCAGAAATATTAAAGCTAAAGCTGAAATCAGCGAATGGAATTTGAGGCATACTAAACCATTTTGCTTGTGATACAGCTGATAGATCTAAAACGCCCATTATATTTGCAGCAATACTACCGACTATTAAAGCAATAATAACGGAGCCAATACGGAATAGGCGCCCCTTTTGATGGAAGACTGTACCTAACATCACACAAATCATTAGGACTACTGCTGAAATCAACGCTAAATAAATATTTTGTTGAATGGATGCACCTGCTCCATTAAAAATATTATCGCTTAAACCGACAGGCATTAACGATAGACCAACAACAAAAATGATTGTTCCCCCTACAATTGGCGGAATAAATGTTTGTACAATTTTATTGAAGATACCTGTGTAGCCTAAAATAATTACTAAAATGGCACCAACTAAGCTTGCGCCTAATATTGTGCTCCAACCTAAATCCCCACTGCCACTGGCTGCGTAAATACCAACGATGGCTCCTAGCGGGACATAGGAAGGGCCCTGTGCCATTGGTAATTTCATGCAGAAATGTGTTTGAATTATAGTTGCAAGCCCTGCAGCAATAAAGGTTGATTGGATTAATGCACTGGCTTGACCAGTTTGTAAGCCAATTAGCATGGCGATTAAAAATGGGACAACGTAAACGTCCATTGCCATGACATGCTGTAAACCTAGTAACGCTGATTGACCAATTGAAACTTTTTCATCTGGTAGTACGGTTAATTTGGTTGTTTTTCTCGTTGTTTTAGTTAGTTTACTTTGTTGCGTTTCCACGAAAATGTGCACCTCGTATTGATAAATTTTTAAAAGACAGTTGGTGAACCATTAGTCCCTTGAATGAACTTTATTCCCTTGGACCCAAACCTCACGGATATTTTCAGGGCGGACAAGATACATCATTTTTTGGAAAATATCGTGTAATGCTTCTTGGCTATCGAAAATCGGAAGCTTTGCAGAATGTGTCTTTGTATCAATGATTTGTACATCCCATGTATAGTTTTCCTGTAACCGACCAATTGGAAGGCTTAAGCTTTCGCCGCCGCCAGCTGTCGTTAGATAAAAGGCTTCATTAATCGTAATACGTGAATTTGGAACACCGCGTTTATTGGCTGTGATTGCTGTATCAACACCATCCTCAAGCATTCTCGAAGACATGACAGCTTGTCTTGCATTATCGAAAAGGCTAGGGGAAAATCCGCCTGATATATCTGAACCTAATCCAATATCAACGCCGAGTGCATGGAAACGGGCAATGGGAATAACGCTATTTGCAAAATAGGCATTAGATATTGGGCAATGACCGATAGCTGTGCCTGTCTCAGCAAATAGACGTGCATCATCATCGCTCAGGAAATTACAATGGGCCATAACAGATTTTTCACCTAATAAACCAAAATCATAGAGAGCCTCAGCATCATTTTTCTGGAATCTTTCCTTGACGTAGCCATGTTCCCAGTCGCTTTCGCTACAGTGAGATTGGATATGTGTATTGTATTTTGCTGCTAATTCCCCTAAGCCCTTTAAAGCATTGTCGGTACAACTTGGAATGAAGCGAGGAGTGACAACAGGATATACACCTTGCTTAGTTGTCTTTGCTAAATCCTTAACAGCTAAAATGAATTCTTCTGTATCAGCAAGAGCTGTTTGTGTAGTAGCATCTCGGTAAAAATGAGGGTTTTGTTCAGGATCATCCATCACCACTTTTCCGACTAATCCTCGTTGCCCTTTTTCAGCACAAATTTTTGCTAAAAGAATACTAGCCTCTTTATGAACCGTCGCGAAATATAAGGATGTTGTAGTGCCGTTAGCAAGGAGTGTGCTCACTAAATCTTCGTAAACTTCTTGAGCAAATACTAAATCCGAAAATTTTGATTCGATAGGGAAGGTATATGTGTTCAGCCAATCATAAAGTGGTATGTCTAAAGCTGTACCAGATTGCGCCCATTGTGGTGCATGTACATGCAAGTCGACAAATCCTGGTAAGAAATATTGACCTTCATCTAATGGATGAAAATGTTTATGGTGTTGGTATGTAGTTAATAGTTGTTGGTAATCAGCATGTTCAGGAGAGACTGTTTTTTCAATCATGCCATCTGCATTAATGAAAAATAAATAATCTTTTAAAATCTGAACTTCAGTAGCAGATTTACTAGTAAAAGCTGTTCCTTTGAAAATTTGCGTATATTCAGCCATAAAAACCACCTTAATGTTCGTTTATTGATAATAACACGGATTATTATAGGCTATTTAAACTATTAAGTCTATAAAAAAACGAATAATAATAGAAAGTGGTTAGAGGTGAATGGATGGCTCAGCCTACATTTTTAAAGCTTTGACAGACGCTGGAAGATAGAAAAAGGCACTCTTTTTTTGAACTGCACACAAATT